>NZ_JAHFVJ010000001.1:0-751466 GCF_018599165.1 Dyella sp. LX-66
TACTTACTTGGTGACCTTGGCGACGACGCCGGCGCCGACGGTGCGGCCACCTTCGCGGATCGCGAAGCGCAGGCCGTCCGTCATCGCGATCGGCGCGATCAGGGTCACCTTCATCTTCACGTTGTCACCCGGCATCACCATCTCCACGCCTTCCGGCAGCTCGATCGCGCCGGTCACGTCGGTGGTGCGGAAGTAGAACTGCGGGCGGTAGCCCTTGAAGAACGGGGTATGACGGCCACCCTCGTCCTTCGACAGCACGTACACCTCGGCCTCGAAGTCCGTGTGCGGCGTGATCGAACCCGGCTTGGCCAGCACCTGGCCGCGCTCCACTTCGTCACGCTTCGTGCCGCGCAGCAGCAGACCCACGTTGTCGCCCGCCTGGCCCTGGTCCAGCAGCTTGCGGAACATTTCCACGCCGGTCACGGTCGTCTTCACGGTCGGGCGGATACCGACAATCTCGATTTCCTCGCCCACCTTGATGATGCCCGTCTCGATACGACCGGTCACCACCGTGCCGCGGCCCGAGATCGAGAACACGTCTTCCACCGGCATCAGGAACGGCTTGTCCAGCGTACGCACCGGCTCCGGAATGTACGTGTCCAGCGCTTCCACCAGCTTGATGATCGCCGGCACGCCGATGTCCGACTGGTCGCCTTCCAGCGCCGCACGCGCCGAACCCACGATGATCGGGGTGTCGTCGCCCGGGAACTCGTACTTCGACAGCAGCTCGCGCACTTCCATCTCGACCAGCTCGAGCAGCTCCTTGTCGTCCACCATGTCCGCCTTGTTCAGGAAGACCACGATGTACGGCACGCCCACCTGGCGCGACAGCAGGATGTGCTCACGCGTCTGCGGCATCGGACCGTCAGCGGCCGAGCACACCAGGATCGCGCCGTCCATCTGCGCCGCACCCGTGATCATGTTCTTCACGTAGTCGGCGTGGCCCGGGCAGTCCACGTGCGCGTAGTGGCGGTTCGGCGATTCGTATTCCACGTGCGCCGTCGAGATCGTGATACCGCGCGCCTTTTCTTCCGGCGCCGCGTCGATCGCGTCATAAGCCTTGAATTCGCCGCCGAATCGCTCGGCACCCACCTTCGTCAGCGCCGCCGTCAGCGTCGTCTTGCCGTGGTCCACGTGACCGATCGTGCCGACGTTGACGTGCGGCTTGGTGCGTTCGAACTTACCCTTTGCCATGTCTCAAACCTCTGAAAGAACTGTGTTGTAGAAGGAGGAAGACCTTATCAGGCCTTCTTGATGACCTGCTCGGCGATGTTGTTCGGCGCCTCGGCGTAATGGTCGAACTCCATCGTGAAGGTAGCGCGACCCTGGGTCAGCGAGCGGATGGTGGTCGCATAGCCGAACATCTCGCCGAGCGGCACCATCGCATTGATGGTCTTGCCCGACGGCGTGTCGTCCTGGCCCTGCAGCAGGCCGCGACGACGGCTCAGATCGCCCATCACGTCACCGACGTAGTCCTCCGGCGTTACCACCTCGACCTTCATGATCGGCTCGAGCAGGACCGGATCGGCCTTGCGGAAGCCTTCCTTGAAGCCCATCGACGCGGCGATCTTGAACGCGGTTTCGGACGAGTCGACGTCATGGTACGAGCCGAACACCAGCTTCACCTTGATGCCCACCACCGGATAGCCGGCGAGCGGACCGCTGGAGATGGTTTCGCGCAGACCCTTTTCAACCGCCGGGATGAATTCCTTCGGAATCACACCGCCGGAGATCTCGTTGACGAAAAGGAAATCGTCCTTGACGTTCGGGCTCTTCTTGTCCTCGTCGGACATCGGCGACAGCTCGAGCACGACGTGGCCGTACTGGCCCTTACCGCCGGACTGCTTGGCGTGCTTGTAGTCCGCCTTGACGTCGCTCTTGCGAATGGTTTCGCGGTAGGCCACCTGCGGCTTGCCGACGTTCGCCTCGACATTGAACTCGCGACGCATGCGGTCGACGATGATGTCCAGGTGCAGCTCGCCCATGCCGGAGATGATGGTCTGGCCGGATTCCTCGTCCGTACGCACGCGGAAGGACGGATCCTCGGCGGCCAGGCGGCCCAGCGCGATGCCCATCTTTTCCTGGTCGGACTTGGTCTTCGGCTCCACCGCCATCGAGATCACCGGCTCCGGGAACGTCATGCGCTCCAGGGTGATCACGTGGTCCTGCGAGCACAGCGTATCGCCGGTCGTCACGTCCTTCAGGCCGACCGCCGCGGCGATGTCGCCGGCGCGGACTTCCTTGATTTCCTGACGCTCGTTCGCGTGCATCTGCAGGATGCGGCCGATGCGCTCCTTGCGCGACTTGATCGGGTTGTACACCTGATCGCCGGCATTGAGCGTGCCCGAGTAGACGCGGAAGAACGTGAGCGAGCCGACGAACGGATCGGTCATGATCTTGAACGCCAGCGCGGAGAACGGCGCATTGTCGTCGGCGCTGCGAGTGGCTTCCTTGTCGTCCTCGTCCATGCCGGCCACCGGCGGGCGGTCGGCGGGCGACGGCAGCAGGTTCACCACCGCGTCGAGCATCGCCTGGACGCCCTTGTTCTTGAACGCGGTACCGCAGAACACCGGGATGATCTCGCTGGACAGCGTGCGCGCGCGCAGACCGCTGATGATTTCTTCCTCGGAGAGGTCACCCTCTTCCAGGTACTTGTTCATCAGGTCTTCGGACGCTTCCGCAGCCGCCTCGACCATGAAGCTATGGGCCTCGGCGGCCTTTTCCTTCAGGTTGGCGGGGATGTCCTGGTACTCGAACTTCATGCCCTGGGACTCCATGTCCCAGACGATCGACTTCATCTTGAGCAGGTCGATCACGCCCTCGAAGTTGTCTTCGGCGCCGATCGGCACCTGCATCGGCACCGGGTTCGCACCCAGGCGCGCCTTCAGCTGCTCGACCACCTTTTCGAAGTTGGCACCCGTGCGGTCCATCTTGTTGACGAACGCGAGGCGCGGCACGTGGTACTTGTTGGCCTGGCGCCACACGGTTTCCGACTGCGGCTGCACACCACCCACGGCGCAAAGCACGAACACCGCACCATCGAGCACGCGCAACGAACGCTCCACCTCGATGGTGAAGTCGACGTGCCCGGGAGTATCGATGATGTTGAAGCGATGCTCGGGCAAGGAACGATCCATACCCTTCCAGAACGCCGTCGTTGCCGCCGACGTAATGGTGATGCCGCGCTCCTGCTCCTGCTCCATCCAGTCCATGGTTGCCGCACCGTCATGCACCTCGCCAATCTTGTGACTGACGCCGGTGTAGAACAGGATGCGCTCCGTGGTCGTGGTCTTACCGGCATCGATGTGGGCCATGATGCCGAAGTTGCGGTAGCGCTCGATGGGGGTGGTGCGTGCCACGGTAGTAACCTCGAATCTGTACTTTGCTTACCAGCGGTAGTGCGAGAACGCCTTGTTGGCCTCGGCCATGCGATGCGTCTCTTCGCGCTTCTTGATCGCGCCACCGCGATTCTCGGAAGCCTCAAGCAGCTCGGCAGCCAGCTTGCGCGGCATCGAGGTCTCGCCGCGCTTGCGGGCGGACTCGATGGCCCAGCGCATGGCCAGCGCCATGCGGCGACCGGAGCGCACTTCGACCGGCACCTGGTAAGTGGCACCACCGACGCGGCGGGACTTAACCTCGACCGCGGGAGCAATGTTGTTCAGCGCCTTCTCGACCAGCGAGACCGGCTCGGCGTGCTTCTCGCCCAGGTGATCGAGCGCACCGTAGACGATGGCTTCGGCCACGGACTTCTTGCCGCTCTTCATCACCATGTTGATGAAGCGGGCGATCAGCTGGCTGCCGTGCTTGGGGTCCGGCAGGACCAGGCGGGCGGGATGGGAACCTTTACGCGACATTTCTCGTTGTCCTTTAGCTCTTTAGCTCTTCGGGCGCTTGGCGCCGTACTTGGAGCGCGACTGACGGCGCTTGGTGACGCCGGCGCAGTCGAGGCTGCCGCGCACCGTGTGATAACGCACACCCGGCAGATCCTTGACGCGGCCGCCGCGGATGAGCACCACCGAGTGCTCCTGCAGGTTGTGGCCTTCGCCGCCGATGTAGCTGATGACTTCGTAACCGTTGGTCAGGCGCACCTTGGCAACCTTACGCAGGGCCGAATTCGGCTTCTTCGGGGTGGTGGTGTAGACGCGCGTGCAAACGCCGCGGCGCTGCGGGCTGTTCTGCAGGGCCGGAGAAGCACTCTTGTAGCTCTTCGGGCTGCGGGACTTGCGCACCAACTGGTTGATAGTCGACATGCGTAACTTTTCCTGAGAAACATAAAGGCAGACCGAATCAGCTCGGTCTGCCAAGAAGCGGGAATTTAACATGGGCAGCTCGTCACAGACAAGCTGACGCCCTGCCCTCCATGACTCGAACACGAGGCGCAATCCTTGCGCCTCATTTCGTATGTCAGCGAGCAAGTCCCCGACGGGGCTTACTCCGAACCATTGTCGCTACCGACGGTGGCTTCCGCGAAGGAGACCGGGGAAGCGGTGCCGGAAAGGGTATCCAGCTCCGCGGCGGTAAGACCGCCCTGGCGACGACGCTGCGCGTGGTACGCCAAACCCGTACCTGCCGGGATGAGACGGCCGACAATAACATTTTCCTTCAGGCCTCGCAAGGTGTCGCGCGTGCCACGGACCGCCGCCTCGGTAAGGACGCGGGTGGTCTCCTGGAACGAAGCGGCCGAGATGAACGACTCGGTCGCCAGCGACGCCTTGGTAATGCCCAGCAGCACCGACTGGAAGTCCGCCGGACGCTCGTTGCGCGAGCTGGCGCGGTCGTTTTCCGCATTGATGCGGACACGCTCGACCTGCTCGCCACGAAGGTAATGGCTGTCGCCCGCCTCGGTGATCTCAACCTTGCGCAGCATCTGGCGAATGATCGTTTCGATGTGCTTGTCGTTGATCTTCACGCCCTGCAGGCGGTAGACGTCCTGGATTTCCTTGACCAGGTACGAAGCCAGCGGCTCGACACCCAGCAGGCGCAGGATGTCGTGCGGATTCGGCTCGCCGTCCACCACGGTTTCGCCCTTCTCCACGTGCTCGCCTTCGAACACGATGACCTGGCGCCACTTCGGGATCAGCTCCTCGTGCTCGTTGCCGTCGGAGTCCTTGATGATCAGGCGCTGCTTGCCCTTGGTGTCCTTGCCGAAGCTGACCACGCCGGAGCGCTCGGCCAGAATCGCCGGCTCCTTCGGCTTGCGCGCTTCGAACAGGTCGGCCACGCGGGGCAGACCACCCGTGATGTCGCGGGTCTTGGAGGTTTCCTGCGGGATACGGGCAACCACGTCGCCCACGCCCACTTCGGCGCCGTTCTGGATCGACACGATCGCGCCGGCAGGCAGCATGTACTGCGCCGGCACGTCGGTGCCCGGCAGCTTGAGCTCGCGGCCCTTGCTGTCTTCCAGGCGGACGATCGGGCGCAGGTCCTTGGCCGCGGTGCCGCGACGCTTCGGATCGGTCACCACCGCCGACTCCAGGCCGGTCAGCTCGTCGGTCTGGCTCTGCACGGTAACGCCATCGATGAAGTCGATGAAGCGCACGGTACCGGCCACTTCCGACACGATCGGATGGGTATGCGGATCCCAGTTGGCCACGGTCTGGCCAGCCTTGACCGGATCGCCGTCCTTGACCGCGATGGTCGAGCCGTACGGCACCTTGTAGCGCTCGCGCTCGCGGCCGTTGGCGTCGATCACCGACACTTCGCCCGAACGCGACACCGCCACCAGGTGGCCCTGGGCGTGCTGCACGGTCTTGAGGTTGTTGAACTTCAGCGTGCCGGTGGTCTTCACCGTCACGTTGTCCACCGCCGCCGCACGCGAAGCCGCACCACCGATGTGGAACGTACGCATGGTCAGCTGGGTGCCGGGTTCGCCGATCGACTGCGCGGCAACCACGCCCACGGCCTCGCCCATGTTGACCAGGTGGCCACGGGCCAGATCGCGGCCGTAGCACAGCGCGCACACGCCATGCGATGCCTGGCAGGTGATCGGCGAGCGCACCTTGATCGACTGCACGCCGGCCTTGTCGAGCTTCTCGACCAAGGCTTCGTCCAGCAGGGTGTCGCGGGTGACGATCGGCTCGTTGTCCTCGCCCGGGCCGTAGACGTCTTCGACCACCACGCGGCCCAGCACGCGCTCGCGCAGCGGCTCGACCACGTCGCCGCCTTCCACGATCGGCTGCATGATCACGCCTTCCTCGGTACCGCAGTCGAGGGAGGTGATCACCACGTCCTGCGCCACGTCCACCAGGCGGCGGGTCAGGTAACCCGAGTTGGCGGTCTTCAGCGCCGTATCCGCCAGGCCCTTACGGGCGCCGTGGGTGGAGTTGAAGTACTGCAGCACGTTCAGGCCTTCGCGGAAGTTGGCCTTGATCGGGGTCTCGATGATCGAGCCGTCCGGACGGGCCATCAGGCCGCGCATGCCGGCCAGCTGGCGGATCTGCGCGACCGAACCACGCGCGCCGGAGTCGGCCATGATGTACAGCGAGTTCATCGACTTCTGGGCGACGATCTCGCCCTTGGCATTGGTCACCTTCTCGGTGCCGATGCCGTCGATCATCGCCTTGGCCACCAGCTCGTTGGTGCGCGACCAGATGTCGACCACCTTGTTGTAGCGCTCGCCGGCGGTGACCAGGCCCGACTGGTACTGCTCCTGGATCTCGACCACTTCCTTCTCGGCCTCTTCCAGGATCGGCTTCTTCTGCTCGGGGATGATCATGTCATCGATGCCGATCGAGATGCCGGCGCGGGTCGCGAAGCGGAAGCCGGTGTACATCAGCTTGTCCGCGAACACCACGGTGTCCTTCAGGCCCAGCAGGCGGTAGCTGGAGTTGATCAGGCGCGAGATGGCCTTCTTGGTCAGCTCGGTGTTGGCCAGCGAGAACGGCAGGCCTTCCGGCAGGATCTCGACCAGCAGCGCGCGACCGACGGTGGTATCCGCCAGCTGCACGGAGCTGCTGCGGTTGCCTTCCTCGTCGATCTGGGTGACGTTCATGCGCACCTTGATCTTCGCGTGCAGTTCCACCGCACGGTTGTCATAGGCGCGGCGCACCTCGCTGATGCTCGAGAACACCATCCCGGTGCCCTTCACGTTCACCAGCTCGCGGGTCATGTAGTACAGGCCCAGCACCACGTCCTGGGTCGGCACGATGATCGGCTCGCCGTTGGCGGGCGACAGGATGTTGTTCGAGGACATCATCAGGGCGCGCGCTTCCAGCTGCGCCTCGATCGAGAGCGGCACGTGCACGGCCATCTGGTCGCCGTCGAAGTCGGCGTTGAAGGCGGTACAGACCAGCGGATGCAGCTGGATCGCCTTGCCTTCGATCAGCACCGGCTCGAACGCCTGGATGCCCAGGCGGTGCAGGGTCGGTGCGCGGTTCAGCAGCACCGGATGCTCGCGGATCACGTCCTCGAGGATGTCCCACACCTGGCCTTCCTCGCGCTCGACGAGCTTCTTGGCGGCCTTGATGGTGGTCGCTTCGCCGCGCGCCTGCAGCTTGGCGAAGATGAAGGGCTTGAACAGCTCGAGCGCCATCTTCTTGGGCAGGCCACACTGGTGCAGGCGCAGGGTCGGGCCCACCACGATCACCGAACGACCGGAGTAGTCCACGCGCTTGCCGAGCAGGTTCTGGCGGAAGCGGCCCTGCTTGCCCTTGATCATGTCGGCCAGCGACTTCAGCGCGCGCTTGTTCGTGCCGGTGATGGCACGGCCGCGGCGGCCGTTGTCGAGCAGCGCATCGACCGATTCCTGCAGCATGCGCTTCTCGTTGCGCACGATGATGTCGGGCGCATTGAGCTCGAGCAGGCGCTTGAGGCGGTTGTTGCGGTTGATGACGCGGCGGTACAGGTCGTTGAGGTCGGAGGTCGCGAAGCGGCCGCCGTCCAGCGGAACCAGCGGACGCAGGTCCGGCGGCAGCACCGGTAGCACGGTCAACACCATCCACTCCGGACGGTTGCCCGACTCCAGGAACGCCTCGATCAGCTTCACGCGCTTGGTGAGGCGCTTGAGCTTGGTCTCGGAGTTGGTCGAGGAGATCTCTTCCTTCAGGCGCACCACTTCGCCCGGCAGGTCGAGCGACTTCAGCAGCTCGTACACCGCCTCGGCGCCCATGCGCGCGTCGAACTCGTCGCCGTGCTCTTCCACGGCTTCGAGGTACTGGTCTTCGCTCAGCAGCTGGCCGCGCTCAAGCGCGGTCAGACCCGGATCGATCACCACGAAGGCTTCGAAGTACAGGATGCGCTCGATGTCGCGCAGGGTCATGTCCAGCATCAGGCCGATGCGCGACGGCAGCGACTTGAGGAACCAGATGTGCGCGGTCGGGCTGGCCAGCTCGATGTGGCCCATGCGCTCGCGGCGCACCTTGGCCAGGGTGACCTCGGTGCCGCACTTTTCGCAGACCACGCCGCGGTGCTTCATGCGCTTGTACTTGCCGCACAGGCACTCGTAGTCCTTCACCGGGCCGAAGATGGCGGCGCAGAACAGGCCGTCGCGCTCCGGCTTGAAGGTGCGGTAGTTGATGGTCTCCGGCTTCTTCACTTCACCGTACGACCAGGAACGGATCAACTCCGGCGAGGCCAGCGCGATCTTGATCGAATCGAAATCGGGCGTGGCGCGCTGCTGGTTGAACAGATTGAGCAAATCTTTCATTGCATAAGCTCCTGTAACCCAGGGGTTACTTGATCTCTTCCAGGTCGATGTCGATGCCGAGCGAGCGGATTTCCTTCACGAGCACGTTGAAGGACTCCGGCATGCCGGCCGCCATCTCGTGGTTGCCGTCGACGATGTTCTTGTACATCTGGTTGCGGCCCTGCACGTCGTCGGACTTCACCGTCAGCATTTCCTGCAGGGTGTAGGCCGCGCCGTAGGCTTCCAGCGCCCAGACTTCCATTTCGCCGAAGCGCTGACCGCCGAACTGCGCCTTGCCGCCCAGCGGCTGCTGGGTGACGAGCGAGTACGGACCGGTGGAACGCGCGTGCATCTTGTCGTCGACCAGGTGGTTCAGCTTCAGGTAGTGCATGTAGCCGACGGTGACCGGACGGTCGAACGCTTCGCCGGTACGACCGTCGAACAGCGTGGTCTGGCCCGACTCGGGCAGATCCGCCAGGCGCAGCATCGCCTTCAGCTCGGACTCTTCGGCGCCGTCGAACACCGGCGTTGCCATCGGCACGCCTTCCTGCAGGTTGTCGGCCAGGGTGAAGATTTCTTCGTCGGTCAGCGACTTCAGGTCGACGTGCTGCACGGCGCCAGCCACATGGTGGTTGTAGATCTGATCCAGGAATTCGCGGATCTGCGCCACCTTGGCCTGCGCTTCGAGCATCTTCTGGATCTTCTTGCCCAGGCCCTTCGCGGCCCAGCCAAGATGCACTTCCAGAATCTGGCCGATGTTCATACGCGAGGGCACGCCCAGCGGGTTCAGCACGATGTCGACCGAGGTGCCGTCCGCCATGAACGGCATGTCTTCGACCGGCACCACGTTGGACACCACGCCCTTGTTGCCGTGACGGCCGGCCATCTTGTCGCCCGGCTGGATGCGGCGCTTCACGGCCAGGAACACCTTGACCATCTTCAGCACGCCCGGCGCGAGGTCGTCGCCCTGGGTGATCTTGCCCTGCTTCTCCTTGAAGCGCTTGTCGAACTCCTCGCGATGGCGCTTGACCTGGTCGGCCGCACGCTCGAGGAACTCGGTGACGTCCTCGTCCTTGACGTTGACCTTGAACCAGTCGTCCTTCTTCAGGCTGTCCAGGTAGGCGTCGGTGACTTCGGCGCCGCGCTTCAGGCCGCCCGGGCCGCTGTTGGCGATCTTGCCGACCAGCTGCGTGCGCATGCGGTTGTAGATGGCGCCCTCGAGGATGCGGAACTGGTCGTCAAGGTCCTTGCGGATGCGCTTGACTTCCATTTCCTCGATCTGCTTCGCGCGCTTGTCCTTCTCGATGCCGTCGCGGGTGAAGACCTGCACGTCGATGACGGTGCCGTCCATGCCCGGGGGCACGCGCAGCGAGCTGTCCTTCACGTCCGAAGCCTTCTCGCCGAAGATCGCGCGCAGCAGCTTCTCTTCCGGGGTCAGCTGGCTTTCGCCCTTGGGCGTGACCTTGCCGACCAGGATGTCGCCCGCCTTCACTTCGGCGCCGATGTACACGATGCCGGATTCGTCGAGGCGGGCCAGCGCCTGCTCACCCACGTTCGGGATGTCGGCGGTGATTTCCTCGGCACCCAGCTTGGTGTCGCGCGCGATGCAGGCCAGCTCCTCGATGTGGATCGAGGTGTAGCGGTCTTCCTGCACGACACGCTCGGACAGCAGGATCGAGTCTTCGAAGTTGTAGCCGTTCCACGGCATGAAGGCGATCAGCATGTTCTGGCCGAGCGCGAGCTCGCCCAGGTCGGTCGACGAACCGTCGGCCAGCGTGTCGCCCTTCGCCACCACGTCGCCCACGTTTACCAGCGGACGCTGGTTGAGGTTGGTGTTCTGGTTGGAACGGGTGTACTTGGTCAGCGTGTAGATATCGACGCCGGCGTCGTTGTCGCCGACTTCGCTCTCATTGACGCGCACCACGATACGGCCGGCGTCGACCTGGTCGATCACGCCGCCGCGCTTGGCGGTGACGATCACGCCCGAGTCGCGCGCCACGGCGCGCTCGATGCCGGTACCGACCAGCGGGGTCTGCGAACGCAGCGTCGGCACGGCCTGGCGCTGCATGTTCGCGCCCATCAGCGCGCGGTTGGCGTCGTCGTGCTCCAGGAACGGCACCAGCGCCGCCGCCACCGACACGGTCTGCATCGGCGACACGTCCATGTAGCCGACTTCGGCCGCCGGACGCAGCTCGGACTCGCCGCGGAAGCGGCAGGACACGAAGTCTTCGACGAAGCGGCCGTCCTTCAACGGCGAGTTCGCCTGGGCGATCACGTGGTCGCCCTCTTCGATCGCGGAGAGGTAGTCCACCTTGTCGGTGACCTTGCCGTTCTCGACCTTGCGGTACGGCGTCTCCAGGAAGCCGTAGGCATTGGTGCGGGCGTACACGGCCAGCGAGTTGATCAGGCCGATGTTCGGGCCTTCCGGCGTTTCGATGGTGCAGACGCGGCCGTAATGGGTCGGGTGCACGTCGCGCACTTCGAAGCCGGCGCGCTCGCGGGTCAGGCCGCCCGGGCCGAGGGCCGAGACGCGGCGCTTGTGCGTTACTTCCGACAGCGGGTTGTTCTGGTCCATGAACTGGCTGAGCTGCGAGGAGCCGAAGAACTCCTTCACCGCCGCCGCGACCGGCTTGGCGTTGATCAGTTCCTGCGGGGTCAGGCCCTCGGACTCGGCCAGCGACAGGCGCTCGCGCACGGCGCGCTCGACGCGCACCAGGCCGATGCGGAAGGTGTTCTCCGCCATTTCGCCCACGGAACGCACGCGGCGGTTGCCCAGGTGGTCGATGTCGTCAACCGTGCCGTGGCCGTTCTTGATGTCGATCAGCACCTTCAGCACGTCGAGGATGTCGGAGCTGTCGCCCTGCGACTGCACCAGGTTCTGCGCTTCCTCTTCCTTGCGCTCGCCGAAGTACTTGTGGTCGTACAGCACGCCCGGACCGACGATCTCCTTGCGGCCGACGCGGCGGTTGAACTTCATGCGGCCGACGGCCGACAGGTCGTAGCGGTCGAAGGTGAAGAACAGGTTGTAGAACAGGTTCTGCGCGGCGTCCTTGGTCGGCGGCTCGCCCGGGCGCATCATGCGGTAGATCTCCACCAGCGCCTCGAGCTGCGTCTTGGTGTTGTCGATGCGCAGGGTGTGCGAGACGTAGGCGCCGCGGTCGAGGTCGTTCACGTACAGGGTCGGCACCGTCTCGATGCCGGCCTTGCGGAAGTTCTCGAGCTGGTCGGCGGTGATCTCGTCGTTGGCCGAGGCCAGCAGCTCGCCGGTCTTGGAGTCAACGATGTCGACCGCCAGGATGCGGCCGACCGGGTAGTCGTCCGGCACTTCCAGCGCGGTGATGTTCTCGGCCGCCAGCTGGCGGACGTGGCGCGCGGTGATGCGCTTGCCGGCTTCCACCAGCACCTTGTCGCCCACGACCAGGTCGAAGGTCAGCGTTTCGCCGCGCAGGCGCTCGGCGACGAGCTCCAGCGTGGTGCCGCCCTTCTTGCCCAGGTGGAACACGTTGTGCTCGAAGAAGATGTCGAGCATCTCTTCGTTGGAGTAGCCCAGCGCGCGCAGCAGCACCGTCACCGGCAGCTTGCGGCGACGGTCGATACGGGTGTACAGCGCGTCCTTCGGGTCGAACTCGAAGTCCAGCCAGGAGCCGCGGTAGGGGATCACGCGGGCCGAGAACAGCAGCTTGCCCGAGCTGTGCGTCTTGCCGCGGTCGTGGTCGAAGAACACGCCCGGCGAACGGTGCAGCTGCGAGACGATGACGCGCTCGGTGCCGTTGATGATGAAGGTGCCGGTGTCGGTCATGAGCGGAATCTCGCCCATGTAGACCTCCTGCTCCTTCACGTACTTGACGGCCTTCTTCGATGCCGGGCTGTCCTTGTCGTAGATGACCAGGCGCACGGTGACGCGCAGCGGCGCGCCGAAGGTCATGCCGCGGTTACGGCATTCGCGCTCGTCGAACGCGGGCTCGCCCAGTCGATAGTCGACGTACTCCAGAGCCGCATTGCCGGAATAGCTGACGATCGGGAAGACCGACTTCAGCGCGGCGTGCAGACCCTTGTCGTCGCGCTGTTTCGGCGCGACCTGCTCCTGCAGGAACTCCCTGTAGGAATCGGTCTGGATGGTCAGCAGGTTCGGCACGCCCAGTACAGGGGGACGCTTGCCGAAATCCTTGCGGATGCGCTTCTTCTCGGTAAACGAGTAGGTCATGGTGGGTACCGCCTCGGTTCGCAGTGACGCCGGTGGTGCACACACCGGCTGAATGGATTTGCAGGGATTCGAAGGAATCGAGCATGAGGATTCGGCCTGCCGCCGACTCGCCATGCTCCATGCCTTGCCTCCCTCGGGTACCGCTGCCTGCTTAAGCAGGCAAAGCCCGGGAGCTTTCGCTCCCAGGCTTGCTTGACGCTAGATCAAACTGACGGCGCGCAAGAGCGCCGATTACTTCAGTTCGACCGTGGCGCCGGCAGCTTCGAGGTCCTTCTTGAACTTCGCAGCGTCATCCTTCGAAGCGGCTTCCTTCACGACGCCACCGGCCTCGGTCAGGTCCTTCGCTTCCTTCAGGCCCAGGCCGGTGATGGCGCGGACGGCCTTGATCACGTCGACCTTCTTCTCGCCGGCGCTCTTCAGGATCACGTCGAACTCGGTCTGCTCTTCGGCAGCCGGGCCAGCGGCGGCCGGGCCGGCGGCCATCATGACCGGGGCGGCGGCGGACACGCCAAACTTCTCTTCGATGGCCTTCACCAGCTCCATCACTTCCATCAGCGACTTGGCGGCGACGGCTTCAACGATCTGTTCGTTGGTCAGGGACATTTTGATTACCTCTGGAAATTGATTCGGTTAGAAATTTCGTCGAACTGAGCGATCAAGCTTCAGCCGCGGCCTCGGCCGGAGCCGCTTCGCCGCCACCCTGCTTGTCGGCCACGGCCTTGACGGCGCGGGCGAACATCGCAGCGGGCTCGGCCAGCACACGGGCCAGCATGGCGAGGGCTTCTTCGCGGGTCGGCAGCGAGGCCAGGACTTCCACGTGGGCGGCGGGGTACAGCTTGCCTTCCACGGAAACGACCTTGGCCTTGAGCTTGTCGTTGGTCTTGGCGAATTCCTTGATCAGGCGACCGGCAGCGCCGGGCTCCTCGGTCGAGAACGCATACAGCAGCGGACCGGTCAGGACGTCCTTGACGACCTCGAACTCGGTACCAGCCACGGCGCGCGAAGCGAGCGTGTTCTTGGCAACCTTCAAGAACACACCGGATTCACGAGCCTTCTTGCGCATCGCGGTCATCTGTTCGACCGTGGTGCCCGCGTACTCGGCAGCGACCAAGGAGTGAGCCTTCGCGGCAACTTCTGCCAGTTCGGCGACTACTTCTTGCTTCTGAGAGAGATTCAGAGCCATATCACTCCTCCACTTTGAAATCCGCTTGCGACTCCTGCCGCTTGCGGTCCTGGGCGACGCCTTCCGTGACGTCGGGGATCCTGAGGGATCCCGGGTGGTGGCCTTTCCAGAACAAATTCCAGAAGGGGCAGCACCATCTGCGCAGGCCGGATCCGCAAGGGAACCGATTAAGCGACCCCGCTGCCGACGACGGCGATTCCATGCCAATACGAGCTCCCTGCTCGTCGTCGTCGCGCGCTGATCGCGCCTGCGGTCTTTGACGGCGGCGACGTTCGGGAAGAACGCCACCTGCCCTCAAAAACGTGCCTGCGCCGGCATCGCCGGCGCAGGACTTGATGACTTACTTGGCCGACACAGCCACGGTGGAGGTGTCGACCGGAACGCCCACGCCCATCGTGCTGGACAGGGCGATCTTCTGCAGGTACTGGCCCTTCGCCGTGGAAGGCTTGGCCTTCAGCAGGTCGGCGATGAGCGCATTGAGGTTGTCGGCGAGCTGCGCGGCCTCGAAGCTGGCCTTGCCGATGGTGGCGTGGATGATGCCCGCCTTGTCGTTGCGGAACTTCACCTGGCCAGCCTTGGCGTTCTTCACCGCGGTGGCGACGTCGGCGGTGACCGAGCCGTCCTTCGGGTTCGGCATCAGGCCGCGCGGACCGAGCAGCTGGCCCAGCTTGCCGACGACGCGCATCGCGTCCGGCGTGGCGATGACGCGACCGAAGTCGAGATCGCCGGCCTGCATGCGCTCGGCCAGGTCGTCCATGCCGACGGCGTCGGCGCCGGCGGCCTTGGCGGCCTCGGCCTTCTCACCGGCCGGCACGAACACGGCGACCTTGATGGTCTTGCCGGTGCCGTGCGGCAGCAGCGAGGAGCCGCGCACGCCCTGGTCGGACTTCTTCGCATCGATGCCGAGGCGCACCGCCACGTCCACCGACTCGGCGAACTTGGCCTTGGCGTTGTCCTTGACGATCTTCAGGGCTTCTTCCAGGCCATAGAGCTTGCCCGGCTGCACCGCCGCCTGGGCGGCCTTCAAACGCTTGGTGATCTTTGCCATGTCTTAACCCTCCACCACGAAGCCCATGCTGCGCGCGCTGCCGGCGATGGTGCGCACGGCGGCATCCAGATCGGCAGCCGTGAGATCCGGCTCCTTCTGCTTCGCAACGTCTTCCAGCTGCTTGCGGGTGATCTTGCCGACCTTGTCGGTATTCGGCTTCGACGAACCCTTGGCGATACCCGTGACCTTCTTGATGAGCACGGAGGCCGGGGGGGTCTTGGTGATGAAGGTGAAGCTGCGGTCCGAATAGGCCGTGATGATCACGGGAATCGGCATGCCCGGTTCCATCTTCTGCGTGGCGGCATTGAACGCCTTGCAGAATTCCATGATGTTCAGGCCGCGCTGGCCGAGGGCGGGGCCCACCGGCGGCGACGGGTTGGCCTGGCCGGCCTTGACCTGCAGCTTGATATAACCGACGACTTTCTTTGCCATTGGATTTTCCTCGCGAGTTCGGGCGCCTTGCGGCTCCTCGCAGTGCACATTCCCTGGATGTAGGGCGGTCCGCGCTCCAGCGAACCGAGAAATACGGACACGCCGAGCGAAATGCCCCGGCGTGAACCGCGTAGTTTACGGAGTGATCAAGTTTTAAGCAAGCCCCGTGCCGGGGCTTGCGTCAGGCCTTCTCGACCTGTCCGAATTCGAGCTCGACCGGGGTCGAACGGCCGAAGATGAGCACCGCGACGCGCAGGCGGCTCTTCTCGTAGTTGACTTCCTCGACCACGCCATTGAAGTCGTTGAACGGGCCGTCGGTCACGCGGACCATTTCACCCGGCTCAAACAAGACCTTCGGCTTCGGCTTCTCCACGCCCTCGCGGACGCGGCTGAGGATGTTGTCGGCTTCGCTGTCGCGGATCGGCAGCGGGCGGTCGGCGGTACCGCCGATGAAGCCCATCACCTTGGGGGTTTCCTTGACCAGATGCCAGCATTCGTCGTCGATCCGGGGAGCCTTGCCCTCGGTGTCGGTCTCGATCTGCACCAGCACGTAGCCCGGGAAGAACTTGCGATCGCTGCGGCGCTTCTGGCCGCCGCGCATCTCGATCACTTCCTCGGTCGGGACCAGCACTTCGCCGAAGCGCTCTTCCATGCCGGCGCGCTGAATGCGCTCGACCAGCGACTTGCGCACCTGGTTTTCGAAGCCCGAATAGGCGTGCACCACATACCAACGCTTGCTCATGCTCTTTACCTCACGAACCCAGCTTGAGCAGCCAGTCGAGCACGACCGACTTGAGGATGAGGTCGATCACGCCCAGCAGCAGGGAGAGAACGACCACCACGACGATGATGATGCCAGTGGTCTTCAGCGTCTCGTCACGCTTGGGCCAGACCACCTTGCGCATTTCGAACTGGGACTCGCCCAGGAAGGAGCGGACGCGGCGGCCGAGCGCGGTCGTGGCAGCAATGCCGAGCGCCGCGACCAGGGCCACCAGCACGCCGACCAGGCGCACCGAGCCGGGGACGCTCGCATCGTTGCTGTACCAGGAGTACGCAAAGACACCGGCGACCAGCACCAGCACGGCAAGCACCAGCTTGGCGATGTCGGCGGCGCCCGCCTCCTTGAGGTTAGCGCCCTTGGGCTGTTCTGCCTTGGTATTCATGCAAGCGATCGGATAGGAGCCGGCACCCGGGCCCCGAAGCCCCAGATACCACTCGCCACCCGTCTTCGGTCCTCGGGAAGGTGGCACGCCAGGAGGGACTCGAACCCCCAACCTGCGGTTTTGGAGACCGCTGCTCTGCCAATTGAGCTACTGGCGTACGTTTGAAAATCAGTGGAGCCGCGCGCCTGGCCTGCTGCGGGATGCCGGTCTGGCATCCTGCAGCCCGCACGGCGGGCGACTCCCAATGATACTACTTACTTGGTGACCTTGGCGACGACGCCGGCGCCGACGGTGCGGCCACCTTCGCGGATCGCGAAGCGCAGGCCGTCCGTCATCGCGATCGGCGCGATCAGGGTCACCTTCATCTTCACGTTGTCACCCGGCATCACCATCTCCACGCCTTCCGGCAGCTCGATCGCGCCGGTCACGTCGGTGGTGCGGAAGTAGAACTGCGGGCGGTAGCCCTTGAAGAACGGGGTATGACGGCCACCCTCGTCCTTCGACAGCACGTACACCTCGGCCTCGAAGTCCGTGTGCGGCGTGATCGAACCCGGCTTGGCCAGCACCTGGCCGCGCTCCACTTCGTCACGCTTCGTGCCGCGCAGCAGCAGACCCACGTTGTCGCCCGCCTGGCCCTGGTCCAGCAGCTTGCGGAACATTTCCACGCCGGTCACGGTCGTCTTCACGGTCGGGCGGATACCGACAATCTCGATTTCCTCGCCCACCTTGATGATGCCCGTCTCGATACGACCGGTCACCACCGTGCCGCGGCCCGAGATCGAGAACACGTCTTCCACCGGCATCAGGAACGGCTTGTCCAGCGTACGCACCGGCTCCGGAATGTACGTGTCCAGCGCTTCCACCAGCTTGATGATCGCCGGCACGCCGATGTCCGACTGGTCGCCTTCCAGCGCCGCACGCGCCGAACCCACGATGATCGGGGTGTCGTCGCCCGGGAACTCGTACTTCGACAGCAGCTCGCGCACTTCCATCTCGACCAGCTCGAGCAGCTCCTTGTCGTCCACCATGTCCGCCTTGTTCAGGAAGACCACGATGTACGGCACGCCCACCTGGCGCGACAGCAGGATGTGCTCACGCGTCTGCGGCATCGGACCGTCAGCGGCCGAGCACACCAGGATCGCGCCGTCCATCTGCGCCGCACCCGTGATCATGTTCTTCACGTAGTCGGCGTGGCCCGGGCAGTCCACGTGCGCGTAGTGGCGGTTCGGCGATTCGTATTCCACGTGCGCCGTCGAGATCGTGATACCGCGCGCCTTTTCTTCCGGCGCCGCGTCGATCGCGTCATAAGCCTTGAATTCGCCGCCGAATCGCTCGGCACCCACCTTCGTCAGCGCCGCCGTCAGCGTCGTCTTGCCGTGGTCCACGTGACCGATCGTGCCGACGTTGACGTGCGGCTTGGTGCGTTCGAACTTACCCTTTGCCATGCGCGCTAAACCCCGATGGAGTCAGATAACGAAAAAGTGGAGAGCGATAACCGCGAAGACCAACTAAGTGGTGCTCATGACTGGAATCGAACCAGCGACCTCTTCCTTACCAAGGAAGTGCTCTACCGACTGAGCTACATGAGCACGAAAACTGCCAGACCAGGTTCTCTACGTACAGGTTCTATCTGGAGCAAGATCAATGGAGCGGGAGACGGGAATCGAACCCGCACCATCAGCTTGGAAGGCTGAGGTTCTACCGTTGAACTACTCCCGCCTGTGCGGAACTCGTCTGGTGGAGGAAGGTGGATTCGAACCACCGAAGGCGTAAGCCAGCAGATTTACAGTCTGCCCCCGTTGGCCGCTTGGGTATTCCTCCAACAAAGAACGGCTATTGTGTGGATCGAGCCTGGCTCTGTCAACACCCGAGCACGCAAAAAATACGTGTGCGGGGCCGGCGAATCAAGCCTCGCGCAGCGCCGCGCTCAGACGTCCGAATGCCCCTTCGCGTCGATCAGCTGCTCCATCTCCTTGGACAGATCCATCAGGCGTTTCGCCTGCGCCTGCAGCTGCCGCTCGGCCTCGTCGCGCGGCTCCCATACCGGCACCGGCGTGGGTTTGCCGTCGGGGCTGTCGAGCGCGACGAACACCATCACGCAGCTGGTCGCCAGGCGGTGCTCGTCCTTGCGCAGGTCGCGCGCCAGCACGTCCACCGCCATGTGCATGCTGGAGCGGCCGGTGTGGATCAGGCGCGCGCGCACGGTCACCAGGTCGCCGATCAGGATCGGCGCCACGAACTGAATACCGCTCACCGACGCGGTGACGCAATACGCCCCGCTCCAGGCCACCGCGCAGGCATAGCCGGCCTGGTCGATCCACTTCATCGCCATGCCGCCGTGCACCTTGCCGCCGAAATTCACGTCGGTGGGCTGGGCCAGGAAACGGAAACTGACTTCGTGCTGCGTGCCCGACATGGAGGCTCCGGCTGGTGAAAGGACGCCTATTATGCCGCCGGCTTGCGCGCCCCGGCGCGGCCTAAGGCGAGCGCCATCGGCGTGCTGACCACGCCCTTGGGCGAGCGCCCTTCCGGCCCGATCGGCACGAAGCCCAGGTGCAGATAGACCGGCACCGCGCAGCGCGAGGCATTGAGGGTGAAGCGGCGGGTGCCGGCACGGCGGATGGCGTCATCCATGGTCCGCTGCCACAACTTCCGGGCGATGCCGCGGCCGTGGTAGCGCGTGCCGACGAAGAGCTGCACCAGGTGGCTGTCGTCGCGCATGCCCGATACGCCCACCAGCACCGGCCCCAGGAAGGCCAGGTGGAAGCGCTGCCCCGCCAGCATCCGCTCGCGGAAACCGCGGGCGCTGAAGCGCGCCAGCATCGCCCGCCCTACCGCCTTCGGCTGGTCCGGCACCACCCAGCGGCGGGCCACCCGGCGCACCAGCAGGCCGATCGCGCGGGCGTCCGCGGGGCGCCCCAGGCGCAGGCGCAATGGATGGTTTTCGCCGGACATGCCGCTCTCCCAGGACTCTGCGCACAGTCTGGCAGCGCCGGCGCCGGAAACAAAAAAGCGGCGGACACCGCGAGGTGCCGCCGCCGTTCTTACGGAAGATTCCGGTCAGACGTTGAACAGGAAGTGCAGCACGTCGCCGTCCTTCACCACGTAGTCCTTGCCTTCCTTGCGCAGGCGGCCCGCTGCTGCGGCGCCGGTCTCGCCCTTGAACTGGATGAAGTCGTCGTACGACACCGTCTCGGCACGGATGAAGCCGCGCTCGAAATCGGTGTGGATCACGCCGGCCGCCTGCGGGGCGGTGAAGCCGCGCTTGATCGTCCAGGCGCGAACTTCCTTTACGCCCGCGGTGAAGTAGGTCTGCAGCTTGAGCAGGGTGTAGCCGGCGCGGATCACGCGGTTGAGGCCCGGCTCGTCCAGGCCCAGGTCCTTAAGGAATTCGTCGCGGTCGGCGTCTTCGAGCTGCGAGAGCTCCTCTTCGATGGCGGCGCATACCGGCACCACTTCGGCGCCTTCCTGCACGGCGCGGGCGCGCACGGCGTCGAGGTGCGGATTGTTCTCGAAGCCGTCCTCGCGCACGTTGGCGATGTACATCAGCGGCTTCAAGGTGAGCAGGAACAGGTCGCGCACCAGCGCCTTTTCTTCTTCGTCCAGGCCCAGGCTGCGCGCGCTCTTGCCTTCGTTGAGGCCGGCGGCGAGCTTCTGCAGCACCGGCTTCTTGGCCACGGCTTCCTTGTCGTTGGCCTTGGCTGCGCGCTCGGCGCGGTTCAGCGCTTTTTCCACCGAATCGAGATCGGCCAGGGCCAGCTCGGTGTCGATGGTTTCGATGTCGGCGATCGGGTCGACCTTGCCGGCCACGTGGATGATGTCGGTGTGCTCGAAGCAGCGCACCACGTGGGCGATCGCATCCACCTCGCGGATGTGCGCCAGGAACTTGTTGCCCAGGCCTTCGCCCTTGGAGGCGCCGGCGACCAGGCCCGCGATGTCGACGAATTCGACCGCGGTGGGAATCACCTTCTGCGGATTGACGATGTCCGACAGCGCCTGCAGGCGCGCGTCCGGCACCGGCACCACGCCGACGTTCGGCTCGATCGTGCAGAACGGGAAGTTGGCGGCGGCGATGCCGGCCTTGGTCAGCGCGTTGAACAGGGTGGACTTGCCGACGTTAGGCAGGCCGACGATGCCGCATTTGATACCCATGGAAAGATCCGCGAATTGGAGATGGGGAAAACGGTGAATTGTAAGGCCAGGGCGCCCGCCCTGCCCGGCTCACTTGGCCGGCGTGTGCAACTGCTGCATGGCCTTGTCGAACTGCCCGTCGACCGCCAGCGGCAGCACATTGAGCGCGCGCGCGATGCCATCCAGGATGGCGTCCTCGTCCTTGGCGGAGGGGCGGCCCAGTACCCAGGGCGTGACCTGGTCCCGGTGGCCGGGATGGCCGATGCCGATGCGCAGGCGATGGAACTTGGCGTGACCGAGGTGGGCGATGGTGTCGCGCAGGCCATTCTGGCCGCCGTGGCCGCCATCGAACTTCAGGCGCACGGTGCCGGCGTCCAGGTCCAGCTCGTCATGGGCGACCAGGCATTCGGCCGGCTCGATCTTGTAGTAGCGCAGCGCCGCCGTGACGGCGAGGCCGCTCTTGTTCATGAAGGTGGCGGGCTTGAGCAGCCACACCGGCTCGCCGCCGATGCGAACCTTGCAGGTTTCGCCGTGCAGCTTGCCGTCGAAGCCCCAGCGCTCGCCCTGCCCCGCCGCGAGGGCGTCAACAAACCAGAACCCGGCGTTATGCCGGGTTCGGAGATATTCGGCACCGGGATTACCCAGCCCGACAATGAGGCGCAGACCCGCCATGGATCGCCGGCAAGCACGCGGCGGCGACCCGCGCCAGGAAGGCGCGGATCGCCGTGCGACTTACTTCTTGGCGTCCTTGCCGGCGTCGGCGGCCGGAGCGGCCTCGCCTTCGGCCGGAGCCTCTTCGACTTCTTCCTTCACCGTGTTGGCGGTGACCACGGCGATGTCGTGATCGGCGCCCAGGTGCAGGGCCGGGATTTCCACGCCCTTCGGCAGCGACAGCTGCGACAGGTGGACGATCTCGCCCGGCTTCAGGCTGGCCAGGTCGAGTTCGATGAACTCCGGCAGGTCCTTCGGCAGGCAGGAAACTTCCACTTCGGTCAGGTTGTGCGAGATCACCACGCCGGAGGTCTTGCCGGCCGGGGACTTTTCCTGGTTGAGGAAGTGCAGCGGCACATTCACGCGAACGGCTTCGTTCTCGTTGATGCGCAGGAAGTCCATGTGCAGCATCTGCTGCTTGAACGGGTGCTTCTGCCAATCGCGCACCAGCACCTTCTGCACCTTGCCGTCGATGTTCAGGTCGAGCACCGAGGAGAAGAACCACTCATGCTTGGCGGCAAGCAGGATGGTGTTGTGGAAGATCTGGATGCTTTCCGGGGGCTGGCCCGCACCGTAGACGACGGCCGGCACGAAGTCCGCACGACGCAGGCGGCGGCTCGCACCTTTCCCCTCGTCCTTGCGGCTCTCGGCCTTGATTTCATGAATCTGTGCCATGTTGGCGATTCCTACTTCAGGTTGTGATCCGCCTCGCGGCGGTTTGAGTGACTCCCTCGCGACCAAGGGAGCCGGAAACTTTGTGGATCAATCCACGTAGAGCGAGCTGACCGATTCGCCGAACGCGATGCGGCGGATGGTCTCCGCCAGCAGCTCGGCCACCGAAAGCTGGCGGATCTTGGCGCAGGCCTGGGCTTCCGGGCGCAGCGGCAAGGTGTTGGTCACCACCAGCTGGTCGAGCTGGGAGTTCTCCACGTTGCTGATCGCCGCACCGGACAGCACCGGATGCACGCAGTACGCCACCACCTTGCGGGCGCCGCGCTCCTTCAGAGCCGCAGCGGCCGCGCACAGGGTGCCGGCGGTGTCGACGATGTCGTCGACCAGCACGCAGGTCTTGCCGTCCACGTCGCCGATGATGTTCATCACCGTGGCCACGTTCGCCTTCGGGCGGCGCTTGTCGATGATGGCCAGATCCGCGTCGTCCAGGCGCTTGGCCAGGGCGCGGGCGCGCACCACGCCGCCGACGTCCGGGCTCACCACGATCAGGTTGTCCATCGAGTGGTTGCGCCAGATGTCCGCCAGCAGCAGCGGCGAGGCATAGACGTTGTCCACCGGGATGTCGAAGAAGCCCTGGATCTGGTCCGCGTGCAGGTCCACCGTCAGCACGCGGTCGACGCCGACGGTGCCGATCATCTTGGCCACCATCTTGGCGGTGATCGGCACGCGCGCCGAACGCGGGCGGCGGTCCTGGCGGGCGTAGCCGAAGTACGGCATCACCGCGGTCACGCTGGCCGCCGAGGCGCGCTTGAGCGCGTCCACCAGGGTCATCAGCTCGAACAGGTTCTCCGCGCTGGGCGCGCCCGTCGGCTGGATCACGAACACTTCCTGCCGGCGGACGTTCTCTTCGATCTCGATCTGCGTCTCGCCGTCGCTGAAGCGGCCGACCAGCGCCTTGCCCAGCGGCACGCCCAGGCGCGTGGCGACATCCTCGGCGAGGGCGCGGTGCGCATTGCCGGTAAAGAGCATCGGGGTGGACGTGTCCACGGTCATTGCAGTGAGCCTTTGGCCATCTCGATTTCGAAGTGGCTGGGGCGGCAGGATTCGAACCTGCGCATGCGGGAATCAAAATCCCGTGCCTTAACCAGCTTGGCGACGCCCCAGTGAATTTTTTTGTCCCGGCCCCGCCTCGCGGCGGGCCGGGACCTGTTTCTTGCGGCTCAGGCGGCGCCGCGATGGCGCGCCAGTGCCTCCAGCAACGGGGAGCGCTCCACGCCGTAGGCCACATGGGCCGAGCATGAAGATGGGCACTGCCCGGCGACGAATTCCGCCCGTTCCTGCGACTTGGTCTCGATGAAGATGCAACCGCCGCTGCCGGAAAGCCTTGCCCAGCCGAACTTGTTCAGCCAGCCCAGCGCCGCAGCCACCCGGGGGTGGCGCGCGCGTACGACCGGCTCGAAGGCGTTCTCGGCTGTTTCGCCCGAAGCAAAGGATGAAATTGTGGCTGGCTGAGCATTTCGTGTCAATTCAGACGCTTGAAAAAGCTCGGCGGTGGGCACGTGTTCGTGCGGATCGACCACCACATACCAGCGCTGCGGCAACACGATCGGCTGCAGCCGGTCGCCCACGCCCTCGGCCCAGGCCGAGCGTCCGCGCACGAAGACCGGCACGTCGGCGCCGAGCTGGCGGCCCAGCTCGGCCAGCGCGTCCTCGGTCAGGCCCGTGCCCCAGAGATGGTTGAGCGCGACCAGCGCCGTGGCCGCATCCGAACTGCCGCCGCCCAGGCCACCGCCCATCGGGATGCGCTTCTCCAGCTCGATATCCACGCCGGCACCGGCCGGCGCATGCGGCTGCAGCAGGCGGGCGGCACGGACCGCCAGGTCCTGTTCTTCCGGCACCCCGGGGACGTCCGTGAGGCGCCGCACCACGCCGTCGCGGCGGGGGCGCAGGCGGACCTCGTCGCCCCAGTCCAGCAGCCGGAACACCGTCTGCAGCTCGTGGTACCCGTCGGGACGCCGCCCGGTGATGCGCAGGAACAGGTTCAGCTTGGCCGGCGCCGGCCAGACCGTCCAATCCTCCGCCCCGGGCGCCTCGAAGCTGCGGCTCATGAACACGCGCAGGTCGTCGGGGAACCCGTTCTCCAGGTCGCGCTCGCGGGCGAAGGCAAAGGCCGGATCGCGCTTGTCGACCTCGACGAAGCCATGCTTGGCATAGAACGGGGCATTCCACGGCACGTCGGCCAGGGTGCCCAGGGTGATCTGCCGATAGCCGGCGGCGCGGGCCCAGGCGCAGGCATGCTCCAGCAGCGCCGCACCGATGCCCTGGCCGCCCCAGTCCGGCAGCACGTCGATCTCGGCCAGGCCGATGCCGGCCTCGTCCTCGGTGTCCAGCCAGACGAAGCCCACCGGCTCGCCGCCCGCGTCGCTCAGCGCGACCCATACCAGGCCACGCTCGATCGCCAGCCGCAGCAGCTCGGGCGGCATCACCACCGGTGCGTAGAAGCGCCAGGCGCGATGGCCGCGGAACAATTCCATGGCCTCGCGTTCGATGGCGCACAGCGCCTCCACCTGCTCCGGCAGCGCGCGCTGGATGCTATAGCTCATGTCGATTCCGGCTGACGGCACCCGGCCGCGGGGGCGCCAAGCCTAACCGCGGAGCGGTCTTACTGAAACGTCCAGGAGTCGATCGACAGCCGCACCCGGTACGGCGGCTTTTCCGCGAACACCTTCTTCGGCACCGGCGGCTGCCGGGTGGCGTCCCATTCGCGGTAGTCGACGTTCCAGCCGTCCTGCTGCAGCAAAGACGGCAGGCGGTCGGTGCCGAAGCTCAGTTCCGCCGGGCCGCCGTCGGCACGCAGGCCGAGCACCCAGGCGCGCAGTTCGCGCAGCGGCACGTCCCAGCCCAGCGCCTTGAGCATCAGCGATTCGGCGTCCGGCCCGCGGATCGGGCCGCCGTCCACGCCTTCGAGCAGCGCGCCATCGGGGCCGCCGCTGAGGCGGAAGCTCTTGCCGACCACCGGCGAGCGCACGGTGAATTCGTAGTGCTCGCCGTCCTGCGACCAGTTCAGGGTGCCGCTGCCGCCGTCCTTGCCGTCGGAAATGCCCAGCTTGCCCTGCAGCACCCAGTGGTCGGTGCCGGCCAGGACGTGCTCGCGCGCTTCCTGTTCGTTGAGCAGGGCGGCGTCGCCCTTCATCCGCACGGCCGGCCTGGACACGCAGGCGGCGAGCAGCAGCGGCAGGACCGCCGCCGCGATACGCAGGAAAGTCCTCATGGATTCAGTCGCTTGAGCGTGTCGTGGAGGGTGCTGCTGTGCGGGTCGATGCGGTGCACTTCGTCGAATACGCGGCGCGCGTCGGCCTGGCGCCCCTGCTTCCACAGCACTTCGCCCAGGTGCACGCCGACGTCGGCGTCCTTGCGCGCCTGCCAGGCGGTGCGCAGGGTCTGCTCGGCCTGGTCCAGGTGGCCCAGGCGGTACTGCAGCCAGCCCCAGGAATCGGCGATGGCCGGGTCGTTCGGCTTGGCGCTGCGCGCGGTCTGGATCAGCTGCTCGGCTTCCGGCAGGTCGCGGTTGGCGTCGGCCAGGGTGTAGCCCAGCGCATTGGTGGCGTCGATGTCGTCCGGCTTGAGCTGCAGCAGGCGGCGGAAATCGGCCACCGCTTTGTCGGTGTCGCCGGTCTCGGCGTAGGCCAGCCCGCGGCCGTAGAGCAGTTCCGGGTCGTCCGGCACCACCTGCAGCGCGCGGCTGAAGGCCGCCTCGGCCTGGGCGAACTTCTGGTCGGCCATATACAGGCTGGCGTCGGCCTCGTAGGCGCGGCGCAGCTGGGCCGGCTGGTCGAGGTAGTCGGTCTGCATCTGGGTCAGCACGTCGTGGGATTCCGGGGTCCGGCCCATCTTGTGCAGCAGGATGGCGCTGCGCAGGTCGGCGTCGAAGGCGTGGTCGTCCTCGTCCGGCACCTGGTTGTACCAGTCCAGCGCTTCCTCGTTCTTGTCCAGCATTTCGGCCAGAGTGCCGAGCAGGAAGTTGTTGCTGTCGCGCACGTCGCGCGGCGCGCGCTGCAGCTGGGCGTAGATGCGGGCGATCGCCTTGCTGTCGTTGGCGCGCGCGGCCAGGGTGGCGCGCAGGGCGTAGGTCTCGGTGTTCTGCGGACCGTTGTCGAGCAGTTTGGTCGCCCCGGCGTAGTCGCCGGCCTGGCCCAGCAGGGTGGCGTAGGCCATGCGCAGGCTGGCGTTCTTCGGCTCGCGGCCCAGCGCCTTCTGGAACATGGCCTGCGCGCCGGCGTGGTCGCCGTTGCGGTACTTCAGCTGGGCGGCCCAGGCGTAGGTCTCGGCGCTGTTGAAGCGCTTGATCGCGGCATCGGCCAGTTGCTGCGCGTAGGCATGGCGGCCGAGCTTGTCGCCCAGCTCGCTCATGGCCAGCCAGGCCTGCGGGTCGGACGGCAGGCGCTTCGGGGTGGCCAGCGCCTCCAGCAGGCGGGCGGAAACCGCGGTGTCGCGGCTGCCCAGCAGCACGCGGCCGAACTGGCGCCAGGCGTCCGGGTCGCCGCTGGAGATCAGGGCGTCCAGCTGCTTCTGGGCTTCGTCGGTGTCGCCGCGGTCCAGCGCCAGCTGGGCGCGGACCGTGGCCAGGTCGGCCGGCTTGGCGCCCAGCTGCTGCCAGCGCTCGATGGCGCGGCCGGCCAGCACGGGATCGTGGATGGCGGTGGCCAGCTCGGTGGCCTGCTGGGCCACGCGCGGGTCGTTGCTCAGGCCCATGGCCTTGGCGTAAGACGCCGCGGCAGCCTTGAGGTCGGTGCGGACGATCGCCATCTCGCCGGCCAGCAACTGGGCCGTGAGGTCGTGGTCTTCATCGGGGGTGACCACCGCCAGGTGGTCCAGGGGCTGCGCGGATGCCGGCTTGGCGGCCTGCTGGCCCGGTACCGAGGCGCATCCGGCCAGTACGGCCAGGCCGATGGCGCCGATCGCAAAATGCCGCAGTTGCTTGAACTTGGCCGACCTGCTCAGCACACTATTCTCCGTTCATTCGTCATATAGCCGCCGCTCTCGGGAACGGCCAGTATCGCGGCCTAGTTTACGCCGCGGATGCCTGCCGCTCCCAAACGATCCTCACCATGCCGCTGATCGCCCTTGGGCTCAATCACCTCACCGCGCCGGTCCAGCTGCGCGAGCAAGTGGCGTTCGACGAGTCGAACGCCGGCGCCGCGTTGCAGGAGCTGACCAGCCAGCCCGGCGTGGAAGAGGCGATGATCCTCTCCACCTGCAACCGCACCGAGCTTTACGTCAGCGTCGCCTCCGGCGCCGAAGCCGTGCCGGAAGCATGGCTGAGCCGGCACCATCAGCTGACTCCCGGCAAGCTCGACGAGTTCCTCTACCGCCACGACGAAGACGACGCCGTCCGCCACATGTTCCGCGTGGCCACCGGCCTGGACTCGATGGTGCTGGGCGAGCCGCAGATCCTCGGCCAGGTGAAGGACGCCTACCAGGTAGCCCGCGACGCGCAGACCCTGCGCGCGCCGATGGACCGCCTGCTGCAGCACACCTTCGCCGTGGCCAAGCGCGTGCGCACGGACACCCGCATCGGCGCGCATACCGTGTCGGTGGCCTTCACCGCGGTGCGCCTGGCCGAGCAGGTGTTCACCGACCTGAAACAGGCCTGCGTGCTGCTGATCGGCGCCGGCGACACCATCGAGCTGGCCGCGCGGCATCTGGCCGACAAGAAAGTGCGGCGCCTGATCGTGGCCAACCGCACGCTGGAAAACGCGCAGGAACTGGCCAGCCGCCACGGCGGCTACGCCATCGGCCTGCACGACCTGCCGCAGCACCTGGCCGAAGCCGACATCGTGATTTCCTCCACCGCCGCGCGGCTGCCGATCGTGACGCGGCCGATGGTGGAGAAAGCCATCGGCGCGCGCCGGCGCAAGCCGATGTTCATGGTGGACATCGCCGTACCGCGCGACATCGAGCCGGCGGTGGGCGAGCTGGAAGACGTATTCCTCTACGGCATCGACGACCTGCGCCAGGTGATCGACGACAACCGCCGCTCGCGCGAGGCCGCCGCCCGCGAGGCGGACGCCATCATCGACCTGCAGGTCGACCGCTACATGGCCTGGCGCCGCGCGCTCACGCTGCGCAATCCGGCGGTGGACATGCGCCAGCACGCCGAAGCGCACCGCGACGAAGTGCTGGAGAAGGCGCGCGCCATGCTCGCCCGCGGCAGGTCGCCGGACGAGGCGCTGGCTTTTCTCGCCAACACCCTCACCAACAAGCTGCTGCACCATCCCAGCGCCCGCCTGCGCGAAGCCGCGCTGGCCGGCGACATGGATCTGCTGCATGCGGCCGGACGCCTCTACGGGCTGGACGAGAAAGAACCGGACGCCGAAGGCTAGCGGGCTTATCCAACACCGCTGCTTCATGGCCGCACCGGCCGCGTCCCTTCCCTCTTCTTGCGTCCGCCCATGACTCCCTCGATCCGCCGCAAACTCGAATCCCTCGCCGAACGCCACGAAGAAGTGGGCCTGCTGCTCGCGCAGCCGGACGTGCTCGCCGATGGCGGCCGCTTCCGCGATCTGTCGCGCGAGTACGCGCAGCTGGAACCGGTGGTCGGCGCGCTGCGCGAACATGAGCAGGCGCAGCGCGAACTCGACGAATCGCGCGCCATGCTGGCCGACCCCGACATGCGCGAACTGGCGGCCGACGACGTCGCGCGCCTGGAAGCTCGCCTGGCCGAACTCGACGCCGAGCTGCAGATCCTGCTGCTGCCGAAAGACCCGCGCGACGAAGCCAACCTGTTCCTGGAAGTGCGCGCCGGCGCGGGCGGCGACGAGGCGGCGATCTTCGCCGGCGACGTGTTCCGCATGTACGCGCGCTACGCCGAGCGCCAGGGCTGGCGCGTGGAGATTCTGAGCGAGCATGCCGGCGAGCACGGTGGCTACAAGGAAATCGTGGCGCGCGTGGAAGGCCCGATCGTCAACGGCGTGGGTGTGTATTCGCGGCTGAAATTCGAATCCGGCGTGCACTGCGTGAAGCGCGTGCCGGCCACCGAGGCGCAGGGCCGCGTGCACACCTCGACCGCCACCGTGGCGGTGCTGCCGGAGCTGGACGACATCGAAGAGATCCAGATCGCGCCGGCCGATTTGAAGGTGGACACCTTCCGCGCCTCCGGCGCCGGCGGCCAGCACGTCAACAAGACCGACTCGGCCATCCGCATCACCCACCTGCCCAGCGGCATCGTGGTCGAGTGCCAGGACGAACGCAGCCAGCACAAGAACCGCGCCCGCGCGATGAGCCTGCTCAAGGCCCGCCTGCTCGACGAAGCGCAATCCAAGCAGACCGCCGAACAGGCGCAGTCGCGCCGCCTGCAGGTAGGCAGCGGCGACCGCAGCCAGCGCATCCGCACCTATCGCTACAAGGACAACCTGGTCACCGACCATCGCATCGGCCTGGACCTGTACCGCCTGCCCGAGATCATGCAGGGCGACCTGGACGAACTGGTCGCGACGCTGCTGCGCGAGCACCAGGCGGACCAGCTCAAGGCCTTGGCCTGAGCCTGCTTACGGTGTCACGCACCCGGCGATTGGCAGTGCAGGCAGCGTGGGTTAGCGTGCGCGGATGAAGCAGGCTTCACGATCCGAACTCCTCGCCCTCCATCACCAGCTGGCCCGTCTGCTCGACCGCGCTGACGCGGCCGGCGCCGAGGCGCTGGCGGCGCGTGCGCGCACGGAATCGCCGCAGGACGTCGAGCTCGCCCGCCTGCACGGCCTGGCCCTGCTCCAGCTCGGCCGCGCCGACGAGGCGCGCGCCGCACTGCAAGCCGCGGCGGAGCTGGCGCCGGACAGCGTCGAAGTGCAATGCAACCTGGCCGCCGTGGAGCTGGAACAAGGCGATGCCGAAGGCGCCATCGCGCGCCTGCGCGCCGCGCTGCGCAAGCAGCCCGGCCACGCCGCCATCCTGCTGGCGCTGGGCAATGCGCTGATGGCGGTGGGGCGCTATACGCAGGCGCGCGAGTCCTACGCCATGGCCACGCACGGCGCGCCCCAGCATGCCGGGCTGCGGCTCAATCTCGCCGCGGCCGAACTGGAACTGGGCAATCTCGAACAAGCGGCACAGCACACCGACGAAGGCCTGCAGCTGGCGCCCGACTACGACGGCGCCTACGCCATGCGCGCCCGCGTGCTGCATGCGATGGGCCGCGTCGACGAAGCGGCCGAGGCCTGGCTGCAGGCCGAACGCCGTGCACCGGAACAAGCGCTCTACCCCTTCCACGCCGGCCTGCTGCTGGACGATGCCGGCGACCTGCCCGCCGCCGCCGAAGCCTTCGAGCGCGCGCTGCGCCTGGACGCCGCCTCCGGCGCCGCGCTCGCCATGCTGGTCTTCGCCAAGCGCCGCCTGTGCGACTGGCGCGGTCTCGATGAGCTGAGCGAACGCCTGCATCGCGCGGTGGCCGAAGGCCGCGACGGCGTCATGCCGTTCGCGTTTCTCGCCGAGGACGCCAGCGCCGCCGAGCAGCGCCGCTGCGCGGCGACCTTTGCCGCGGGCGTGGAAAAGATCGCCGCACCGTGGCGCAACGTGCTCGCCTTCGAACCCGTGCAGCGCACGGCCATCGATCCGCTGCGCGTGGGCTTCGTCTCCAACGGCTTCGGCGAGCGGCCGATCGGCCAGCTGCTCACCGGCGTGCTGGAAAAACTCGGCGACGAACGGCTGGACGTCCACGTGTTCTGCCTGGTGCCCGACGACGGCGGCCCGATCCGCCAGCGCCTGGCTGCCCGCACCACCGTGCACGACGTCACCGGCCTGGCCCCGATGGAAGTGGCGCGCCGCGTGCACGCCGCCGGCATCGAGGTGCTGTTCGACCTGCGCAGCTATGGCGGCGGCGCCAACAGCGATCTGTTCGAATTCCGCCCCGCGCCGGTGCAGGTCAACTGGCTGGCGTATCCGGCCACCTCCGGCGCGGCCTGGACGGATTACCTGCTGACCGACGCCGTGGCCCTGCCCGCGCCGCTGCGCGAGGGCTTCAGCGAAAAGATCGTGCGGCTGTCGCGCTGCGCGCTGCCGTTCGACGACGGCACGCCCGTTGCCGCGCCACCTTCGCGCGCCGACTGCGGACTGCCCGAAAGCGGCACCGTGTTCGCCAGCTTCAACGGGCATCACAAGCTCAATCCGGCCAGCTTCGCGCGCTTCATGCTGATCCTGCAGCAGGTGCCGGACAGCGTGCTGTGGCTGTATTCCGGCAACGACGGCACCGACCAGCGCCTACGCCAGGCCGCCGGCCTGATGGAGGTGGACCCGGACCGCCTGGTCTTCATGCCGCGCCTGCCGCATGCCGAACACCTGGCGCGGCTGGCGCATGCCGACCTGTTCCTGGACACCCTGCCCTGCAATGCGCAGTCCACCGCGGCCGACGCGCTGTGGGCCGGCTGTCCGGTGCTGAGCTGGATCGGCCGCACCCTGGCCGGCCGCCAGGGCGCCAGCCTGCTGTTCCATGCCGGCCTGCCCGAGCTGGTGGCGGACGACGAAGACTCGTTCGTCTCCATGGCCGTGCACCTGGGCAAGGACCGCGAGGCGCTGGACACCTTGCGCCGCCATCTGCACGACGCGCGCGCCGACAGCCCGGTGTTCGATACCGCAGGCTTCGCCAACGACCTGCGCCGCGCCATCCAGGCCATGGGCGCGCGCCATCGCATCGGGCGGCCGCCGACCGATCTGGATCTCTAGACCTTCACTCAGCGAGGAGCACCGACATGGGCAAGGCGGACAAGGGCTACCGGAAAACCATGGAGGAACTGCAGCTGGAGCTGGCCGGCCTGCACCGCTGGCTCAAGCGCACCGGCCATCGCGTGGTGGTGCTGTTCGAAGGGCGCGACGCGGCCGGCAAGGGCGGCACCATCAAGGCCATCACCCAGTCGATGGACACGCGCGGCTACCGCATTGCCGCGCTGGGCAAGCCGACCGAGACCGAAGCGGCGCAGTGGTATTTCCAGCGCTACGTGGCGCAGTTGCCGGCGGCCGGCGAACTCGTGCTGTTCGACCGCAGCTGGTACAACCGCGCGGTGGTGGAGCCGGCCATGGGCTTCTGCACCGAGCAGCAGCGCGAGGACTTCCTGCACGCCGTGCCGCACTTCGAGAAGCTGCTGGCCGACGACGGCATCATCCTGATCAAGTACTGGCTGGCGGTGGACCAGAAAAAGCAGGAAGAACGCTTCGCCGAACGCGCGGATGACCCGCTCAAGCGCTGGAAGCTCTCGCCGGTGGACCTGGCCTCGCGCAACAAATACGCGGAGATGGGCCAGCTGCGCGACCAGATGATCGAACGCACCAACCGGCCGTACGCGCCGTGGTTCGTGGTCGACTACAACGACCAGAAGCGCGGCCGCGTCAATCTGATCCGCCACCTGCTGGAACATATCCCGCGCAAGGAGACCAGCATTCCGGAAGTGAAGCTGCCCAAACTCAAGGGCAAGCCGCGGCACGAGCACGTCACCGACAAGGCGCAGTGGGTGCCGGATACGTTCGCGGACGAGTGAGCGGCACGGGCGCTCAGCCCGTGCGGAAATCCTCCGGCTCTTCACCGTTCCACTCGCTGCGCGCGACCTCGTCGACGCGCGCCGCCGGCGGCCCCTTGCGCAGCCATTGCTCCAGCGCATCGATGGCGACGGGGCTGCCGCAGGCAAGCACTTCGACGCCGCCGTCCGGCAGGTTCCGGGCATAGCCGGTCAGCCCGCGCACCAGGGCCTGCTCGCGGGTGCAGGCGCGGAAGCAGACGCCTTGCACCCTGCCGCTCACCCGGAACAAGGCCGCGGCCATGGCCTTATTTCCCGCTCTTCGGCAGGCCGATCGCCTCGCCCAGCGAGGCTTCGGTGACCGGGCCGACGAAGCGCTTGGCCACCTTGCCGTCCGGCGCGATCAGCCAGGTGGTGGGTAGGCCGCGCGGCTCGTCGAAATCCTTCGGCGGCTGGTCCAGGGTGACCTGGGCGATCGGGTAGCTGACCGGATGCTTGGCCAGGAAGGCCTGGATATCGGCCTTGTCGGTGTCCTCGTAGGCCAGGCCGATGGCGGCGACCTTGTCCTTGTGGGCGGCGACGAAGCGCGAGATGTCCGGCATCTCCTTGATGCAGGGCACGCACCAGGTGGCCCAGTAATTGACGATCACGTACTTGCCGCGCTGCTGCGCGAGATCGTACGGCTTGCCGTCGAGCGTGCTGATCTTCAGCGTGGGCTGCGCCGGCATGGCGGCCTGCGCGGCGGGCACGCCGGCGGCCAGGGCCGCGGCGAGGACGATGGCGGTGACACGATTCATGCGACCACTTCCTTCGAAGTTTCTTGCGTAGCGGGGAAAACCTGATCGAGCTTGGCGTCCAGCTTCTCGCGCAGCAGTTTCGCCGCGGAGCACAGCAGCTGGAGCAGTTCGTCCGGCAGCTTGATGCCTAGCGATTGCGCCTCGCCGGCCGGGTCCAGCGGCAGACGATAACCCGCATATTGGTAAACGCGCAGCAGGTCGGTGGCGTCCAGGCTGCGGCTGAGCAGCCAGCCGCCGGATTCGCTGCGCTGGACCAGGTCGGCGCGCTGCAGGTCTTCGAAAAAGGCGGCGATGGAACCGCTGCGCAGGTAGGGCTCTTCCAGGCGCACGATCGCCGGGTCGACGCTATAGCCCTTGCGCTGCGCGTCGACGAAGTGCCGCAGCACCACCATCAGGCCGAGGAATTCCGACCCCTCGGGCAGGCATTCGGACGGTATCTGATACTCGTAGGCCGAGATCGACGCGGCGATCGAAGCGCCGAGGATCACGATGATCCACGAAAGATAGATCCACAGCAGGAAGATCGGCAGCGCCGCCAGCGCCGCGCCGTAGATCTGCTGGTAGGTCTGCGCGTGATGCACGAACAGCGCGAAACCCCAGCGCGCCAGCTCGAACAGCACCGCGCCGAGCAGCGCGCCGATCGCCGCATGCTTCAGCGACACGCGCCGGTTCGGCACCACCACGTAGAGCAGCCACAGCGTCACGAAGGTCACCACGAACGGCAGCATGCTGAGCAGATAAGTGCCGAAGTTGAAGCTGGCGGCGCTCTTGATCAGCGGCAGCGCGGTGACGTACGAACTGGCGGCCAGTCCGCCCACCACCAGGATCGGCCCCAGGGTCAGCGCGGCCCAGTACAGCAGCAGGCGCGAGCCCCAGGCGCGCGGGCGATGCACGCGCCAGATGCGGTTGAGGCGGTCCTCGATGCTCACCATCATCGACACCGCGCTGAACAGCATCACGATCACGCTGATGCCGGTGAGCTTGCTGGCGTTGTCGGCGAAGGCCAGCAGCGCGCTCTTCACCGTCTCCGCCGCGGCCGGCACCATGTTGAAGACGAAATTGACCAGCGTATTGCGCCATTCGGCGAATACCGGAAACGCCGAGAACATCGCCAGCACCGCCACCACCAGGGGCACCAGCGATACCAGGGTGGTGTAGGACAGCGCACCGGCCGTCTCGAAGCACTTGTCGTCGATGAAGCGCTGCCACAGGAAGCGGCTGAAGCTGGTGGTGCGGTCGCGGTCGATGCGCCAGGCCATGCGGGTCCTCGTCGGCTGCCGTCGCCAGGGGCGCGGCGGCTACATGGGCGGAACGGAACGGTACACTAACCGATCCGCAGCGAACGCCCCAACCCAAGGCGCAAGGCATGAGCCGAGACATCCTGGTCCTGTACTACAGCCGCAGCGGCCACACCGCGCGCATGGCGCGGCTGGTCGCGCGCGGCGTGGAAGAAGCCGGCCTGCAGGCACGCCTGCGCCAGGTGCCGCCGGTGGCGCCGGTAACCGAGACCGCGCAGCCGCCGGAACCGGAAGAAGGCGCGCCCTACGCCAGCCGCCAGGACCTGCTCGAATGCGCGGGCCTCGCGCTGGGCAGCCCCACGCGCTTCGGCAACATGGCCGCGCCGCTGAAGTACTTCCTCGACAACACCGGCGCCGAATGGGCCAGCGGCGCGCTCGCCGGCAAGCCCGCCGCGGTGTTCACCTCCACCAGCACCATGCACGGCGGGCAGGAATCCACCTTGCTGAGCATGGCTTTGCCGCTGCTGCACCATGGCATGTTGCTGGTCGGCGTGCCGTATACGGAGCCCGCGCTCACCGCCACGCAGAGCGGCGGCACGCCGTACGGCGCCAGCCATGTGTCCGGCGCGCAGGGCGACAACGCCATCAGCGAACATGAGCGCGAACTGGCGCGCGCGCTGGGCCGGCGGCTGGCTGACGTGGCGCGCCGGCTGGCGGACAGCGGCACGTGAGCGCGGCGCCGATTCCGCGCGCGTACCGCATCGGCCTGGCCGCGTGGGCCGCGCTGGTGCTGCTGCAGTTCGCCTGGCACGGCTGGCTGTTCCCGGCGCAGCTGATGCCGGTGTGGCTGGTGCTGCTGATCACCGTGGTGCCGCTGCTGCTGCCCTTGCTCGCGCTGCGCCGCGACGTGCGCCGCGCGCTGCTGTGGGTGGGCATCCTGGCGCTGTTCTATTTCTGCCACGGCATCGCCGAGGGCTGGAGTTCGTCGAGCGAGCGCTGGCTGGCGCTGGTGGAGATCGTGCTGACCTTGCTGCTGATCGGCGCGCTGGGCGCGGGCGTGCAGCGCAGACCGGCGCGCTGACGAAGGCCGAACAAGCAGCGGCCTATACTCCCCCGGCATTCTCAAGCCCAGGGAGGGCCGCATGGGATTCCTGCAAGAAGCGCCGCAGCTGGCGCATCCGTACCGCGACGACCGCCTGCTGGTCGACCTGCTCGACCGCGTGCTGCCGGCGGATCGCCGCGCCGCCATCGAAAGCGACCTCGACGCCCTCGGCGACTACGCGCGCCTGGCCTGGCGCCGCGTCTGCAGCACCACGCGGCGCAAGCCGGTGCTCACGCAGTGGGACGCCTGGGGCCGCCGCGTCGACCGCATCGAGCTGACGCCCGCCTGGCAGGAAGGTCCGCTGCTGACCACGCGCCACGCGGTGCTCGCCGCCGGCCATGAAGCGCATCCGGAAGCACGCGTGGAAGAATTCGCCCGCGTCTATCTCTATCACCTGGCCAGCGAGTTCTATACCTGCCCGCTGGCGATGACCGACGGCGCCGCGACCGCGCTGAAGGCTTCCGGCAATGCGCAGCTGATCGAACGCGCGCTGCCGCATTTCCTCAGCCGCGATCCGGCGAATTTCTGGCTCAGCGGCCAGTGGATGACCGAGAACGCCGGCGGCTCCGACGTGGGCAACACCGAAACCGTCGCGCGCCGCGATGCGGACGGCCAGTGGCGGCTGTATGGGCGCAAGTGGTTCAGTTCCGCGGTGGTCGGCGAAGCCGCCCTGGCGCTGGCCCGTCCCGAAGGCGCCGGCAGCGGCGCCGGTGCGCTGGCGCTGTTCTACGTGGAGACCATGGACGACGGCCAGCGCAAGCCCGAACTGATCATCGACCGCCTCAAGGACAAGCTCGGCACGCACGAGCTGCCCACCGCCGAGATCCATCTCGACGGCCTGCCCGCCTGGCCGGTAGGCGAGCTGGAACACGGCGTGCGCCAGGTGGCGCCGATGCTCAACGTCACGCGCAGCTGGAACGCGATCTGCGCGGTGGCCAGCATGGCGCGCGCGCTGCACCTGGCGCGCGACTACGCGCGCCGCCGCCAGGCCTTCGGCCGCAGCCTCGCCGAGCGGCCGCTGCACGCGCAGACGCTGGCCGGCATGCAGGCGGAATTCGAAGCCGCGTTCGCGCTCAGCTTCGAAGTGGCGCATCTGCTCGGCCGCGCCGAACACCGCGCCGCCACGCCGGACGAAGCCGCGCTGCTGCGCCTGCTCACGCCGCTGGCCAAGCTGTGGACCGGCAAGCTGGCCATAAGCATCTGCTCGGAAGCGCTGGAGTGCTTCGGCGGCGCCGGCTATATCGAGGACACCGGCCTGCCCCAGCTGCTGCGCGATGCGCAGGTGTATGCGATCTGGGAAGGCACCACCAACGTGCTGTCGCTCGACGCGCTGCGCGCGCTGGCCGGCAAATCGCCCGCCGCGCTGCGCGACTGCATCGCCCGCTGGCTGGCCGACAGCGACGACATGCACGCCGCCAGCGCCGTGCAGCACACGCTGGACGCGGCCATGCGCTGGCTGGACACGCACGGCGCGCAGCGCGACGCGCTGGAAGCCGGTGCGCGCGGCCTGGCCCTCACCCTGGCCCGCTGCGCGGCGGCGGCGCTGCTGGCGCGGCAGGCGGCCTGGGCCAAGCGCCAGCGCGGCGACCTGCGGCCGGGGGCGGCGCTGCGCCGCTTCGTCAGCCACGGGCTGGACCGGCTGGACACGCTGGATGCGGCGGATACCGCGCTGCTGGCGTAGGTTGGGGTGAGCCGCAGGCGACTGCGAAGGCAGGATGCCGTAGCGAACATCCGCGTAGCGGATGGCCCGAAGGGCTGGCTGCTGATGCGGCCAGTAACCCCAACATGACCACGTTCAAACGCCTCGCCTCGTTGGGGTTCGCCTATGGCTCACCCCAACCTACACTAATGCCCTTCCTCCACCACGGCCTTTCCCCATGCAGCACCTGACCATCGTCACCACCGGCGGCACCATCGACAAGATCTACTTCGACGACAAGTCGGACTACAAGATCGGCGCGCCGCAGATCGGCGAGATCCTCGGCCAGCTCGGCGTCGCCTTCCAGTTCGACGTGATCCCGATCCTGCGCAAGGACAGCCTGCACATGGGCGCCGAGGACCGCGCCCTGGTGCGTTCCGCCATCGAGGCGCAGCCGCACCGCCACGTGCTGGTCACGCACGGCACCGACACCATGGTGGAGACCGCGCGCGAACTGGCTCAGATCAAGGGCAAGGTGATCGTGCTCACCGGCGCGCTCAATCCGGCGCGCTTCCAGGGTTCGGACGCGGTGTTCAACATCGGCTGCGCGGTGGGTGCGGTGCAGACCCTGCCGGACGGCGTGTACATCGCCATGAACGGGCGCATCTGGGATCCGACCAAGGTGCGCAAGAACCGCGACGCCAATCGTTTCGAGGAATCGGCGGGCTGAAGAAAAACCTTGGCGTAGGTTGGGGTGAGCCGCAGGCGAACCCCAACATCGCGACAATCGTAGGTCTGTTGGGGTTACTGGCTGCATCAGCAGCCAGCCCTTTGGGCCATCCGCTACGCGGATGTTCGCTACGGCATCCTGCCTTCGCAGTCGCCTCCGGCTCACCCCAACCTACGTGGAAAAAGAAACGGGCCCGGTCTTGCGACCGGGCCCGTTTCATTTTTCTCACTGCACGTTGAGGTTGACGTCGTCCAGCACGAACGAGGTCTGCAGCGAGCTGTCTTCGGTGCCCGTGAACTTGATGGTCACGGTCTGGCCGATGTACGCGCTCAGGTCGAACGTCTTCAGCGAGTAGCCCGAAGCCTTGTTGAGGTTCGAGTACGTCGCCAGCGTCTTCAGCACGGTGCCGCTGCTGTTGAGCACCTGCACGTTGAGCTTGTCGTACGCGGTCGAGGTGGTGGTCTCGGCCGTGTCGATGTGCAGGTAGAACGTCAGCGAAGCCGAGGTCTTGCCGGCCGGGATGGCCACGCTCTGCGAGACGGTGTCGGTATGGCTGCTGCCATAGCCGTCCAGCCAGGTGAACCAGGTGCCGCCGTGGGCGGTCTGGCCGCTGCAGCTGGAGTTGCTGCACAGCGCGCCGGAGCTGATCGACCACGGCGAGGCCGTGCCGGTCTCGAAGCCCGGGTTGCCGAGCAGCTGGCTGGAACCACCGCCGCCGCCGCTGGACACGGTCACCGACGAATTCTTCGAGCTGGTGTGCCCGTTGACGCTGTCGGTCACCGTCTCGGTGACGGTGTAGGTGCCGGCCGCCGCGTAGGTGTGGCTGGGGCTGGTCGCGGTCGAGGTGCCGCCGTCGCCGAAGGTCCACGAATGCGCCGAGAGGGTGCCGCCGGCGTCGGTGGAGCTGTCGGTGAAGTTGGCGGTCAGGCCGCTGGTGGTGAAGCTGAAGTTGGCCGTGGGCGTGCCGCCGGTGGGGGTGCCGCCGGAAGCCCAGTTCGCCGCCGCGAAGGCGTTGACCTTGGAGATGTCCAGGCTGCCGAAGCCGGTGGTGTAGTCCCAGCCCGCCGCGGCGTTGTAGCCGTGGCCGCTGTAGCCGTTGTTGCCCGAGGTCACGTCATGCAGCAGCTCGGGGTGGTTCGGGAAGTCGCCGTAGAACTTCGAGGTCGGGAACGGCAGCGAGTTGTTGTTGTTCGACTGCAGGCGCGCCCACACGCCGACGAAGATCGGCGAGGCCAGGCTGGTGCCGCCGATGGCGTACACGCTGCCCTGGTAGACGATCTGCGCGCCGCTGGACTGCGCCGCATCGAAGGCGACGTCGGGCAGCACGCGCTTGGTCACCGAGGAACCGAGCGCTGCGGTCTGCCAGGTCGGCGCGGTCTCGAACGAGCTGACGCCGCCGCCGGTGGCCCACAGGCGCTTGCGCGTGTCGGTGGAGCTGACGTTGGCCAGGCCTTCGTTCCACACCGTCTCGCCGGCCCAGGTGGTGCCGTTGGTCGACAGCGTGGTGCCGCCCACCGCGACCACGTACGGCGAAGCCGCCGGCTCGCTCACCGAGTAGGCGGTGAGGTCGGCCGTGACGGTGCCCGAAGAGTTGGTCAGCACGCCGCCCTGCGACTCGTACACGCCTTCGTCGCCGGAGGAGATCGAGAAGGTCTGGCCCTGCGCGACAGCCTGCTGGAACACGTTGTCGTCGGCCTGCTGGGTGCCGGCGTTGTGCGCGGCGGTCTCGTCTTCGCCCAGCGACACGTTGACCACCTTGGCCACGTTGTCGGTCACGGCCTTGTTGTAGGCGGCGGTGATGCCGGCGTCGGTCAGCGAGGCGTTGTTGGTGCCGTTGGCCGCCGTGTAGAAGATCAGCTTCTGCACGCCGCCGGTGGTGCCGACGATGGTCTGGCTGTCGAGGTTCCACTCGCCGTCGCCATCGGTGTCGTCCCACAGCGCGGCGGTGCCCACTTTCACCGTCTGCGTGGTGGTGGTCGGCAGGCCGGCGTTGCTGGTGAAGGTGTTGAGGTCGTTGATGGTGGTGGTGGTCGCGCCCCAGGTGACGATGCCGACCGTGGTGTTGGTCGCCGCCGGCACGCTGCCGACGTCGTAGATCGCCGGGAAGTCCTTCGGGTTGTGGCTGGCGACGGTGGCATTGGTCGCGTTCGGGTGGATCTCGGCCGGGGTCAGCTGCTTCAGCACGTGGTGCATGGTGTGCTTGACGCTGACGTCCTGCAGGCCCAGCACCGCGTCGACGGTGTCGGCGAGCGAGGACGGCACCTGCACTTCGCCGTCATTGGCCACGCGCTGGCGGCCGCGGAACTGGAAGGTCTTCATGGTGGTGCGGAACGCGGCCTGCACGTGGCCGGCATTGCCGTCGGCCTCGACCAGCAGGTTGTTCGGCGACACGGTGACGTTGTTGAAGCCGGCGGCGCGCAGATGCGCGATCACCGCCTGCACCTGCTGCTCGGTCGGCGCATAGGCCGCCTTGAACTGCTCAGGCGTGAGGTACTTGCCGTAGTGCGCGCTGCCCGGCGTGGCCAGCTCGTGCAGGAACTGCTGCAGCTGGTCGGCGTTGCGCAGCTTCAGGCTGACCGCGATGTGCAGCGGCTTGCTCTGCTCCAGCGGGGTGACCAGCGCGTTGTCCACGGTGGGATTGCCGCGCATGCGGATGGTCCACTGCGCGGCGCTGCCGGCGGTGGAAAGGGTCGAAACGCCGGCGCCGGCGCGGTCGATCGCCGGATGGGTCTTGGTGCTGACCCAGCTGTCGGCGGCCTGCGCCGAACCGGCCAGCATCGCCAGTGAAACGGCGGCCGGCAGAAGAGCCTTGCGATACAGCTTGTTGGTCATGCCCCACGAGTGATTCAGACTGCTCATTCCGTGACTCCCCAGACATTTTTCAGGCACGAACGGACCCGATGCGGCCGGTCGGCCCCATGATGGAAATGCCGCGCTTGGGTGCGGCGCCTTTGGTGTGTGTGATTGCCCAGCCATCCTGTGTACGCCCGGCCCGCTGTCCCCTGGTCGCTCCTGACCCAGACGCGCCTGACTCTCTGCGTTGCTATGGAGCGAACCGCTGCCCCGCGGTTGTGCTCACGCATCACCCGTCAACCTCCCCGCCGACGGATTCATTGACGCTAAGGGGCGGCGCACGATTTCGTCAATGCGCGCAAAACCCCTGGAAATAAGTGATTTCCGACACCTTCGCGTCAGCAACTTTTTACGATGCCGCGGCGCGGCGCGACCCTGCGCATACACGCGTTGCACGCGCATGCGTGATGGCGACAAGTCATGCCCGCACGGTATGACGATATGGTCGCCTCGATTTCTTGCGTTTGAAACGAAGCAGCCGCAAGCATGACTTCCGTCATGGATAAACGAATGCTGAATAATGGTTGCAGCCGCGACTATCGGGCGGTTTCCGAAGGCAGGAATTGGTCGCGCGAAACGTGTCGCGACCCACAAAAAAAGCGCCGCAAGGGGCGCTTTTTTCCTAGGTCTTTTTCCTAGCGCAGTGCGTCAGAGCATGCCGGTTTCGAGCTTGGCGATCTCCGACATCATCGAATGATTCCACGGCGGGTCGAACACCAGGTCGACGTCGGCTTCCTTCACCGTGGGGATCAGCTCCAGCTTGGTGCGGGCGTCGTCGATCAGGATGTCGCCCATGCCGCAGCCCGGGGCGGTCAGGGTCATCTTCACGTAGACCTTGCGGCCGCCGCCTTCGACCGCGTCGAGGCTGACGTCGTAGACCAGGCCAAGCTCCACCACGTTCACCGGGATCTCCGGGTCGAACACGGTGCGCAGCTGCTGCCACACCAGTTTTTCCACGTCGGCGTCGGTGGCGTCGTCGGGCAGCTCGATCGGCGGGGGCGGCTCCTTGCCCAGGGCGTCCGCGTCCTTGCCGGCAACGCGGAACAGGTTGCCCTCCACGTACACGGTGAAGCTGCCGCCGAGCGCCTGGGTGATGTAGCCGACCTGCCCGGCCGGCAGGTTGACCGTTTCTCCCTGCGGCACCATCACGGCGTCGCAATCGCGCTCCAGGGTGAAAGGTTCGCTGCTAAGACTGAAACCGCTCATGCCGATCCTGAAAAAGTCGAAAACCCGGGCTCAAGGCCGGGCCAAGCTGCCTATTATGCCGCCCGCTGACCCAGATCAGGCCGCCGGGAGCCGATCTCAAGATGCGGCCGCGCTATGATTCGGGGCTTTCACCCTCAGGGAAGAGCCGCACGTGCCAGCCCCGCTTACCGGTCACCGCCCCCTATGAGCGCGCGCGCGCTGTTTTCGCTGCTTTTCGCCCTGGTCAGCGCGGTGATGCTGGGCCTGGCCTTCGGCGCGGTCTGGATGCTGCCGACCCTGTTCTTTTCGCGGGTGATGCCCTGGCTGGCCCTGCTGATCGGCTGGCTGCTGGGCCGCCTGATCCGCGGCTGGGTCCGCCCCGAACCGCGCGGCGCCGCCGTGCTGGCCGCCCTGGCCACCGCGCTTTCCTGCGCCTATGTATGCCTGCTCACCGCCGCGGCGCGCGTGGCCGGCCTGATGGGGCTGGGCCTGGTCGACGCCATCAAGACCGCCGGCGTCGGGCTGCTGACCGACCTGGTGTGGCTGAACCTCGCCGGCCTGGACCTGGTGTGGTTCGCCCTGGGTATCGCGCTGTCGGCCTGGGTGGCCTGGAAGACGGTGCCGAAGCGGGCCTGAGCCCGCGCCGGCAAGCCGGACTCAGGTATCCAGCGTCTTCAGCTCGGCCACCAGCTGGCCCGCGGCCGCCTGGCCGTCGCCGTACAGCATGCGGGCGTTGTCGGCGTAGAACAGCGCGTTCTCGATGCCGGCGAAGCCGGTGCCCTTGCCGCGCTTGACCACGATCACCTGGCGCGCGTTCGCCACGTCCAGGATCGGCATGCCGTAGATCGGCGAGGCCGGGTCGGTCTTGGCCAGCGGGTTGACCACGTCGTTGGCACCGATCACCAGGGCCACGTCGGTGGCCGGGAATTCCGGGTTGATGTCGTCCATGTCGGCGATCAGGTCGTAGGGCACGCCAGCTTCCGCCAGCAGCACGTTCATATGCCCGGGCATACGCCCCGCCACCGGGTGGATGGCGAACTTCACCTTCACCCCGCGCGCGATCAGCAGCTGGGCGAATTCCCACACCTTGTGCTGCGCCTGCGCCACGGCCATGCCATAGCCGGGCACGATCACCACGCGCTCGGCGTAGGCCATCATCACCGCCGCGTCGGCCGGCTCGATCGGCTTCTGCGCGCCGTCGATCGCCTGCGCCGCCCCACCACCCGCGCCGAAGCTGCCGAACAGCACGTTGCCCAGCGAGCGGTTCATCGCCTTGGCCATCAGCTGGGTGAGCAAGGTGCCCGCCGCGCCGACCACGGTGCCGGCGATGATCATCGCCTCGTTCTGCAGCACGAAGCCTTCGAAGGCCACGGCCAGGCCGGTGAAGGCGTTATAGAGCGAGATCACCACCGGCATGTCGGCGCCGCCGATCGGCAAGGTCATCATCAGGCCGAACAGCAGGGCCAGCACGAAGAACGCGGCGATCAGCGCGAAACCCAATTGCCCGCAGGCCAGCGCCACGCCCAGCGCCACCGCGGCGGCCAGCACCAGCATGTTCACCGTGCGCTGGCCGGGAAACACGAAGCGCCGGTCCAGCCAGCCCTGCAGCTTGGCGAAGGCGATCAGCGAACCGGAAAAACTCACCGCGCCGATCAGCGCGCCCAGCACCGCCAGCACCAGCTGCGCCGTGCCCGGCGCGGCGCCGTCGGCGCTGAAGCGGCCGCCGTCCAGCAGGGTGATGCTGCGGCTGGCGTAACCGATCAGTTCGACCGCGCCGATCGCCGCCGCCGCGCCGCCGCCCATGCCGTTGTACAGCGCCACCATCTGCGGCATCGCCGTCATCGCCACGCGGCGGCCCGACCACCACGCGGCCGACACGCCCAGCAGCACGGCCACCAGGATCAGCGTGCGGTTGTGCATGTCCGGCAGCGCGAAGGTGGCGAGCACCGCCACCAGCATGCCGACTCCCGCCCACACGATGCCGCCGCGCGCGGTGCGCGGCGAACTCATGCGCTTCAGGCCCAGGATGAACAGCAGGGCGGCCAGGAAATAGCAGGCCTTGATCAGGGTCGGCAGCCAGGCCATCACTTGGCCTCCTTGCCGCCGGCGGACTTGCTGGTCTTGAACATCTCCAGCATGCGCTCGGTCACTACATAGCCGCCGGCCGCGTTGCCGGCGCCCAGCAGCACGCCGATGAAGCCGATCGCAAGTTCAAACGATGTCTGCGCATGCCCTAGCGCGACCATGGCGCCTACCAGCACAATGCCGTGCACGAAATTCGAACCGGACATCAGCGGGGTGTGCAGGATCACCGGCACTCTCGCGATGATCTCGTAGCCGGTGAACGCGGCCAGCATGAAGATGTAAAGCGCCAGGAACCCGTCGATCATGACCCCTCCCTGCCTGCCTGCGGTTGTCGGCGCATCATACGGTTGCGGGTCAACCCGTGCGAGCGTGCCGCGTTGAGGCGGGGAGTCGAACCGATGGAGTCTGCCGATGTCCGATCCGACGAACCGGACGACAGCGCCATGAACAGCGCCGTCTCCACGCTCGAAGCGGAACTGCTGGCCAATGACGTCCAGGCAGTCCCGACCTCGCTGGATGCCTTCCTGGCCCAAGTGGAACGCCGCGCGTTCCGCCTGGCCGAGATGAGCCTGGGCCACCGCGAGGACGCCATGGACGCGGTGCAGGACGCGATGCTGCGCCTGGTCCGCAACTACCGCGACAAGCCCGCGCAGGAATGGACCCCGCTGTTCTGGGGCATCCTGCGCCGCCGCATCGTGGACCTGCAGCGCCGCCGCAAGGTGCGCTCCATCGTGGTCGGCTGGCTGGGCGGAGGCCGCGACGACGACGGCGACGAGCTGCCGGCATGGGAACCGGCCGATAACGGCCCCGGACCGCTGGACCGGCTGCAGGACGCGCAGTCTTATGAAGACATGGCCGCCGCCGTGCGCAAGCTGCCGCGGCGCCAGCAGGAAGCCTTCATGCTGCGCGTGCTCGAAGGATTGGACGTAGCGGAGACGGCCCAGGCCATGGGCTGCTCCGAAGGAAGCGTGAAAACCCATCTGTCGCGCGCGATGCACAACCTGCGCGACCAATTGGAGGACTGGCGATGAATGCGCCCGACAACCTGGAACGCCGCGCCCGCGCGCTGTACCGCGAGGCCAGCCGGCAGATCGACCCGGCCACCGCCGGCAAGCTGCGCGCCGCCCGCCGCGAGGCGCTGGCCACCGCGGCCGCGCCGGCGCACGAACGCTTCGCCCGCATGCTGGTACCGGCCGGCGCCTTCGCCGCCATCGCCGTGGCCGCGCTGATGGTGTTCTCGCCGCGCGACAGCGTGCCGATGCCGCCCGCCGGCGCCGCGCAGACGGTGGAAGCCGACGGCGACCTGCCGCCGGACCTGAGCAATACCGATCCGTCGCTGATGCAAAACCTGGACTTCTACGATTGGCTGGCCACCAACGACGCCAGCCAGGCGAGCCGCTGATCCATGCATCCAGGCCGTATCGCCCGCTTCCTGCTGCTTGCCGCACTGCTCTTCGGCAGCCTCGCCGCGCCCGCCTGGGCGCAGCAGGGCCTGCCGCCGCCTCCGCCCGGCGGGCCGCATGGCCCGCCGCCCGCGCCGCGTTCGTGGGACAGCCTCTCGCCCTCCGAGCGCGAGATGCTCGGCCCGCTGCGCAACGAATGGAACAGCACGCCGCCGGACCGCCAGGCGCGCATGCTCGACCGCGTGCACCAGTGGAGCACCCTGCCGCCGGACAAGCGCCAGGAGATCCGCCAGCGCATCGAGCAGTGGCAGCAGATGACGCCGCAGCAGCGCGACCAGGCGCGCGAGAACATGCGCAAGTTCCAGCAGCTCAGCCCCGACCAGCGCGCCCAGCTGCACGACGCCTTCAAGCGCTACCAGCAATTGCCGCAGGAACAGCGCCAGCAGCTGATGCACCAGTTCCGCCAGGAACACGGCATCCCGCCGCACCGCCCGCCGCCGCCGGGCATGCCACGGCCGATGGGCGGCTTCGGACCGCCGCCGCACGGGCCCAAGCACTGATAAAACAAGCACTGACAAAAAAAGCCCCGCGCGAGCGGGGCTTTTTTTGTCGCGCCGATCGCGGCGCTCATCCGTTGAAACGCACCTCGCCGGCCTGCGTCACGCAGCTCTTCGCCACCAGCTCGTCGCCGAAGTCCGGCGCCAGCGCGCCGTCCTTCACCAGCAGCTCGACGAAGTTGTAGACGTTGCGCGCATACATCTCCGACGCATGCAGCGGCGCGCCCGCCGGCAGGTTGAGCGGACCGAGCACCACCACGCCGCCCTGCTCCACCCGTTCGCCCGGACGGGTCAGCTCGCAGTTGCCGCCCCCTTCCGCAGCGAGGTCCACGATCAGCGCGCCCGGCTTCATGCCCTGCACCATCGCGGCGGAAAGAATCTTCGGCGCGGGACGCCCGGGCACGGCGGCGGTGGTGACGATCACGTCGACCGATTTCAGATGATCGGCCAGCGCCTGCTGCTGCGCTGCGCGCTCTTCCGCCGACAGCTCGCGCGCATAGCCGCCGCTGCCGGCGGCGCTCACACCGAGATCGAGAAACTTCGCACCCAGCGATTCCACCTGCTCGCGCGTTTCCGGGCGCACGTCGTAGCCCTCGATCTGCGCACCCAGGCGACGCGCCGTGGCGATCGCCTGCAGGCCGGCCACGCCGGCGCCGATCACCAGCACGCGCGAGGGACGGATGGTGCCGGCGGCGGTGGTGAGCATGGGAAAGAATTTCGGCGCCGCTTCCGCTGCGATCAGCATGGCGCGATAACCGGCCACCGCCGCCTGCGAGCTGAGCACGTCCATCGCCTGCGCACGCGTGGTGCGCGGCAGCAGTTCCAGCGCGAACGAGGTCAGCTTGCGCGCGCCGAGCGCCGCGATGCGCGAGGCCGCGCCGTAGGGCCGCAACTGGCCGACCACCAGGGTGCCTTCGCGCAGGCCGCTCCACACCGCATCGTCCGGCGGCAGCACGCAGGCCAGCAGGTCGGCCTGGGCCAGCACGGTGGAGGCGTCGGCGAAATCGACGTCCGCATAGCTCGCATCGGGAAACCCGGCCGACGCCCCTGCATCCCGCTCCAGCAGGACGCGCAGGCCCTTGCCGCGCAGCTTCTTCGCCACTTCGGGCGTGATCGCCACGCGGCGTTCGCCGGCGGCGGTCTCTCGCAATGCGGCCACGGTGATCGGCATCGTGCATCCCCTGCGGAAAGGTCAGCGCATCTTACGCGAGCGGCCTCGCGGGTGGCGCGCGCTTGCCCCTCGGCCGCCGGATGGCGCAGACTGGCCCACCGCCGTTCACCCGGCGCCCGTGCGCCGGCCTGCCGCGGGGGTCCCATCCGGAGATCCCGATGCCTGTGCAACCCGTGACCGATCCCCTGGTCGAACTCGCCCGCGAAGCCCGCGAGCGCGCCTATGCCCCGTATTCCCGCTTCCTGGTCGGCGCCGCGCTGCTTACCCGCGACGGCCGCCATTTCCTCGGCTGCAATGTGGAAAACGCCTCCTACGGCCTGTGCAACTGCGCCGAGCGCACCGCGCTGTTCACCGCCATTGCCGCCGGCTGCAAGCCGGGCGATTTCGTCCGCCTCGCGGTGATCGGCGACACCGAAGGCCCGATCAGCCCCTGCGGCGCTTGCCGCCAGGTGATGGACGAGCTGTGCGACCAGTCGATGCCCGTGCTGCTGGCCAACCTGCACGGCAAGCTGCAGGAAACCACGGTGAAGGAGCTGCTGCCCGGCTCGTTCCGCCTGCCGCTCACCGCCTAGCGAACGCGAGTCGCCTCCCGAGTCGCCGGCGGTTAGCATGGACGCTTTGCTTTTGCAGGAATCCCGCATGTCCTCCCCGCTCCAGCCGCTGCTGCAACGCCACTCCGCGCCCACCGCCCAGCTGGGCGAACCGGCGCCCGACGCGGCCACGCTGCGCGCCCTGCTGGAGGCGGCCATCCGCGTACCGGACCACGGCAAGCTGGTGCCGTTCCGCCTGATCGAGCTGCGCGGCGACGACAAGCTGCGCTTCGGCGAGCGCCTGGCCGCACTGGCCGAAACGCGCGATCCGGACCTGCCCGATTCCAAGCGCGAGAAAGAACGCCGCCGCTACACCTATGCGCCGCTGGTGATCGTGGTGGTCGCGCGCATCGACGCCGGCAGCAAGGTGCCCGAGATCGAACAACGCCTCAGCGCCGGCTGCGTCGCCTACAACCTGCTGCTGGGCGCCTCGCAGCTGGGCCTGGGCGCGCAGTGGCTGACCGGCTGGGCCGCCTACGACGAACAAGTCGCCGGCATGCTCGGCCTGGCCGCGCACGAACACATCACCGGCTTCGTGCACCTGGGCACGCTGCAACTGGACGTGCCGGACCGCGACCGCCCCGCGCTCGACGACCTGCTCAGCACGTGGCAGGCATGAGCGCGCCTTCGGCCCATCTGGTCGACGGAAGCCTGTACGTGTTCCGCGCCTGGCATTCCATGCCGGACGAGTTCACCGACACGGAAGGCCACCCGGTCAACGCGGTGCACGGCTTCACCCGTTTCCTGTGCGAACTGCTCGAACGCACGAAGCCCGAACATATCGCGGTGGCGTTCGACGCCTCGCTCACCACCTCGTTCCGCAACGCCATCTACCCGGCCTACAAGGCCAACCGCGAACTGCCGCCGCCGGACCTGGAACACCAGTTCGTGCTGTGCCGCGAAATCACCGCGGCGCTGGGCCTGGTCACCCTGATCGACCACAGCTACGAAGCCGACGACCTGATCGGCAGCTCGCTGTGGAGCCTGCGCTCGCATGGTTTCCGCAGCGTGATCGTGTCGGCCGACAAGGACTTCGGCCAGCTGCTCGGCGAGCACGACGAGCAATGGGATTACGCGCGCAACCTGCGCTGGGGCCCGGCCGGCGTGCACGAGCGCCTGGGCGTGCATCCGCACCAGGTAGCCGACTACCTCGCGCTGTGCGGCGACGCGGTCGACAACATCCCCGGCGTGCCCGGCATCGGCGCCAAGACCGCCGCCGCCCTGCTCTCGCATTTCGGCAGCCTCGACGCGCTGCTGGAGCGCGTGGACGAAGTGCCGTTCCTGCGCATCCGCGGCGCCGCCAGCTGCGCGCAGAAACTGCGCGAGCACAAGGACGCCGCGCTGCTGTACCGGCGCCTCACGCGCATCGCACTGGATGCGCCGGTGTCGATGGCGGCGGATGCACTGGCCTGGAACGGCGCGAACGCGGCAGCGCTCGACGATCTGAGCGAACGCCTGCGTTTCGGCCCGCTGACGCGGCAGCGCCTGAAAGCGCTGGCGTAGCTAGCGTAGGTTGGGGTGAGCCATAGGCGAACCCCAACAATCGGGGCGCTGGAACGTCGCGATGTTGGGGTTCGCCTGCGGCTCACCCCAACCTACGTCAATGTGCAGCGCGCTCGATCGAACGCGCCACCTCGTCGGCGCCCTGCTCGTGCGCGATGGAAGCGGCGGTGCGCCCTTGCGCATCCTTCATGGCGAAATTCGCACCGCGCTTGCGCAGCAGATCCAGCAGCCGCGCATTGCCCGACAGCGCCGCATACATCGCCGCCGTCTGCCCGTCGCTGTTGCGGTCGTCCGCCTTCGCGCAGGGTTGATCCAGCAGCAGCTTCGCCACCGCGAGCTCGCCCTTGAACGCCGCGCCCATGGTCGCCGTGCTGCCGCGGTGGTCGCGCGCACAGGCGTCGGCGCCGAGTGCGATCAGTTCGCGCACGGCCGCTTCCTGGCCGTGATACGCGGCAAGGATCAAGGCCGTGTAGCCCTGTGGCGTGCGCACGTCGACGGGAAAGCCGGACTTCACGTACTCGCGCAGCAGCACCACGTCGCCCTGGCGCGCCGCTTCGAAGAAATAGGTTTTCAGTTCCGCCTCGGCTTCCACGCGGCGCGCGGCTTCCGGTGTGGCGGCAGTCGCCGTGGCCGCAGGAGGCGGCGGCGAGCCGCAGGCGGCAAGCAACAGACAGGCGAGCAACAGCGCGCGCTTCATCGCGAATCTCCTGGACATAGAGCCATCAAAGGTGCCGCACGGCCCGGGAGCTGAGAGCGTGACTCCCGGGCCGGCGGCCACTGCAAGCGAGAGTGCTTACAGTGCTCGCGCGAGGCGTTCGATCTGTGCCGGCTGGGCGCCGACGGCCTTGGCGATACGCGTGCCGTAGTCCGCGTCGGCCTTGTAGAAATAACTGAGCATGGTGTCGCGTACGCGGGCGTCCTTCACCTGCCCGAGATCGCCGGCGAGGTTCGCGATCAGGTTGCTCTTCTGCTGCGGCGACAGGCTGCGATACAGCTCGCCGGCCTGCTCGAAGTTCATGCTGCGCGCGATGCGCTGCTGCTGCGTGGTGCCGCTCAAGGGCAGCTGGCTGGCCTTGTAGCGCGCATCGTCGGCATAGGCACCGGCGGTTTCGCTGGGCTGGTAGTTGACGTCCGAATCCGTGGCGCCGGCATTCATCGCGCCGTCCTGGTGATATGCGCGCACCGGAACCAGCGGACGGTTGATCGGCAGCTGCTGGTTGTTCACGCCCAGGCGGTAGGTCTGCGTGTCGGCATACGAGAACAAGCGGCCTTGCAGCAGGCGGTCCTCCGAGGCCTCGATGCCCGGCACCATGCGCACCGGCGCGAACGCGGCCTGCTCGGTTTCCTGGAAGAAGTTGGCGGGGACGCGGTCGAGCGTCATGGTGCCCAGTTTGGTTTCCGGCACGTTCGGCCAGACCTTGGTGGCGTCCTGCGGATCGAAGGCGAAGCCGGCCAGCTGCTCGGGCTTCAGCACCTGCACGTACAGATCCCACTGCGGGTAGTTCTTCGCCGCGATGGCGTCGTAGAGGTCGTGCGTGAGGTTGTTGAAGTCCTTGCCCTGCATCGCCTCGGCTTCTTTGCCGCTGAGGTTCTTGATGCCCTGGTGGCTCTTCCAGTGGAACTTCACGTAATGCACGTCGCCCTTGGCGTTGACGAACTTGAAGGCATGCACGCCGAAGCCGTCCATGGTGCGGTACGAGGCCGGCGTACCGTTGTCGGTGTACACCCAGGTCAGCATGTGGGTGGCTTCGGGCACGTGCGAGAAGAAATCGAAATAGCGGTTCGGGTCCTGCCGGTTGGTCACCGGCGAGGGCTTGAGCGAATGCACCATGTCCGGGAACTTGATCGCATCGCGGATAAAGAACACCGGCAGGTTGTTGCCCACCAGATCCCAGTTGCCCTGGTCGGTATAGAACTTGGTGGCGAAGCCGCGCGGGTCGCGCAGCGTTTCCGGCGAGCCCGAAGGATGGATCACCGTGGAGAAGCGCACGAAGACCGGCGTGGTCTTGCCGGCGGCGGCGAACAGCGAGGCGGCAGTCAGTTCGCTGAAATCGCCGGCGGAAACGAAGTTGCCGTGCACGCCGGTGCCGCGCGCATGCACCACCCGCTCAGGGATGCGTTCGCGGCCGAAGTGCTGCAGCTTTTCCACCAGTTGCGCGTCCTGCAGCAGGGCCGGGCCGGCCGGGCCGGCGGTCTGCGAGTTCTGGTTGTCGCCGACCGGGGCGCCGTTGGCGCGGGTCAGCGTGTTCTGCGCATGGGCGTGGGCCACGAGCAGGGTAAGGCCTAGCAGCGACGCGCCCAGAGCGCGTACGTAGCGGTGGAATGGCATGGGGTTCTTATCCTTGGGTTTGGCAGCGCTCTCCCACTGCCAGCTCTCCTGCCCGAGACTACGCAAGCCGCATCGATATGCCCATTTGATATTTCCTAACGAATCGATAGAGCGTATATATCCAAATCTTCCCGGCAGAGCCCGACCCACGTGCAAGGCGTCCCTCACGCATTCGAGCATCTCCGCGATTGCGCGGAGTTCCGCCTGCCCTCCCACCGCGAGGGCATCGAGCTCTATCGCGCGCACATCGTGCGGCACGCGTTCGAGCCGCACGTGCATGACGGCTTCGGCCTGGGCGCGATCGAATCCGGCGTGGAGCGCTTCCGCTACCGCGGCGCCGAGCACCTGGCGCCGCCCGACTCGCTGGTGATGATGAATCCCGACGAGCTGCACACCGGCCGCGCCGAGACCGAAGGCGGCTGGCACTACCGCATGGTCTACGTCGAGCAGTCCGCGGTCGACGCGATCACCGGTGAAGCGGGCTGGTGGTTCGGCGACGCGGTGCGCGCGGATGCGGACGGCGCGCGGCGCATCACCGTGCTGCTCGATGCGCTGTGGCAGACACGCGAGCCACTGGCCTTCGACGGCCTGATGCTGCAGCTGCTGCAGGAATTCCGCCGCCACGCGCGCACGCCGCAGCCGCTGCGGACGGAGGCGCTGTCGCGCTTCGAGCCGGTGATCGACTACCTGCGCGAGCATCTGGCCGAACGCCTCACCCTGGAAGAGCTGGCCGCCGTCGCCGGCCTCAGCCCCTTCCATTTCCTGCGCCAGTTCCAGGCGCGCCACCACGCCACGCCACAGCAGATGCTGATGGCGTTCCGGCTGTCCGAAGCCAAGCGCCGCCTTACCTCCGGCGAAGCACCGGCGCAGGTCGCCGCCGCCACCGGGCTGGCCGATCAGGCGCACCTGACCCGCGCCTTCGCGCGCCGCTACGGCGTCACGCCCGCGCGCTACCAGCGCCAGCTGCAGCGATAGCAATCTCGTACAAGACCGCCGCGCGCCGCGCCCGCAAGCTGGCCGCATGTGGACTGGAACTCTCTACGCACTCGTCGCCGGCCTGATGTGGGGCCTGGTCTTCGTCGGCCCGCTGCTGGTGCCCGAATACCCGGCCGCGCTGCAATCGGTCGGCCGCTATCTGGCCTTCGGCCTGATCGCGCTGCCGCTGGCCTGGCTGGACCGCGCCGCGCTGCGCCAGCTCGCGCGCGAGGACTGGATCGAAGCGCTCAAGCTCGCCGCGGTGGGCAACCTGCTCTATTACCTGTGCCTGGCCAGCGCGATCCAGCGCGCCGGCGGCCCGCTGCCGACCATGATCATCGGCACCCTGCCGGTGGTGATCGCGGTCAGCGCCAACCTGCGCAATGCGCGCCGCGACGGCCGCCTGCCGTGGGCGCGGCTGGCACCTTCGCTGCTGCTGATCGGCGCCGGCATCGCCTGCGTCAACCAGGCCGAGCTGGCCGCATTGCAGGCGCAGTCCGGCGCGAACCTGAGCCGCTATGCCACCGGCGCCCTGCTCGCCTTCGGCGCCGTGGCCTGCTGGACCTGGTATCCGCTGCGCAACGCCGACTGGCTGCGCCACCACCCTGGCCGCAGCCCGCGCACCTGGGCCACCGCGCAGGGCGTGGCCACGCTGCCGCTGGCGCTGACCGGCTATGCGCTGCTGTGGCTGCTGATGGGCGCCAGCGGCAACCCGTTCCCGATGCCGTTCGGCCCGCGTCCGCTGTTCTTCATCGCACTGATGGCGGCGATCGGCCTGTTCGCTTCCTGGCTCGGCACGCTGTGCTGGAACGAGGCCAGCCAGCGCCTGCCTACCGCGCTGGCCGGACAGCTGATCGTGTTCGAGACGCTGGCGGCGCTGAGCTATGCGTTCGCGCTGCGCGGCACGCCGCCGGGTGCGCAGACGCTGCTGGGCATCGGCCTGCTGGTGATGGGCGTGGCGTGGGCGACGCGGGTGAAGCCGGTGCCCGTGGAAGGGTTGGAGCCGGAACGGTTGTAGCGGTCATGCCAGGGCGGCACCATGCGGGGCTTCCTTCCATGACGGGCTCCCCATGCACTCGACCGACCGCCTTCCCAACGACGCCCAGGCCCCGGTGGAAACGCTCTACGAAGGCCGCTGGCTCAGCCTGCGCAAGCGCGGCCGCTGGGAATACGCCGAGCGCAACAACCCCGCGGGCGCGGTGATCATCCTGGCGGTGACGCCGGACGACAAGGTGCTGTTCGTCGAGCAGTACCGCGTGGCCATCCTCAAGCACACCATCGAGATGCCCGCCGGCCTGATCGGCGACGAAGCCGGCCACCACGGCGAAAGCGCGCTGATCGCCGCGCAGCGCGAGCTGGAAGAAGAAACCGGCTACCGCTGCGCCCGCGTGGAATTCATCCACGAAGGCCCGTCCTCCTCCGGCATGAGCACCGAGATGATCGCCTTCGTGCGCGCCTGGGACCTGATCAAGGTCGGCCCCGGCGGCGGCGACGAAAACGAGAACATCGTGGTGCACGAAGTACCCCGCCGCGAGGCCGGCGCCTGGCTGTTCGCGCGGGCGGCGGAGGGGTATTCGATCGATCCGAAGCTGTTTGCGGGGTTGTGGTTTATCGAACACGGCCGGCCCCAGGCCTGAAAGCCCCATCCACCGGCGTAGGTTGGGGTGAGCCGCAGGCGAACCCCAACATGGCGAACCTCATACGTCGCGCATTGTTGGGGTTCGCCCGCGGCTCACCCCAACCTACGCCATGTGCTGCCCTAAAGTTTCATCCGGCCCCGCCGATCTCTAGGACGTCGTTCCTTATCAACGATTTCCCATCGATCGGACCCGCCCATGAAAACCTTCCTCGTCGTCGCCCTGCTGCTGGCCCCCGTCGCTTCGCACGCGGCCTGCGCCGCCACCGATTTCGCCATCTCGGACTTCAAGATGAAGTCCTCCGGCTCGGGCACCGGCATGCGCCTGAGCCTTGCCGGCCAGCTGACCAACCATTGCGGCTCGGCCGCCGCCGCCCAGATCCGCATCGAAGCCAAGGACTCCGGCGGCAAGGTGCTGCAGAGCAAGCAGGGCTGGCCGGCCGGCACCGCCAATATCGGCCCGGGCCAGTCGGTCACCTTCGACCTCGGCCGCCTGTTCCGCTACGAATCGGACATGCAGGACTACACCGTCAGCGTTTCCGAAGTGAAGACCTGGTAATACGGCACCGCAAACCCACCGAAACCATTGCTTTTCTTTGAGGCCCCGCAAGGGGCCTTTTTTTGCGCCCGGAGAAACCTGAAGCAAAAAAAGAGGCGGTCCCCGGCAGAGACCGCCCCGCTCACCAACTACCGGTTTACCCGTTCAGTGCAGCACGAACAATTTGTCGAAGCCCGCCACCCGCAACGTGCCGCGCAGCTCGCTGCCGGCGTTGACGATGCGGATCTCCGAACGCTCGCCGCCGGCGTGCTCGCGCAGCAGCAGCAGCATGCCCAGCGCGGAGCTGTCCATGCGGTTCACCTCGCCCAGGTCGATCACATAGCTGCGCGCGGCGCGGCCGCCCAGGCAGGCATCGTGGAAGTCGCGGTGCACGGTGAAGTCGAAACGCTCGCCCAGCTGCAGGGTGAGGCAGTCTTGCTCGGTGTCGTGATGGATGGTCAGGCTCATGGGCATGCTTTCCTGGTAAGTGCTCAGAACAGCTCGATCTCGCCGGCGTCCATCGAGTTCTGCAGGGCCGGGCCGCGCGAACGCAGGCGGGCCTTCTCGCGCTGCATGGCAAGGCGGGCGCGCACGCGCTGCGCGTGCTCGGCCAGCGCGGCGGCCTCCATGTCGGCGCAGGCCAGCTCCTCGATGTCGCGCGTGCATTCGGCGGTCACGTCCTGCAGTTCCACCAGGCGCGTGCGGGTCTGGTTGATCAGCTGGCTCAGGATGTCCTCGAACTGCAGCGAGCGGATGGTGGTGGACACGTCGCTGCCCAGGCCGCGGTTGATCTCCACCACCTGGTCGGCAACCTGGCTGGTGCGCGCGTCGCTCTCGGTGACGTGGGCCAGCATCGCGTCGATGCCGCCCTTGGTGGACAGCGCCATGTTCAGGTCCTGCGAGGCCATCGCGCCGACCAGCCCGCGCAGCTGCTCCATCGCGATGCGCGCGCGCTCCACGTGGCTGCCGATCTGCTCGTTGAACTGGTTGGAATTACTGGCCAGGTTGCGGATCTCGCCCGCCACCACCGCGAAGCCGCGGCCGGCCTCGCCCGCGCGCGCCGCCTCGATCGAAGCGTTCAGCGCCAGCAGGTTGGTTTCCTCGGCGATGGTGTTCACGTTCTTGAGCAGACCGAACACCGCGTCCATTTCCTTGGCCATGCCGTCGATGCGGTAGACGATGCGCAGGCTGTCGCGCGACAGCTGCACGATCAGGCCGACGAAATGCTCCAGCAGGTCGCTGGTGCGCGCGGCGAAGTCCTGCACCGACACGCCGTCCTTCTGCCCGTCGATGATCTGCTTGAGCAGCGACTGCTGCTGGCCGGTCTTGTGCGACAGGCCGTCGAAGCCGCCGCCCAGTTCGGACACGGCATCGCGCAGCAGGTCCAGCGCCTGGTGCAGTTCGCGCGTGGCGTGACCGAGTTCCTCGACCAGGGCCTCGCGCACGTCTTCCAGCGCTTCGCGCACGGGTGCGTTGTCGGGCTGCGGCGGGGCGATCGTCACCACGCGCGCCGGCGTGCGGCGCTGCTCGACGATCCAGGCCGCGGCGGTGGCAAGGATCGCCAGCGGCGCCAGCCAGGCGGGTTGCCACAGCAGGCACAGCAGCAGCGCCACGGCGCTGACGCTCAGGCCCAGCGGCAGGCGGGGAAAGGACGGGGCGGGAATGGCAGACATGACAGCGTCCAGGTCAGCGGGTGGCGGCGCGCAGCGCGTTCGCCACAGGTTGGCGCGCCAGTTCCAGCAGGCGCGCGGCGATATGTTCCAGCGGTTGCATCTCGGCCGCCGCGCCCAGCTTCCAGGCGGCGCCGGGCATGCCCCACACCACCGAGCTGGCTTCGTCCTGCACCACGGTGGCGGCGCCGGCTTCCTTCAGTTCCAGCAGGCCGCGCGCGCCGTCGTCGCCCATGCCGGTGAGCAGGGCGGCGATGGTGGTGCGGCCGACGGTGGCGGCCATCGAGCGGAACAGCACGTCCACGCTCGGCTTGTGGCGGTTCACCGGCGGGCCGTCGTGCAAGCGGCAGACGTGGCGCGCGCCGTCCCACATCACCAGCAGGTGCTGGCTGCCCGGCGCGATATACGCGTGGCCGGGCTGGATCGGCTGGCCGTCGCGCGCTTCGCACACGCGCATCGCCGAGCAGTTGTCCATGCGCGTGGCGAACGGGCCGCTGAAGGCAGCCGGGATGTGCTGGGTGATCACGATCGGCGGCGCATCCGGCGGCATCGATTCCAGCACCACGCGGATCGCCTCGGTGCCGCCGGTGGAGGCGCCGATGGCGATGATCGGGCTGCCGCCGCGGCTGTCCGCCGTCTGCGCACGCGGCAGCACCGCATCGGCGGAAAGCCGCGGCGCGACTTCCAGCTTGCGCACCGCGGTGCGCACGCGCGGGCGCGCCAGTGCGGCCAGCTTCACCTTGGCGCAGATGTCCTGCGCGCCCTCGGCGAAGGTGCTGGCCAGGTCGCTGCTGGGCTTGGTGAAGAAATCCACCGCGCCCAGTTCCAGCGCGCGCAGGGTCACTTCCGCACCCTGCTGGGTCAGCGAGGACACCATCACCACCGGCATCGGCCGCAGGCGCATCAGGTTCTCGAGGAAAGTGAGGCCGTCCATGCGCGGCATTTCCACGTCCAGCGTGAGCACGTCCGGCTCCAGCTGCTTGATCTTTTCGCGCGCGATGAAGGGATCGGCCGCGGTGCCCACCACTTCGATCATCGGATCGCAGGAGAGCATGGTCGTCAGCAGCTTCCGCACCAGGGCGGAATCGTCGATCACCAGGACTCGGACTCGGGACATGCAGGCTTCTCTTCAGTGATGCGAGGGTGGAAGGTCGTCGTGCTGAGGGATGAGCAGTGAGGGCGCCGCGCCGGCTCGCGCGGCAGCCCCCTGTTCCTGGCCGTCTCCGGCTTGAATCTGCTGCCGCGCGGGCGCCGGTCGCACGCCCTCACTGCTCATCCCTGCGAACCGGTCAGAACAATTCCACCTCTCCCTTTATCGGATCGTTGGCCAAACGCTTGAGGTACTTCCGCTCGCCGTCCACCAGCACGCTGGCGTGGTGGCCGCGCAGCTGGCGCACGCGAGCCTTGCCGCTGCACGGGAAGAACTGCACCTGGCGCGGATAGACGTCGCCCACGTCCTCGGCGACCAGGTCCAGCCGCTCGGCGGCCAGGTAGCGGCGCACGAAGGCGATATTGCGTTCGCCGATGTCGGTCATCTGGGTCAGCACGCGGCCGCCGCCGAAGATCTTCACTTCCAGGTCTTCGCGCCGGCCGCCGGCCTTGAGGATGGCGTTGATCAGTTGCTCCATGGCGTCGTTGCCGTAGCGCGCGGCGCGGCCCACGGTGGACGACCAGGCATCGCGCTCGCCCATCGGCTCGGGCAGCATGAAATGGTTCATGCCGCCGATGCCGCGGCGGCGGTCGCGGATGCAGGCCGACACGCAGGAGCCGAGCACGGTGGCGATCAGTTCCTCCTGCCGGCTGACGTAGTACTCGCCCGGCAACACCTTGGCGGTCATGCTGGCCTGGGCCGGGTCCCAGTAGCGGCGCACGTGCTCGAAGCCGGGCAGCACTTCGTCGGTGGGCGCGGGGCGCGTCTGGGCGTTCATGCGGGCTTCTTCCGGTAGACGGTGCGGCCGACCAGGGCGAAGTCGTCGTTCAAGCCGTGCATCGATTCGGAGTGGCCGAGGAACAAATAACCCTCGGCCACCAGCTTGCCGGCATAGCGCCGGAACAGGCGTTCCTTGGTCGGCTTGTCGAAATAGATCACCACGTTGCGGCAGAAGATCGCATCGAACACGCCGCTCATCGGCCATTCGTGCAGCAGGTTCAAAGGCTGGATCGCCACCAGCTCGCGCAGGCGCGGATGCACGCAGGCCAGGCCCGCATAGCTGCCTTCGCCGCGCAGGAACCAGCGCCGGCGCCGCTCGGCGCTGACGCCGCCGAGCTTGTCCAGCGCGTAGACGCCTTCGCGCGCGCCGGCCAGCGCCTGCGGCGAAAGATCGGTGGCGAGGATCTTCGCGTCCACGCTGGAACCGTGCTTTTCCAGCGCCTCGGCCAGCACCATCGCCAGCGCGTAGGGTTCCTCGCCGGTGGAGCAGCCGGCCGACCAGATGCGCAGGCGTTCGCCGCTGCGGCGCTTCTCCGCCAGCCACTGCGGCAGCAGGGTCTGCTCCAGCAGGTCGTAGTGGTGCGATTCGCGGAAGAACGAGGTGACGTTGGTGCTGATCGCGCTGGCCAGGTCGCCCATCTCGGCGTCCGGATCGCGGCGCAGCAGCTCGCAGTATTCGCCGAACTCCTTCAGGCCCAGCGCGCGCAGGCGGCGCAGCAGTCGGCCCTGCACCAGCTGGCGTTTCTGCTCGCTCAGTGCGATGCCGCAGTGGGTCAGCACGAATTCGCGCAGGAAATCGAAATCGCGGTTGCCGAGCACGGGGCCGCCGAGGCCGGGTGCGGCGATGTCACCGGAAAGATTCGCGGCCATGGGTCAGCGCTCCTTCCCCGTGTTGAAGATGTTTCCGCCACCCGTCACGACGCACCTCTTATCGTTGTGCTGCTGACTTCCCTTATTTCTCCAGTCCCCAAACTGGAATCCTTCTCCCTCCGGGAGAAGGTGGCGGCAGCCGGATGAGGGTTCGGCCGGAGCGGTGCACATCACTCTTGCGTTCCGCCCGTACCCTCACCGCAACCCCTCTCCCCGTGCACAAATTGGTAAACGGGGAGAGGGGCTCAAGCCGCATCGCTCAGAACTCTTTCCACACCCCGGCGTCGGCCGTCTCCACCGCGCGCTGCGCACGCACTGGCGCGGAACTGCGCACCGCGGCGAACACCGCCTCGGCTTCCGCACTGGCCGTCGCCGCCGCCTTGCGCGCCGGAGCCGCCACCGCCGCCTCGTCGCCCAGGCGGAAGAAGCCCACCTGGCGCGACAGCTCGCCGGCCTGTTCCTGCATGGCCCGCGCGGCCGCCGCGGCTTCTTCCACCAGCGCGGCGTTCTGCTGGGTCATCTCGTCCATCTGGGTGACGGCGTTGTTGACCTGGTCGATGCCGGCCGACTGTTCCTGGCTGGCCGCGGCGATCTCCGCCACGATGTCGGTCACCTTCTTCACGCTGTCCACGATCTCGGCCAGCGCCTTGCCCGACTGGTCCACCAGCGACGTACCGGTGCGCACCTTCTCGGCGCTGTCGGCGATCAGCCCCTTGATCTCCTTCGCCGCACCCGCGCTGCGCTGCGCCAGGTTGCGCACTTCGGTCGCCACCACCGCGAAGCCGCGGCCCTGTTCGCCGGCACGCGCCGCTTCCACCGCGGCATTGAGCGCCAGCAGGTTGGTCTGGAAGGCGATCTCGTCGATCAGGCTGACGATGTCGGAAATCTTGCGGCTGGAGTCGTTGATCTCGCGCATCGCGCCGACCGCCTGGGTCACCACTTCGCCGCCGCGCTCGGCCTGCTCGCGGGCACCGCGGGCCAGCTGGTTGGCGTGGCTGGCGTTCTCGGCGTTCTGCTTCACGGTGGAGGTCATTTCCTCCATCGAAGAAGCCGTTTCCTCCAGGCTCGATGCCTGTTCCTGCGTGCGCTGGCTCAGGTCGTCATTGCCGCGGGCGATCTGCTGCGCGGCGGTGCTCACCGCACCGGAGCCGTGGCGCACTTCGCCGACGATCGCGGCGAGGCGCTGGTCCATGGTGCGGAACGCTTCGAGCAGCTGGCCCAGTTCGTCGTTGCGGCCGGCTTCGATATCGTGGCCGAGTTTGCCTTCGGCGATTTCGTTGGCGATGCGCACGGCGCGGTTGAGCGTGCCGATGATCGAGCGGATCAGCATCACCGCGGCGACGATGGCGATCAGCAGGCCGGCGATCAGCGCGATCAGGCTGGCCGCGCGGATCCACTGGTAGCGGCTGACCTGGCCGTCGTAGATTTCCTTGGCTTCCACGCGCTGCGCTTCGATCAGCTTGGCCAGCGCGGCCTGGCGCTCCATCATCAGCGGACGCACCTGCATTTCCAGCACGTCCGACGCAGCCGGATCCTTCTGGTTCAGCGCGTCGATCATGTCTTTCTTGGCCTGGGCGTAGTCCTCGTCGGTGGAACGCCACTTCTTGTACAGCTCGACCAGCTTCGATGAACGCGGCAGCGCGGCGTACTGCTTCTTCAGCTCCACCATCTCGTCCTGGTACTTCTGGAATTCGCCCAGCTTCTGCTTGAGCGGGTCGGGCTTGTCCAGCAGCGTGGTGGCTTCACCCATCACGATGAAGGACATCAGCGAACGCGTGTTGATGCGACTGACCAGCTCGGTCGGCGCCATCTCATCGTCGTACATCTGGCGCATGCCCTCGTTCTGCAGGTGCATGGCGCCGAGGCCGACGGCGGCGCCGCCGATCAGCATGAGGCCGAGCAGTCCGAGCACGCCGCGCAGGCGGTTACGGACGGTCATGGCGGGAAGCTTGAACTTGATAGCAGGGATCTTCATCGGAATTCCTTAGGCCACGGCCTTCTCGTCGATAGCCGCGGGCAAGGCGGCCTCCAGCATCTGCGCGTCCTGCGGTTGCAGCAGTTTGTCCACGTCCAGCAGCAGCACCATGCGCTCTGCTACAGAGGTGAGTCCCTTGAGGTATTCGGTATCCACGGAGGTGCCCATGTCCGGCACCGGGCGCACGGCGCCGGCGTTGACGTCGAGCACGTCCGACACGCTGTCGACCACCACGCCGAACAGGCGGCCGGCGACGGTGACGATCACCGTGACGGTGGTCTGGGTGTATGCCTCGCTCGGCAGGCCGAAGCGCAGGCGCAGGTCCAGCACGGGCACGATGGCGCCGCGCAGGTTGAGCACGCCCAGCACGTAGTGCGGGGCCTGCGGAATGCGGGTGACCGGGGTCCAGCCGCGGATTTCGCGGACGGCCAGGATGTCCAGGCCGTATTCCTCGGGGCCCAGGCCGACGATGAGGTATTGGGTGGGGGCCGCTTCGGCGGCGCCGGGCGATGGCTGGCTCATGGGGGTCTCGTTTGCGCGGGTGACCGCGCCTGTATTGCCGTTATCGGCAGGTGAACGCGGGGCTTGAGAGTTTTCCTAGGGGGATTTGGTGGTCCCCTGCTCGTCATCCCGGCGTAGGCCGGGATCCAGTAGCGGTATCGCTCGGTTGTCGTGTGGCCGCTAACTGGCCGCTTATGCAGCGGGCATTCCGGACGCCTGCCGGCGCCCGGGTCACTTTCTCTTTGCTGGCTCAAAGAGAAAGTAACCAAAGAGAAATAGCCTCAGAGCAAAGGCTCGCGACGCGACTAGAAGGAGCGGTGAGCGGCTGCGGTAAACGGATTAACCAGAGTCGACACGAGCCAGGGAACGGTTTCGTGACGTGTGCTTCAACGTGCCGTGGCGAAGAGGACGTTCAAGAATCGAGGCCAGCTTTTGTCCTTCGTTCCTGCATGCCCCACCACCGCACTTCTCCCTCTCCCCGCCGGGGAGAGGGTCGGGGTGAGGGGCCGGGCGGAGCGGAACGCCGGGCTTACCTCACCCTTTTGCTTGTCAGGCCGCGCGGCGGCGGGACAGCTGGCGCGAGAGGCCTGCCACGTCGACGATCAATGCGACGGAGCCATCGGCCAGGATCGTTGCGCCGGAGATGCCTGATACGCGCCGGTAGTTTGCTTCCAGCGACTTCACCACCGCTTGCTGCTGGCCGATCAGTTCGTCGACGAACAGGCCGATGCGGGAGTTGTCGCCTTCGACGACGACGACCAGGCCTTGTTCGATCGGGCGGCGGGTGCCGTTGCAGGCGAAGGCGTCTTGCAGGCGTAGAACGGGGAGCCAGCCGTCGCGGAAGTGGAACAGTTCGCCGCCGCCGGTGACGGTGCGCAGTTGTTCGCTGCGCAGCTGCACGGTTTCGACGATCGAGGCCAGCGGCACGATGTAATGCTCGCCGCCGACCAGGGCGGTGAGGCCGTCGATGATGGCCAGGGTCAGCGGCAAGGTGATGGTGAAGACCGAACCCTTTCCGGCCACGCTGCGGATCTGGATGCTGCCGCCGAGATCCACCACGTTGCGGCGGACCACGTCCATGCCGACGCCGCGGCCGGACAGGTCGGTGGTGACGGCGGCGGTGGAGAAGCCGGGCTGGAAGATCAGGTCGGCGACGGCTTCGTCGGTCAGGCCTTCGGCGCTGGCGATAAGGCCGCGCTGCAGGGCCTTGGCGACGATGGCTTCGCGATTGAGGCCGGCGCCGTCGTCGCTGATTTCCACCACGATCGAGCCGTTGCGGTGGGAGGCTTCCAGGCGCAGGGTGCCGATGTCGCCCTTGCCGGCGGCGCGGCGGCGGTCGGGGGTTTCCAGGCCGTGGTCGATGGCGTTGCGCACCAGGTGGACCAGCGGGTCGCCGATCTTCTCCAGCACGGTCTTGTCCAGCTCGGTCTGCTCACCGACCAGGTCCAGCTTCACCTGCTTGCCGAGTTTCTGGCTCAGGTCGCGGACCATGCGCGGAAAGCGGTTGAACACCGAGCCGATCGGCAGCATGCGGATGCCCATCACGCTTTCCTGCAGCGTGCGCGTGTGGCGCGCCAGCTGGGCCAGGCCCTGCTGCAGCATTTCCAGGCGCGAGGCGTCGAAGTCCTCGCGGAAGGTGTCGAGCATGGACTGGGTGATCACCAGCTCGCCCACCAGGTTGATCAGGCTGTCGATCTTGTCGATCCCCACGCGCACCGAGGATTCGGTGGCGACGGCTTCGCGCGCGGCGGCCTTGGGTGCCACGGCCGCGGGAACGGGAGCGGCAGCCGGTGCTTCGGCGACGACAGGCGCGTGATGCACCTGCGCGCCGGGCAGCGCTTCGATAGCCAGGTCGCATTCGTCCTCGACCCAGTCGAACACGCTCTGCACCGCGGCGCGGGTCACGTCGCCGCGCAATTCCAGGCGCCAGCCCAGATGGCATTCGGACGGATCGAGCGCGGCCAGGCCGGGCAATCGGTCCAGCTCGGCCTCGGCTTTCAGTTCGCCCAGCTCGCCGAGTTCGCGCAGCAGGCGCAGCGCGTCGTTGCCGCCGGCCAGCATGCCCCGGTGCGGGCGGAACGCGATCGACCAGCCGGTGGCGGCGTCGTCGCTGCGTCGCGCGGGCGCGGCGGCCGGTGCGAGCGTGCGGCCGACCATCGCGGCCAGTTCGTGCCGCAGCGCCTCGCTGTTGGCGTCGGCCAGCGGCTGGCCGGACTGCGCGCGGGCGAACATGCCGCGCAGGCAGTCCACCGAGCGCAGCAGCACTTCCACGATGCCGGCGTCGACCGCGCGGCGGCCGTCGCGCAGCTCGTCGAGCAGCGATTCGGCTTCGTGGGTGAAGGCCGCCATGTCCGGGAAACCGAACGTGGCGGCGCCGCCCTTGATCGAATGGGCCGCACGGAAGATGCCGTGGACCAGTTCCTTGTCGCCGCCGCCGTCCAGCGCCAGCAGCGCCGTCTCCATGGCGTCGAGGCCTTCGTGGCTCTCGTCGAAGAAGGTCTGATGAAACTGCGCCAGGCTCACCGTGCTCATAAGAATGCCCTTAGCCGAGCACGCGCTTGACCGTGGCCAGCAGTTGCTCCGGATCGAACGGCTTGACCAGCCAGCCGGTGGCGCCTGCCGCCTTGCCTTCCATCTTCTTGTCCGTGTGCGACTCGGTGGTCAGCATCAGGATCGGCACGCCCTTGTATTCGGGCATGGTGCGCAGCTCGCGCACCATGCTGATGCCGTCCATCACCGGCATGTTCACGTCGGCCAGCACCAGGTCGAAACGCGCGCCCTTGGCGGCGTCCACCGCCAGCTGGCCGTTCTCCGCCTCGCTCACATCGTGGCCCGCGCCGCGCAGGGTGAAGGCGACCATGCCGCGCATGGAAGCCGAATCGTCTACCGCCAGGATCTTTGCCATCGTCTACCTCGTCAGGCCGGCATCGCTGCCGGCAGTTCCAATGTCTGTGCCAGGCCCAGCCGGGCCGCCCCGTCGCGCAGCACGTCGCTGGCGCCCGCCCACCGCACCGCCACGCCGCGCGCCGCCGCCTCGCGGCGGAACACCGCCAGCAGCTGCAGCGCGGCCGTGTCCACCCGCTCCACCGCGGCGCCGTCCAGCTCCGCGGCAGGTGCGGACAGGGCCGCTTCCAGCGCGGCCTTCACCGCCGCCAGATCCGCGATGCGGCAGTCCGCCGGCAGCGCCACGCGCCCGTCCGCCTTGTCCGTCTTCGCCTTGCCCATGTCCCGCCGTCCTGCTGTGTGATGGCTTACGGGGCGGTTATCGGCGGGGACGCGGGCGCCTTTAGCCGGGTGCGCGGCTTTTTTTCGCGGCCGGCACGGAACGTGCTCCCACCTTCCGGATGGCCTGGTGCGGCGTCGGAAAATCGTCGCTCAAGTTCCTGCGCATCCGGCCGAAGACATGCGTGTAGAGACGGCAAGGGCGTCAAACCGGTGACGCTCATAGCCCAGGAGCCGAAGTGATCATCCAGCCAACCAGCCTTGCCGCATTGACCTGGGCCGGCGCCGCTTCCGGCGCCAGCGCGGACAGCTGGCGCGTCGGCGCCGTGCTGGCTGCGCGCACCCTGGGCTACAGCGAACAGGCCAAGCTGGTGCTGCAGATCGGCTCGCTCACCGTCGAGGCCGAACCGCCAGGTACGCAATTGCCCTCGCAGTTCCAGGTGCGCGTGCTGAGCCTGGGCGCGGAACCGAAGCTCGAAATTCTCGGCGGCCCGCCGCTGGACCAGGCCGTCAGCCGCGCCCTGCGCGAACGCCTGCCGCAGCAGAACGGCTACGCACCGCTGCTGGCCACGCTCGGCGCGCTGGCCCAGCGCCCGCTGCTGCGCCAGCTGCCGCCGCCGCTGCGCGCGGCGCTGGCCTTGCTGGAACACAGCATCCGCACACCGGTGGAGATCGCGCATGCCGCCGGCCTGAAAGAAGCGGTGAAGCGCAGCGGCCTGTTCCTGGAATCCCAGCTCGCCCATCCGCAGACCGATCTTGGCGAACTGGGCGAGGACGACTGGAAAGCCGCCCTGCTCCGCCTGGCCGCCACCTTGGACCGCGGCAGCCCGCCGCAACCGAACAGCGACCACACCGAAACCGCTCCGCCGCTGGTGCAGCGCGGCCTGGTGGCGCAGCCACGCGCGCCGATGCCCGAGTCCGCCCAGCCCGGCGAAGTCGACAGCCTGCTGGTGCGCCTGCACGGCGAAGTGCATGCCGCGTTGGCGCGGCTGGAAGTGGCGCAGCTGGAGACCCAGGCCAGCGGCGCGTGGATGATCGAGATTCCGCTGCAGGGCGAAGGCGGGCAGGACATCCTGCAATTGCAGATGACGCCGCATGAAGACGATCCGGAGCAGCCCACCTCGTGGGTGCTGGGCTTCGCCATCGATCTGTCGCGGCTGGGGCCGGTGCAGGGCGAACTGCAGTTGCGCGGATTGCGGTTGTCGGTGCGCCTGTGGGCGCAGCGGGCCGAGACGACGGCGCGGCTGGAGCGTCTGTTCGGCGACCTCAGCCATCAGCTCACGGCCAATGGCCTGCTGCTGGATCAGCTCACTTGCCAGACCGGCATGCCGCAACCGCCAGGTTCGCGTAGCGCCGTGCTGCTGAAGGCCACGGCATGACGCAGGCCTTGCCTCCGCCCAGCCGCAAGGTGAGTTTGCGCGTGGCCGCGAGCGGGGGGGCGGCGTCGCCTGCGTTGCCGCCGGAGGCGTTGGAGCAGTTGCTGGCGCGGGCGCGGTCGTTGGGGATTGCGTTGCATCATGATGCGCAGGTGGGGGCGTTGCTTGCTGCGCTTAAGTTGCGCGCGGATATTCCGGTGGAGTTGTATGCGGCTGCGGCCGCTGTCTTGAGCAGCGTTTATCGCGCGTCTGAGGAGGGGTGAGGCTGCGCCTCGCTTTGCTCGTCATCCCGGTGTAGGCCGGGATCCAGTTTCTGTATCGCTTGGTTGTCGCGGTGTCGCGATTTGGCCGCTTATGCAGCGGGCATTTCGTGCGCCTGCCGGCGCCCGAGTCACTTTTTCTTTGCTGGCCCAAAGAAAAAGTAACCCAAAAGAAATGGCCTGAGAGCCAAGGCTCGCGACGCGACTAGAAGGAGCAGTGACGGTTGTGGAAACGGATTAACCAGAGTCGACACGAAACGACCGTGCGTTTACGTAGCGGGTGCTTCAACGTGCCGTTGCCGAGAGGATGTTCAGTGACCGAGGCCAGCTTTGGCTCTTCGTTCCTGTATGCCCCACCACATCACTTCTCCCTCTCCCCTCCGGGGAGAGGGTCGGGGTGAGGGGCCGGGCGGAGCGCGGCGTTGAATCTCGTAACGAAGTTCTCGCTGTCGGGCTGGCACGAGCTTTTCTTACACGCTTATCGGAAGCCCCCGATGGAAGCGCTGGATGTCTGTGGTCGAGAGTGTGATTGGCGCTGCTGCACTCGATCAGGCGCTCCGACTCATAGCCAATTGTCCTAAAAGCACGCTGGTGCGGTCGGCCTTATTGACATCATCGCAATTTGCGATAACGTATCTGGGCGGGCGCAACGTATGAGAGTCGTATCCAATCGGCGGCTGATGGAGTTTTCGGCCAGGCATCCCGATGCGCACGCTGCACTGCAGGCCTGGCGCAAGTTGATGGAGTCCACTGACTTCGGTGGTTTCGCGGATATCAAGCGAAGCTTCGGTGCTGTGGACGTGGTCGGCGACAAGTACGCGTTCGACATTCGCGGCAATCGCTATCGACTGATCACAGGCGTCAGCTTTCAACTGCAGATCTGCTTCATCAAGGCTGTTCTCACGCACGCCGAATACGATCGAGGAACCTGGAAATGAACGCCCTGCTCGCCCCCGTCTTCGACGCCTGGGAAACCTTCCAGGAAATCTCCGGCGTACGCCATATCGAGACCGAAGCCGATTACACCGAAGCCACCGATCTCGCCGATGCCCTGCTGGACGATGGCGCCATGGACGAAGCGCATCCACAGCATTCGCTGTTCATGGTGCTGAGCGACCTGATCTACGCCTACGACCAGACGCACTACCCCCAACAGGGCGTAAGCGGCGTAGACATGCTGCGCTTCCTGATGGAACAACACGACCTGCGCCAGAGCCAGCTGCCCGAAATCGGCACGCAAAGCGTAGTCTCCGAAATCCTCTCCGGCCGCCGCGACCTCACCGTCAACCACATCCGCGGCCTCTCCAAGCGCTTTGGTGTAAGTCCCGCAGCGTTCTTCTGATAAGCGCCGCTCAGTTGCAGATCGCTGCGCTCAGGCTTTTGCGTGAGAGGTACGACAAGCGCAGCGCTCCGCCCGGCCCCTCACCCTGCCCTCTCCCCGGGGGGGAGAGGGGTGATGTCGTGAGGCAAGCAGGAACGAAGAACCAAAGCTGGCCCCAGTCCTTGAACGTCCTCTCGGCCACGGCACGTTGAAGGGCGCATCACGTAAACGCACAGTCGCTTCGTGTAGACCCAGGTTAATCAGGTTACCGCAGACGCCCACTGCTCCTTCTAGTCGCGTCGCGAGCCGTTGCTCTCAGGCCATTTCTTTTGGGTTACTTTTTCTTTGGGCCAGCAAAGAAAAAGTGACTCGGGCGCCGGCAGGCGCCCGAAATGCCCGCTGCATAAGCGGCCAAATCGCGTCAGCGCAAAAAATCAGGCAACAGCCTCCAACCCCTCCGGCAGGCGACACAACCGCCGCACATCCAGCAAAGCGACAAACCCACTCGCGCAAGGCGCTACCCCCTCCACCGGATCGTCCTCACGGACCACCCTCCCCAGCGGCGCCGCCACCATCTCCCCACTCACATCGAGCAGATCCCCGACAGCGTCCACACGCAACCCCACCAGATGCCCCTGGTGCGACAACACCACAATGCGCCTCCGCGCACTCTCGCCAGCATCCGCTGGCAACCCCAGCCTCCGGCACCCATCCAGCACCGGCACAATGCGCCCCCGCAACTGGCGAATGCCAAGCAGATCCGCCGCCGCCCCCGGCACCGGCGTGATATCCCCATCGCGCACCACCTCGCTCACCTGCGTCAGCGGCGCCGCATATGGCTGCCCCGCAAGATGAAAGATCAGCCAGCCGCGCTCGGCGGGAGGCGCGGAAGCGCGGTCCTGATTCATGCGTAAGTCTCTTGATAAGTCATGGCGGCGCCCAGCTCAGCCGTTCTCGGCGGGCGCAATCTGCACGGCACGCAACTTCGCGGCCACCGGCAAACTGCCGGTCGGCACCGCAGGCACGGCGACCGCGGGAATCGCCTCCGGCAACACAGCGTGTTCCGCAGGTGGCGCGACAACATGCATGACCGGCGCCGACGCATCCGGCACCTTCGCCGGCGCCGCCTGCGCCACCGCCGGCTCCGCGCGATCGGCATCGCTGTAGAAGCGCGCCGGGCCCTGCTGGTCGCCCAGCACCACCACCAGCACGCGGCGGTTGCGGTTGCGGCCTTCCTCGCTGACGTTGTCCGCGGCGGGACGGTACTGCCCCCAGCCCATGATGCCGATGCGGTTCGGATCCACGCCGTTGTCGGCAAACAGCCGCGCCACGCTCGCCGCACGTGCGGCGGACAGTTCCCAGTTCGACGGAAAGACCGAGGTATTGATCGGCTTGTCGTCGGTATAGCCTTCCACGCGCAGCGGATTCGGGAACGGCGACAGAATGCCGGCCACGCTGCGCAGCGTGGTGTCCGCCTCGGGCGACAGCCGCGCCACGCCGCTGGGGAACAGGATGTCGGTGCGGATCTCGATCTCCAGCCAGCTCTGCGTGCGGCGCACCACCACCAGGCTCTGGTCGATCAGCGGCTGCAGCGCGTGCTGCACCTCGTCCTGGATCTTCTGCAGGTTTTCCTGCGCGTTCTCGCGCGTGGTCAGCGAACCCTGGGTCATCTGCGGCGGCAGCGACTGCGAGGGCAGCGCCACGGCCAGGCGCGGGCGCAGCGACGGCGGCGTGGTGCTGGTCGAGCGCTTGGCCGGCACCGGCGCAGGCGCGGTCGCGCTGTTGGTCTGCACCGGCTGGATCTGCTTGTTGTTGCCGTTGAAGGCTTCGATGATCGACTCGGACATCACGCGGTACTTGCCCTCGTTCACCACCGACACCGCGTACATCACCACGAAGAACGCGAGCAGCAGCGTCATCAGGTCGGCATAGGGGATCGCCCAGGCCTCGTGATTGACGTGGTCCTCGTGCTTCTTCTTCCTCATGTGAGGTAGCCCTGCAGGCGGCTTTCGATCTGGCGCGGATTGTCGCCGCGGGCGATCGAGACCAGGCCTTCGATGATGATCTCGCGCATCTTGCCCTGCTTGTGGATCATGCCCTTCAGGCGCGAGGACATCGGCAGCATCAGCAGGTTGGCCAGCGCCACGCCGTAGATGGTGGCGACGAAAGCTGCAGCGATGCCGTGGCCCAGCTTGCTGGGGTCGGCCAGGTTCTGCATCACGGCCATCAGGCCCATCACGGCGCCGATGATGCCCATGGTCGGCGAATAGATGCCGGCCTGCTCGAACACTTTCGCGCCGGCCAGGTCCTCGTGCTCGCGCGTGTCCTGCTCCACTTCCAGCACGCCGCGGATGGCCTCCGGCTCGCTGCCGTCGACCAGCAGCTGCAGGCCCTTGCGCACGAACGGGTCCTGCTCGGATTCGATCTGCGGCTCCAGGCCGAGCAGACCCTGGCGGCGCGAGATCTCGCTCCAGCCGATCACGCGGCTGATCAGATCGTTGGGCACGTGCTTGGGCGGCTTGTAGATCATCGGCAGCATGCCCATCGCATGCTTGAGCACCTTGCCCTGGGTCTGCACCAGCAGGGCGGCGATGGTGCCGGCGAAGACGATCACGAAAGCAGCCGGGTTCCACAGCGCTTCCACGCTGGAACCCTTGAGGATGGTGCCGAGGATCACGACCACGAAGGCCAGGATCGTGCCGATGACGCTAACCAGATCCATGTCAGACCACCGCCTCTAGTGTTGGGGATACCCGCGGCGCCAGCTGCCACGGGCCGCCTTCGCCGGCCAGGCCCGCCAGGTCCAGCACCAGGGCCAGGCGCCCGTCGCCGGTGATGGTCGCGCCGGCCACGCCGGCGGTGCCGGCGAACAGCGGACCCAGCGGCTTGACCATCACGTCCTCGCGGCCGAGCACGTCGTGCACCAGGCAGCCCAGGCGCTGGTGGCCGATATGCAGCACCACCACGTGGCGGCCCGCCGTCGGCGCGGCCGCGGACCATGCGGCCAGGTCGCCCAGCGGCAGCGCGCGGTCGCGATGCGCGGCGATCAGGCTGCCGTCGAGCAGGCGGTCCTGCCCGGCGGAAAGTTCGAATACTTCGTCCACGTTGCTCAGCGGCATCGCGAACAGGCGCGCGCCGACGCGCACCATCAGCACGCGCACGATCGCCAGCGTCAGCGGCACGGTGAGCTCAAGCTCGCTGCCCTGCCCCAGCTTCGAGCGCACCTGCAAGGTGCCGCCGAGTTCCGCCACGCGCGTCTTGACCACGTCCATGCCGACGCCGCGACCGGAGATGTCGGAGACCTGTGCGGCCGTGCTGAAGCCGGGACGGAAAATGAGTTCCAGGCATTCGGTCTCGGACAGGCGCGAAGCCTGTGCCGCGTCGATCACGCCCTTCTCCACCGCCTTGCGGCGCAGGATGTCCGGATCCATGCCGCGGCCGTCGTCGGCCACCACGATCACGATGCGTTCGCCGCGCTGGCTGGCCGCCAGGCGCACGCGGCCCTTGCGCGGCTTGCCGGCGCTTTCGCGCACGTCCGGTGTTTCCAGGCCGTGGTCGACCGCGTTGCGCAGCAGGTGAATCAGCGGATCGGCCAGCGCCTCGACCAGGCTTCGGTCCAGGTCGGTGTCCTCGCCTTCCAGCACCAGCTCGATCTCCTTGCCGAGCTGGCGGGCGAGATCGCGCACGATGCGCGGGAAACGCTGGAACAATCGACCCACCGGCTGCATGCGCATGCCGAGCACGGCGCCCTGCAGTTCATCGGCCACGCGATCGAGTTCACCGGCCGCGGTGTTGAACGGTTCGTCGCCGCTGCTGGCGGCGAGGCTGAGCAGGCGGTTGCGCACCAGCACCAGTTCGCCGGCGCGGTTGACCAGCGCATCGAGGCGGCCGGTATCCACGCGCACGGTGGCTTCCGGCGGCGGCGCGACCTTTGCCGCGGCTTTGGCCGGCGCAGGCGTTGCGGCAGCCTTCGCCGCGGCGCCGGGTGCGGCGCCCTTGCCATGCAGGCTGTCGAGCAGCGCTTCGAACTCGCTGTCGTCGATGGTGCTGGCCGACGGCTGCGCCGGCGTGCCGGGCGCCTTGCCCTTGCCGTGCAGGTTGTCCAGCAGCTTTTCGAATTCGGCGTCGTCGATCGTCTCGGACGCCGGCGGCTGCACCGGTGCGCCCGGCGCGCCGCCCATGCCGTAGAGATTGTCGAGCAGCGCCTCGAACTCGCTGTCGTCGATGGTGCCGCCCTCTTCCGCCACCGGCGCGGGCGCCGGCACGGGAGCGGGTGCCGGAGCCGGCGGGCGCGCCGCATGCGGCTGCAGCCGCACCAGCAGCGCCGCGGGCGCCACCGGCATCTCGCTGGACGCAGCCAGCGCGGACATCATCGCGTTGACCAGGTCCAGCGCTTCCAGCAATGCGTCCATCCGCGCTGCGTCGATCAGCACGTGGCCGGAGCGCGCTTCATTGAGCAGGTCTTCGGCGTGATGGCACAGCTGCACCATCGGGTCGATGCCGAGGAAGCCCGCGCCGCCCTTCACCGTGTGGAAGGCGCGGAATACCGCATTGAGCAGTTCGGCGTCGCGCGGCGCTTCCTCCAGCGCCACCAGCTGTTCGCCCAGGCGCTGCACCAGTTCCCCGGCCTCGACCAGGAAATCGTCGCGCAGCTCGCTGTCGAGTGACGGATCCATCAGAACCCCGCGCTCAGAAACCGAATTCGCTGAGCAGGCGGTCCGCCTCGTCCTGGCTGTTCACCTTGGCCGCGGCCACCGGCGCTTCGCCGCCGGCCAGCGCGCCGGTGAGGCGCACCAGTTCCAGCAGCGAGGATTCCACACTGCCGATAAAGGTGGACACTTTCTTGATGCGCTGGCCGGACAGGTCCTGCCAGGACTGCGCCATCACCATGTCCGACAGCCCTTCGCGGCACTGCCCGGCGAACTGCCGCGCCTGCGTCGCCAGCTCCGCGGCTTCGCCGCCGCCGGCCAGCACGGCATCGGCGCTGCTTTCCAGGGCGGTGGCCTGCGGCCGCATGCGTTCGGCGAAATCGATGCTGCGATGCGCGGCCTTGGCGCTCATCTCCAGCACGTCGTGCAGATGCTGGCGCGCGTCGGCCACGCTGCCGGGCACGCCTTCCTGGGCCAGCTCGCCGCCGAGGCGGCGCACGGCTTCGTGCAGGTCGCGGGCCAAGAGGCCCAGCGCGCGGAACAGGTGCTGCTCGCGCTGGCGCACCATGGTGTCCAGCGCCATCTCGAAGGCGGCGCCGTCGGGGCTGGCCAGCAGTTCCTGCACTTCCTGCGGCAGCGCCGCGCTCATGGGGGTAATCATCACGGCGCTCATGCGCTTGCTCCTTGCGCGGCGAGCCGCTCGAAGATCTTGTCCAGCTTTTCCTTCAGCGTGACCGCGGTGAAGGGCTTGACGATGTAACCGTTCACGCCGGCCTGGGCGGCGGCGATGATCTGGTCGCGGTTGTTCTCGGCGGTGACCATCAGCACCGGCAGGCCTTTCAGCGCGGGCTCGGCGCGGATCGCGCGCAGCAGGTCGATGCCGGTCATGTTCGGCATGTTCCAGTCGGTCACCACCATGTCGAACGACTGCTGCTTGAGCACCGCCATGGCATTGACGCCGTCGTCGGCTTCCTGGATCAGCGCATTGGTGAAGCCCAGCTCCACCAGCAGGTTGCGCACGATGCGCCGCATGGTGGAGAAGTCGTCCACCACGAGGATTTTCATGTTCTTGTCCAAACGCCTCTCTCCAGGTCTTTAGATTGCGTATTGGTTGAAGCGTTGTGCTTTAGCCCCTCTCCCCTCGGGAGAGGGGTTGGGGTGAGGGTTCGGGCGGAGCGCGAGAGTGATGTCTTGCGCTCCGCCCGAACCCTCATCCGGCTGCCGCCACCTTCTCCCGGCGGGAGAAGGGCGCCAGCGTGGAGTGACCGCTTTAACCCGTACTCTTCAACTTCTTCGGCTTACCGCTTTCGGCTGCCGCACCCTGCTCGCGCCAACCGGTCATCCGTGCGCGCAACCGGATCAGGGCCTGGCCATGGATCTGACACACCCGCGATTCCGTCACGCCGAGCACGGCGCCGATCTCCTTCAAATTCAGTTCCTGCTCGTAGTACAGCGACATCACCAGCTGTTCGCGCTCCGGCAGCCCGCCGATCGCCTCGACCAGCGCCCCGCGCATGCCTTCCTGCTCGAAGCGGTCCTGCGGCCCCAGGCCTTCCTGGTCGGCCACGTCCAGCGCGGCGCCGTCCTCGTCGTCCTCCGGCGCGGAGAGACTGAGCAAGCGCGCGCTGGCCGCGTCGGCCAGGATCTGGTGGTACTCCTGCGCGTCGATGCCCAGCCGCCGGATGACCTCGGCGTCGGTGGCGTCGGCGCCCGTTTCGTTCTCGATCTGGCGCACCACCTCCGAGACCTCGCGCAACTTGCGATGCACCGAGCGCGGCGTCCAATCGGTCTTGCGCAGCTCGTCCAGCATGGCGCCGCGGATGCGGATGCCCGCATAGGTCTCGAAGCTGGCCATGCGGTCGGTCGCGTAGTTCCGCGCCGCTTCCAGCAGGCCGATCATGCCGGCCTGCACCAGGTCGTCCACGTCCACGCTGGGCGGCAGCCGGCCCATCAGGTGATAGGCGATACGGCGCACCAGCGGAGCGTGCCGGCGCACCATCTCCTCCGTGCTTTCGCGTTGCAGTTGCAGATATTCGGAAGCCACGCTCATCTCACACCCCCCTCGCGTACCGGGTCCGGCGCCATGGCGACCTGCCCTCCAAAAAAAGCGATGCGGTCGCGACCCGTGCGCAGGGGTTCTCCCCATGTATCGACCGCACCCGCCATTTGCTTGAATCCCCGTGCGGACCGGCTGGCCGGCCACAGATCCACCACCGCGCTCTGGCGGCGGATGGCCTGGCGCAGGTGTTCGTCGTAAGGAACCGCGCCCATGAAATCCAGCGCCACATCCAGGAAGCGGTCGCACACGCGGGCCAGCTTCTCGTACAGCTGCCGCGCCTCGCCGGCATGGCGGACCATGTTGGCCACCACGTGGAAGCGCCGCACGCAGAAGTCGCGGCTGAGCACCTTGGTCAGCGCGTAGGCGTCGGTGAGCGAGGCCGGCTCGTCGCAGACCACCAGCACCACGTCGTCGGCCGCCGCGGCGAACATCACCACGTTGTCGGCCACGCCGGCGGCGGTGTCCACGATCAGGAATTCCGGCGGATCGGGCAGTTCGTCGAAGGCGCGGATCACCGCGGCGTGCTCGCGCGTATCCAGCTGGGCCAGGCGGCGCGCACCGGAGCCTGCCGGGATCACCTTCAGCCCATGCGGCGCCGGCAGCATCAATTCGCTGAGCGAGCAGCTGCCGTCGAGCAGATGGCCGATATGCCGCGACGGCTGCAGGCCGAGCAGCACGTCCAGGTTGGCCAGGCCCAGGTCCGCATCCAGCAGCGCCACCTCGCGCCCGGCCATGGCCAGCGACATGCCGAGGTTCACCGCCACCGTGGACTTGCCCACGCCCCCCTTGCCGCCGGCCACGGCGATCGCGCGGCAGCGGCGCGGCGGCGCGGCGGGCAGCGAATGGCCGGAACCCGCGGCGAGCGGACGCACGTCGTTGTCGCCCGAGGAATGAAAAGCCGAAAACAGATTGCTCAGGCCCCAGGCCTGGTCCATCGCCAGCGTGGTCATCGTGCACCTGCCATGGCCAGGCCGAAGCGCTCGGCCATATAGCCTTCGTCCACCGCGGGCGCACTGCCCTTGAGCACCTGCGCGGCACGGCAGACCAGCACGCGCGCATCGGCGGTGGCGAGGTCTTCGGGCACGCGCTGGCCGTCGGTGGTGTAGTCCAGCGGCAGCCGGTGGCGGATCAGCGCGGACAGCGCGCCGCCCAGGCTGGGCGCTTCGTCGAGCTTGGTCAGGATGCAGGCCTGCGGCTGCTGCGGCAGGAAGGCGCGCACCATGTCGTCGATCGCCTGCGCCTGCGCATTGGCGGCCAGCACCAGGCAGGTGCGCAGCTCGCCGGCGGCGCGCAGCAATTGCATCTGCTGCTCAAGGCGCGGATCGCTGCCGGCCACGCCGGCGGTGTCGACCAGCACCACGCGGCGGCCACGCAGCACGTCGAGCACTTCGCGCAGGCTTTCGGCATCGTGCGCGGGAAACACGCGGGTGCCGAGCAGGCGGCCGTAGTGCTCCAGCTGCGCGGCGGCGCCGATGCGGTAGTTGTCGGTGCTGACCAGGGCCACCTGCGAAGCGCCATGGCGCAGCACCGCGCGCGCGGCAAGCTTGGCGATGGTGGTGGTCTTGCCCACGCCGGTCGGTCCGACCAGGGCCACCACGCCGCCGCTGGCGGCGACGTCATAGCCGGTGATGGCAAGGCTGCGGCTGAGCACGCCCAGCGGCAGATAGCGCGCCTGGTCGGCGCTGAGGCGGTCGGGCAGTTCGTCGGCGAGGCGGCGCGCCACATCGGGCTCGATGCCGATGCGCGTCATGTCGCGCAGCACGCGGCCGCGCAGCGGATGGCGGCGCTGCAAGTCGTTCCATGCGAGCGAAGCCATTTGAGATTCCAGCAGCTCGCGCAGGCTGCCCAGCTCGGCGCGCATGCGCGCGGTGTCGAGCGCGGCCTGCTCCACCATCGGATGCAGCGGGGCCGGTTCGGCGGGCGTGGCAGCCGGTTCGGGTTTTGCAGCGGCGACCGGTGCGGCGGCAACTGGCGCGACAACCGGCGCTACCGGGGCACGCTGCACCGGCGCGGCAACGGGAGCCACCGGCGCAGGCGCCGGCGCACGCCGCGGCTTCGGCGGCAGCGCCGGCGGTTCCGCCGCACGCTCGCGCACGATGCGCACTTCGGTCGGCAACGGCTCGCCCGAGCGCGCGGCCTCGCGCACCAGGGATTCGTCGTAGTCGACGGCAGCAATGATCTCCACGCCCTCGTCGAGACGGCGCGTGGAAAGAATGACCGCGTCGGGGCCTTGTTCCTCACGCACTTCGCGCATGGCCTGGCGCATGTCCGCGGCTACGAAACGCTTGATCTTCATCGGTCGGTTCGATCCCTAGTTCCAGCGCCGGATCAGCGTCCCAGCGCCTGCACCAAACGCACCCGACGGTTGTCGGGCACCTCGTTGTAGGCCAGTACGTGCAGGTTCTGTGCCACGTGGCGCGTGAAGCGCGCGAGCCACGGCCGCAGCTGCGGCGCGACCAGCAGCACGGCCGGTTCGCCGCCCATTTCCTGGCGGCGCGCGGCGTCGGCGACGCCGCTCTGCAGGCGGTCGGCCAGGCCCGGTTCCACCGCGGCGCCCGCCACACCGCCATTGGCCAGCGAACCGAGCAGGATCTGCTCCAGTTCCGGCGCCAGCGTGATGACCGGGATCTCGGTGCCCAGGCCGGCGATCTCCTGCACGATCTGGCGGCCCAGCGCCACGCGCACGGCGGCGGTGAGCGCGCCGGGATCCTGACTCTGGCCCGCGTGTTCCGCCAAGGATTCGACGATGGAACGCATGTTGCGGATCGGCACCCGCTCGGCCAGCAGGTTCTGCAGCACCTTCACCACCACGCCCAGCGACATGCGCTTGGGCACCAGGTCTTCCACCAGCTTCGGCGCGACGGCGGCGAGGCGGTCCAGCAATTGCTGCACGTCCTGGTGGCTGAGCAGTTCGTGCGCGTGGCCCTGCAGGATGTGCGACAGATGCGTGGCCACCACGGTGGCGGGGTCGACCACGGTGTAGCCCAGCGCCTGCGCGTTGTCGCGCTGGCCGGATTCGATCCACACCGCTTCCAGGCCGAAGGCCGGATCGTGCGTGGCGATGCCCTGCAAGCTGCCGTGCACGCGGCCGGGATTGATCGCCAGCAGGCGCTCGTTGTGCACCTCGGCCTCGCCCATCGGCACGCCCATCAGGGTGATGCGATAGGTGTTGGGGCCAAGGTCGAGGTTGTCGCGGATGTGCACCGGCGGCACCAGGAAGCCCAGCTCCTGCGACAGCTTGCGGCGCACCGACTTGATCCGCCCCATCAGCTCGCCGCCCTGGTTCTTGTCCACCAGCGGGATCAGGCGATAGCCCACTTCCAGACCCACCGGATCGACACCCGCGACATCTTCCCAGCCCAGCTCCAAGCGCTCGGTGGGCGCCGCGGCGGGCGCGGCTTCGGCGATGGCTTCCTCGGCCAGCTTGGCGCGCGTTTCGCGCTCGCGCTTGAGCATCATCCACGCGGCGCCGCCGCAGATCGCACCCAGCAGCAGGAAGGCGATGTTCGGCATGCCGGGCACCAGGCCCATCACGCCCAGCACCACGCCAGCCACCGCCAGCGCACGCGGCTGGCCGAACACCTGGCCGAGCACCTGCTTGCCCATGTCCTGCGCGCGCGAGACGCGGGTGACGATCACCGCGGTGGCGATCGACAGCATCAACGCCGGCACCTGCGCGACCAGGCCGTCGCCGATGGTGAGCAAGGTGTAGGTCTTGGCCGCGTCGCCGGCGCTGAGGCCGTGCTGCATCACGCCGACGAAGAAGCCGCCGACGATATTGATCACCAGGATCAGGATGCCCGCCGTGGCGTCGCCGCGCACGAACTTCGAGGCACCGTCCATCGAGCCGTAGAAGTCCGCTTCCTCGCGCACTTCCTGGCGGCGCTCGCGCGCCTGTTCCTGGGTGAGCAGGCCGGCGTTGAGGTCGGCGTCGATCGCCATCTGCTTGCCGGGCATGGCGTCCAGGGTGAAGCGCGCGGTCACTTCGGACACGCGCGTGGCGCCCTTGGTCACCACCACGAAGTTGATGATGGTGAGGATGGCGAACACCACCAGGCCCACCGCGAAATTGCCGCCGATGACGAACTCGCCGAAGGCCTCGATCACCTTGCCCGCCGCGCCCGGACCGTTATGGCCGTGCAGCAGCACCACGCGGGTGGAAGCGATGTTCAGCGCCAGGCGCAGCAGGGTGGCCATCAGCACCACGGTGGGAAACGCGGCGAATTCCAGCGGCCGCATCACGTAGATCACCGCCAGCAGGATCACCAGCGACAGCGCGATGTTGAAGCTGAACAGCATGTCCAGCAGGAACGGCGGCATCGGCAGCATCACCATCGCCAGCGCGGCCAGCATCACGATGGGCGCGCCGGCTCCGCGGCGGGTGATCTGCTTGAAGGTCTCGAACGCGCTTGCGCTTGCGGCAGCCATGGAGCGGTGTCCTGGAAAGAATCAGCGGTAAGGGCCGAGCAGGTCCGGATCGACCTGCGGCGAAGGAGGCACGGGCGGCGCGTCGCCATGCGCGACGGCCTGGCGCAGCTGGAACACGTAGGCCAGCACCTGCGCCACGGCGACGTAGAGCGCGGCGGGAATCTCGCGGCCCAGTTCCGTGGTGGCGTACAGCGCGCGCGCCAGCGGCGGCGCTTCCACCATCGGGATGCGGTGCCCGGCGGCGACCTGGCGGATCTGCATGGCCAGCACGTCGGCGCCCTTGGCGACCACGCGCGGCGCGCGCATGCGGCTCTCGTCGTACTTCAGCGCCACGGCGAAGTGGGTGGGGTTGGTCACCACCACGTCGGCCTTGGGCAGCTCCTGCATCATGCGGCGGCGCGCCAGCTGGTGCTGCACCTGGCGGATGCGGCCCTTGAGCTCGGGATTGCCTTCGCTTTCCTTGTTCTCGTCGCGCAGCTCCTGCTTGGTCATGCGCAGGCGGCGGCCGTGGTCGTAGCGCTGGTAAGCCGCATCGATGCCGCCGATCAGCGCCAGCATGGTGCCGAACAGCAGCGCAGCGTTACCCATCTGCGCCAGCGACAGCGCGATGCCCGCACCGACGGTGCCGCGCCCGGTGGCCTGCATGGCGTCCTGCCGGTGCCACAGGAACCAGGCCAGCGCGGCGCCGATAAACACCAGCTTGAGCAGCGACTTCGCCAGCTCCACCGCGCCGCGCATCGATACAAGACGGCCGAGGCCGGCGATGGGATCGAGCCGGTCGAACTTCGGCTCCAGCGCCTGCGCGCTGAAACTGAGGCCGCCCAGCAGCAAAGGGGCAGCGAACGTGGCCAACATCGTCGCCACCGCGACCGGCGTGATCAGGGCCATCGCCTCGCGCAGCGCGGCAGCGAGCACACGCGCCGGCAGCTCGCCGGAGAACAGCGCTTCGCGGCTGTAGCCGAAGCCGAGTTCGTAGACGCGCTTGGCGTGGACGAACGCACGCTCGCCGCCGCTCATCAGCGCGGCGACACCGGCCAGCACCACCAGGGCGCCCGACAGATCGCGCGAGCGCGGAACGTCGCCCTTCTCCCGCGCTTCGCGCAGGCGTTTTTCTGATGGTTTTTCGGTGCGTTCCTGGTCGTCGCTCTCGGACACGTCAAGCTCCCAGCAGCTCGCGCATCAAGGACCACGCGCTTTCTTCGAGCGAGCCAAAAGCTCCCGGCAGCGCACGCAACGACAGCCACAAGGCGATAAAGCCCAGGCACAAGGTGATCGGGAAACCCACCGCGAACAGATTCATCGACGGCGCCGCGCGACTGATCGCGCCGAAGCCCATGTTCACCACCAGCAGCGCCGTCATCGCCGGCAGGGCGACGCGCACCGCGCCGGAAAACAACTGCCCGCCGAACATCGCCACCGCATGCAGGCCGTCCGGCGAAATCGCTCCGGCACCCGGCGGCAGCGTGCGGAAGCTTTCCGCCAGTAGCGCGATCAGGCGCAGATGCCCGTCCATGGCCAGGAACAGCAAGGTCACCAGCAGCAGATAGAACTGGTTGAGCACCGGCGAGCTGCCGCCGCCCTGCGGGTTCACCACTTCGGCGAACCCTAAGCTCATGCTCTGCGCCACCAGCTGTCCGCCGAAGGCCACCGCCTCGAAAGTCAGCCGCAGCACGAAACCCACCGCGGCGCCGATCAGCACCTGCCCCGCCATGGTGGCGATGCCGCTGGCGCTCATCGGATCGATCCGTGCCGGCGCGAGCGGCGCCAGCACCATGGTCAGCAGCAGGATCAGGCCGACGCGGATGCGCGCCGGCAATACCGTGGCGCCGAACACCGGCGCCACCAGGAACAGGCCGGCCACGCGGCCCATCGCCCACAGCACGCTGCCGAGCAGGATCGGCAGCTGGGCGAGGTCGAGCGTGGTCACCGCACCGCTCCGGGCAATCCTTCGATCAGGTGCCGGGTGAACTGCACCAGGGTGCGCAGCATCCACGGCCCGGTGATCAGCGCGACCAGCGCCATCGCGATCAGCTTCGGGATGAAGCTCAAGGTCATTTCGTTGATCTGCGTCGCCGCCTGGATCACGCCGACCAGCACACCCACCGCCAGCGCGGTGAGCAGCAGCGGCGCGGCCACCAGCATCGCCACGTACAGCGCGTGCTGGCCGAATTCGATGACCGATTCGGGCGTCATGAGAAGAAACTCCCGGCCAGCGTGCCCAGCAGCAGCGACCAGCCATCGACCAGCACGAACAGCATGATCTTGAACGGCAGCGAGATGATCATCGGCGACACCATCATCATGCCCATCGACATCAGCACGCTGGCCACCACCAGGTCGATGATCAGGAACGGGATGAACAGCAGGAAGCCCATCTGGAACGCGGTCTTCAGCTCGCTGGTGACGAAGGCCGGCATGGCCACGCGGAACGGCACCTCGTCCTTGCTGGCGTAGGGCTGTTCTTTCGCCAGGCGGGTGAACAGCTGCAGGTCGGCATCGCGCGTCTGGTCCAGCATGAAGCGCTTGAACGGCGCGGCCGCGGCGGGCAGCGCCTGCTCGGCGGCGAGCTGGCCGTCCATATAGGGCTTTACGCCGTCGGCGTAGGCATGCTCCAGCACCGGCGACATCACGAACAGGCTGATGAACAGCGCCAGGCCCAGCAGCACCTGGTTCGGCGGCGTGGACTGCGTGCCCAGCGCCTGCCGCAGAAAGCCCAGCACGATGATGATGCGTGTGAACGAAGTCATCATCAGCAGGATCGCCGGCAGCAGCGTCAGCACCGTCATCAGCGCGAGCATCTGCAGCGACAGCGTCCAGCTCTGGCCGCCGCCGGCGGCGTTCTGCACGTTCAGCACCGGGATGCCGGTGACCGGATCGGCCAGCAGCGGCAGCGGCGCCAGCAGCAGGAGGGCGAACAGGAAATACTTCATCACTTGCGCTTCCAGAAGCCGAGCAGGTCCGCGAAGGCGGGCATCGGCGGCGAGGGCGGAGTCTCGGCGGCGGGCGCGTCGCCTTCGTACACATGCAGCGTGCGCATGCCGCCCTGCCCCACGCCGACCAGCAGGCGCTTGCCGTCCGCCTCCAGCAGCAGCACGCGCTCGCGCGTGCCCACCGCGAAGGATTCGACGCAGCGGATGCGGCGGCCGCCGGATTGCGCGCGCCCTTGCGCGCGACGGCCCAGCCAGCCGGCGGCGAAGATCAGCGCGATGATGCCGATCAGGCTCAGGCATACGCGCAGCAGTTCCCCGCCCACGCTGGGTTCGGCCGCGGGCACGGCGGCCACGGCAAGCAGGAGCATCATCAGCGCAGCTTCCGCACGCGCTCGGCGGGGCTGATCACGTCGGTGAGGCGGATGCCGAACTTCTCGTTGATCACCACCACTTCGCCATGCGCGACCAGGGTGCCGTTGACGAACACGTCCAGCGGCTCGCCCGCGGCGCGGTCCAGTTCCACCACCGAGCCCTGGTTGAGCTGCAGCAGGTTGCGGATGCTGATGCGCGTGCGGCCGACCTCCATCGCCAGCGTGACCGGCACGTCCAGGATCAGGTCGAGGTTGACGTCGCCGTTCTCGCCGGCCACGCCCAGCATGGTTTCGTATTCCGGGCGGCCGGCCGGATCGAGCAGGGTGGCGGAGTCGTTGGTGGTGCTCATGCGTTGGGATTCCCGGTGGAGAACTCGGCGGACGTGCGCGTTTCGCGGCGGCCGGCGGGGGTCTGGAAACGGACGGCCTTATGGCCGCTGGCGCGGCCGAGCTGGCCGCGGAAGATCGGTACGTCCTCGGCGAACACCGTGCACAGCTCCGGCAGGTTCACCGGGATCACGTCGCCGGGACGCAGCTTGAGGAAGTCGCCGATATGCATGTCGGCTTCCAGCAGCAGCGAGCTCAGTTCCACCTCGGCGTCCAGCACTTCCTGGTGCAGGCTCTGCAGCCAGCGCTCGTCGCGCTCGACGCGGTCGCTCTGCACGCCGGCGTCCAGCAGCACGCGGATCGGCTCGACCATGGAGTACGGCAGGGTGAGGTGGATCTCGCCGCCGCCGCCGTCCACTTCCACGTGGAAGCGCGACACCACCACAGTTTCGGTGGGGCTGACGATGTTGGCGAACTGCGGGTTGATCTCGGAGTTCAGGAACTCGAAGTTCAGCGGCAGCACCGGCGACCAGGCCTCGACCATGGCGGTGAAGATTTCCGCCAGCACGATCTGGATCACCCGCGTCTCGGTCGGCGTGAAGTCGCGGCCTTCGATGCGTGCGTGGTAGCGGCCGTCGCCGCCGAAGAAATTGTCGATCACGCTGAAGACCAGGCGCGGCTCCATCACGATCAGCGCGGTGCCGCGCAGCGGCTTCACGCGCACCAGGTTGAGATTGGTCGGCACGGCCAGGCCGTGCACGTATTCGACGAACTTGGACATCTTTACGCCCAGCACCGAGACCTCGCAGGTCTTGCGCAGCACGCCGAAGATGCCGGTGCGGAAGTAGCGCGCGAAGCGGTCGTTGACCATCTCCAGCGTGGGCAGGCGGCCGCGCACGATGCGGTCCTGCTGGGTGAAGTCGTACTGCAGCACGGCGTCCTTCGGCGGCGGTTCGTCGCCGCCGGTCGGTACGTCGCCGCCGTTGACGCCGTTGAGCAGGGCGTCGATTTCTTCCTGGGAGAGCAGGTCGCTCACGGCCGCCTCACTGCATCACGAAGCTGGTGAAATACAGCGCTTCCACGCCGGGGCGGCCGGTGCGGTCCTCGATGATCTTCTGCACCGCCGCCAGCGCCTTGGCCTGCAGCTTCTGCTTGCCGGCGGTGTCGGACAGCGCGGTGTAGTCCTGCGCGGAGAACAGCATCACCAGCGCATTGCGGATCACCGGATCGGCTTCCTTGGCGGCCTGCAGCGCGGCCGGGTCGTGCGACATCAGGGTGACGCCGACCTGGAGATAGCTGAGGCCGTCGGCCTTCTGGAAATTCACCACGAAGGCCGGGTCCATCGGCATGAATACCTCCGGACCTTCCTTCTTCTTCTCGACCTTCGCTTCGCTGCCCGCGGCGCCTTGCACGGCATGCCCACGCAGCGTGTACAGCGCGTAGCCGCTCACCGCCGACACCAGCACCAGGGCCGCGGCAAGAATCAGGACGGTGCCCCGCCCATGGCCCGCCTTGGGGGCGGGGGCGGCGACGGCGGGAGTGGGCTCGGCGTTCGACATGCAAGACCTCGGATGGACACGGTTCCTTGTCGGCAGCGCCTGGGGGCGATGCCTGGCGGAGGTCTTGTAGCAATCGGCATGCCATCGGCGGGAATGGCTCAATGGCGCGGTTTGCGAGGCTTCTGGCCAGCGTTGCGGCGTTTTATTGACGCGTGGCGGGGAGGTGTCGCGACGCCGTCATGGCGGCGCATTTTCGGATTTATGTGGTACCATCATTCGGTACCATCAGGGCATGAAGAACAAACATGCAAGGACGCTGAGCCTGATCTTCAACCGCCCCGCTTCCGGCAACGTGAAGTGGGCGGACGTGGAGGCTCTTTTCAGGGACCTGGGCGCCAGGATCAGCCAGGCGGAAGGCTCCCGCGTGGCAGTCGTGCTGTTCGGGGAGGTCCACGTGTTCCACCGCCCTCACCCGCGGCCCGACATGGACAAGGGCGCCGTGGCCGGCGTCCGCAAATGGTTGGAGTCTCTTGGAGTGAAGCCATGATCAATGTCATGACCATCGACGGCCACAAGGCCGTGATCGAGTACGACCCGGAACTCGAGATGTTCCGCGGCGAGTTCACCAGCCTCAACGGCGGCGCCGATTTCTACGCCACCGACGTGGCCGGCCTGGCGCGCGAAGGCAGCACTTCGCTGCGCGTGTTCTTCGAGACCTGCCGCGCCAACGGCATCGAGCCGTACAAGAACTTCTCCGGCAAGTTCCAGGCACGCATCCCGCCCAAGCTGCACGAACGCGCCGTCACGGCGGCGGCGGCGCGCGGCGTCAGCCTCAACCAGCTGCTGCAGGTCGCGCTGGAGCACGAAGTGCTCAGCCCGGCCTGAACCCGTGCCTCAGGCGAACGTATCCAGCAGGCCGACGGCGACCGTGCGGGCGCTGACGCTTTCGACCGGATCCGCGTCCGCCACCAGTGCATCCTGCGGATCGCCCGAAGATCCCGTTCCCCGCTCCCCTGCCCCCTGCTGCCCCACCTGCGCCTGCCCCAGCGACAGGCCATGCCCCGCCAGCATCAGATCCAGCTGACCCAGCGTCTGCTGCACGGCGGTGACGGCCGCCGGGTGCTGCGCGGTAAAGCTGACGTCGACGCGGCCGTGCTCGGCCACGCTCACTTTCACGTCGAGCTGGCCCAGTTCCTCCGGGCGCAGCCGGATGCGCGCCTGCTTGATCTCCTGGCCGCCCAGCCAGGCCACCTGCTGGCCGAGTTCCTGCGCGAAGCCGGGATTGCCGGCGGGTGTGTCCATCTTCAGGCTGTGCGCGACGGGCGCTGCATTCGGCGCAGGCGCATGCGGCGTCATCGAAGCCGCGAGCGCTTCGATATTGCCCGGCTCGGCGGACTTGTGTGTTTCCGGCGCAGGCGACGCACTCGCCGCTGCGACCAGCGCGCTGGCGTCGATGCCGATGGACGGCGCGGGTGCCGCGGCGCCTGCATCTTTCGCGGCATCCGTTACCAATCCCGGCAATCCACGCTGTGCGCCGCCCTTGCCCGCGTCGGCCGATACCGTCTGGCCTTGGCTCCCGGCGGCGATCTTCGCCTGCGCGGCCACGCCCTGCCCCAGCATCGCGAGCACCGCCGCAGCCAGCGCATTGCCGTCGCGCTCGGCCGGATCGGTGGTCGTTTCATCCTTGCCGGCGAGCGGGCCGCCGGCCTCCACCGAGGCCAATGCAACCTTCGCCGGCAACACCGGCGGTGCGATCGCTGCCGGCAAGGCCGCGCTCACCTGCTGGCGCATCGCCTGATTGAACTGGCGGTCGAAACCCTCCGGTCCGGAGGCGGCATCGGCCGCGCCGGCCTGCGCGCCCTTGCCGGCGGCGGCATGCGCGCCGGAGGCGACGGGCTTGGGCGTGGAAGTGGGCATGGATACGTTCGGGGTCATGGGAAGAAGCCTGCTAGCTGCGGCGCCGCGGATTGCGGTGCTGCATGCGTTCGTCGATGTCGTTCTGTTCGCGGCGCTCTTCGCTCTTGCGTTCCTGCTCGCGCGCCTGGCCGATCACGCTTTCCAGCGCGCGCTCGCGCGCATGCGCGGCACGCCAGTGGGCGCCGGCCTGGTCGAGCAGGCGGCGCTGACGCTCCACCTCGAACAGCTGTTGATTGATGGCGCGGTCGATGCGTTCCACGAACTGCTGCCGGTTGAGCAGTGCGGCCACCGAAACCGCGGCGGCGCCGTCCAGCGCGTACTCCGCGCGATAGCGGTGCAGTTCGGAAAGCTGGTGCTCGGCCGCGCGCAGGCGTTCCTGTTGCTCGGCCAGGCGCAGCGCGGCAGTCTCGCGCTTTTCCTTGGCGTGATCGGCGGCCGGCGCAAGGCGGGCGGAACGCGGCTTCATGCGGCGGCCTCGGCAGCGAGCTCCTGCAGCGCCTCGATCGCCTGCGCCAGCGGCATGGGATCGTCCACTTCCTGCTGCAGGAAACCGCGCAGCTGCGGCCACATCGCGATGGCCTTGTCCACCTGCGGGTCGGAACCCTTCTGGTACGCGCCCACCGCGATCAGGTCGCGCTGCTGGCGATACGCCGAATAGATCTGCCGGAACTGCTGCGCCGCGCGCAGATGCGTGCGTTCGACCACGGCCGGCATCACGCGGCTGATCGACGCTTCGATATCGATAGCCGGATAGTGGCCGGCTTCGGCCAGGTCGCGCGACAGCACGATATGGCCGTCCAGGATCGCGCGCGCCGCATCGGCGATCGGATCGTGGCGGTAGTCGTCGCCCTCGGTCAGCACCGTATAGAACGCGGTGATCGAACCGCGCCCCTCGGCATCGTTGCCGGCGCGCTCGACCAGGGCCGGCAGCAGGGCGAATACCGACGGCGGATAGCCCTTGGTCGCCGGCGGCTCGCCGATGGCCAGCGCGATCTCGCGCTGCGCCTGCGCATAGCGGGTGATCGAATCCATCAGCAGCAGCACGCGCTGGCCGCGGTCGCGGAACCATTCGGCAATCGCGGTGGCGTACTGCGCGCCGCGCAGTCGTTTCAGCGGCGGCGCGTCGGCCGGCGCGGCGACGATCACCGCGCGGGCGCGGCCTTCCTCGCCCAGCGTGTGCTCGACGAATTCCTTCACTTCGCGGCCGCGCTCGCCGATCAGGCCCACCACCACCACGTCGGCGTCGGTGTAGCGCGTCATCATGCCGAGCAGGGTCGATTTGCCGACGCCGGAGCCGGCAAACAGACCCAGGCGCTGGCCGCGGCCCACGGTGAGCAGCGCATTGATCGCGCGCACGCCGGTATCCAGCGGCGCGTCGATCGGCTTGCGCGCCATCGGGTTGATCGGCTCGCGCTTGAGCGAGGCGTGTTCGTCCACGTCGAGTGGACCGGCGCCATCCAGCGGTACGCCATCGGCGCCGATCACACGGCCCAGCAGCGCGGCGCCCACCGGCAGGCCGCCGGTATGCGAACACGGACGCACACGCGCATTCGGCAGCACGCCGTGCATTTCGGTCACCGGCATCAGCAGCAGGCGGTCGTCGGCGAAGCCGACCACTTCGGTATCCAGCTGTACGCCGCCCGCGGCGGCGACCAGGCAGCGCGCGCCGAGCGCCGCTTCGCAGCCTTCGGCTTCGAGCGTGAGCCCGACCACGCGGCGCAGGCGCCCCTCGACCACCAGCGGCGTGGCCGCCTCGGCGCGGCGCGCGCGGCGGGCCAGGCGATGGCGCCAGCGTTCGGTGGTGGCGGAGCCGCTGCTCATGCCATTTCGGTCTCGGGATCTTCGCTGGCTTCGTCGCCGAACACGGCGTCGGCGATAGCGGCGAGCCGCGTTTCCACCTTGGCGTCCAGGCGCGAGCTTTCGCTTTCCAGCAGGCAATCGCCGCGCTGCATGTCCGGGTCGGGCAGCAGCTGCCAGTGCGGCTCCGCCGCATCCATTTCGCGCAGCAGGGCCAGGTCGTCCGGATGCAGATACACGCGCAGGGCGCGCGTCGCCGCCGGCAAGGCCAGCGCGGCTTCGCGCACGGTGCGCACGATCAGCGCCGGCGAGGTTTTCAGTTCATGCCCCACCACGCGGCGCGCGATCACCAGCGCCAGCCGCGCCAGTTCCTGTTCGGTCGCATCGTCCAGCGCCTGCAGCGGCCGCGCGGCGGCGTGCAGGATGCCGTCGAACAAGGCGAGCTTTTCACGCAGTTCCGCGTCCGCGGCGGCAAGCCCTTCGGCCAGGCCTGCCGCGTAACCCGCATCGCGCGCTTCGCGTTCCAGCCCTTCCAGATCGGCCACGGTCGGCAGCGCCGCCTGGGCTTCCGCCGCCTCGGCCGGCTTAGGCTCGCCCACCTCGGGCAGCTCCCAGCGGCGGAAATCCTTCAGCTGTTCGCGCGAGAGAAAGGAGGCGGCCATCAGACGAAGTCGTCACCGCCGCCGGTGAGGCTGATCTGCCCGGTGTCGGCCAGCCGGCGGGCGATCTGCAGCACTTCCTTCTGCGCGGCGTCGACTTCGCTCAGGCGCACGGGCCCCTTCACTTCCAGGTCGTCGCGCAGCATGTCGGAAGCGCGCTTGGACATATTCGAGAAGATGCGTTCGCGCACGCCGGGCTCGGCGCCCTTCAAGGCAGTGACCAGTCGCGCCGACGGCACTTCGCGCAGCAGCATCTGCATGCTGCGGTCGTCGAGTTCGGCCAGGTCCTCGAACACGAACATCAGTTCTTCGATGCGGCCGCCCAGCGCCGCATCGTGGCCGCGGATCGCGGTCATCAGCTCGGTCTCACGGCTGGTTTCCATCGCATTGAGGATGTCCGCCGCCGCCTTCAGGCCGCCGACGGTGGCGGACTTCAGCTTGTTGGTATTGCCGGAGAACTGGCGCTCCATGATCTCGTCCAGTTCGTTCAGCGCATGCGGCTGCACGCCGTCGAGCGTGGCGATGCGCATCACCGAATCGCTGCGCACGCGCGGCGGCAGGTAGCCGATCACTTCGGCGGCCTGGTCCGGCTCCAGATGCGCCAGTACCAGGGCGATGATCTGCGGGTGTTCCTGCCCGATCATCTCGGCGATCGCGCGGCTCTCCATCCACTTCAGCGATTCCAGGCCCTTGCTGCTGCGGCCTAGCAGGATGCGGTCGATCAGGCCGCCCGCCTTGCTCTCGCCCAGCGCGTTGACCAGGATCTTGCGGATGTATTCCTCGGTGCCCACGCCCAGCGAGGTGTGCCGGCCCATGTCCTCGGTGAGGCGGCCGAGCACGTGCTCCACCTGTTCGCGCGAGACGTTGCTCAAGCCCGCCATGGCCTGGCCGACGGCCTGCACGTCGCGGGCATTGAGATGCTTGAGCACTTCGGCCGCGTCCTGCTCGCCCAGGGTGAGCAACAGGATCGCCGCGCGCTGCGCACCGGTGATTTCGATATTAGCCGCCATCTTCGCCCACCCAGCTCCTGACCACCTGCGCCACCTGCTTGGGGTTCTCGGTGACCATGCGCTTGGCCATCGCCACGCGCGCTTCGTAGTTCATACCCGGCGGCGGGGCCAAACGCCCCGGCGCCACGTCGTCATCCATATCGTCGATGCGCACCGACACCGTCGGCACACCGCCGGCAGGCAGCGCCTGCAGCGCGGTGCCCGGCGAGCCCCTGAACACGCCGCGCAGCAGCGGGCGCAGCAGGCCGAAGGCGATGATCAGCGCGACCAGCACGCCACCGCCCTGCTTGATCAGGTCCATCACGCCGGGGCGCTGCCAGAACGGCGTCTCCGGCAAGGGTTCGTTGCCCGGCGCCTTGTGGAAGGGCTGGTTGATCACGCTGACGCTGTCGCCGCGCTGCTGGTTGAAACCGACAGCGTTCTTGGCCAGGTCGGTAAGGTGCTCCAGCTCCTGCGCGGTGAACGGCACGCTCTTGCTGTTGCCCTTGTCGTCGGTGGTGGCCTTGTTGTCCACCGCCACGGCCACCGTGAGGCGCGCGAGGCGGCCGGCCGGATCGCTGACGTGGCTGACGGTGCGATCGAGTTCGTAGTTGCGCGTGGCGCTGCTGGAACTCTCGCCGCCGGCATTGGTATTCGCCGTGGCCGCCGTGGCGTTGGCATTGCCCGCGCCGGCATTGGGCTTGGCCGCGGTCGGCTGCGCCACCGTAGTGGGCGGCTGGTTGCTCAGCGCGCCCGGTACGCCGCCGTTGCTGGAACCGTCGCGGCGCTGCTCGCTGCTGACCTGTTCGCTGCGCAGCGCGGGGTTGTCGTGGTTGTAGGTTTCGGTGGCCTTCTCGGTCTGGCTGAAATCCAGGTCCGCATAGACCTGCGCGCGCACCTTGCCCGGGCCGACCAGCGGCGTGAGCAGTTCCTCGATGCGCTGCGCATAGGTGTTCTCCATCCGCGTGGCCAGGCGCAGGCGGCTGTCACTCACAGCGCCGGCACTGTCCGGATCGGTGACGGTGAGCAGCTGGCCCTGCTGGTCGACGACGGAAACCTGGCGCGGATCCAGCTCCGGCACGCTCGAGGCCACCAGGTGCACGATCGCCGCCACCTGCGAGGCATCGAGCTGGCGTCCCGGGAACAGCGTCACCAGCACCGAGGCGCTGGCCTGCTTATTGTCGCGAATGAAAGCCGACGGTTTCGGCAGCGCCAGATGCACGCGCGCCGCACGCACCGACTGCAGGCCGGCGATGGTGTTGCCCAGGTCCGTTTCCAGCATCTGCTGATAACGCGTGCGTTCGGCCAGGTCGCTCATGCCGAACGGCGAATCCGCGCCGGGCACCGTGGCGCTGGTGCCTGCGCTGCCTTGCGGCAGGCCCTGCGCGGCAAGACGCAGGCGCACAGCGGCGAGGTCGGCCGCGGGCACCGAGATCGATGCGCCATCCGGCCCCAGCTGATAAGGCGTGTTGGACGTCTGCAGCGCCTGGGTGATGGCTGAGGCGTCCTTGGAATCCAGGCCCGCATACAGCAGCGCGAAGCTGGGCCCGCGCGACCACAGCACCACCGCGACGCCGAACGCCACGGCCGCGGCCACGGCAACCAGCAGCAGCAGCTGCCGCGTCGCCGGGCTCTGCGCGAGTTGCTTCAGCGGGTCCAGGCGCTTGCCGTTCGGGTCGGTCTGCGCGATGGCGTTTTCGGCCATGAAAACTGCTCGTTATCGGTGAGGTGGGATGGCGGGCGGACGCTGCGGTCCGTTACACCGGCATGTTCATGATGTCTTTGTAGGCATCGACGAGTTTGTTGCGCACTTCGGTCATGGCGCGCAGGGAGAGGTCGGCCTTTTGCACGGCGACCATGGTGCGGCCGAGGTCGGCGCCGGCGTCGCCGCGTTCGAAGGAGGCCGCCAATTTTCCGGCTTCCATTTGGGATTGGCCGACGGTGGCTATCGATTGCTTCAGGAGTGCGCCGAAATCGCTGGTTTGGGCTGGAATTACGCTGCGCGAGGCGATTTCGGGCGTCGGCATGGTGGCGGACATTTGCCGCATTTGGGATAGAAGGCTGTTGACGTCGATTGTGGGCATGACGGAATTCCAGCGCGTCCTGTGATGACTAGGGGGATGAATGCACAAGGTGTGCCATCACCAAAAATGCGCTGCGCGCGCGTTGCTCGTCATCCCGGCGTGGGCCGGGATTCAGTGGCGGTATCGCTTGGTTTTCGCGGTGGCGCGAATGGGCCGCTTATGCAGCGGGCATTTCGTGCGCCTGCCGGCGCCCGAGTCACTTTTTCTTTGCTGGCCCAAAGAAAAAGTAACCCAAAAGAAATGGCCTGAGAGCCAAGGCTCGCGACGCGACTAGAAGGAGCAGTGACGGCTGCGGTAAACGGATTAACCTGGGTCTATACGAAACGACAGTGCGTTTACGTGGCGGGTTCTTCAACGTGCCGTTGCGAAGAGGATGTTCAAGGAACGGGGCTAGCTTTAGCTCTTCGTTCCTGTATGCGACGCCATTGCAGTTCTCCCTCTCCCCTCCGGGGAGAGGGTCGGGGTGAGGGGGCGGGCGGAGCGAGGAGATGGAGTTGTTTGCGCCCTGATAGAACGATCCAAATCCGGCGCGCGATGGGCGCGCCGGATTTGAGTTGATCAAGGCACCTGCAGACCTGTCTGCAAGCCGTACTTGCGCAGCTTCTCCACCAGTGTGGTGCGCTGCATGCGCAGCAGCTTGGCTGCGTGGGCAACGACGCCGCCGGTGGCGTCGAGGGCCTGGCGGATCAGGCCTACTTCGATATCCGAGAGGTGATCCTTCAGATCCAGGCCGCCTTCCGGGAGGATGGCTGCCGATGGCTCGTGGGCAACCGAGGCGGCGATCGGGGTGGCGATCACGGGGGTGCGGCCTTCCATTACGGCCAGCAGAGCGGCGCCGGTGACTTCTTCGCCGACGGGGACGCCGCGGTATTTCTCCGGCAGGTCGCCGGCGCGTACTTCGCAGGAGGGGTACAGGATGGCCATGCGTTCGACCAGGTTGCACAGCTCGCGCACGTTGCCGGGCCAGGTGTGGCTGCGCAGGGCGTTCATCGCGCTGGCGCTGAAGCGCACGCCGCCGAGGCCGCGGCGCAGCAGGCGCTGGTTGAATTCGGCGATCAGTTCCGGCAGGTCTTCCAGGTGCTCGCGCAGCGGCGGCATCTCCAGCGGGAACACGCTGAGGCGGTAGTAGAGGTCTTCGCGGAAGCGGCCGTCGGCGATGGCCTGCTCCAGGTTGCGATGCGTGGCGGCGATGATGCGCACGTCGCAGCGCTGGGTGCGGTTGCCGCCGACGCGCTCGAACACGCGCTCCTGCAGCACGCGCAGCAGCTTCACCTGCATCGGCAGGCTCATGTCGCCGATCTCGTCGAGGAACAGCGTGCCGCCCTCGGCCAGTTCGAAGCGGCCCTTGCGCGCGCTGATCGCACCGGTGAAGGCGCCCTTCTCGTGACCGAACAATTCGCTTTCCAGCAGTTCCGCCGGAATCGCGCCGCAGTTGATCGCGATGAACGGCTTGTCGCGGCGCTGCGAGGATTCATGGATGGCGCGCGCCACCATTTCCTTGCCGGTGCCCGATTCGCCCAGCACCAGCACGGTGGAATCGAACGGCGCGACCTGGCGCACCAGCGCATTCACGCGGCCCAGCGCATTGGAGGCGCCGACGATGCGGTGCATACCGGACTGCCCGGTGGCGCAGCCGGTCTGGCCGCCCTTGAAGCTCAGCCGCGACGGCGCCGAGCAGCGGCGCAGCGCGTCGAGCAGCGGTTCGTAGCGCAACGGGAACGAGAGCAGCTCCACCGAGCGCGAACGCGAACCCGGCAGCGCGCCTGGCAGCTGCGCGGCGAGCGGGGAATCGTTCGCCACCAGCAGCGGAAGATGCAGCGCCTGCTCGCCCAAGCTGTCGAGCTGACGCTGGAAATCGTCGAGGTCCACCACGTCGCCGATGTAGATCGCGCACCAATCGCCCTTGCCGCTTTCGGCGGTATCGTTACCGGCGAAACGCGGGCGATACCCCAGGAATTGCAGCGCCGATCCGATGGTATCCGCCCGGACGGCATCCGCTTCGATGACCAGTACGTCGATGTCTTGGACTTCGTTTTGCACGCTAAACCCCCTGCCCATGGTGGTGACCGGCGTTCCTATGCCCTGTCACTCGTTTTTTCTGCTGACCCATAGCGTCAACGCTCCGACGTCGATGCCGTTGGGCTATACGCAAAATCGGGGCCAACGAGGTGGCGGGTCTATGACGGGGGGGCTGGATGGGGTCGGTTTTCCGACTACTCCCTAGTGCTGAAAACGTATTCACGACGCCGGGGAAACGCCTTAAACCGTTGAGTGATCGGCGCTAAATGAATGGATGCTGACGCTGCAGGCCCGGGCACACCGCACATGCCAAGTGTCAGACACGTCAAAAAACTGAACTTTTGGGGCCTCGGTTTTGTGATAACGATCACATTGCCTTCACGGGCTGCTTCAGGCCGCCGGCGGATGCCCTTGCCGGGTGACTGCCACTCTGCGTCGGTGATGGCGAAAAACCATCCGTTCCAGCCCTTCGCCCAAGGCGTCGGAATGATTCTCAAAGGTCAGGAACACGCGGCCGTCGGGGAAACGGCGCTCCACGCGCACCGGCAGTTCCAGCGGAAAACTCGGGCAACCGTCCAGGCGGATGCGCAGCAGCGCACCCTCCCCGGCTGGCGCCAGCGCCGGCGGCACCAAGGCGCCCACGGCGTTGAAGCGCAGGGCGTGGCGAGGCCGGGTCAGCGCGTCGGGAATCAGTACGCGGTTGATGATGTGGATCAACGCGGTGAGCTTGGCGTCCATCCGCGCAAGATCTTGCACCAGCGGACTGTCCTCGTCGGAAACGTCGGCGGTGCGCTCGTCCAGGACGTCCAGCATGCCCAGCGCCGCCAGATTGCGTTCGGCGTAGCCGGCGGCCATGCGCTCGTCCAGCGGCAGAGCCAGCGGCTCCAGCTCGGCCAGCCAGTCGCCCTCGCAGGCGAGCAGTTGCTGGAATTCGTCCCAGGCACTGGCGTTCATGTGTGGCGTTCTCCGGCGATGCCGCCTGGTCAGGCGTAGGTTGGGGTGAGCCGCAGGCGAACCCCAACGTGGCGAGGCGCATGAAGTGGCCGGCGTTGGGGTTCGCCTGCGGCTCACCCCAACCTACACGGATGGTTCCGCGACGTCAGTTGCTGGTGTACGCGGCGATGGCCTGCGAGCGGCCATGCGCGGCCTGCCATTCCTGCGCCACTTTATCGCGCTCGCGCTCCACCACCTCGCACAGGCGGCGGTTGTAGTCGATCAGGGCTCGCAGGGCGGTCTCGTCGCTGCGGCTGGCCGGCAGCACCTGTTCGAGCATGCGCTCGCGTTCGTCCTGGATCGCGGCGAAGCGTTCCCAGTCGCCCTGCTCGGCCATTTCCAGCATGCCGCGGCTCAGCGCCATCACCTGCTCCAGGCCGTTCATGGCGCGGCCTGCACGGGACGCTGCGGGCTGCGCGCGTCCATCGGGATGCCGTTCCAGGCGCGGCGCAGCTTCTGCATCAGGTCGGAAACCTCGTCCAGCGCACGCGCGTCGTCATGCAGGTTGGCGTGCAGCAGGCGGCGGCCCATATAGTCGTACAGCGCGCCGAGCTGGCCGACCAGCGGCGTTTCCACCGCAGGGTCGAGGCTTCCGCGCAGCTCGCTGATGATGTCCAGGCAGCGCGAGATCAGCTCGCCCTTGGCGGCCACCTCGCCGTGCAGCATGTGGCCGCGCGCCTTGGTCAGGCGCTCGATCGCGCCGTCCATCAGCATGGTGATGAGGCCGTGCGGGTCGGCGGTTTCCACCGTCCCGTGCGAACGCACCTGCTGGTAGGCGCCGGCGCCGTATCCGAATCCCATGGTCTGGCTCCTCGCTTACTTGCTGCTCTTGGTGAGCGCGTCGAACTGCTGCGTCAGGTAGCTGCTGGTGCTGTTGAGCTTGGTCAGCAGGGTGTCCAGCGCGGTGAAGCGCTTGGTGTACTGGGTGGTCAGCGCGTCCATGTCCGAGTTGAGGTTGTCCTGGCGGGTGCCCAGGTCCTTCAACTGCTTGTTGAGATTGTTGGTGCGCGTGGTCAGCACGCCGGTGCTGGCGGTCCAGTCGGTCAGCGGGCTGTTGAGCTGGGTGGCCATGCCGCCGGTGCCGGAGAACAGGCCGCTCACCTTGGTGCCGCCGTCGCTCAGCGCGGTGGACAAGGCGCCGGTGTCCAGCTTCAGCGTGCCGTCGATCTGCAGGGTGACGCCGATCGAGTTGAGCATGGCGCCGTTGCCGCCCGGCCCGCTGACGATGGAGGAAAGCGTGCTCTTGATGCTGTTGAGCGTGGCGTCGCCGATCAGCGCACCGGTATTGGCGCCGGTCGGATCGTAGGCGGTGAGCGACTGGTACATGCCCACGAAGTTGTTGTACGCGGTGACGAAGTTGCCCACCGCGGTGGACGCCGCCGAGCTGTCGGTGCTGACCGACAGCGTGGCCGTACCCGGCTTCCACAAGCTCAGGGTGATGCCGTCGATGGCGCCGGTCACCGTATTGCTGGCGCTGGTGGCGGCCATGCCGTCGATGGTGAATTTCGCGTCCTGCGCCGCGGTCAGCACGGACATGCCGTTGCCGCTGGACGCCGGGTTGTAATTGAGAGCCGCCAGGCCGCCGTCGCCGCCGCTGCTGCTCACCGTGAAGGCATTGGCCTGGCCGGTGGCGGTGCTGCTCAGCACCAGGTGCGCGCCGTCCGAACCGGTGACGATGGTGGCGGTGACGCCGGGGTTGCCGCTGCTCTTGTTGATCGCGTCGCGAATCTGCGACAGCGAGGAACCGTCGCTGCCGATGTCGATGCTCATCGACTTGCTGCCGACGCCGATGGTGAGCGTGCCGGTGCCGACCTTGGCATCGCTGCTGGCCACGCCGGCCGACTGCACCTTCAGCGCGGTGGCAAGCTGGCTCACGTTGAGGTTGTAGCTGCCGTTCATCGCGCCGGTGGTCGAGGTCACGCTGAACACGCTGGCGTCGCTGGTCGCGGCCTTGCGGGTCTGGAACGACGTGCCGTCGCTCAGGCCTTTCAATGCGGTCTGCAGGGCGGCGAGCGCCGAGCTGACCTGGCCCAGCGCGGAGATCTGCGTCTTCGCCGTGCTGGTCTGGGAATCGATCTGGTCCTGCAGCGGCTTTTTCTTGGCCGCCACCAGCTGGCTGACCAGGCCGTTCACGTCCAGTCCCGAACCTACGCCGGCGGCGGTAAGCGGGCCGGTGGAGGATGAAGTGGAAGAGGTGGTGATCGCCATGGTCGCTGGGTTTCCTTATGAAAAAGGACGGCCGCGCGTCATGCGCGGCCGTCCACCGGGAGTTACTGCAGGAGCTTGAGCACGCTCTGCTGGCTCGAGTTGGCCTGGGCCAGCACCGACACGCCGGCCTGCTGCAGGATGTTCGCGCTGGACATGTTCGCGGTTTCCGCGGCGAAGTCGGCGTCCTGGATCTGGCTGCGCGACGAGTCGAGGTTCTGCGAAATGGTCTGCAGGTTGGAGATGGTGGACTGGAAGCGGTTCTGCACGGCGCCCAGGTCCGAACGCAGGTTGCTCACCGACTGCAGCGAGGCGTCGACGCGGCGGATGGCGTCGTTGGCGCCGGCCACGGTCGAGATCGAAGCGTCGGACAGGTGCTTGCTGTCCAGGGCATGCGTGGCCTTGTCGGCGGCGGCGAAGCCCAGGGCGGTGGCGGCGGAAGCGTCGACGTCGGCGCCGAAGGCGGCCACGGTCAGCTTGCCGGTGGCGTCCGTCGAAGCCTGCGCGTCCACGCCGGCATCCTTGAAGCCGGAGTTCAGCGCGTCGGCGGCGTCCTGCGCGGTGTTGAACACCGTGCCGCTCTTGAGCGTGACGCTGGTCGTGCCGATCTTCACCGTCTGGTCGGCGGCGAGCGTCAGCGGGTAGGTGGCGGCGGTGCCGCTGCCGGTCACCGAGGCGGTGTCCACCTGGCCGACCTGATTGGTCTTCATGCCGACGCTGAAGTTGACGCTGATGGTCTCGCCGACGTTGGCGCCGACCTGGAACGCCACGTTGCCGGCGCTGCCGTCCAGCACCTTGGTGCCGTTGAAGTTGGTCTGCTGCGCGATACGGGTCACTTCGGCCAGACGCTGCTGCACTTCCTTATCGAGCGCGGCGCGGTCGGTGGTCGAGTTGGAGCCGGTGGCCGACTGCACGGCCAGCTCGCGGATGCGCTGCAGGTTGTTGGTCACTTCGTCCAGCGCCGACTCGGTGGTCTGCGCCATCGAGATACCGTCGTTGGCGTTGCGCACGGCCTGGTTCAGGCCATTGATCTGGGTGGTGAAGCGGGTGGAGATCGCCAGGCCGGCCGCATCGTCCTTGGCGCTGTTGATGCGCATACCCGAGGACAGGCGCTCGATGGCGGTGCTCAGCTTGCTCTGCGTCTTGGCCAGGTTGTTCTGGGCATTCAGCGAGCTGATGTTGGTGGTAACGCTCATGACCATGGGAATTCACTCCGTTGGGGTCGAAGCCGGAAAAGAGGCCGGCGGTTGATTCAGCGGGAATTCCTGCTGGAACGTCCGCCTCAGGTACTGTTTCGACCGGTTCCCATGGAACTTGAGCAGGCTGGCGATTTGGGCTAGTAACGGCCACGCCCGGCCACGCTCCGCCCCGACGGCGAGGCCGCCCGGAACGGTGGTGGTGGTGAGCGTGATCGTCATGGCCGCCTGGTTTCCTTGAGTGATGGATGGCCGCGCCCTTTGCGCGGCCATCGGTGATCGCTTACTGCAGCAGTTTCAGCACGCTCTGCTGGCTGGTATTGGCCTGCGCCAGCACCGACACGCCGGCCTGCTGCAGGATGTTCGCGCTGGACATGTTGGCGGTCTCCGCCGCGAAGTCCGCGTCCTTGATCTGGCTGCGCGACGAATCGAGGTTCTGCGAAATTGTCTGCAGGTTGGTGATGGTGGAATGGAAGCGGTTCTGCACCGCGCCCAGGTTCGAACGCAGGTCGCTCACCGCTTGCAGGGCGGCATCGACGCGGCGGATCGCGTCGTTGGCGCCATCGGTGGTGGCGATCGAGATGTCCGACAGGTGCTTGCTGTCCAGGCCGACCGTCGCCTTGTCGCTGGCTGCAAAACCCAACGCCGTGGCACCGGAAACATCGAAGACGGCATCGAGCCTGGAGGTGGCGATGCTGAGCTTGCCATTCGCATCGGCCGATGCCTGTGCATCCACGCCTGCATCCTTGAAGCCCGCATTCAACGCTGCGACCAGCTCCTTGGCATCCTTGAACGAAGCGTCCTTCTTCAGCGTGACGCTGGCAGCATCGACCTTCACCGTCTGCGCTTCGCCAAGCTTGAGCGGAAACACCGGGGCCTTGCCGCTGGCGCTCACCGAAGCCGCTTCGATCTGGCCGATCTGACTGGCCTTCATGCCAACGCCGAAGTTGACGCTGATGGTCTCGCCGACATTGGCGCCGACCTGGAACGCCACCGTACCGGCGCTGCCGTCCAGCACCTTGGTGCCGTTGAAGTTGGTCTGCTGCGCGATACGCGTCACTTCGGCCAGGCGCTGCTGCACTTCCTTGTCGAGCGCGGCGCGATCGGTGGACGAGTTGGAACCGGACGCCGACTGCACCGCCAGCAGGCGCATGCGCTGCAGGTTGTTGGTCACTTCGTCCAGCGCCGACTCGGTGGTCTGCGCCATCGAGATACCGTCGTTGGCGTTGCGCACGGCCTGGTTCAGGCCGTTGATCTGAGTGGTGAAGCGGGTGGAGATGGCCAGGCCCGCCGCATCGTCCTTGGCGCTGTTGATGCGCATGCCGGAAGAAAGGCGCTCGATGGCGGTGCTCAGCTTGCTCTGCGTCCTGGCCAGGTTGTTCTGGGCATTCAGCGAGCTGATGTTGGTGGTGACGCTCAGGCTCATGGTGCTTGCACTCCAATGGATTCGGAACCGTCGAGGACGGCGGTTCGGATTCCCATGGGAATGCCAGCAGGAACGCCGCCGCCTCAAGGAGGGCGTCGGCGGCAGCGGCATGGAGCTGCAGCGGATCGAGGGCAAAGCGCTACGCAGGGATACCAGCAGCGGACGAACGGATACGGCGGCGCGGCGCGCGGCGCCGCTGGCCCTCGTTTCCGCTCGTGCGCGTTCGCTGCTCATCCCTGCGTCCGCATCACTTCAGATAATCGAACAGCGTGGACGACTGCACCTTGGTGTAGGTCATCTGCGCGGCCTGCAGGGCGGTGTTCTGCAGATTGAGCTTGCTGATCGCGTCGTAGTAGTCCAGGTCCTGCACGTCGGTCAGCGCGCCCTGGTACTGCAGCGACAGGTCGCCGTTGAGCGACTGCTGCTGGTCCAGCGCATTCATGCGTCCGCCGATGGCGGCTCGCGTCTGGGTGACGGTGTCGATGGCCTGGTCGAGGTTGGAGAACTGCGCGTTGAGCGCGTTCTTCATCGCCGGCCCGCCGCCGGTGGTCTTCAGCGCGCCGATGATGTTGTCCAGCGTGCTGAAGATGTCCTGCTTGCCCGAAGGCCCCACGCTGAAATTGTCGCCGGCCGCCGGCGTGCCGCTGATGCCTACCTGCACGCCGCGGAAGGCCACCACCGCGTTGCCGTCGTCGGCATAGGTGCCGCTGCCGATCACATTGTTGGAGGCGTCGCGCACCTCGTAAGCCGTGGCCGAGGTGAAGGCGATGGTGTAGTTGCCGTTGTCCCACTGCGTGCGGTCGGCCACGCTGAGGGTGCCGGCCACCGCGGTGCCGGTATTGCCGGCGCCGGAAGACACCTGAAAGGTGCCGTTGCCGGTGGGGATATTCATGAACACCGCCGAGCCGGGGTCGCCGGTGGCCACCTGCATGCCGGGGCCGGCGGCGACCATGCGCTGGCCGTCGTCGCCGTTGTAGACCACCGCACCGCCCTGGGCCGAGAACGGCTGCCCGCCGGTGCGGTTGCCGGCGAACAGATAATCGCCGTTGCCGTCCTTGCCGTTGGCCAGGCCCATCAGCTGGGTGCGGATCTGGCTCAGCTCGGCGGCGATGTCGGAGCGGGTCTGGTCGGTCTGCGTGCCGTTGATGCCTTGCAAGACCAGGGTGCGCACGCGGGTCAGCGCGTCGGAGCTGGTCGACAGCGCCTGGTCTTCCAGGCCCAGCCGCGCATTGGCCGAGGTGATGTTGCGCTGGTACTGCGCCACGTCCGCGTCCATATGGCCCAGCTCCAGCGCGCGCGCCGCGCCCACCGGATCGTCCGAAGGCTGGTTGATGCGCTTGCCGCTGCTGATGCGGTTCTGCAGGTCCGACAGACTGGCCTGCCCATCGAGCATGCTGCTGACCGACTGCTGGGCCATCCAGCTGGTGGAGACTCTCATCGGATGCTCCTTCAGTTGCGCACGGCGCTGAGCAGCGCGTCGAAGATCTGGCTGGCGGTGGAAATCACCTGCGCCGAGGCCTGGTAGGCCTGCTGGTAGCGCACCAGGCTGGCGGCTTCCTCGTCGATGTTCACGCCCGACACGCCCTGCTGCGATTGCAGCGCCTGCTGGTACACCGCGTTCTGCGTGGTCAGCGCGTCCTTGGCCAGGGACCCTGCGCTGCCCACCTGGCTGGTCAGCTGCCCGTAGGCGCGGCCCACGCTGGTGGCGCCGTTGTCGAGCACGCCCAGGTTCGCCACCTTGCCCAGCGCCAGCGCGTTGCCGTTGTCGCCGCGTGCATTGGTATTGGCCTTGAGGGTGAACGTGTCGTTCGCCGCAGGCGTGCCGTTGAGGGTGAGGCTCCAGCCGTTGGCATTGATCGGCTGCCCCGGCGTATACGTCTGCGCCGCGCCGCCGTTGATGGTGTAGCTGGTCGGCGAGGTGAACACGATATTCGCCGTGCCGAGCAGGCCCGCATTGGACGGATCGGTGACCGCGATGCCGCCGATGCTGCCGCTGCCCTTGTTGGCCGCGCCGGCCGAGCCGGCGAGCGGCGCCGCCGCGGCGATCTTGTTCGGGTCGGTGATAGCCGCGCCGAAACCCGCCGCGGCCGCGGCAGTGGGGCGCACCTGGAAGCTGTCGCCGGCGCTCGGAGCGCCGCCCACCACCAGGCTCAGGCCATCGGCCTTGAACGGATCGGCGGCCGTGCCGGTGCCGGTCATCGCCACCGCATTGCCGGCGGTATCGCTCAGGCTCCAGGCGCTGCCGTCGTAGCGCATCACGTAGTCCTTGGTGGTCAGCGCGCCGACGCCGGAGATGCTGGCGCCGACCGTGCCCGTGCCCTGGTTGGCGGAGCTGATCTGCACCTGCGGCGCGCCGACGTTGAAGAAGGCGCCGCCCATATTGCCGTTGAGGTCCATGCCCTGCGCATGCTGGGCATTGAAGGCGCTGGCCATCGCCACCGCGGCGCGGCCGAGCTGGTTCTGCGCGGGGTCCAGCACATTGGTGCGGAAATCCAGCAGCGCACCGAGCGAACCGCCGCCGACCTGGCCGGTGATCACGCTGCCGCTGTCCTTGCCGACGATCTCCAGCCGCGTCGGGTCGTATTGATTCGGCGCGGTGGCCAGCGAGTAGGCGTTGGAGCCGTTGACCAGGGCCTGGCCGTTGCCGACGAACAGGCTCACCGTATGGTCGTCCTGCTGCACCACGGTGACGCCGACTTCGCCGGAGACTTTCTTGATCAGCGCATCGCGCTGGTCGAGCAGGTCGGAGGGCTCGCCCTTACCGCCGGCATAGGCGGTGCGGATCTGTTCGTTGAGCTTGGCGATGGATGCGCTGTCGCTGTTGATCGAATCGACTGTGTCGCTGATCTGGCGCTGCACCTGGGTGTTGAGCTGGTTGAACTGGCCGGACAGCGCCTGGAAGGTGCTGCCCAGCGCATTGGCGCGGGCCAGCAGCACGCCGCGCGCGGCCGAGTCGGCCGGCGCGTTGGAGACGTCGCCCAGCGCACCGTAGAACGCGTCCAGCGAGGTCTGCAGGTTGGTGCTGCCGGAAAGCTGGTTGTTGATCTGCGCGGTCAGGCTCTGGTACGTGGCCGCGCGGCTCTGGTCCGACGAGGCGGTCCACAGCGCGGTGTTGAGGTACTGGCTGTAGGCGCGCTGCACCGCCACCGTATTGACGCCGGTGCCGACGTAGAAATTGCCCAGCTGCTGCGCCTGCCGCGCGTTGAACTGCACGGTCTGCCGGCTGTAGCCGTCGGTGTTGACGTTGGCCACGTTGTGGCTGACGGTGCTGAGGCCGATCTGCGAGGCCAGCAGGCCCGAGACGCCGGTGGAAAGCAGGTCAGCCATGGTGGGCGGTCCTTGTAGCGGTACGTGTCATAGGGAATGGGGAGCACGTCATGGCGACTGTGACGGCAAAGCGTCGCCCGACTTGAGCGCGGCGAGCGCATCCAGCCCCTTGCGCATTTCCGGGCTGTTGGCGATCGCCTCGAGCTTGGCCGCGTAGGCCGGGTCGGTGGCATAGCCGCCGTGCGCCAGCGCCTTGGCGAAGCCCTTGATGTCCTCGCCCTTGCCGATGGCGCCGGCATAACGCGGGTTGTTGGCCAGCACGTCGGCGTAGTCGGAAAACGAATCGCCCGGGTTGCCATAGGCGCGGAACTGGTCGCGCTTGCGCACCGCCACGCCGTCTTCGTATTCCAGCGTGGGCACGCTGACCTTGTCGCCGTCCCAGCTGCGCCCGGCCTTCATGCCGAACAGGTTGTTGCTGCTGCTGCCGTCGTGGTGCGAGGGCAGATGCTTGCCCCAGCCGGTTTCCAGCGCGGCCTGGGCCAGCAGCGCGCGCACCGACACGCCGAGCTTCTTGGCCGCGGCCTCCGCATGCGGCGCCAGCGCCTGCACGAAGTTCACCGCGTCGCCGGTGCCGGGCATCCATGCGGCCACCTTGCCGGCGACCTTGCTGGCGCCGTGCGCGAGCTGGTCCAGCGTGCTTTGCCAGCTCGATGCGGCATCGGCGGAGGCATCGGCACCGCCGCTATCCTTGCCGCCGAGCTGGCGCATCAGCATCTGCGCGATGCCCAGGCCATGGCCGCCGTTGGACAGGCTCAGCGACAACTGGTGATCGAACAGATCGCGATAGGCATTGCCCTGCTCGCTGTCGCCGATGCCGCCGCCGGGGCTGGCTTCGCGCATCGACTTCAGCATCATCTGGGTAAAGATCGCTTCGAACTGCTTGGCGACTTGCGGCAGCGCCGACTTGCCGTCGCCGGCCGCCTGCGCGCGCAGCTGCTGGAAGCCCGACAGCTCCGTCCAGGTATTGAGCGCGCCGTTGGCCGCGCCGATGATGCCACCGTCGCCGACGGCCATCTCAGATCACCACCAGTTCGGCACGCAGCGCGCCGGCCTGCTTCAACGCCTGCAGAATCGAGATCAGGTCGGTCGGCGAAGCGCCCACCTGGTTCACCGCGCGCACGATCGTGTCCAGGCTGGCGCCGGGACCGAACTTGAACATATGCGCGCCGTCCTCGCTGACCTGCACGCTGCTGCTGGGCACCACCACGGTCTGGCCGCCGCGGCTGAACGGCGCCGGCTGGCTGACCTGCGGCTGCTCGCTGATGGTGACCTGGATGGAACCGTGCGCCACCGCGGCGGCGGTGACTTTCACGTCCGAACCGATCACCACTGTGCCGGTGCGCGAATTGACCACCACGCGCGCCGGCGCATCGCCGGGCTGCACGTCCAGCGACTGGATCATGCCCAGCCAGGACACGCGCTGGGCCGGATCGGCCGGCCCGCGCACCGCCACCGAACCGCCGTCCACCGCCTGCGCGGTGCCCGCGCCATAAGCACGATTCACCGCTTCGGCGACGCGCGCGGCGGTGGTGAAGTCCGGCGTATTGAGATTGAGCACCAGGTCGCCGCCCTGCCCGAACGAGGACGCCACGCTGCGCTCCACCGTCGCACCGTTCGGCACGCGGCCGCTGGCCGAGATATTCACCTGCACGCTGGAACCGCTCTTGCCCTGCGCGCTGATGCCGCCGACCACCACGCTGCCCTGAGCCATCGCGTACACATTGCCGTCGGCGCCGCGCAGCGGCGTCATCAGCAGCTCGCCGCCGCGGATGCTCTTGGCATTGCCGATCGAAGCCACCGTCACGTCGATCGCCTGCCCCGGCTTGGCGAACGGCGGCAGCTGCGCCGTCACCGTCACCGCCGCCGCATTCTTCAGCTGCGGCCGCACATTCGCCGGCACCGTGATGCCGAACTGCTGCAGCATGTTTTCCAGGCTCTGCGTGGTGAATGGAGCCTGGGTGGTCTGGTCGCCGCTGCCGTCGAGGCCGACTACCAGGCCGTAGCCGATGAGCTGGTTGGTGCGCACGCCGGCCACTTGGGCGAGATCGCGGATCTTGTCGGCGTGTACCGAAGCGACGCACAGCAGCAGCGAAAAGAAAAGAACGACGCGTGAGCGCATACGAACTAACCAAGGCCTAGAGACCAGCCCCCTCTCCCCTCCGGGGAGAGGGTTGGGGTGAGGGGCCGGGCGGAGCGAAACATCGAAGGCTTGCTCAAGCCCCTTACGCGAACGCCTGGCACCGATCAATGCAGTCGCGAGCACCCGCCCCTCACCCCAGCCCTCTCCCCCGTTTACAAATTTTGTGTACGGGGGAGAGGGGGAAAAGCGCGTCTTCGTATTCATCAGAACGGCATCCATTTCGAGCTGAAGAACCGCGACAGCCACCCCTGCGTATTCGCATCCGCCAAGGTGCCGCGCCCGGTATAGCCAATGCGCGCATCCGCCACGCGCGTCGACGGCACGCTGTTGTCCTGCCCGATGTCCTGCGGCCGCACGATGCCGGAGATACGCACCAGCTCCTGGCCCTGGTTGATCGTCAGCCACTTCTCACCGCGCACCAGCAGATTGCCGTTGGACAGCCGCTGCGCCACGGTCACCGTGATCGAACCCGTAAGCTGGTTGCTCTGGCTGCTGTTGCCGCTGCCATCGAAACTGCGGTCGCCGCTGGTGCCGAAGCTCACGTCGGTGCCGCCGATGCTGACCGGGCGGCCCAGGATGGTGGGCGCGGCGAGATTGCTCTTGTCCTTCTTGCTGGTGCTGGTCGAGGCCTTCTTGCTGGCCTGCGTGCTCTCCACCAGCGAGACGGTGAGGATGTCGCCCACGCGGTGCGCGCGCGGGTCGTTGAACAGCTCCATGTTCTGCGCTTCGTGATAGATCGAGCCATCCGCGGCCGGCGGCGCCACCGGTTCCTGCGGCGGCGTGGCGGCCCAGGCGGCATCGTCGCCGCGCGGCGCGGGCATGGCGCAGCCGGCAAGCTGGGCCAGGACGATGAGCGCGCCGCACAGGCGCAGGTGGCGGAAGTTCGACATAGCCTTGCTCAAGTCTTGTTGGTGAGGAACTGCAGCATCGAATCCGCGGCGGAGATCGCCTTGGAATTCATCTCGTAGGTGCGCTGCGTTTCGATCATGTCCACCATCTGCTCGACCACGTTGACGTTCGAGCTTTCCAGCGAACCTTGCGTGACCGTGCCCAGGCCGTTGAGGCCGGGCTGGCCAATCTGCGGCGCGCCGCTGGAGGCGGTTTCCAGATAGAGGTTGTCGCCGCTCGGCTGCAGGCCGGCGGGATTGATGAAGTCGGCCAGCTGCACCGTGCCGATGGTCTGCGGCGCGGCCTGGCCCGGCAGGGTGGCGCTGACCGTGCCGTCGGTGCCGATGGTCACGCTCTGCGCGTTCTGCGGAATCACGATGGCCGGATCGAGCTGGTAGCCCGACGCGGTGACCAGCTGGCCGTTCTGGTCCAGGTGCAGCGAGCCGTCGCGCGTGTACGCCACGGTGCCGTCGGGCTGGGTCACCTGCAGGAAGCCGCGGCCCTGGATGGCCAGGTCCAGCGCATTGCCGGTCTGCTGCGGATTGCCCTGGGTGAACAGCTTCTCGCTGCCCACCACGCGCACGCCGGTGCCCAGCATCAGGCCGGACGGCGACTGCGTCTGCTCGGTGGTCTGGCCGCCGGGCTGGCGCACGTTCTGGTACATCAGGTCCTGAAACGAGGCGCGCGAGCTCTTGAAGCCGGTGGTGTTGGCATTGGCCAGGTTGTTGGAGATCACGTCCATGCGCGTCTGCTGCGCATCGAGACCGGTCTTGGCGACCCACAGGGAAGAAAACATTGCTTCGCTCTCCGCGCGGCGCGTGCCGCTTGCAGGAAAAAAATCAGCCCACTTGCAGCAGGCGCGTGGCCGACTGCGCGTTGTCGTCGGCGGTGCGGATCGAACGCACCTGCAGTTCGTACTGGCGCGACAACTGGATCATCTGCACCAGCGTCTGCGACGGATTCACATTGCTCGATTCCAGCGCGCCGGCCTTCACCGTCACCGCCGGATCGGCCTGCGCGGTGCCGCCATTGGCCAGGTGCATCAGGCCGTCGTCGCCCTGCTGCAATTGATCGGCCGCGGGATTGACCAGCTTCAGCTTGCCGATCACCGAGGACGTGTCCGGCCCCTGCCCCTTCGGCACCACCGAGATGGTGCCGTCGGCGCCGATGCTGACCTGGGTGGCGTCCGGCACGGTGATCGGGCCGCCGTCGCCCAGCACCGGATTGCCGCGCGCGTCGGTGAGCAGGCCGTCGGCGGTGAGCTGCAGCTGGCCGGCGCGCGTATAGCCTTCGCCGCCGTCGGCGCCCTGCACCGCCATCCAGCCGTCGCCCTGCACCGCCACGTCGAGCGGGCGGCCGGTGTCCATCTGCGCACCGGCGTGCATGTCCAGGCCGATACCCTGCGCCACGCCGTTGATGCGCGAGTTCATGCCCTGGCCCTGCACGGGCAGCGGCTTGAACGCCGACATCTGCGCCTTGAAACCGACGGTGTCGGCATTGGCCAGGTTGTGCGCCACCTCGGTCTGCGCACGCATCATCTGCGTCGCGCCGGTCATGGCTACATAGACGGAACGGTCCATGGCGTTTCTCGCGGATCAGTGAATAAGGGACGGAGCGCGCTTGGGTCGCGCCCCGTCCGTGCGCTTCATCAATTGCGGATGTTGATGATGGTCTGGGTGAGCTTGTCGTCGGTGGAGATCACCTGCGCATTCGCCTGGTAGTTGCGCTGCGCCTTGATCATGTTCACCAGCTGCGCGGTGAGGTCGGCGGTGTTGGACGCTTCCAGCGCGCCGGACTGCACATTGCCGAAGTTGCCGCTGCCGGCCGCGCCCATCACCGGCGTGCCGGAGTCGTACGAGGCGGCCCAGTTGGTGTTGTCCATCTGGCGCAGACCCTGCGGGTTGGCGAAGTTCGCCAGCGCCAGCTGGCCGAGCGACTGCGACTGGCCGTTGGAGAACTTGGCCTGCACCACGCCGTCGCTGGACACGTCGATGCTCGACAGCGTGCCGGTGGGATAACCGTCCTGGCTGATCGAGGTCACCGCATAGTTGTTGCCGAACTGGGTGGCCTTGGTCACGTCCAGGGTGATCGCCATCGGGTCGGAGCCCGGGCTGGCGCTGATCGCCGGGAAGGTCAGCTTGCCGCCGGCCGGCGTGGCCAGCGCGCCGGTGCTGGTGAAGCTCAGCTGCTGGGTGGCGCCGGTGTCCTTGCCGTCGATGAACAGGTGCGCGTCCCAGGTGTTGGCGGTGGCGTTGCGCACGAAGTACACGGTGCCGTTATGCGTGGCGCCAAGCGAATCGTAGGCAGTGAACGGCGTGGCCTGGTTGTAGCTGGTGGCGTCCTTCGGATCGAAGGCCTTGGCCGGCGGCGTGGCATCCGACGGCAGGTTCAGCGCCAACTGCACGCTGCCGGTGGCCTTGGCCGCGTTCTGCGAAGTGATCAGGCGCAGGTCGGTCATGGTGCTGGTGTCGAAGCCGCCGGCGTTGTTGGCCGGGAACACCTGCAGGTTCTGCCCGGCGCTGTTCACCACATAGCCGTTGGCGTCCTGGCGGAACGCGCCGGCGCGCGTGTAGGACAGGCCCTTGCCGTCCTTCAGGGTGAAGAAGCCGTCGCCGCTGATGGCGAAGTCCAGCGCGTTGTTGGTGTTCTCCACGTTGCCTGCGGTGAACTGCTGCGCCACGTTGGTCAGGCGCACGCCGCTGCCGACCTGGGTCGCGCTCAGGTTCTTGCCGGCCACGCTGTAGAGCTCGGCGAATTCCGCGCGCGAACCCTTGAAGCCGGTGGTGGAGGTATTGGCGATATTGTTGGCGGTGACTTCGAGATCCGAAGAGGCCGCCTTCAAGCCGCTCAGTGCGATGTTGAATGCCATGCTGTGCTCCCCTGTGGAGACTGTGTGTGCGGGGCCGCCCGGCCCCCCGATATGTCAATCGATGTCAATCGATGCGCGCGACCTGGCCCAGCAGCACGCCGCCGAAGCCGGCGACCTGCAGATACGCCCCCTGCTCGCCGGCCATGCCGACGCTGTCGACCTTGCCGCTCACATAGGCCTGCACCGCGGTGGTGCCCACCTGCGCCTTGATGCCGTAGGTGCCGTTCGGCAGCGGCTGGCCGTTCTCGTCCTTGCCGTCCCAATGGAAATCCGCTAGGCCCACGTCGGGCTTGCCCAGGTCGATGGTGCGCACCACGTTGCCGGCGGTATCGACGATCTGCACCGAGGCGGTCTGGCCGGCATCGCCGACATTGATCGCGCCGTCGACGCCCGCCGTGCCTTCGAGCTTGGCCGCGTTGGACGGCACCGTGACGGTGCGCCCCACCAGGTCGCTGGCCTGCAGCAGCTGGTTGCCCTGCAGCGCGGTGCTCAGCGTGTCGAACGAGGTCTGCAGCGACTGCGTGGCCGAGACCTGCGCGATCTGCGCAAGCTGGCTGACCATCTGCGATGAATCCATCGGCTGGGTCGGGTCCTGGTTGCGCATCTGCTGGGTGAGCAGGCTGAGGAAATCGGCCTGGCTCAAGGTGCTGCCATTGCTCTTCTTGACCGCCTGCGAGGCGGAAGAGCCGGTGGTGTTATTGATCGCGATATCGGCCATGTCGGGGTTCCGCTTACTTGCCCAGGTCCAGCGTCTTCTGCATGAGCTGACGCGTGCTGTTCATCACCTCGACGTTGTTCTGGTACGAACGCGAGGCGGAAATCATGTTGACCAGCTCGTCCACCGGATTGACGTTGCTGGCGTAGACGTAGCCGTCGCCGTCGGCGAGCGGATTGCCCGGCTCGTAGCGGCTTTCCACCGCGGCCTGGCTCTCGGTGACACCGAGCACCTGCACGCCCTGCGCGCCCTCCTGCTCCTTGGCGGCGAGATTGCGCTGCACGGTGGCGAACAACGGTTCCTTGGCGCGGTATGCCGCTTCCGGCGAACCGGCGACGCTGTCGGCATTGGCGATATTGCTGGCCACGGTATTGAGCCGCAGCGACTGCGCGGCCATGCCGGAGCCGGCCACGTCGAAGATCTTGAACAGGGACATCAGCTCTGCCCTCCGGTGATGGCCGTGCGCAGCATGTGGATCTGCGCGGTGATGAAGGACAGGCTGGCCTGGTAGTGCACGCTGTTGGCGGCGAAGTTCGCCTGCTCCACCTGCGTGTCGACGGTGTTGCCGTCCATCGTGGGCTGCAGCGGCACGCGATAGGCGAGCTGCTCGTTCGCCTGACTTGCCGGATCGATGTGTCCGGATTCCGTCGCCGCCAGCGGCAGCTTGCCGTCGCCGCCCGCGCTCATCAGCGCCTGGCGGAAATCCACGTCGCGCGCCTTGTAGTCCGGCGTATCCGCATTCGCCAGATTCCCCGCCAGCACTTCCGCACGCTTCTGCCACAGGCCGAGCGCCTGGGTATGGATGCCGAACAGCTTGTCGTTGATCTGGCTCATGGCCTGAAGCCTCCGCGCGGAAAGTCCGCGGAAGGATCGGAGCAAAACGCATGCCATGGCCGGAAAACCCTTGTGCCGCAAGGGCTGGCGGCTATTCGCCCGGCATCGCGCCGCGCGCGTGTCGGAAATCCGACGCCGCACGGATCGCACCCGGGCCATGCACCGGCGCACAAGCCCTTATTGGAAAAATCCGGACGCCCCCATCCCATCGCCCCCGGAGAATCCGTCGCTCTTTAAGAATCGACACAGGATCGAGAATCGTGCCGCCAAGGACTCCCCGCCCCTCGACAGCTCTGGACGTGAAGATCCTTCGCGGCACGAACTTCCGGTATCCCAGTCTTGCGCTGGCCATCGCCTGCGGCATGGCCCACACCACAACCATGCATGCACAGACCGCGCTGCCACCGCAGGACGGACGTGAAGTGGAGCGGCGCCTGCACCGGGAAATGGACAGCGCGCGGCAGGCGGTGGAGCAGAAGAGCCGTGTACTCCCGGATGCGGCCGCAAAGAAGCGCACGGTGTTTGCGCCCCCGAACGAAACGCCCTGCGCCGCCGTGACCGACGTGGGCTGGAGCGGGATCCTGCCCTTTCCGTGGCTGCCGAAAACCGTTTCCCCGCGCGGCATGTGCCTGGGCGCGCAGGGGCGGCAGGAGCTGCAGCGCTATCTCACCGGCCAGCTGATCGAACGCGGCTATGTCACCAGCACCGTGCATATCCAGCAGGACGAACAGGCGGAAGGCCGGCTCTTCATCCAGGTGATTCCCGGCCGCGTCGGCAAGCTGCTCGACAAGGCCACCGGGCAGCCGCTGCACGCACGCAATGCCTTTCCGTTCCGCGAAGGCGACGTGCTGAATCTGCGCGACCTGGACCAGGCCCTGGAAAATATCCGCCGCGTACCCGGCCAGGCCGGCGCGTCCTTTACCCTGTCGCCCGGCGCCGAGGTCGGCACCAGCGACATCACCGTCGACCGCAAAGCCGGCAAGGGGCGCTGGCACGCGGTGCTTACCGCCGACAACGGCGGCCAGGATGCCACCGGCCAGAACCAGGTCGGCCTGATCGGCATCCTGGATGCCCCGCTGGGCCGCGACGACCTGTTGCTGCTGACGTACAGCAATAACTTGAACGTGAGCAACCGCGAGCAGATGTCGCGCGGACTGGGCCTGAACTGGTCGATGCCGGTCGGCTACTGGAATGTCTCCCTTGCCGCCAGCGGCTCGGCATCCCGTTCCACGCTCTCCGTGCCGCCCTACGGAAGCTTTCCCTACACCAGCAAGTCGCGCCTGGTGCAGCTGGGCGTGGACCGCGTGATCGCGCGCACTTCGCGCAGCCGCAGCACGGTCAAGCTGCAGCTCAATCGCAGGATCGATTCCAGCAAGCTGGCCGACACGCGGCTGGATGTGCAGCGGCACGACATCACCGGCTACGGGGTGAGCTTCGAATACCTGCGTTACATCGGCACGGCTTCGCTGCAGGCGAACCTGGGCCTGCGCGGCAGCATCCCGGGCTGGTCGGCCTATCCCGGCGCGGTGATCGGCCGCGACCGCTGGAATGGCAGCTATCGCCTGGGCACCGCCAGCCTGGTGGTGAACGCGCCCTTCAGCGTGGGCGGCGAGAGCTTCACCTACCAGGGCACGCTGTCCGGCCAGCACGCGTTCACCCCGTTGCCGTGGACCGAAAACCTCTCGATCAGCAGCCGCTACGCCGTGCGCGGCTTCGACGGACGCTATGTATTCACCGGCGAGAACGGCTGGATCGCGCACAACGACGTGGTGTGGAACAGCGGCGGCAAGCTGGGCAATCCGTATCTGGGCGTGGATGCCGCGCGGCTCAGCGGCCCCTCGCTGGCCGGCAAGGGCGCCCAGCGCTTCGGCAGCGTCAGCCTCGGCTTGCGCGGGCAGGTGGCGCGCTTCGGTTACGACGTGTCGGTCGGCCGCATCCTCGACAAACCCAAGGGGATCCCGGACGGGGGCTTCAACGTGTCGCTGCGGATGACCGCGCGATTCTGATTTCCGTCCGTTCCCGGCCAGTCGCAAGGACTGGCAAGGCATTCCGGCAGGCCAGGGATGACCGCCGGCTCTAAGGGGGTATTTCATCCACAAGGCATGCATATGTCGAAATCAAGCAAGAAAGTCCTGCATCAGCGGGAGCTCTACGCTGCGCTGGCGCTGGCCTTGCCGCTCAGCTCCATGGCAGCCGCCGGCGGCAATGTGCCGGTCGTGCAGATCGCCGCCCCGAACGCCGCGGGCGTATCGCACAACCAGTTCAACCAGTTCGATGTCGGCGCGCAGGGCATGGTGCTGAACAACAGTGGCACCGCCGTGGCTTCGCAGTTGGCCGGGCAGATCGCCGGCAACGGCAATCTCGCCAATGGCGCGGCCAAGCTCATCATCAACGAGGTCACCGGCGGCGCGCCGTCGCAATTGAACGGCGCACTGGAAATCGCCGGCCAGAAAGCTGCCCTGATCGTGGCCAATCCCAATGGCATCAACGCGGACGGCGCCAGCTTCATCAATGCCTCGCGCGTCACGCTCGCCACCGGCACGCCGCAGTTCGACGCCAGCGGCGCCGTGTCCGCGCTCAGCGTCGCCAAGGGCGTGATCAATGTGACGGGCAAGGGCATCGACGCCAGCGGCGTGGAGATGGCCGACCTGATGGCGCGCAGCGTCGTGCTGAATGCCGAGCTGAAGGCCCAGCAGCTGCGCGTGGTGACCGGCGCCAACCAGATCGCTTATGCCAGCAATGGCAATTCCGTGGTGACCAAGGCGATCGCCGGCGAAGGCGCAGCGCCGAAGCTGGCGCTGGATGTCAGCAACCTGGGCGGCATGTATGCCAATGCCATCCGCATGGTCGGCACCGAGAAGGGCGTCGGCGTGAACGTGGCCGGCACCATCAAGGGCGCGGACTCGGTCAGCGTGGCCAGTGGCGACATGGTGAACATCGTCAAGGGCGGCACGATCCAGTCTGGCGGCGGAGTGAGCATCGACGCCGGCACGCATGTGTTCAACGCCGGCTCGATCTCGGCGGACAGCGGCAATATCGCCCTGGCCTCCCTGCAGCCTGGCTATTCCGCCACGTTCGACGGCCAGGGCGGCACGACCTCGGCGGCGAAGGGCACGGTGACGCTCACCAACTTCGGCAACAAGCGCACGGGCCAGGTGATTGCCGCGAACGGCGGCCTCGCTACCGACGACAACGGCAACATGATCGGCTCCGGCTCCTCGGTAAGCGATGGCAACGGAACATTCGCGACGCGTCCGCCGGTGACGCCGGCGGTTGAACCGCCGGTTGATAAGCCGGTCGAGCCGCCGGTAGACAAGCCGGTCGACAAACCCGTCGAGCCGCCGGTGGACAAGCCCGTCGACAAGCCCGTCGAGCCGCCGGTGGACAAACCCGTCGACAAGCCCGTCGAGCCGCCGGTGGACAAGCCCGTCGACAAGCCCATCGAGCCGCCGGTGGACAAGCCGGTCGACAAGCCGATCGAGCCGCCCGTGGACAAGCCGGTCGACAAGCCGATCGAGCCGCCCGTGGACAAGCCGGTCGACAAGCCCGTCGAGCCGCCGGTGGACAAGCCGGTCGACAAGCCGATCGAGCCGCCGGTGGACAAGCCGGTCGACAAGCCCGTCGAGCCGCCGGTGAACAAGCCGGTCGACAAGCCCGCTCAGCCGCCGATCGACAAGCCCGTCGACAAGCCCGCCCAGCCGCCGATCGACAAGCCCGTCGACAAGCCGGCCCAGCCGCCGGTGGACAAGCCCGTCGACAAGCCCGCCCAGCCGCCGGTGGACAAGCCCGTCGACAAGCCGGTCGAACAGCCCAAGCCGGCCACCGACCCGGTGCCTTCCTACGACCTGGGCCAGCTGCTGGACGCGCTTTTCAACTACCCGTCCTACGGCTTCGCCCCCTGGAGCCTCGGTTCGTACGGCTACTCGCCGTGGTATCGCCCGTCCTATGGCTATGTGGGCTGGAACGCCCCGTCCTACGGTTTCGCGCCGTGGATGCCGTCGTTCTTCCGCCCGCAGCCGGTGTTCTCGCCGTACCGCCCGATGGCTTCCTACGGGGTGCGGGGACCGCGCTGGCGCTAAGTGAGAAAAGCGGCGGCTGATCGGCGATCAGCCACCGTGAAGCCTGGCGAACGGCCGGAGCGCAAGCTCCGGCCGTTTTTGCGTGCGGACCCTATGGCACACCCCTTGCTTCCTCAAGTTCCGCCACATCCAGACGATCTCTACGCAGACGCGTAGACCCAAGGAACACCTTATCCATGAGCCTCATCCCGGCCAAAGCCATCGCCGACCTTGCCCAAGCCGCCGCTGCCGGCGACACCGACCGGGCCGGGCAGCTCGCGCGCCGCCATCCCCGCCTGGCCGAGGCCCTCGCCCCGCTGCTGGCGCGCATCGCGCCGCGCGAGCCGGCCGCCATCGCGCTGCAGTCGGTGGAACAGCAAAGCCTGGTGATGGGTACCGCGCAGACCGTGCTGCGGGCGCAGGAGTCCCTGCACCAGGCCACCGGCGAGGCGCGCGACAGCGTCGGCCGCTTGACGGAGCAAGGCGCCGGGATCTCGACATCCCTGCAGCAGGCCGCCGGCGAGCTGGCGCAGGCCACCGCGCACAACCGCCAGGGCGCCGAGACCGTCACCGAACTCGATGGCCAGCTGCGCCTGCTGCGCAGCGCGCTGTCGGCGATGAACCGCAACCAGAGCAAGCTGGCCGAGCAAGTCGCGCAGATCCGCAAGCTCACTTCCACCGTGCAAGAGGTCGCGCACCAGACCAACCTGGTCGCGCTCAACGCCGCCATCGAGGCGGCGCGTGCGGGCGAAGCCGGCCGCGGCTTCGCCATCGTCGCCGACGAAGTGAAGCAACTGGCGGAAAAAACTACCCAGGCCACCGATCAGATCGAGGCGGTGACCGCGTCCATCGGCGAGTTCTCGCAGCAGCTCGACGGCGACGTGCGCCAGGGCGTGCAGCGCCTGGAGCGCGCGCAGGACCGCGCCGGCCATACCGCCGGCACCCTGGAACGCGAAGGCGAGGCGCTGCGCGCCATCGCCGCACGCGTGCAGGGCTCGCAGCAGGGCTGCGATGCGCAGAACGCGCGCATCGCCGCGGCCCAGGCCACCCTGGGCGCGCTGCAGCGGCGCAGCATGGAGGCGATCCGCCAGGCCGAATCGCTGGACCGCGCCGCCGTGCTGTCGCACCGGCTGTGCCTGGGCTGGCTGGATCACGCCGACACGGCCTCGATGGCCAGCCTGAGCCTGAGCCTGCGCGAATCCATCCAGGGCCTGCGCCAGGCGATGGAGCTGGCCCTGCACGAACCGGCCGCGCTGGACCGGCGCTGGTTCGACACCGCCACTTTCGACCGCGCCCTGGCCCGCCTGGGCGCGCAGCGCGCCGAGCACCCGGCCGCGGCCACCCTGCTCGAAGCCGGGCAGCGCCTGTCCGGCCATGCCGGCAACTTCGTGCGCCTGCTCGGCGAGGGCCAGACCGCCCAGGCCGCGCAGCTGTCCGACCAGGTCGAGCGCGAGCGCGAATCCATCCATCAGCAGCTCAGCCAGCTGCTGGCGCAAGCCGAGGCATGAAGCACCGCGCGCAGCCCTTGCTGCTGCTCCTGCCGCTGCTGGCGGCGGGCGCGGCGCAGGCTGCCGCCGCGGACGAACCGCGGCGCGTGGCCGAGCAATGGCTGCGCCAGCATTTCGATCAGCCGGGCAACCGCGTGGTGGCCGCAGCGGAGCCGGCGGATACGCGCCTGCAGCCGCCGTCCTGTGCCCAGCCCTGGCAGGCCGCCCTGCCCGACGGCGCGCGCGCCGCGCCGCGCATGAGTGTGGAAGTGCGCTGTCCGAGCACCGGCTGGCGCATGCAGGTGCCGGTGAAGCTGCAGCTGTTCCGTACGGTGCTGGTGGCGAACAAGCCGCTGCAGCGCGGCGACGGCGTCACCGCCGCCGACGTGCGTGGCGAGGAGCGCGACGTCACCCGCCTGGGCTACGGCTATATCGACGGCCTGGACCAGGTCGCCGGCCGCCTGCTGTCGCGCCCGCTGGGCGCCGGCGCAGTGCTGGCGCCTGCCGCGTTCGGCGGCCGCCAGACCGTGCGCGCGGGCGACCGCGTGCAGCTGATCGCCCGCGTGGACGGCATCGAGGTGCGCGCCTCCGGCGTGGCCCTGGGCGGCGGCGACACCGGCGCCCGCCTGCGCGTGCGCAACGACAGCTCCGGCCGCACCGTAGACGCCATGGTGCGCGACCCCGGCGTGGTGGAAGCCCTGCCATGACCCCGCCTTCCGACCCCGCTAAAGTTCACCTGCCCGCCGCCGATAACCGGTTTGAAGGGTCGACAAGCCCTCAAGGAAACGTCTCATGAACACCACCATCACCTCCAATGGATTGCCGGTACTTCCCCAGGCCAAGGGCAACCAGAATGCCCAGGCCCAGGCCAGCCAGCCGGCGACCGAGGCCGCTCCCGCGGCCAAGGCGGACGACAGCGTGAAGCTCACCGAGTCGGCACGCGCGCTCACCGCCGCGCAGGGAGACAAGGCTCCGGCCATCGACACCAAGCGCGTGGAGCAGATCCGCGCGGCGATCGCCGACGGCAGCTACCGCGTCGACGCCGGCAAGATCGCCGACGGCCTGATCTCCATGGAAGGCCAGCTCAGCGGCAAGCCATGAGCGCCGACCTGCGCCACGAGATGAGCGACGCTTTCGACGCCGTGCTCGGCGAGATGCGCCACAGCGCATCCCGGCTGACCGAAGCGCTGGCCGCCGAGCGCGATGCGCTGGAGCGCGCCGACGCGGACGCGCTGCATCTCGCCGGGCAGGACAAGCAGACGCAACTGGATCGCCTGGAACAACTGGATGCCGAGCGCCAGCAGCTGGCGCGCGCCATCGCCGCCTCCACGCCCGCGCAGAGCGCGGCCTGGAACGGCGTGATGGCCGCACTCGCCGACTGCCAGCGCGCCAACCGGAACAACGGCCAGATCGTCGGGCAGCGCCTGCGCCAGGTGCGCCAGGCCCTGGCGGTACTGACCGGCGGCGCCGAGTCGGGGGTGTACGGCCCCGGCGGCACCTTACGCATCGATCACCGCTCGCTGTCGCTGGCGGAAGCCTGACCTTGAAGCACCCCACCTGACGGACCTGCCGCACGCGGCGGGCGAATCCCCACGGCCCTGCCCCGGCGCAGGTCCATCGCTGGCCGACCTCTCCATGACCGATATCGCTGTAGAAGCCGCCCAAGCCCACGCCGCCGCTCTGGCCGGCACCGCCGCCAGCTCGCCGCTGCCGGTGGTGCGCATCCCGATGCTCGACCGCGACCGCCAGCTGATGGCGTACGAGCTGCTGCTGCAGGAAGACGGCGAGGACGAGGCCGCGCTCGGCCACCGCCTGCTCTCCACCATCATCGACGGCTCGGTCACCCAGTGGGCGCGCGGCAATCGCGTGTTCGTGCGCCTGCCGCGCGAACTGGTGCTGGAACAGGCCGACCAGGTGCTGCGCCATCCGCGCATCGGCCTGGTCGTTTCGCCGCAAGCCATCCACGACGTGCTGCTGCTGGAGCGCCTGCGCCAGCTGTCGACGCGCGGCTGCGCGCTGCTGCTGGACCTGGACGGCGAAGCCGGCGACCTGGACGAACTGCGCGTGTTGCTGGACCTGTCGCGCTACGTGCGCCTGGATGCCAGCCGCCTCGACGAAGCCACCCTGCGCGAACGCTGCGAGGCGCTGCACGCGCGCGGCCTGCACGTGGTGGCCGGGCACGTGAACGACCACGACACCTGCAACCGCTGCATGGCGCTGCCGTTCGCCGGCATCCAGGGGCCGTATCTGCTGCGTCCCGAGAAAGTGGACATGCCGGTGCTCACCGCCAACCGCCTCAGCGTGCTGCGCCTGCTGCGCGCGCTGGACGAGGACGGCAACGGCCCGGTGGAGCTGGGCCAGATCATCCGCAACGACGTGATCCTCAGCTACAAGCTGCTGGGCTGCGTGAACTCGGCTTATTTCGCGCTGCCGCGCCAGCTGAAGTCGGTGGAGCAGGCGGCGATCTTCTTCGGCCTCACCCGCATGCGCAACTGGATCAGCACCATGGCGCTGAGCGGCATGGACGACCGTCCGCCGGAACTGCTGCGCGCCGCGCTGATCCGCGCCCACATGTGCGAGCAGCTGGCGCAGAACCTGTCGCGCGAGCAGCGCGAGATGGCCTTCACCACCGGCCTGTTCTCGCTGCTGGAAAGCCTGATGTGCGCGCCGATGGAACTGCTGCTGCAGCATCTGCCGCTGGCGCCGGACATCCGCGCCGCCCTGCTGGAACAGCAGGGGCCGTTCGCGCCGCTGCTGGAACAGGTGCAGCGCTGGGAAGCCGGCGAGCTGCGCGGGGGCGAAGCATCGCCGCAGCATATCCGGCGCATGGCGGCGGCGTATCTGGAAGCGATCCGCTGGGCGGACCATGTGCATTCGTTTGCGGAGCAGAAGCCGCATTGAAATTAGAGCAGCGTAGGTTGGGGTGAGCGCAGCGAACCCCAACGTCACCGCTACGCATGCGCCCTGTTGGGGTTCGCCTTCGGCTCACCCCAACCTGCGCCGGGTGTGACCATCAGTCCGGCGTGAACTCCATCGTCGCCCGCACCGCCTTCTTCCAGCCGCAGTAGAGCTTCTCGCGCTTCTCCTGCGCCATCGACGGCTTGAACTCCCGGTCCACCGCCCAGCGCTGCGCGATCTCGTCGCGGCTCTGCCAGAAACCCACGGCAAGCCCGGCCAGATACGCCGCACCCTGCGCCGTGGTTTCCTGCACCTTCGGCCGCAGCAACGTGACGTCGAGAATGTCGGCCTGGAACTGCGCCATGAAATCGTTGGCGATGGCGCCGCCGTCGGCACGCAGCTCCTTCAGCTCGATACCGGAATCGCTCTGCATCGCTTCGAGCACGTCGCGCGTCTGGTACGCCATCGATTCCAGCGCCGCGCGGATGAACTGCTCTTTCGTGGTGCCGCGCGACAGACCGAACACCGCGCCGCGCACGTCGCTGCGCCAGTACGGCGCGCCCAGGCCGACGAAGGCCGGCACGAAGTACACGCCTTCGCTGTCGCGCGCGCGCTCGGCGTAGTCCTGCGAATCGCTGGCCTTGCCCAGCATGCGCAGGCCGTCGCGCAGCCACTGGATCACCGAGCCGGCTACGAAGATGCTGCCTTCGAGTGCGTATTCGACCTTGCCGTCGACGCCCCAGGCGATGGTGGTGAGCAGACCGTTCTTCGACGCCACCGCTTTCTCGCCCGTGTTCATCAGCATGAAGCAGCCGGTGCCGTAGGTGTTCTTGGCCAGGCCCGGCTCGAAGCAGGCCTGGCCGAACAGCGCGGCCTGCTGGTCGCCGGCGATGCCGGCGATCGGCACTTCGCGGCCGAAGAAATGCTTGGGCAAGGTCTGGCCGTAGACCTCGCTGGAGGACTTCACTTCCGGCAGCATCGCGCGCGGAATGTTCAGCATCTGCAGCAGCTCGTCGTCCCACTGGCGCCGGTAGATGTCGTAGATCAGCGTGCGCGAGGCATTGGTGTAGTCGGTGACGTGGACCTTGCCGCCGGTGAGGTTCCAGATCAGCCACGTGTCGATGGTGCCGAACAGCAGCTCGCCGCGTTCCGCGCGCTCCTGCGCGCCGTCGACGTGGTCGAGGATCCAGCGCACCTTGGTGCCGGCGAAATACGCGTCGATCAGCAGTCCGGTCTTGCCGCGCACCAGCTCGTCGTAGCCTTCCTGCTTCAGCCGCTCGCAGATCGCGGCGGTCTGGCGCGATTGCCACACGATGGCGTTATGGATCGGCTGGCCGCTGCTCCTGTCCCACACCACCGTGGTCTCGCGCTGGTTGGTGATGCCGATACCGGCGATGCGTGCGGGGTCCACGCCGGCCTGGTTGATCACCTCGGTCATGGTCACCAGCACGCTGGTCATGATCTCGCGCGGGTTGTGCTCCACCCAGCCGGGTTGCGGGAACACCTGCGGGAATTCGCGCTGTGCGGTGCCGACGATATGACCGTCGTGGTCGAACAGGATGCTGCGCGAGCTGGTGGTGCCCTGGTCGATCGCCAGGATGTAGGTCTTGTCCATGGAACGCCTCGCTCAGGCCGACGTGCTGGAAGAGGAAACCGGCTTGCCCTGCGCGGCGGCCGCGCGCGCCGCTTCGAGCTCGCGCACGCGCGCCGGCAGGAACGGATGCACCAGCAGCTGATACGCGCCGGCACCGACCACGCCGCCGATCAGCGGACCGGCGATCGGCACCCACCAGTAGTTGTCCGGACTGGGCAAGGCCGAACTGCCCCAGCCGGCGAAGAAGGCGAACACGCGCGGGCCGAAATCGCGCGCGGGGTTGATCGCCCAGGCTTCGAGATAACCCATCGAAGCGCCGATGGTCGCCACCAGCAGGCCGATCATCAGCGCGCCGGAATTGGCGCCAGGCGCCATCTCGTTGAAGCGCTCGGTGATGGCGAAGATGCCGAACAGCAGGAAGGCGGTGAGGATCACCTGGTCCAGCAGCGCATGCATCGGCGTGATCGCCAGCCCCGGATGGGTGAAGAACACGCCGGCCGCGCCACCGGCTTCGCGGGTAAGCCCGTGCGTCTGGTTGTAGTGGTCGATCACCGGCCCGAACAGCACGTAGACGATGGCCGCGCCGAGAAACGCGCCGATCACCTGCGCCACCGTGTACGGCAGCACCTTCTTCCACGGAAAGCCGCGGAACAGCGCGAGCGCCAAAGTCACCGCCGGGTTGGCATGCGTGCCGGATACCGACGCGGTGGCGTAGATGGCGAGGGTCACCGCCAGGCCCCAGGCGATGCACACGCCCCAGTAGGCGTTCTGGTAGGGGCTGGGGTCGTACAGCACGTACATGCACGCCACCGAGTCGCCCAAGCCGATGATGATGAACATCGCCAGCGCTTCCGAAATCAATTCACCGATCGTCTGCCGCATTCCACCGCTCTCCTCAGGGTGCGCCGGGCCGTCCGCGCCCGGCGTGTGAAACGGAATCTCACTTCTTGCCGAAATAGGCGTCCAGCCGCGCCGCGCCTTCCGCGCCTACGTGCAGGCCAAGCTTGGTGCGCCGCCACAGCACGTCCTCGGCGCAGCTCGCCCATTCGTAGCGGCGCAGGTAGTCCACTTCGCTGGCGTAGAGATCGGCGCCGAAATGCTCGCCCAGTTCCGCCAGCGAAGCGGCCTCGCCGATGACGCGCACCGACTGGCTGCCGTAGGTATGCGCGAGGCGCCAGGCCATCGCTTCGCCCAGCCAGGGACGCGTGGCGCGCAGTTGCTGCGCGAGGCCGTCGACGTCCTGGATATCGCCGCCGGGCAGCGGGTGACCCTTGCCGGTCCAGGCGGGTTCCTTGTTGCCGAGCAGGGGCGCGAGCTTGTCCACCGCTTCCTCGGCCAGCTTGCGGAAGGTGGTGAGCTTGCCGCCGAACACGTTGAGCAGGGGCGCGCCCCTGGCCGGCTCGATCTCCAGCAGGTAATCGCGCGTCACTTCCGAAGCCTTGCCGCTTTCGTCGTCGAGCAGCGGACGCACGCCGCTGTAGCTCCACACTACGTCGGCCGGCGCGATGCTGCGCTTGAAGTAGCGGTTGACCGCGTCGCACAGGTACGAGATTTCCTCCGCCTCGATGCGCGGATGCGCCGGGTCGGCCCGGTATTCGACGTCGGTGGTGCCGATCAGGGTGAACTCGCGCTCGTAGGGAATGGCGAACACGATGCGCCGGTCAGGTTGCTGGAAGATGTACGCGTAGCGATGCTCGTACAGCCGAGGCACCACGATATGGCTGCCCTTGACCAGGCGCAGGCTGCGGTCGTGGCCTTCGGCGGCGACATCGTCGAGGAAGTCGACGGCCCACGGACCGGTGGCATTGACCAGCGCGCGCGCCGCCACTTCGGTGATCCTGCCATCCGCACCCTGCAGGCGCGCCAGCCAGCGGTCGCCGCTGCGCCGCGCGCTGACGCAGCGCGTATGCGTCATCACGCGAGCGCCGCGCTGCACGGCGTCCATCGCATTGAGCACCACCAGGCGCGCGTCCTGCACCCAGGCGTCGGAGTAGACGAAGCCGGTGAGGAATTCCTCGCGCAGCGGCTGGCCCACCGCATGCCTGGACAGGCGCACGCGCCGCGAGCCGGGCAGGCTGCGGCGGCCGCGCTGCAGATGGTCGTAGAGAAACAGGCCCAGGCGGATCATCCACGCCGGGCGCAGATGCGACTGGTGCGGCAGCACGAAGCGCAGCGGCCAGATGATGTGCGGCGCGACGCGCAGCAGCACCTCGCGCTCGGCCAGCGCCTTGCCCACCAGGGCGAATTCGAACTGCTCCAGGTAGCGCAGGCCGCCATGGATCAACTTGGTGCTGGCGCTGGACGTGTGCGCGGCCAGGTCGTCCTGCTCGCACAGCCAGACGCTCAAGCCGCGGCCTACCGCATCGCGCGCGATGCCGGTGCCGTTGATGCCGCCGCCCACCACCAGAACATCGACTTGCTCCGCCATGCCTCGTCCCGTGTGTGCGGTGGGGGTCAACGTTTAGGGTTTATCACTCGGCAAAAGCCGCCATGGCGAGCTTGAGCGGTGCTCAGTGAGCCGCCCGTGCATGCAGCCGCCACACCACCACCGCGAGCCCCGCCACCGCGAGCACGAACCAGTACGCGCTGGCCTGCAGGTCCTTGCCCAGCCACATGACACCCGCCACGGCGCCGGCAAGCAGCACGCCCGCGCCCAGCGCGATCAGCGGCGCATGATGGTCGGACATCCGGCTGCGCAGCAGCAGGAAGATACCCAGGCTGACCAGCAGCACCGCCAGCACGCGACGCGCTACGGCGAAGACCGGCGGCTCCGGCACGTCCGGCAGCACGTCGACCAGCCGGCGTTCGCCGACCTGCACGTCGTAGCCCTTGCCGTCGGCGGCGTCGCTGGCCGGCACCAGCAGGTCGCCCTGCGGACGGGCGAAGACGGTGAGCACCTGCACCGGGATGGCTTCCCAGCTCACGCGCAGGTCGCCCAGGCGCGGATGCTCGGGGCTGGCGCTGGTCACCAGGTAATCGCCGTAGCTGGAAAAGCTCGCGGCAAGATTCGCCGGCAGCGTCTTGAGATCGGGACCGATCAGATCGCCGCCCGGCAAGGCATGCAGCAACGCGGGAGCGAGCGCATAGCCGCCGATCTTCACCAGGCCGGCATCGAACTGCTTGCCCTGGATGGGGAAGGCGCCCGGATTGGCGTGGCCGGCGGGTTTTTCGAAACGGCTGGCGTCGAGCGGACGATCCACCCAGTCCTGCTCGTAATGCACGTCGCTGCCGACGCGCACTTCGCGCCACTGGAACATCTCCACGTGGCGCACCAGCACCGGCGTGGCCACGCGCTGGTTGAATTCGGGATCGAGCGGCGCGTCGACCACGTTGAGGCGGCCGCTGACGCGGACCATATAGCGGTCCTTGCCGACGTCGGGGCGCGCATCGCCCTGCACGTCCAGCACCTGGCCGCCGTGGCGCTCGGCGGCGACGCGATGCTCGATCGCCGCCTGCTCGGTCATCGCCACCAGCCCCAAGCCCGCCAGCACCAGCACGGCGCCGGCCACTCCCGCCAGCCACTGCCGCGCGCTCATGCGCGCACCAGCCCGGCGAGCTCGCGCCGTTCGTCGGCGGTGCCGTAGCGGCCGCGCTCGTCGCGCACCACGCGCGCGATGGCGCAGTCGTGGTCGTGGGTGAAGAACAGTTCGATGCCGCGCGCGAGCTTGTCTTCAAGGAAGACGCGCTTCTCGTCGATGATCTCTTCGGGGTAGCGGTCGTAGCCCATGGTGATCGGCAGATGCACCCAGAAGCGGCCGGGGATGAGGTCGGCGCAGAACACCACGCCGCCCACTTCGGCCAGCATCAGCCCGGGCGTATGGCCGTCCGAATAGCTGAAGCGCACCGACGCGCCCAGCGTCGTGGAATGCTCGCCTTCGACCAGCTCCAGCCGTCCGCTGTCTTCCAGCAGCGCCTGCAGTTCGGGAATGAACGACGCACGATCGCGCGGATGCGGCTGCCGCGCACGGCGCCAGTGTTCGGCGCCCACCACGTAGGTGGCCTTGGGGAACAGCAGGCTGGGCGGCTCGCCTTCTTCCCATGCGGCGAGCAGGCCGCCGGCATGGTCGAAGTGCAGGTGCGAGAGCACCACCACGTCGATGTCCTCGTGCGACAGGCCGGCCTGGGCCAGCGAGTCGAGCAGCACGTGGCGTTCTTCCACCACGCCGTAGCGTTCGCGCAGCGTGGGTTCGAAGAAGGCGCCGATGCCGGTTTCGAACAGCACGTTGCGGCCGTCCAGCCCCTTGGCGAGCAGGCAGCGGCAGGCGAGCGGGATGCGGTTCTGCGCGTCGGGCGCGATCCAGCGCGACCACAATGCCTTCGGCGCATTGCCGAACATCGCGCCGCCGTCGAGCTGCTGGGAGTTACCGGTGAGCGACCACAACTGCATGGAAATCCCCTGCCCTACCACTTGTCTTATGGCACCGGCGCGCGCCCCCTTAGCAGCGCGCCGGCGTTCCTCTTACTGCACCTTGCCCAGGCCCGACGGGCGGCGCGGATCGCTGGCCGCGTCGAGCTTGCCGCTCTTGAGGTCCCAGGTGACCACGTTCATATAGCCCCAGGGCGAGCGGGATTTCAGCGTATAGCCCATGCGGGTCAGCGCGTCGGTGGTGGCGGCGTCGAACACGCCCTCCTCCACGTCCACGCGGTCCGGCATGTACTGGTGATGGAAGCGCTTCTGCCCGGCGATGCCGAGCGCGTCCTTGCCATCGATAAACGCCATGATGCCTTCCAGCACCTGGGTGATGATGGTGGAGCCGCCGGGCGAGCCGATCACGCCGACGCGGTCGGCGCCGAACACGATGCTCGGCGTCATCGACGACAGCATGCGCTTGCCCGGTTCCGGCGCGTTGGCGGTGCTGCCGAGCAGGCCGTAGACGTTGGGCTTGTTCGGCACCAGGGCGAAGTCGTCCATCTCGTCGTTGAGCAGCACGCCGGTGCCGTCGGCGACAAAGGTGGAACCCAGGGTGTAGTTAACCGTGAGCGTGATCGAGGCGATATTGCCCTCGCGGTCGATCACCGAGAAATGCGTGGTGTGCATGCCCGGATCGACGCCGGTGCTGGCCGGCAGCATCGCCGAGGGCGTGGCCTTGTCCGGCAGGATGGTCTGGCGCAGGCCGGCCGCGTAGTAAGGCGACAGCAGCATGTCCAGCGGCATCTTCACGAAGTCCGGGTCGCCCAGGTAATCGTTGTGGTCGCGGAAAGCGCGGCGCATCGCCTCGATCACCAGATGGGTGCGGTGCGCGTCGTCCAGCTTGGTCAGGTCGAAGCCGGAAAGAATATTGAGGATCTCGGCCACCGCCACACCGCCCGAGGACGGTGGCGGCGCGGTGACGATGCGGTAGCCGCGGTAGTCGACCACGATCGGCGCGCGCTCTTTCACCTGGTAGCTCTCCAGGTCCTTCGCGGTCCAGTGGCCGCCGGCCGCGTTCACCGCGGCGACCAGCTTCTGCGCCACGTCGCCGCGATAGAAACCGTCGTGACCCTGCTCGCCCAGCAGTTCCAGCGTGCGGGCCTGGCCGGGGTCGCACCAGGTTTCGCCCTTGCCCGGCACCTTGCCGCCCGGCAGGAACTTGGCAGCGGAAGCGGGCCAGCGCTGGATATCCTTCTGGCGTTCGTCGATGGCGTTGAGCAGGCGGCTGTCCGGTTCGAAACCGTCGCGCGCCAGGCGCACCGCGGGAGCGAGCGACTGCTTAAGCGGCAGCTTGCCGTAGTGCTTGGCCAGCCAGGCCAGACCGGCCGGTTCGCCGGGGATGCCGGCGGAGAGCGGACCGTTGAGCGCGGCGTCGCGGTTGGGCGAGCCGTCGGCGCTGAGGTAGTCCTTGGCATTCACCGAAGCCGGCGCGGTCTCGCGCGCGTCGATGAAGATCTCCTTGCCGTCGGAAGCGCGATGCAGCACCGCCATGAAGCCGCCGCCGATGCCGGAGCTTTCCGGTTCCACCACCGACAGCGCGGAAGCCACCGCGATCGCGGCGTCGAAAGCATTGCCGCCCTTGGCGATCACCTCGAGGCCGGCTTCGGTGGCGTGGAAGTTGGCGCTGGCGATGGCGGCCTTGCCCGGGCCCTTCAGCGCGGCCGGCGTCTTAGCGGCGGCGGGAACGTTACGCGGACTATCTGCACATGCGGCGCCACTGACCAGCAGCAAGCCCAATAGCACGGCGCGGGCGCGCAGCGCCGGCCACTTCACGGAAAACCTCATGCCTGCCCCTCGTTCATCAACTGGCGGTACTTGAGTTGAAGCTGTTCCTGCGTCTCGGTGTGCTCGGGGTCGACCAGGATGCACTCGACCGGGCAGACCTCGATGCATTGCGGTTCGTCATGATGCCCCACGCACTCGGTGCACAACGCCGGGTCGATCACGTAGTACTCCTCGCCCAGCGAGATAGCCTTGTTCGGACAGACCGGTTCGCATACGTCGCAATTGACGCAGGTATCGAGGATTTTCAGGGACATCGCGCGAGTGTACACGGTAGCGCCGGATGCCGCGGCGCAGCAATCGGCCCAAGACTCAGGATTTCGCCCAATAAAAAACCCGCGGCGTCTGCACGCCGCGGGTTCTTGCTGCGAAGGCCGGAGCCCTGGCTTACATCGCCACGAAACGCAGCTTGGCGCCGGTCGGCTGCAGCGCGGTGGTGACGCGCGCCTCGTCGGCCTGGTCGCCGATGAACAGGATGATCACGTCCTTGAAGGAACCCGGCTTGGCATCCTTGAAGGCTTCGATGATCAGGTCGGCGGTCTTGGCCGATTCCGGGCCGGCGAACACCAGCATATTGCCCGGCAGCACGCCGCGGGCCACGGTGTCCTGCACGTTCGACAGCTGGCGGTCGCGCTTGGCCTTGTCGTCGTCGCTGTCGCCGGCGTTCACCAGGTAGGGGTACGGGCGATCGGCGGTCATGCCCTGCATGTTCTTCTGCACGATCTGGCCGAGGTACGAGTTCCACGCCTTGGCGTCGTTCGGGTCGGTCGGCTTGGAAACCTGCGCAGCCTGCGTGGTGGCTTGGCCGGCATTCTCGTCCTCGCCCTTGTTGCAGCCGGCGAGGGCCAGCGAGCCGAGCGCGATGGCGGCAAGGAGTGCGTACTTGTACATGGTGGTCACCCTGGAGTTCTTGGAAGTCTGGAGGTGGATCCCCGGAAGACAGGACCCTCCGGTGCCGCTGACGGGAACGCTGCCCCTGTCCGCAGGATGGCCGGGAGCATACACGACGCCCCCCGGTGCAACCACGCCTCAGATACGGCGCTGGCGCATCGCCTGCTGCACGGCCGGATGCACGAAACCGGAGATGTCGCCACCGAGGCGGCCGATCTCGCGCACCAGCGAAGACGAGATGAAGCTGTACTGCTCGGCCGGGGTGAGGAACAGCGTTTCCACGCCGGGGATCAGATGGCGGTTCATGCTGGCCAGCTGGAATTCGTATTCGAAGTCCGACACCGCGCGCAGGCCGCGGATGATCACGCCGGCATGGATCTCGCGCACGAAGTCCGCCAGCAGGCAGTCGAAGCCGCGCACTTCCACATTGCGCAGGTCGGCCAGGGCCAGCCGCGCCAGCGCGATGCGCTCGTTGAGGCTGAAGCCCGGACCCTTGCCGCCCTTGTTCTGGCTTTCGGCCACGGCCACCACCACGCGCTCGAACAGCGGCGCGGCGCGCGCGACCAGGTCGGCGTGGCCGTTGGTGATCGGATCGAAGGTGCCCGGGTAGACGGCGAGACGCGTATTGACCGGCGGATTCACGTGGGCTTCGACGCTGCGGCGAAAAGGACCGGTAGCTTAGCGCCTCGAAAGCCTCAGGCAACCCGCCGGTACAGTGCGTAATGCACCTCGCCGGCATGGCCCTCGCGATGGAGCTGCCACGTCGGCGGCAGGCTCAGCGCCTTGCCGCGCGGCGATTCGACGTAGATCCAGGCCGAAGGCGACAGCCAGCCGCCGGATTCCAGCCGTTTCGACAGCGGCTCCCATAGCTCCAGCGCGAAGGGCGGGTCGAGGAAGACCACGCCGTACGGCCGCGCCGGGCCTTGCAGGTAAGCCCCGGCATCCGCCGCCGCCACCTCGCCGCCAGCCGCCTTCAAGCGGACGAGGTTGCCGCGCAGGGCCTGTGCCGTGCGCGGATCGCGCTCCACGAACTGCGCGCGCACAGCACCGCGCGACAGCGCCTCGATACCCAGCGCCCCGGTGCCCGCGCACAGATCCAGGCACTCCGCACCGGCGATGACCGGCGCCAGCCAGTTGAACAGGGTTTCGCGCACCCGCTCGGCGGTAGGGCGCAGGCCCGGCAGTTCGGGCACGTCGAGACGGGAATTGCGCAGCGTGCCGCCGATGATGCGGATGCGCCCGGCCGCGCCGCTCATGTGAACCGCGGCCGCGCCGCGATGCGCGGGGTGCCGGCTGGGAGTCGGGGAGGAAAAGTCGGGGGTGGTAGCATGGGCGGCATTGTCTTCGAATCCCCGCCGCAATGCTCAAGTTCTGGAAGAAGAAACCCGCCGAGACGACCACGCCGCCGCCGGCCGAGCAGGCTGCAGACGAGCAGGCCGCCGACGCTCCGGCGGCGGCCATCCCGCACGACGCGGATGCCGGCTCGCTGGATAACCCGGCCCTTGGCGAAGCACTGTCGGAAGCCGCCCCGCCGGCCGAACCCGACACCGAAGAGCACCCCTTCGAAGTCCCCGCCGCCGAAGCCGCCCCGGCCAAGCGCAGCTGGCGCGAGCGCCTTTCCGGCAGCTCCTTCGCGCGTGGCCTGAGTTCGCTGTTCAGCCGCAATCCCAAGCTCGACGACGCCCTGCTCGACGAGCTGGAAACCACCCTGATCACCGCCGACGTCGGCATCGAAGCCAGCACCTCGCTGGTGGAAGACCTGCGCAAGCGCATGCACAAGCGCGAGTTCGGCGACGCCGCCGCCCTGCTGGCCGCGCTGCGCAAGGAACTGGTGACCCTGCTGGCGCCGGTGCAGCAGCCGCTCGACGTCAGCGGACGCAAGCCATTCGTGGTGCTCACCGTGGGCATCAACGGCGTGGGCAAGACCACCACCATCGGCAAGCTGGCGCGCCGCTACCGCGACGAAAACCGCGCGGTGCTGCTCGCCGCCGGCGACACCTTCCGCGCCGCCGCGGTGGAACAGCTCAAGACCTGGGGCGCGCGCAACAACGTGCCGGTGATCGCCCAGGGCCAGGACGCCGATTCGGCCAGCGTGATCTTCGACGCGCTGCAGGCTGCCCGCTCGCGCGGCGCCGACGTGCTGATCGCCGACACCGCCGGCCGCCTGCATACCCAGGGCGGCCTGATGGACGAGCTGGGCAAGATCGCCCGCGTGCTGAAGAAGCTCGACACCGACGCGCCGCACGAGGTGCTGATGGTGATCGACGGCACCACCGGCCAGAACGCGGTGAGCCAGGTACGCCAGTTCCGCCAGATCGTCGGCGTGACCGGCCTGGTGGTGACCAAGCTGGACGGCACCGCCAAGGGCGGCGTGGTGTTCGCGCTGGCCCGCGAGTTCGGCCTGCCGATCCGCTATGTCGGCCTGGGCGAAAGCGCCACGGACCTGCGCGTGTTCGACGCCCAGGATTACGTGGACGGCCTGCTGCCGGCCAGCATCGGTGCCTGACGGTATGCGCCAGCCATGCGAGTGAACCTGCCCCGCTGGCTGCGCATCACGCTGTGGAGCGTCGGTGGCCTGGCGCTGGTCGGACTGCTCACCGTGGTGATCTCGCTGTACCTGCTGCTGCAGCCGGGCCGCTTCACCGCGCTGCTGCAGCGCGAAGCCAGCAATGCCGGCCTGGTGCTCAATCTCGCCAGCCCCGCCAGCCCCACCCTGTTCCCGCGCCCCGCGCTGGAACTGCAGGGACTTACGCTGAGCGCGAAAGACGCCAGCATGCCGATCCTGCTCGCCGCGCGCGGGCGCCTGCAGTTGCCGTGGCGCGCGCTGCTGGGCAAGGAAACGGTGATTTCGCGGCTGGAGATCGACTCTCCGCGCGTGGACCTGGACGCACTGGAAGCCTGGGCCGCCAGCCTGCCGCCGCGTTCCGCCGGCGAGCCGCCGCAGATTCCGCGCATCGACGCCGGCGTGCGCGTGACGCGCGGCAGCCTGGTGCGCGGCAATGAACTGCTGCTGGGCGATGTGTCGCTGGATACCGGCAGCCTGATTTCCGGCCAGCCGTTTCCGCTGTCGATTTCCGCCAAGGACGCCGAGGGCGAACCGCTGCAGCTGGATCTGTCGGCGACGCCGCGGTTGAAGGGCGACACGCTGCAGCTCGATGCGCTGAGCGTGCATTTCTCCCAAGGCAGCACGCTCACCTTGCAGTTGTCCGGCGACGCGCACTGGCACGGCGCGGCCGATGCCTCGCTGCGCCTGCGCGGCAAGCTCGATCATGCCGAAGCCGGCGTCTACGACACCTCGCTGGTGCTCACTCCCGCCAACCAGGTCGACCCGCTGCTGCTGGCGGTCAAGCTCGACGGCCCCGGCAACCACGCCGACCTGCGCCTGCCGCCGCTGGCGCTGGCCGACTGGTGGGCGCAGCTCAACCATCCGCAGGGTCCGCGCCTGAGCGTGCCGCCTGGCAGCGGCACCGCCGAGATCGCCAAGCTGGAAAGCGGCGGCGTGAGCATCGAAGGCCTGAGCATCAAGACCGGTGTCGCGCCGGTGGCGGCGGCTTCCGCGGCCGCGCCCGCCGACAGCAAGTCCGCCGCGCCGCGCGCACCGAAATGAGCAAACCCGCGATGCCCGATTTCGCCACCCGGCTGCTGGCGTGGTTCGACCGCCATGGCCGCCACGACCTGCCCTGGCAGCATCCGCGCGGCGCGTACCGCGTGTGGCTGTCGGAGGTGATGCTGCAGCAGACCCAGGTCGGCACGGTGATCCCCTACTTCCAGCGCTTTGTCGGCGCACTGCCGACGCTGCGCGACCTGGCCGCGGCGGACGAGGACACGGTGCTCGCGCTGTGGTCGGGCCTGGGCTACTACCGCCGCGCCCGTTTCCTGCATCGCGCCGCGCAGCTGTGCGTGGAACAGCATGGCGGCGAACTGCCGCGCGACTTCGACGCACTCGCTGCCCTGCCCGGCATCGGCCGCTCCACCGCCGGTGCGATCCTGGCGCAGGCGTACGGGCTGCGCTTCGCCATCCTGGACGGCAACGTCAAGCGCGTGCTGACGCGCCATCTCGGCATCCACGGACATCCCAGCCAGAGCGCGGTGGAAAAAGAACTGTGGCGGCATGCGGAGGCATACACACCCGCCGCGCGCGTCGCCGATTACACCCAGGCGATCATGGACCTGGGCGCCACCGTCTGCGTGCGCTCCAAACCGAAGTGCGAGGACTGCCCCGTCGCCGCCGACTGCGTGGCGAAACGCGACGAGCTCACCGCGCAATTGCCCAGCGCCAAGCCCGCCAAGACCGTGCCCACGCGCTCCACCGTGATGCTGCTGCTGCGCGACGAACGCCGCCGCGTGCTGCTGGAACGCCGCGGCCCGCAGGGCGTATGGGCCGGCCTGTGGAGCCTGCCGGAAGCCGCGGGCACCGAGGACGCCTGGCGCAAGGCGCAGCAGCTGGCGCGCATCGACGACGCGCAGGCGCTGACGCCCTTCGTGCACGTCTTCAGCCATTACCGCCTGCAGGTGGAGCCGCTGCTGTTCGACGGCGCGACAGCGCATCGCGCAATCGCCGATAATCCCGCGCTGCGCTGGTGCGATACCGGCGACCTCGCCGCGCTCGGCCTGCCCGCTCCCGTGCGCACCCTGCTGCAAAGTCTTTAAGGAAACTCCGCGATGAGCCGTACCGTCCGCTGCGCCAAGCTCGGCATCGAGGCCGAAGGGCTGGACTTCTCCCCCTGGCCCGGCCCGCTCGGCCAGCGCATCTACGCGGAAATCTCCAAGCCCGCCTGGCAGGAATGGCTGGCGCACCAGACCATGCTGATCAACGAATACCGCCTCAATCCGCTGGACCCGAAGGCGCGCAAGTTCCTGGGCGAGGAAATGGAGAAATTCCTTTTCGGCGGCGACGTCGCACAGCCCGAAGGCTACGTGGCGCCGGACGCGGATTCTTGACGGCTGCGGCGAACTTCGGTTTAATGCGCGGCTCCACGCAGTACCGATGACCTTCCTGGTCGTCAGCACTTCTGGCCGAGTAGCTCAGTTGGTAGAGCAGGGGATTGAAAATCCCCGTGTCGGCGGTTCGATTCCGTCCTCGGCCACCATCTCAAGCGGTTTTCCAGCGTTGCGCTGAAGCAGCCGCTAAAAAATCCCCCGCCCTGCCAAAAACTCCGGTCATCCGATCGATGAGCTGTGCGCCGTGCTTGCGACGCCGCGTATCCGCGTCCGTCGAACGAGGCGGACGCACTTCGGATCGTTTGCGCCCTGCGTTCGGCGCCGCGTAAGCGCAAGCCCAAAAGCAGGCCTCGCTGCGTCAATCGGCCCACGCCGACCTTTAGCCTGTCGGTCATCGCCCCGCCATTGACCGATACACACTACGTGTGTATAACAGCCATGAACAGCGCCGACCTTCTCAAACTCCTCCGATCCAAAGGCTTCTTCGTGGTCGGCGTCCGCGGCAGCCACCACAAGCTGCGCAATGTGGCCAGAATCACGGTGATCATTCCTCATCCCAAGAAGGACCTGGGCAAGGGACTGGTCGCCGCCATACTCAAGCAGGCCGGCCTTTGAGCCTTGCCCGAGGTGCCTATGCGTTACCCCGTCGTCATCGAAACCGGCAACGATAAAACCGCCTTCGGCGTCATCGCCCCCGACTTCCCCGGTGTGTTCAGCGCCGGCGACACGCTGGACGAGGCCCTGGCCCAGGCCGAAGAGGCCATCCTGTTCGCGCTTGAAGACGTGGTGAGCGAAGGCAAGGACTTTCCCGCCGCATCGAATCTCGCCGACCTGATCTCGGGCAAGGACCCCAGGGGCGGCCCCAGGCATTTCCCGTCCACCCGGTGGGCCTGGCACGTCATCGACGTCGACACCTCCAGGCTCACCGCCAAGGCCATTCGCGTGAACATCACCGTGCCGGAGCCGCTGCTCAAGATGATCGACCGCTACGTGGCCGAGCATCCCGGCGAATCGCGCAGCGGCATCCTGGTGCGCGGTGCCCAGGCCATCATCAACCGCTAGCATCCGACGATGCGGCTGCTACATTCCCCTCCTCCCGATAAGAACCCCCGCAGCAATGCCTACTCGCATTTCTGACGATATCTGGCGTCAGTTCCAGGACGAACTCGCAGCTGTCGATCGCAAACCATCCGCGCCGCTGTCGCGCGACGAACTGGCCCGCCTGAGTCCGGAGCAGCGCCTGGCGCTGGCCAGGACCGAGTTCATGGACATCAAGCGCAAGTACGGCTTGAAGGTGGACGACGTGCTCACCTTCCTCCCGGAGGAGGAAGTAGTGACCTATCTGCAGCAACTGATGAACTGAACCGCCCGCCGCGCCCCAGGGAAGGATCGAGAACATGCTCGAAGGCATCTCCACGCTCGCCGGCACCCGCGTGCTGGTCTACGCCGCACAAGGTCCGCTGCTGGCTCAGGAGCGCGACGCGAACGATCTGATTGCCGAGGCCGGCGTGCACGAGGCGGTGTGGGTCGCCCTGCCCGCCGAACGCCTGCACGAAGATTTCTTCCGCCTCGACACCCGCCTGGCCGGCGCCATGCTGCAGAAGTTCGTCAACTACGGCGTGCGTGTCGCCGTGATCGGCAACATCGATGCATGGCTGGAACGCAGCAAGGCGCTGCGCGATTTCGCGCATGAGACCAATCGCGGAGCGATGTTCTGGTTCGTCGGCGATATGGCTGCGTTCGAACATAAGCTGCAGAACCTCACGGCCTGAACCGCCCGGAACCTGGCGCACCTCATAGGACTTATCTGATTCCGAGCATCGAGCCTCATCGGCACGATGCTCACGTGCCCGCGGCGAGGTCAGTTGCACGTGCCCCCTTGCCAGCCCGACCCTCGTCGCGGGCCACCTTCCTACTGCCGGGGATGGCCGGTACTGGCGAGCACGCCAGCGGCGGCGAGGTCGTCGGAGCGACTCGCCGCCGGGATTTTTCCCTCGCTATCCAGGCAGCGCGATGTTCAGCGCATCTTTCGCTTCGTGCACGCGGCGTCCTCGTTCACCCGAGGTTGCGTCCGCCGAAGGAAGACTCGACGAGCTCCATTCCCCACCGCAAAGAGGAGACGTCGATGAAGCTTCATCCTTCTTCATTGGCCACCGCACTGGCGCTCGCTGTAGCGCTGGCCGCTCCGCTCGCGATGGCGCAGGACGCGCTGACCGAACGGCAGGTGCATACCCAGCTCGAGCAGCAGGGCTACAAGAAGATCCACGATCTGAAATTCCGCGACGGCATGTGGCGGGCCCGCGCGAAGAGCGCGGACGGACGCAGCGTCACCGTCAAGATCGATCCGCGCACCGGCGAGGCCTATCCCGACGAGCAGGTGTCGCGCCTCAGCGAAACCGACGTGCGCGCCTCGCTGTCCACCTCCGGCTATACCCATGTGCACGATGTGGATTTCAAGGACGGCGTGTGGCGCGCCAAGGCGGAAAACCCCGCCGGCGCCGACGTGAAGCTGCAGATCGATCCGCATACGGGCAAGGTGATCGGCACCGACTGATCCCGCCGCATACACAAGCCACATACACAAAGCGCCGGTGGCTCACGCCCCGGCGCTTTGCATATCTGGATATCCATCCCCGAAAGCCGTTCGCGCGATGCGCCGGACGGCGAAATAAATAGGCGGCGTTCACGGCCATGTGGATTGCGTCGAGCCTGCTATCCCTAGCCCCCTGTCGACACGCCGCGGGAAGTCGAACACTTAGCTCCCCGGCGCGCATGGTAGGGAGCCTGCGCACAGGCGTTCTGTGATGCAGTTCCATCCGGCAGGAACTGTCTCTAGGACTCTTTGACATTATCTCGATCCAAAAAGAAACGGGACCGGCGCGCACACCACGCTCTATGATTGAGTCCGTTTTCCCCACAGGTAACGCCCGTGAAACGACTCGCCCTTTCGCTACTCGCCCTGTCCATTTCCAGCGCCGTGCTGGCGGCCCAAGCGCCGAGCTTCGATCCGCATCGCCTCTCGGCCGACGTGAAGACGCTGTCTTCCGATGCGTTCGAAGGCCGCGGCCCCGCCACGGCCGGCGAGACCAAGACCGTCGATTACCTGATCGCCCAGTACAAGGCCGCCGGCCTGCAGCCCGGCGGCGATCTGAAGAACGGCAAGCGCGCGTGGACCCAGGCCGTGCCGCTGCTGCGCGCGGAGATTACCGGTACGCCGGCGCTGTCGGTGTCGGTGGACGGCAAGCCGCAGGCGCTGACCCAGGGCGAGCAGATCGCCGTGCGCGCCGCGATGGACGGCTCCAGGCTGGTGGCAATCAAGGACGCGCCGCTGGTCTTCGTCGGCTACGGCGTGAAGGCGCCGGAGCGCAACTGGGACGACTTCAAGGGCGTGGACCTGCACGGCAAGATCGCCGTGGTGCTGATCAACGATCCGGATTTCGAAACCGGCCAGGGCGATTTCGGCGGCAAGGCCATGACCTACTACGGCCGCTGGACCTACAAGTACGAAGAAGCCGCGCGCCAGGGCGCGGCGGGCGTGCTGATCGTGCACGAGACCGAGCCGGCGTCCTACGGCTGGAACACGGTGAAGAACTCCAACACCAATGCGATGTTCGACATCGTGCGCGACAAGCCGGCCGACACGCACCCGCAGGTGGAAGCGTGGATCCAGCGCGATTTCGCGGTGGACCTGTTCAAGCGCGCGGGCCTGGATTTCGAGGCGCTGAAGAAGCAGGCGCAGACGCGCGAGTTCAAGCCGGTGACGCTGAAGGGCGAAAGCTTCTCCGCCAGCTACAAGGTGGACAGCAAAGTCATCACTTCGCACAACGTCGTCGGCCGCATCGATGGCGCCAAGCATCCGGACGAGACCGTGATCTACAGCGCGCACTGGGATCATCTGGGCGTCGGCGCGCCCGATGCCAAGGGCGACAAGATCTACAACGGCGCGGTCGACAATGGCACCGGCACCGCGGCGCTGATCGAGCTGGCGCGCGCGTTCAAGAGCGCGCCCAAGCCGGAGCGTTCCATCGTGTTCCTCAACGTCACCGCGGAAGAGAAAGGCCTGCTCGGTTCCGAGTACTACGCGGCCAATCCGCTTTACCCGCTGGGCAAGACGGTGGGCGTGATCAATCTCGACGCGCTCGACCCGCACGGTCCGGCGCGCAACTTCACCATTTCCGGCAGCGCCAAGCTGGATCTGCTGGACGACCTGATCGCCACCGCCAAGCGCTGGAACCTCAGCTACTCGCCGGACCCGAAGCCGGAAGCGGGCCACTTTTTCCGCTCCGATCATTTCTCCTTCGCCAAGCGCGGCGTGCCGGCGATCTCGTTCGGCTCGGGCAATGACTGGGTCGATGGCGGCCTGGCCGCGGGCAAGCAGGCCGAGGACGAATACACCGACAAGCACTACCACCAGCCCTCGGACGAGTGGGAAGCCGGCTGGTCGTTCACCGGCATGGCGCGCGACCTGCAGATCCTCTACACGCTGGGCAGCGAGCTGGCCAATTCGAACCAGTGGCCGGACTGGAGCAAGGATTCCGAGTTCCGCGCAACCCGCGACAAGACCGCCGCTGACCGCAAGTAAGCGGCGCTCACCGCAGCACACGAACGGCCCGCTTCGGCGGGCCGTTTGTTTTTCATCAGCGGATGAACGGAGATTTCACGAAGAGCCACAAAGCCGTCTTCGTCGAATCACGATCCGGTCATAGGCCGCGCGCACGCTATGCGGACACCGTCCCCCACGGCAAGAAACCGCTTCATGCTCGCCCAATACGTATACCCCGCCAAGGCAGGGCTGTTCCGCATCGTCCGCCACGGACGCCGCTGGCGCAGCATGTTCGACATGGAAGAAACCGGACGCCACGACAGCGCCGAACAGGCCCTGTCCGCGCTGCGCGAAGCCTGGCCGCATGCGCGCCTGCCGGCGTCGCTGGAAGAATGGCGTTATCTGCGCCAGGCCGCGGCGATGATGCATGGCCGCGATCCGGATGAGCCGGGAGAGCGCTGGCGCATGGCGGGCTGAACGCAACGTAGGTTGGGGTGAGCGCAGCGAACCCCAACTTGGCAGCACGGCTGCGAGGTTCGTTGGGGTTCGCTGCGCTCACCCCAACCTACACAGGCGCCAGGCCTTCGGTCATCGCCCGCGCCAGCTCACGCTCCCCCATCACCACCATATCTGCGCCCTGCTTCTGCAGATGCTCGCGGCACTCCTCCGAATCCGCCCGCGCAATGATGCGCAGCTGCGGATTCAACTGCCGCGCCGCGCGCACCACTTCGCCGCTTTCGAACGCCTGCGGCAAGGTCACCAGCAGCGCTTTCGCTTCCGGCAGGTTGGCGGCGCCCAGCACTTCGTCGCTGGACGCATTGCCCACCAGGGTCTCGATGCCCTGCTGCTGCAAGGTATCGACGTGGTCTTTTTCCTCTTCCAGCACCAGCAGCGGCAGGCCAGTGGCATGCACTGCTTCGCCCAGCAGCTGGCCGAGCTTGCCGTAGCCAGCCACCACCACGTGCCCGCTCAGCTCGGTAGGTTGCAGCGGCACGGCGGCGGTGCCGCCCTGCTCCGCCTCGGCGGCGGCGGCGCGCGCATCCATCCGCGCCTTGGCGCGGTCGAGCAGCTTGAACAGCAACGGATTGATCAGGATGGACAGGATCGCCGCGGCCAGCAGCACGTCCTGCGCTTCCTTGGTCACCAGGTTCTGCGCCACGCCCACGCCGATCAGGATGAAAGAGAACTCGCCGATCTGCGCCAGGCTGGTGGCGATGGTGAGCGCGGTGGTCATCGGCTTGCGGAAGGCCAGCACGATGCCCAGCGCCGCCACCGACTTGCCGATCACAATGATCGCCAGCGCCGCCAGCACCACCAGCGGCTCGGACAGCAGCACCTGGTAATTGAACAGCATGCCGATGGAGACGAAGAACAGCACGGCGAAGGCATCGCGCAGCGGCAGGGTTTCCTCGGCGGCGTCATGCGCGAGTTTCGACTCGCCCATCATCATGCCGGCGAAGAACGCGCCCAGTTCGAACGACACGCCGAACAGCCCCGCGGCGCCGAAGGCCACGCCCAGCGCGATCGCCAGCACGGCCAGGCGGAACAGTTCGCGCGAGCCGGTCTGCGCGATCACCTGCAGCAGCCAGGGAATCAGCCGCTTGCCCACGATCAGCATCACCGCCACGAAGGCCACCACCTTGCCGATGGTGATGCCGACGGTCATGGCGATCTCGCCGAAGGACATCGACTGCCCGGCATTGAGCGACGCGCCGATCGCCGGCAGCAGCACCAGAGCCAGCACCATGGCGAGGTCTTCGACGATCAGCCAGCCCACCGCGATGCGCCCGCGCTCGGTCTCCATCAGACGGCGCTCTTCCATCGCGCGCAGCAGCACCACGGTGCTGGCCACCGACAGCGCCAGGCCGAACACGAAGCTCTGCACCATCGGCCAGCCCAGCGCCCAGCCCAGCAGCATGCCCAGCACCGTGGCCACCGCCATCTGTCCGAGCGCCCCGGGAATGGCGATGGATTTGACCGAGAGCAGATCCTTCAGCGAGAAATGCAGGCCCACGCCGAACATCAGCAGCACCACGCCGATCTCCGCCAGCTGGTGCGCGAGATGGCCATCGGCCACGAAGCCCGGGGTGAACGGGCCGCACACCACGCCTGCCAGCAGATAGCCGGCCAGCGGCGGCAAACGCAGGCGGTGCGCGATGGCGGCGAAGAAGAAGGCGAGCACGATGCCGCCGACGATGGTGCCGATAAGAGGGGCGTCATGCATGGCGGCGGTCCTTCCGGTGATGAGCGGGTACCCGGGCGCTGCGTCAGCGCGGGGCGCCGTGGGGGACAAGCGGGCTCGTCGTGGCGCGTCTACCTGTTGTAAGGGCAAGCCCGGTGCGGCACAAGCGCGAAGGCGGATTCCGGCGGCAAGTTCGGCCTCATCTCAAGCCTGCGCCGGTTCACTCCTGCGCGTTGATCACCGCCAGGAAATCCTGCCCGTACCGCTCCAGCTTCGCCTTCCCCACGCCGCTGATCGAGCCCATTTCCTCCTCGTTCGCCGGCAGCTCGCGCAGCATCGCGAGCAAGGTGGCGTCGTGGAAGATCACGTAAGCCGGCACGCCATGCTGCTTCGCGAGCTTCGCGCGCAGGGCGCGCAGCGCATCCCACATCGGCTGCTCGTAGGCTTCGATGCCCAGGCTGCTGCCGGTGACCAGCTGGCTGTCGCGGCGGCGGCGCGAGCGGCGTTCCGGCCGCGTGTCCTCGCGCAGCAGCACCTCGCGGTTGCCGGTCAGCACCTCGCGGCTGCTGCGGGTGAGGCGCAGCGTGCCGTACTCGCCTTCCGCTTCGAGCAAGCCAGCGGCGAGCAGCTGGCGGAATACCGAGCGCCATTGTTTTTCGTCCATGTCGGCGCCGATGCCGAAGGTGCTCAGGTGATCGTGGCGCAGCTGGCTCATGCGCTCGCTGTCCACACCGCGCAGGATGTCGATCACGTGGCCCGAACCGAAGCGCTGCCCGCTGCGGTACACCGCCGACAGCGCCTTCTGCGCGGGCACGGTGGCATCCCAGGTCTTCGGCGGCTCCAGGCAGTTGTCGCAGTTGCCGCAGGAGCCCTGGTAGGTTTCGCCGAACGCGCCGAGCAGGCGCACGCGGCGGCATTCGGTGGCCTCGGCATAAGCGAGCAGCGATTCCAGCTTCTGCCGCTCCACCCGCTTGCGCTCGTCGGCGGATTCGGACTGGGCGATCATCTGGCTCATCGTCACCACGTCGGACAGGCCGTAGATCATCCAGGCTTCGGCCGGCAGGCTGTCGCGTCCGGCGCGGCCGGTCTCCTGGTAATAGCCTTCCATGCTGCGCGGCAGGTCCAGGTGCGCGACGAAACGCACGTCCGGCTTGTCGATGCCCATGCCGAAGGCCACCGTCGCCACCATCACCACGCCGTCCTCACGCAGGAAGCGCTGCTGGTTCGCCGCACGCGTGGGCGCGTCCAGCCCGGCGTGATAAGGCAACGCGGCGATGCCGGCCTCGGCTAACCACTGCGCGGTTTCGTCGACCTTGCGGCGGCTGAGGCAATACACGATGCCGGCTTCGCCGCGATGGCCTTCGAGGAAATCCGCGAGCTCGCGCTTCGCGTTGTGGCGCAGGCCCACGCGGTAGCGGATATTGGGGCGGTCGAAACTGGACAGGAACTGGCGCGCGTCCTGCAGCGCCAGGCGCTCGACGATCTCCTCGCGCGTGCGCGGGTCGGCGGTGGCGGTGAGCGCGATGCGCGGCACCTGCGCGAAGCGCTGGTGCAGCACCGCCAGCTCGCGGTACTCGGGACGGAAATCGTGGCCCCACTGCGATACGCAATGCGCTTCGTCGATGGCGAACAGCGCCACTTCAGTGCGTTCCAGCAGGCTGAGGAAACGCGGCGTGAGCAGGCGCTCCGGCGCCACATAGAGCAGATTGAGCTCACCGGCCAGCAGCTGCCGCTCCACTTCGCGCTGGTCCTCGGCGGACAGGCTGGAGTTGAGATAGGCAGCGGCCACGCCGGCCTCGCGCAGCGCGTCGACCTGGTCCTGCATCAGCGCGATCAGCGGCGACACCACGATGCCCGTGCCCTGCCGCAGCAAGGCGGGAATCTGGTAGCACAGCGACTTGCCGCCGCCGGTCGGCATCAGCACCAGGGCGTCGCCGCCCTCCGCCACCTGTTCGACGATGGCTTGCTGCTGGCCGCGGAAGCTGGTGTAGCCGAAGACGCTGTGAAGGATGTCGAGGGGAGAGGAAGACATTCCTCGAATGCTAGCAAATGCGGCCCGCGCCGCCGCCCGTAGGCGGCGCTTCATCCTGTAGGCAAGTTCCGATTTCGCGGTCGGCGCGGCGGGCGTCAGGTGCCCGGCATGCCCCACAGCGCGTGGTCGACGTCCGCATCCAGCCCGAAGCGCGACAGCGGCACCTTGCCGTTCTTCACTTCCACGCCCTCGGCGCGCAGGCGCCTGGACTGTTCGCGAAACCCGCGGCTGCCCGGCGGAAACGCGATCTGCCCGCTGGAGCGCAGCACGCGGAACCACGGCAGTTCCATGCCGTCGGGCACCTCGCCCAGCACCCGCCCGACCAGGCGGGCGCGCCCGGGCAGGCCGGCGCGGGCGGCGATGGCGCCGTAGCTGGCGACGCGGCCCGGGGGAATGGCGGCAATGGCGGCAAAAATGCGGGCGTGCTGTTCGTTCATGGCGTGACCGATGTGAGACGGCATGAAGGCCTATAGCGGTAAGTCTTAGCGCGCGCCGTCATAAAGTCGTGGCAGAGTAGCGGAACCCGTTCTGCTGCCGGGAGCCGCCTCATGCATCACTTCGAAGCCGTGCGTTCCCATATCGGCGCAAAGCACGAGCTGCGCCACAACGGGCCCTACCTGATCAGCTTCGACCTGCCGCTGCCGCGCGGGCGGCACCAGGGCATCTACCTGGCCGAGCTGGAAGACGAAGCCGGCCGCCGGTTTCTGCGCGTCTCCACCCCGATCGGCCCCCTGGCCGGCGCCGATGCGCGCCGCTGCCTGCGCTTCAACTGGGAACAGCGCGTGGGCTTTCTCGCCGTGGCCGACCTGGACGGCTCGCCCTTCCTGCACCTGTGCGAGAACCGCCCCTATGAGCTGCTCTCGATCGAAGAACTGCAGCGGGTGATCCACGAGCTGGGCGAACTGGGCGACGAGCTGGAACAAGTCGTCGCCGACGGCGGCGACGACTTCTGAGGTCTTAAGACAGCGCCTGCGCCAGCCGCACCGCGCCGTAGGCCAGCAGGGCCGTGACCGGCAGGGTGAGTATCCACGCCCACACCATCCGCTCCACCACCGACCAGCGGATCGCATTCCAGCGCTTGGCCGCGCCCACGCCCATGATCGAGGCCGACACGTTATGCGTGGTCGACACCGGCACGCCGAACGCCGAGGCGGTGAGGATCACCGCGGCCGAGCTGCCTTCGGCGGCGAAGCCATTGATGGGATGCAGCTTCACCATCTTGTGGCCTAGCGTCTTGATGATGCGCCAGCCGCCGCCGGCGGTACCGCCGGCCATGGTCAGCGCGCACACCACCGCCACCCAGGCCGGCACGTCGAAGCCGCCATCGGACGAGCCGTGGATGCGCAGGAAACCCAGCCACGAAGGCAGGCTGTCGAACTGGCCCGCCGCGGTGGCGCCGGCCAGGGCCAGGGCGATGATGCCCATGCTCTTCTGCGCGTCGTTCATGCCGTGGGCCAGGCCCATCGCGCTGGCCGAGACGATCTGCGCCTTGCCGAAGAAGCTGTTGACGAAGGGCGTGCGGCCGAAGCGGCGCAGCAGGCCCTTCTGGCTGGAGAACCAGCCCAGCAGCGCATACAGCGCGCCCATCAGCAGGAAGCCCATGACGAAGCCCATCAGCGGCGACACCACCATCGGCACCACCACCTTGGGGATCACGCCCTTGCCCTGCCACCAGTGGTCGCCGCCCTGCGACCAGATGATGGCGGCGAAGTTGTCGCCCGAGGCCGCGATCGCCGCGCCCACCAGCGCACCGACCAGGGCATGGCTGGAACTGGACGGCAGGCCCAGCCACCAGGTCAGCAGGTTCCACACCGTGGCCGCGCCCAGCGCGCAGATCAGCAGCTGGGAACCGGCCGCCACCACGTGGGTGTCGATCAGGCCGGCGGCGATCGTCTTGGCCACCGCCGTGCCCCACAGCGCGCCGATCAGGTTGGTGATGGCGGCCAGGATCACCGCCTGGCCCGGCGTCAGCACCTTGGTCGCCACCACCGTGGCGATGGAGTTGGCGGTGTCGTGGAAGCCGTTGATGTAGGTGAAGACCAGTGCGATCAGCACCACCGCGAAAACCATGCTCATCGCGGGCGCCTCAGGAGTTCTTGAGCACGATGGAATACACGATGTTGCCGACATCGCGGCACTTGTCGATGGCTTTCTCGATCAGCTCGAACAGGTCCTTGGCCAGCATGGCGCGCATGGCGTCGTTGCCTTCCACGTACAGCGTGCGGTACGGCGCCAGCAGCATGCGGTCGCCTTCGGATTCCAGCGTCTGCAGGCGGTCCTGCAGCTTCTTCACCGGGTCGATGCGCAGGCCGCGGCGCAGCTCGCCGATCATCTCCGACACCACCGCGCTGGCCTGCTCCAGCACCTGGGCACGCTGGGCGAAGTCCACGTCCGACAGGCGCACAGCGACGATCTCGTAGCGCTCGGCGAACTTCTCCACCGTCTTGGGGATCTTGTACAGCGCCGAGTTCAGCGCCTCGATGTCCTCGCGGTCCAGCGCGGTGACGAAGGTGTTGACCAGTTCCTCGCTGATCTGCGCGGCCAGCGCCTTCTCGCGTGCCCGGGCCGAGGCGAAGGCGGCCATCACCGGGGCGCGGTCGCTATGGGTCACCAGCTCGTGCAGGGCGTGGGCGCTTTCCCGCACCGCCTCCGCGCTTTGCTCGAGCAGGCCGTAGAACTTGTCGCCTTTGCCGAAGATCGTCTGCAGTGAAAACATGCGGGGAGTGCCTGGAAGCCGATGGGAAGAAAGGAAAATTGACGGATATGTTACAGGACAGGCTTAAGCCCCGGCATCAAGCCCCGGCTGCCGGCCCCACCCCCGCAGGCCTTACACTCCCGGGCATGCCCCGACCCGCTACCGCTTCCCCCCGATGCTGACCGCGATCGCGACCGTCTTCGTGCTCGCGCTGGCCAACGGCTTCTTCGCCCTCTCGGAAATGGCCCTGGTCGCCTCCCGCAAGAGCCGCCTCAAGCAGATGGCCAAGACCAGCCGGCGCGCCCGCGTCGCGCTGCGCCATGCCGAGGCACCCGAGCATTTCCTGTCCACCGTGCAGGTGGGCATGACCCTGGTGATCCTGGTCACCGGCGCCATCGCCGGCGACGCCCTGGGCGACCATATCGCCGAGGCCATCCACGGCGGCCGCGCGGCCTGGCTGGAACCCTACGCCAAGGTGATCGGCCTGGTGCTGGGCTTCGCCCTGATCTCCTTCATCCAGATCGTGATCGGCGAACTGGTGCCCAAGCGCCTGGCGCTGTCGGCGCCGGAGAAAGTCTCCGGCTTCGTCGCCATGCCCATGCTGGTGCTGTCGCGCATCGCCGCGCCGTTCGTGTGGCTGCTGAATTTCTCCAGCACCCAGCTGCTGCGCCTGCTGCGCGTGGCCAAGCGCAGCAGCGACGCGGTGACGGAAGAGGAAATCCGCCTGCTGGTGGCCGAAAGCGCCGAGCAGGGCGTGCTGGATGCGGACGAGCACAACATGGTCAACCGCGTGCTGCGCCTGGGCGACCGCACGGTGGACAGCGTGATGACCCCGCGCACCCGCATCGCCTGGCTGGACGTGGCCGCCACGCCGGAAGAGAACGACGACGTGCTGCGCGACACGCCGTATTCGCGCTATCCGGTCTACCGCGCCGACGAAAGCGACGTGGTCGGCATCGTCGAGGTGAAGCACCTGCTGCGCAATTTCCGCCACGGCTCGCCGGACCTGTTCGGCCGCATGGCCAAGCCGCTGTTCGTGCCGGCCACGGCGCGCGCGCTGGACCTGCTGGAAGAATTCCGCGACGCCGAGACCCAGCTCGCCCTGGTGGTGGACGAATACGGCGACATCGAAGGCCTGGTCACCCTCAACGACCTGCTCTCGGCCGTGGTCGGCGCCAGCCAGCGTGCCTCGCAAGGCGGCGAGGAAACCGCGCCGATCGTGCCGCGCGAGGACGGCAGCTGGCTGGTCGACGGCTCGATCTCCACCGACGACCTGCGCGAACTGCTGCACGTGGACCACCTGCCCGGCGAGCAGGAACACGAATACCGCACCGCCGCCGGCATGGTGATGGCCGTGCTCGGCCATATCCCGCAGACCGGCGAAGTGTTCGCCTGGCAGGGCATCCGTTTCGAAGTGGTGGACCTGGACGGGGCGCGCATCGACAAGCTGCTGATCACGCCGGCGCGGCCGATCGAACTGGCCGACGACGAGCAGTAAGCCCCGCGGCTCAGTCCTTGGGCTTGTCCTGCGCGATCTTCACCATCCGCTGCGCGTCGGCGAAGATGCCGTGCAGGATGCGCAGCTCGCGCTCGTCCATCTGCGCGCGCTGGAACAGCTTGCGCAGCCTCAGCATGATCGTGGTCGGCGCGCGGCCCTTGTGGAAGTCGATGTCGTCCAGCGTCTCGGCGAGGTGCTCGTAGAAGCGCTCCATGCGCGCCGCATCGGCCGGCGGTTCGGCATCGTCGCGCACCGGCGCCGCCGGCACGTCGCCGCCGAGCAGGGCCACGCGCAGTTCGTAGGCCATCACCTGCACGGCCTGCGAGAGATTCAAGGAGCTGAAATCGTCCACGCTGGGAATGCGCACCATCGCGTGGCAGCGCGCCAGTTCCTCGTTCTCCAGGCCGGTGCGCTCGTTGCCGAACACCAGCGCCACCTGTTCGCCGCGGCTGGCCGCGGCCAGCACGCGCGTGGCGGCTTCGCGCGGGGAGAGTTCTTCCAGGTCCACGCCGCGCCGGCGCGCCGACAGGCCCAGGGCCAGGCTGCAGCCGGCCAGGCCGTCGACCAGGCCGTCGTGCACGCCGGCTTCGGCCAGCACCTCGTCCGCGCCGGCGGCCAGGGCCGAGGCCTCGGCGTGGGGAAAGCGGTGCGGGGCGACCAGGGTCATGCGGCCGAAGCCCATGGTGCGCATGGCCCGCGCCGAGCTGCCGATGTTCCCCGGGTGCGAGGTGCGCACCAGGACGAAGCGGACGAGGGAGGCCAGATCGGTCATGGGCGCGGGGGACGGCGGGCAGCAGAGGGGGCGCAAGGATAACGGGAACCGCCGCCCAGCGCGGCCCGTTCCCTGGCTCCCGTCTCGCCGCCCTGCTAGACTTCGCGGCCGCTCCCCGTTCTTTCGAAAAGCCGAAGCCATGCCCAGACCCGCCGTCAACGTCGCGGTGCGCGCCGCTCGCGCCGCTGGAAACGTGATCCTGCGCTATATGAACCGCATCGACGGTCTCAATATCGTGGAAAAACAACGCATGGACTTCGCCTCGGAAGTCGACCGCCTGGCCGAAGCCGAGATCGTCAAGGAACTGCGCCGCGCCTACCCGAGCCACGCCATCCTCGCCGAGGAAAGCGGCCAGATGGGCAAGGGTCCGCTGACCTGGGTGATCGACCCGCTCGACGGCACCCACAACTACCTGCGCGGCATCCCGCATTTCTCCGTGTCCATCGCCCTGCTGGAAAAGGGCGAACCGGTCTACGGCGTGGTGTTCGATCCGCTGCGCGGCGAGCTGTTCACCGCCAGCAAGGGCGACGGCGCCTACCTCAACGACCGCCGCATCCGCGTCAGCCGCCGCGAGAACCTGGGCGGCGCGATGATCGCCACCGGCTATCCCTACCGGCAGCGCCAGCACCTGGAAGCGCAGCTCAACATGACGCGTGTGCTGCTGGGCCAGGCCGAGGACATCCGCCGCTCGGGCTCCGCCGCGCTGGACCTGGCCTATGTCGCCGCCGGCCGCTACGACGGCTATTTCGAGATCGGCCTGAAGCCGTGGGACATGGCCGCCGGCGTGCTGCTGGTGCGCGAGGCGGGCGGCCGCTACGGCGACTTCGCCGGCCGCGACGGTATCCCGGCCAGCGGCAACATCATCGCCGGCAACCTGCACGTGGTGCAGGCGATGACCGAGATCATCGGCGCGCAGTCGACGCCGGGCCTGCTGAAAGCGTAGGTTGGGGTGAGCCCTAGGCGAACCCCAACATCGTCACATCCAAACTCACCGCAGTGTTGGGGTTCGCCTTCGGCTCACCCCAACCTACACCGGCAGGTTCAAGTCAGCCCTGATCCTTGAGGAAGCCGCGCAGGAACGGCACGGTGATGCGCCGCTGCGCGGCGAGCGAGGCCTTGTCGAGCTTGTCGAGCAGGTCCAGCAGCGCGCCCAGGTCGCGCGCGTAGCGGGCGAACAGCCAGTCCAGCACGGTGTCGTCCAGCTCGATGCCGCGGCCGGCGGCCTGGCCCTTCAGCACGGCGCGGCGCTCGGCGTCGTCGAGCGGCTTCAGCACCGCCTGCTGGCAGGCGCCCAGGCGCGAGCGCAGGTCCGGCAGGCCCAGGCCGAGCTGGGCGGGAATCGCCTCGGCGGCGAACAGCATCGCCAGGCCTTCGGCGCGGGCCTGGTTGTAGACGTCGAACAGCGCGTGCTCGGCCTCGCGGTCGCCGGCGATGGCGCCCAGGTCGTCCAGCGCCAGCAGCTCGCTGCCGGCCACGCCGCGGATCGCCGCGGCGCGCTGGCCGATCGTGGCCAAGGGCAGGTACTGCACGGTGCGGCCGGCTTCGCTCGCCGCCTGGCAGGCAGCCATCAGCAGGTGGCTCTTGCCGCTGCCGGCGGGGCCGCTGAGGTAGAGCCAGGGTGTGCCTGAAGTCACGGCCAGCTGGCGTACCGCTGCTACCGTCGCTTCATTGGAACCGTCGTGGAAATGCTCGAAGCGCTGGCGCCGCGGCCAGCGCAGCGCCAGGGGCAACTGCGGAATCATGAGTGCTGGTCGTCCCGATCCTTCCGGGTGTGTTCTTTCACATCCACCTCGATGCCGTCCTCGCCCTGCTCCACCGCCACTTCCATCTCCGCGATCACCGGGTCCTGCCGCCCTTCCTCCGTATACAGTCCGCTATGCCGGTATCGCTGGCTGAGATAGCGCAGCACCACCAGGATCACGGACGCCGCCGGCAGCGCCAGCAGGATGCCGAGGAAGCCGAACAGATAGCCGCCGGCCAGCACCGCGAAGATCACCGCCACCGGATGCAAGCCGATCTTCTCGCCGACCAGGCGCGGCACCAGCACATAGCCTTCCAGCAGCTGGCCGATCACGAACACCACCACCACCAGCGACACGTGGGTCCAGTCGCCGTACTGCACCAGCACCGCGATCAGCGCCGAGCCGAAGCCGACGATGAAACCCAGGTAAGGCACGAAGCTGAGCAGGCCGGCGACCATGCCGATCAGCGGCCCCACCGACAAGCCGAGCAGCGAAAGCCCCGCGCCGTAGAAGATGCCCAGCGCCAGCATCACCAGCAGCTGGCCGCGCACGAAGGCGCCCAGCACCAGGTCTGATTCGCGCGCCAGGTGGGCGATGGTCGGCTCGATCGAGCGCGGCAGCATATTGTCGACCCACGCCACCAGGCGGTCCCAGTCGCGCAGCAGGTAGAACGCCACCACCGGGATCAGCACCAGGTTGGTCATCCAGGCGATCACGCCCAGGCCCGAGCGGGTGACCTTGCCCAGCACGGTGGATACGACGCCGCCGAGCGAGCCCAGGTGGTCCTTGATCTCGGCGATCAGGCGGTCGGTATCGAAGGCGTTGGGGTCCAGCCGCAGCTTGGCCTGCAGCCAGGGCAGCGCGGTGTTGCGCACGCAGTCCACGTAATGCGGCAGGCTCTGCACCAGGTTCTCCACCTGGCGCGAGATCAGCGGGATCAGCAGCAGCAGCGCGCCCACCGTCACCAGCAGCAGCACGAAAAACACCACGCTCACCGCCACCGTGCGGCCCATGCCCAGCCGCTCCAGGCGGTCGGCCAGCGGGTCGCCGAGATAGGCGAACATGCCGGCCACGGCGAACGGCATCAGCACCGGCGCCAGCAGCCAGAGCAGGTAGAGGATCACTGCGGTGATCGCCAGCATCTGCCAGCGGCGGGAAATGTCTTGGGTCATTCGTCGCGGCTCGTCGTGGGAGGTGGCGAGGGCGGCTTGCCAGGCGGCATGGCCTCACGCGCAAGTGTGACTGATGCGCGCTGCGCTGTCAGCGCAGCGCCGCGCGGGCCCGGCGCGACCAGCGCCAGACGTAGTCCGCGCCGCTGGCCAGGCACAGCGCGGCGACCAGCCAGGCCAGCGGATTCAGCGGCGGCAGCCGCCAGCCTGCCCCGCTGGCCAGGATGCCCAGCAGATAGACGATCTGCAGCAAGGTGCAGGCCTTGGAAACCAGGCTGGGCTCGGGCCGCAGCGGGCCGATCAGCAGCCGCCAGGCCAGTGCGCCGGTGGCGATCACCGCGTCGCGCCCGCACACCAGGGCCGCCAGCCACCACGGCGCGAGACCGATCAGCGCCAGCAGCACGAAGCAGGTGACCAGCAGCAGCTTGTCCGCCGCCGCGTCGAGGATGCCGCCGAGCCGGCTCTGCCAGCCGAAGCGCCGCGCCAGGAAACCGTCCAGGCCGTCGGTGAAACCGGCCAGCGCGATCAGGCCCAGGGCCAGGCGCGGCTCATGCGCCAGGATGGCCCAGCCGATCGGCGGGACCAGCAGGATGCGCAGCAGCGTGATCGCGTTGGGCAGGTGGCGCCAGGGTGAGTGCGGCCCGCCAGGCATCGCCGCGCTCCCTGCCGCCGGAGACTCAGTGCACCCAGCGCAGGCTGGCGTCGGCGCCGCTGTGGGCGTCCGCTTCGAGCAGGCGCCCGCCGGCGGTGAGGCTGCCGGCCATCACATTGAGCGGCAGGCCGGTCTTCACGGCGAACAGGATGCCGTCGTTCTGCGCGCTCAGCGTCACCACCTCGCGCACCATCGGGTCGGCGCGCAACGTCGCCAGCAGGTTGGCGTAGTCCAGCGCGGAACCCACGCCGCTCACCCACAGCTTGCCCGCGACATTGCCGGAGCCGATCACGTTGAGCTGCTTGCCCAGGCGGTCGGACAACGCGTTGCCGGCGTCGATCAGGGTCTGCTGGGTGGGCGCGCCGGTGCTGTTCCACTTCTGCTGCGGGCCGCCGGAAACCAGGTTCCAGTCCGCGCCGTCGGCGCGCAGCTGGCCGAGCAGGACCAGGCCGGTCTTGTACTGGCGGGCCAGGCCGAAGATCTGGTCGGGTTCGGCGGTAGCCACGGAGGGAGCGTCGGCGCTCTTGCCCGGGTCGGCCAGCACTACGCCGTAGCCGCGCTGGGCCACGGCCTGGGACAGCGGCGCCAGGGCGTCCTTGTCCATCACGTTGCCGCTGGCGTCGCGCACCAGCAGCAGCACCGGCGGCTTGCCGGTGGTGCCGGCCACGCCCATCTGCGAGACCGCCCGCTGCACCGCGCCGGAATCGAAGCTGACCTGCAGCGCCAGCCCGCCGGCGGCACGCTGGTACTGATACTGCTGCACGATGCCGGAGGCCGATTTCAGGGTGTCGTCGTAGCCAGGCTTGCCGCGCAGGTCCTGGCCGCCGGCGGTGCGCGCCAGCACCTGGCTGAGCGCCACGCCGAAAGCCTCGTCGCGCTTGGCTTCGCTGGTGTCGGTGACCGGCACGGTGACGGTATAGGGCGAGACCTGGCCCTGGGCATGCGCCGCGGGGATCAGGAAGGCCAGCAGAAGGCCGACGAACAGCAGGCGTGACAGGCGCATAAGCTCGGAAGGCCGGCGGGGAAAACGCTCCGCAGTCTGCCCAATCCGGCCCCCAGCGTCTATCATTGGGCGTTTCTCCACGCCGGTTCCTGCCATGTCCGACGCACTCACCTACCGCGCCGCCGGTGTCGATATCGACGCGGGCAATGCCGTGGTCGAACGCATCAAGCCCCTGGTCAAGCGCACCTTCCGCCCCGAAGTGATGGGCGGCCTGGGCGGCTTCGGCGGCCTGTTCGACCTGGCCGGGCGCTACAAGGAGCCGGTGCTGGTGTCCGGCACCGACGGCGTCGGCACCAAGCTCAAGCTCGCCCAGCAGCTGGGCCGCCACGACACCATCGGCATCGACCTGGTCGGCATGTGCGTCAACGACGTGCTGGTGCAGGGTGCGGAACCGCTGTTCTTCCTGGACTACTTCGCCACCGGCAAGCTCGATGTCGACACCACGGTGGCCGTGGTCGGCGGCATCGCCAAGGGCTGCGAACTGGCCGGCTGCGCGCTGATCGGCGGCGAGACCGCCGAAATGCCCGACATGTACCCGCCGGGCGAATACGACCTGGCCGGCTTCACCGTCGGCGCGGTGGAGAAATCCGCCCTGCTGAGCGGCGAGGCCATCGTGGCCGGCGACGTGATCCTGGGCGTGGCCTCTTCGGGTCCGCATTCCAACGGCTATTCGCTGATCCGCAAGATCGTCGAGCGCGCCGGCAGCCCGCTGGAGCTGGACCTGGGCGGCGTCACGCTGGCCGATGCGCTGATGGCGCCGACCACCATCTACGTCAAGCCGATGCTGGAACTACTGAAGTCCGCGCCGGTGCACGGCATGGCCCATATCACCGGTGGCGGCCTCAAGGAAAACATCATCCGCGTGGTGCCCGACGGCCTGGGCCTGGCGCTCGACGCCGCCGCCATCGTGCTGCCGCCGGTGTTCGACTGGCTGATGCACGAAGGCAAGGTGGCGCGCGAGGAAATGTGGCGCACCTTCAACTGCGGCGTGGGCTTCACCGTGATCCTGCCGCGCGACGCCGTGGCCGCCGCCACCGCGCTGCTGCACAAGCACGGCCTGGCCAGCTCGGTGATCGGCGAAGTGGTGCCGGCGCAGGGCGACGAGCGCGTGCATATCGGCTGAGCCGGTCCGCTCTTTTTCTCTTCACATCGCCGCGCGATCCCCTGCGATCGCGCGGCCCGAACGCCCGGCCCCGCGCATGTCCTCTCCTCTTCGCATCGCCGTCCTCGCTTCCGGACGCGGCAGCAACCTGCAGGCCCTGATCGCCGCGCGCGATGCGGGCAAGCTGCCGGTGGAGTTCGTGCTGGTCGGCAGCGACAAGGCGCAGGCCGGCGCGCTGGAACTGGCCGAGGCGGCGGGCATTCCGCGGCTGGTGCTGAATCCCAAGGCGTATCCGTCGCGCCGCGCATTCGACCTGGAGCTGTTCTCGCGCATCGAAGCCAGCGGCGCCGACCTGCTGGTGCTGGCCGGCTATATGCGCATCCTCGACGGCGAGGCGCTGCACCCGTGGGTGGGGCGGATGATCAATATCCATCCCTCGCTGCTGCCGAAATACCGCGGCCTGCATACGCATCGCCGCGCGCTGGAAGCGGGCGATCCGGAACATGGCGCCAGCGTGCATTACGTGACCGCCGAGCTGGATGGCGGGCCGGTGATCGCGCAGGCGCGCATCGGCATCGAAGCCGGCGATCATGAAGACCTGCTTGCGCAGCGGCTGCTTGCCTATGAGCACCGGTTGCTGCCGGCGGTGGTGCGGATGATTGCCGCGGGGCGGCTGGCTTATGCGGCACCAGATGGCGTGGCACTGGATGGCGAGCGTTTGTCCTCGCCGCTGGAGCTGCGCGGAGACGAGCTGGTCCGCTGACGCGATCTTCATCGACGCCCAACGAGTCATTCAGCCGGCGCGCGTAGACTGCCCCGCCATGGCTACCCTCACCTCTCCCCGCAAGTTCCTGGCCGGTCTCGCGCTGGCTGTCGCCTCCACCGCCGCTTTTGCCGCGACGACGCCCACACCATTCACCGCCACCTACCAGGTGCTGCAAGGCGACCAGGTGATCGGCGAAGCCACCATCAGCCTCAAGTCCACCGCGCTCGGCTGGGAATACAGCAACCAGACGCGCGGCACCGGCGGCCTGGCCGCGGCGCTGGGCGCCAGCTCCAGCGAGATCACGCGCTTCCGCTGGAACAACAACGCGCCGGAAACCGTGGCCTACGACTACCGCATGAACGCGGCGATCAAGAGCAAGCAGCGCACCACCCGCGTCGACTGGAACAGCAAGCAGGTGAGCGTCGATGACGGCAAGGGCGCGGAAACCTACGCCGCCGCGCCGGGCATGGTCGACCGCAACACCGCGCCTTACGCCATCGGCCTGGCGCTGCACGACGGCAAGCAGACCGTGACCCTGCCGGTGGCGGTAAAGCGCAACGTCGAGAACCAGCAGTTCAAGGTCGCCGGCAACGACGACGTGAAAGTGCCGGCCGGCAGCTTCAAGGCGCAGCGCGTGGAACGCACCGACAAGGACCAGAGCTTCAGCGCCTGGTACGTGCCGCAGAAATACCTGGTGCCGGTGAAGCTGACCCAGAGCGATGGCGGCAACCTCACCCTGCAGCTGGTGAGCTACCAGGCCGGCCGATAAGAACTGACGAAAAAAAGGGAGCGCGCGGACAGCGCACTCCCTTCATCAAAAAAGCCGGCAGCGATGCCGGCTTTTTTTGTCGCCTCAGGACGGCAGGCGGCGGATCTTCGCGCCGAGCACGCCGAGCTTTTCCTCGATGTTCTCGTAGCCGCGGTCGATGTGATACACGCGGTCCACCGTGGTGTCGCCGTCCGCGACCAGGCCGGCCAGCACCAGGCAGGCGGAGGCGCGCAGGTCGGTGGCCATGATCGGCGCGCCGCTCATCTTGTCCACGCCCTTGATGATCGCGGTGTTGCCTTCCAGGCGGATGTCCGCGCCCAGGCGCTGCAGCTCGTGCGCGTGCATGAAGCGGTTCTCGAACACCGTCTCGGTGATGACGCCCACGCCCTCGGCCACGCAGTTGAGCGCGGTGAACTGCGCCTGCATGTCGGTGGGAAACGCCGGGTACGGCGCGGTGGTGATGTTCACTGCCTTCGGGCGGCGGCCCTGCATGTCCAGCTCGATCCAGTCCGGGCCGGTATTGATGTGCGCGCCGGCTTCTTCCAGCTTGGCCAGCACCGAGTCCAGCGTGTTGGCGCGCGCGTTGCGGGCACGCACCTTGCCGCCGGTCATCGCCGCGCCGACCAGGAAGGTGCCGGTCTCGATGCGGTCCGGCAGCACTTCGTACTGCGCGCCGTGCAGGCGCTCGACGCCGTGGATGGTGAGGGTGGAGCTGCCGGCGCCTTCGATCTGCGCGCCCATGGCGATCAGGCAGTTGGCCAGGTCCACCACTTCCGGTTCCTGCGCCGCGTTTTCGATGATGCTGGTGCCCTGCGCGAGCGCCGCGGCCATCATGATGTTCTCGGTGCCGGTGACGGTGACCATGTCCATCACGATGCGCGCGCCCTTCAGGCGGCTGGCCTTGGCCTTGATGAAGCCGTTCTCCACGCTCACCTCGGCGCCCAGCGCCTGCAGGCCGCGGATGTGCTGGTCCACCGGGCGCGAACCGATCGCGCAGCCGCCGGGCAGCGAGACCTCGGCCTGGCCGAAGCGCGCCACCAGCGGACCCAGCACCAGGATCGAGGCGCGCATGGTGCGCACCAGGTCGTACGGCGCCACGTGGCGGTCGGTGGAGCGCGGGTCGACGTGCATCTTCATGCGGTCGTCCAGCACCAGCTGCACGCCCATCTGGCCGAGCAGCTCGATGAAGGTGGTGACGTCGTGCAGATGCGGCACGTTGCTGATGGTCACCGGCTCGTCGGCGAGCAGGCAGGAGGCGAGGATCGGCAGCACCGCGTTCTTGGCGCCGGAAATACCGACCTCGCCATTGAGCGGCACGCCGCCGCTGATCAGGATCTTGGCCATTCTTGTCCTTGGGGGTGTTCTTGGAACCGGGCGACGGCCGTCAGCGGCGCGCCGCGGCTTCCTCGGGAGTCAGGGTCTTCAGCGCCAGGGCATGGATCGCACCGCCCATCAGCTCGCCCAACGTGCCGTAGACCAGGCGATGGCGCGCCAGGGGGAGCTTGCCGGCGAACTGCGCCGCCACCACTTCCGCCTCGAAATGCACGCCGTCGTCGCCGGAAACCTGCGCCTGCGCACCGGGCAGGCCTTGTTCGATCATTGCCTGTATGGTGGCAGCGTCCATCGGGAATCCAGTCGGGGGTCACCGGCGCCTGGGCTTGCGGAATCCCTCATCAGGACCACATCGGCGCCGACCGTGACGATAAAATGCGAATATGCCATGGTAATGGAAATCCGCTGTCACAGAAACGACGCGCCGCCTGCCGGCCCGGTTTCGTCACAGCCAAGCCTTTGAATCACACGGGAAGCTGTGGCTGACCCGCCTTTGAAAGAATGGGAAGCCTTGGCTGACCCGCCTTTGAAAGAATGGGAAGCTACGGCTGACCCCGCCCGCCGTCACCGGCATCAACGCCGCACGGCCCGCCACCCGAGAACGCATGAACGCCCACGTCGCCCCGCCCGCCAAGCCCGCCCTGCTCGACGCCGATACCCTGGTGCGCAGCGCCCGCACGGTGATCGCCACCGAGGCGGCTTCGATCCGCGCGCTGGAACCGCGCATCGGCCCGTCCTTCGTGGAGGCCTGCCGCATGATCCTGGGCTGCGCCGGGCGCGTAGTGGTCACCGGCATGGGCAAGTCCGGCCACGTCGGCCGCAAGATCGCCGCCACCCTCGCCTCCACCGGCACACCCGCATTCTTCGTGCATCCGGGCGAGGCCAGCCATGGCGACCTGGGCATGATCCTGCCGCAGGACATCGTGCTGGCGCTGTCGAACTCCGGCGAGACCGACGAGGTGCTGTTCATCCTGCCGGTGCTCAAGCGCCAGGGCATTCCGCTGATCGCCATCACCGGCAACGAGCGCTCCTCCCTGGCCGACCAGGCCGACGTGCACCTGGACGCCAGCATCTCGGCCGAAGCCTGCCCGCTGGGCCTGGCCCCGACCGCCAGCACCACCGCGGCCCTGGTGATGGGCGATGCCCTGGCCATCGCCCTGCTGGAGGCGCGCGGCTTCACCTCCGAGGACTTCGCCCGCTCGCATCCGGCCGGCAGCCTGGGGCGCCGCCTGCTGCTGCACATCGGCGACGTCATGCACACCGGCGAGGGCATTCCGAGGGTCGCGCCGGACGCCTCGCTCACCGCCGCGCTGATGGAAATGACCCGCAAGCACCTGGGCATGACCGCCGTGGTCGACGCCGAACAGCGCCTGCTCGGCGTATTCACCGACGGCGACCTGCGCCGCGCCCTGGACGACGAGGACGTCGACCTGCGCGGCGCCATCGTGGCCGAGCTGATGACCCGCGGCCCCAAGACCATCGGCGCCGACAAGCTGGCGATCGAAGCCGCGCAGATGATGGAGAAGCACCAGATCCACGCCCTGCTGGTGGTGGACGAGGCGCAGCGGGTGGTCGGCGCGCTGAACATTCATGATCTGCTCCGCGCGCGCGTGGTGTGATGCTTGGCTGGCGCGGGCGACCGCGCCGCCGGACAACGCTTCGCCGCCTCATGCGTTCTGCCGGCCGGGCCTTTGACCCGGCCCTCCCCCGAGCCCCTGATCAGACTTCCCCGTGGCCCATTACCTCGACCATCTGCCCGCCGAACTGCTCGCCCGCGCCGCCAAGATCCGGCTCGCGGTCTTCGACGTGGATGGCACCCTCACCGACGGCCGCCTGTGGTACGGCGAGGACGGGCGCGAGACCAAGGTCTTCCACGTGCATGACGGCCTGGGCCTGAAGCTGCTGCAGACGCACGGCGTGCAGGTGGCCCTGATCACTGCGCGCATCAGCCACCCGGTCGCGCTGCGCGCCGAGGAACTGAACATCGCCCACGTCTACCAGGGCCAGCGCGACAAGCTCGCCTGCTTGCGCGAACTGCTGGCCGCGCTGGGCCTGGAGGCCGAGCAGGCCGCCTTCGTCGGCGACGACCTGCCCGACCTGCCGCCGATGCGCCAGGCCGGCCTGGCCGTGGCCGTGGCCAATGCCCACCCCTGGGTGGCCGAGCAGGCGCACTGGCGTACGGCCAAGACCGGCGGCATGGGCGCGGCGCGCGAAGTGTGCGACCTGATCCTGCTCGCCCAGGGCAAGGCCGAGCAGGAACGGGGGCGCTGGCAGTGAGTCTTCGCGATTACCTGCGCGACCGTCGGCTGACGGTCGCGATCGTCCTGGTCGGCGGCGCTGCCGTGCTCAGCCAGCTGCTGATCTGGTGGCTGGGGCCGGCGCCCAAGCCGAACGACTTCATCGGCCCGCCGCGTTCCGGCTACACCCTGGCCGACTTCAAGGGCTACGTGTACGGCGAGGACGGCCACCCGACCTTCCGCGTCACCGGCCCGCGCCTGGACCGCCGCGAGGGCGACGACTCGCTCTACCTCGACTCGCCCAAGTTCGAGCTCCCGGCCAAGCAGCCCGGCGTGCCGGACTGGAAGGGCGAATCCCGCTACGGCTGGGTGGACAAGAGCGGCAGCCTGCTGAAGCTGCAGGGGCCGGTCTATATGCATCGCCCCGCCTACGGCGACACGCCGCAGGCCGAGCTGCATACCTCCGAGGTCACCGCCTGGCCCAAGGAGAACCGCATGGAAACGGCCGAGCCGGCACAGTTGACGCAAGGCGACAGTAGAATGAGCGGCGTCGGCATGCGTGCCAACCTCACTGACAATCACCTGGAGCTGCTCGATGACAGCCACGGCTCGTTCCCGCCGCGCAAACGGAAGTCCTGACCTCATGCGTAGCCGCCTCCTGTTCGCGCTGGCCACCCTCGCCCTGCTGCCGGCCCTTGCGCTGGCCAAGAAGGACGACCGCAGCCAGCCGATGAATTTCACCGCCAAGTCCACCAACGCCTACAACGCGCCCAACAGCATCACCACGCTCACCGGCAACGTGAAGCTGACCCAGGGCACCCTGCTGATCACCGGCGCCGAGGCCAAGGTCTATCTGGACAAGGACACCCAGATCTCGCGCGTGGTGGTCACCGGCAGCCAGGCGCACATCCAGCAGCTGGACGAGAACAACAACCTGATGCAGGGCGACGCCGCCCAGCTCGACTACGACAACATCAACGGCATCGCCGTGCTCACCGGCAATGCCAAGGTGACCCAGCAGGGCCGCGGTGAATTCCACGGCGACAAGATCACCTACAACACCGACACCAGCCTGATCACCGGCGAGTCCGGCGGCGACGGCCTGGTCCACGGCACCTTCCTACCCAAGCCCAAGCCGGCCGCCGCGGCACCCGCCGCCAAGCCGGCTACCCCGGCACCGGCCAGTTCGGCCCCCAAGCCGGCCACGGCGGCTTCGGCCGCGGGTAAGTAATCGATGCTGTCCGCCGAAGGCCTGCAAAAACGCTTCCGCGCGCGCCAGGTGGTGCGCGACTTTGCTTTTTCCATCCGCGAAGGCGAGGTGGTGGGCCTGCTCGGTCCCAACGGCGCCGGCAAGACCACCTGCTTCTACATGGTGGTGGGCCTGATCGAGGCCGACGCCGGCACCATCAAGCTCGACAAGTACGACATCACCGGCCTGCCGATGCATGCTCGCGCCAAGCTGGGCATCGGCTACCTGCCGCAGGAGCCGTCGGTGTTCCGCCGCCTCACCGTGGCCGACAACATCATGGCCGTGCTGGAGCTGCGCGAGAACCTCGGCGCCAAGCAGCGTGCCACCGAGCTGGAAAGCCTGCTCGACGAGCTGAAGATCGCGCACATCGCCGACCAGCGCGGCATCAGCCTCTCCGGCGGCGAGCGCCGCCGCGTCGAGATCGCCCGCGCGCTGGCCGCCGAGCCGCGCTACATGCTGCTGGACGAACCCTTCGCCGGCGTCGACCCGATTTCGGTGGGCGAGATCCAGCGCATCGTGCGGCACTTGAAGGAGCGCGGCATCGGCGTGCTGATCACCGATCACAACGTACGTGAGACGCTGGGCATCTGCGACCGCGCCTACATCCTCAACGACGGCGAAGTGCTGTCGCGCGGCACGCCGGCGCACATCCTGGCCGACGAGAAAGTACGCGAGGTCTATCTGGGCCGCGAATTCAGGCTGTAGGGCTTTCCTGATCGCCGGCGTGCGCGCGCCGTCACATTCAGCCATTCGGCCTACGCGAGGATCGGCGGGAACCTATGGCCGGTCCTCCCCCTAGGGGTTAGGATGACCCGAAGCTCATCCAAGCCTTTGGGCTCATTCAAAACAGTGGCATGAAACCCGGACTGCAGTTTCGCCTCAATCAACAGCTCACCCTGACGCCGCAATTGCAGCAGGCGATCCGCCTTCTGCAGCTGTCGCAGCTGGAGCTGGAAGCAGAGCTGCGCCAGATCGCCGAGAGCAACCCGCTGCTGGAGTTCTCCGAGGACGCCGCCAACGAGGGCGACAGCGAAGGCGACGGTGAGGCCGCCACCTTCGACGCCCCCACCGAGGCCGCCACCTCCGCCAACGACGGCGACAGCGGCGACGAGCCGGCCGACTGGAGCCAGTCCGGCGGCAACGCCGAAGAACCCATCGATTTCTCCTCCGCCGGCGGCAGCCGCAACAGCGGCGGCGACGAGGACCACTTCGAACCGCAGAACGCCGCGCCCGAGACCCTGCAGGAACACCTGCTGTGGCAGCTCAACCTCACCCACATGAGCCTGCGCGAGCGCACCATCGCCGCGATCATCATCGATGCGCTCAATGCGGACGGTTATCTGGGCGAGACGCTGGAATCGGTCACCGCCGCGGTGCCGGCCGACTTGAAAGCAAACGTCGAGGAAGTCGACGCCGTGCGCCGCCAGGTGCAGCGCTTCGATCCCACCGGCGTGGCCAGCCTGGACCTGCGCGACTGCCTGCGCGTGCAGCTGGAACAGTTCGATCCGGAACTGCCCCAGCGCGAGCTGGCGCTGCGCATCGTCGACAGCGAGCTTGAGCTGCTGGCGCGCAACGACATCGCCCGCCTGTCGCGCCGCCTGCGCGCCAGCGACGAGGAAACCCACGCCGCGGCCATGCTGATCCGCAGCCTGGACCCGCGCCCCGGCGCCGCGCTCGACGTCACCCCGGTGGAGTACGTCGCGCCCGACGTGTACGCACGCAAGGACAGCGGCCGCTGGCGCGTCAGCCTCAATCCCGACTGCCAGCCGCGGCTGGGCCTGAACCAGCATTACTGCAACCTCATCGCGCAGGCCCGCGGCGAAGACGCCAGCTGGATGCGCGGCCAGCTGCAGGAGGCCCGCTGGTTGATCAAGAGCCTGGAATCGCGCGCCGAGACCCTGCTCAAGGTGGCCGAGGCCATCGTGCGCCGGCAGAGCGCCTTCCTCGACTACGGCCCCGAAGCCATGCACCCGCTGGTGCTGCGCGAGGTGGCCGAGGAAGTGGGCATGCACGAGTCCACCATTTCCCGCGTCACCACCCGCAAGTACATCCATACGCCGCGGGGCACCTTCGAGCTGAAGCACTTCTTTTCCAGCGGCGTGTCCACGGAAGACGGCGGCAGTGCATCCGCCACCGCCATCCAGGCCATGCTGCGCAAGCTGATCGACGCGGAAGACCCGCGCAAACCCCTGTCCGACCAGGCCATCGCCGAAGAACTGCACCGCAAGGGCATTCAGGTGGCGCGCCGGACCGTTGCCAAATATCGGGAGGCCATGCGAATTCCCAGCTCCAGCGAGCGCCAGCGGGCCGGTTGACCCGCGACGGTCCGCCGCGCGTTTGCGCCTGGACGGGAACTTGGCGGGACGGAAAGCGTCCCCATACCAAGAGATGACAGTGATGTGTCGGCGACCAACCGGCACCGGCGCATCGACCCACGCCGCGTCATGCGGCAGTACCAGAGGAGGCGCACCATGCAAGTCCAGCTCAGCGGCCAGAAGATCGAGATCACCCAGGCCCTTCGCGAACGCGTGAACGGCCACTGTGAGCGACTTACCCGCCTCGAAAGCAGACTCCTCGAATTGAGCGTCGTCCTCTCCGTCGACAAGCTGCAGCAACGCTGCGAAGGCACGCTCAAAGTCCCCGGCGCCGCACCGCTCCACGCGGAAGCCACCGAATCGGACATGTACGTCTCCATCGACAACATGTTCGACAAGCTGGTGGCGCAGCTGCGCAAGCACCGCGACAAGGTGTGCGACAAGCACCAGCGCGAAGTGCGCGAGGATCGCCAGTACGGCTGAACCTCGCCGGCCCGCCCCGCCTGCCGGGGCGGGCCGCTCCCAAGCCTGGCCCCCGCCCGCGCCGTCTTGCGGCGCACCAAACCGTCCGAACTGGCACAATGTACGCCATCGCCGCCGGCCCCTGCCGGGCATCACGCGGTGCAAAGGATTCGGTTTGGACCGGCTTACCGCCCGACAACTCTACGATGGCGTGCACGAGCGCATGGCCCTGCGCTGGGTGGCCGGCATGCGCGGCGAATCGCGGGTGCTCGAGCGCGGCATGACCGCGTCGCGGCGTCCGTCGCTGATCGGCTATCTCAACGTCATCTATCCGAACAAGATCCAGATCATCGGCACCGAGGAGCTCAACTACCTCGACGCCCTGGATTCGCGCCAGCGCTGGGAAGCGATCAACAAGATCGCCGCCTACCAGCCGGTGGCGATGATCGTCACCAAGGACCAGGCCATCCCGCCCGACCTGCGCGAGGTGGCCGAGGAAACCAACACCCCGCTGTGGATCAGCTCCAAGCGCGGCCACGAGCTGCTCACCTGGATGCAGTACCACCTGGCGCGCATGCTGGCGCCGAAGGTCACCCTGCACGGCGTGTTCCTCGAGGTGTTCTCCATCGGCGTGCTGATCACCGGCGAATCGGGCTCGGGCAAGAGCGAGCTGGCGCTGGAACTGATCAGCCGCGGCCACCGCCTGGTCGCCGATGACGCCACCGAATTCACCCTGATCGCGCCGGACGTGATCGACGGCACCTGCCCCGAGCTGCTGCAGGATCTTCTGGAAGTGCGCGGCCTGGGCGTGCTCAACGTGCGCGAGATGTTCGGCCACACCGCGGTGAAGCCGTCCAAGTACCTGCGCCTGGTGGTGCACCTCAAGCCCATGCGCGAAGGCGAGGACACCGACGGCCTCACCCGCCTTACCGGCGACGTCGGCCACCGCGACATCTTCGAGGTGCCGGTGCCGATGATCACCATTCCCGTCGCGCCCGGCCGCAACCTCGCGGTGCTGGTGGAAGCGGCGGTGCGCAACCATATGCTGAAAAGCAAGGGCATCGATCCCGCCCAGACCTTCATCGACCGGCAGGCCCACCAGATGCGCCGCCTGCCCCCGTGGTGACACGCATGAGCAATGCTTTCCTGACTTCCGACATCCACCAGCCCGACGCGATCCACCTGATCGTGCTCACCGGCATGTCCGGCGGCGGCAAGACCGTCGCGCTGCGCGCGCTGGAAGACCTGGAGTTCTACTGCGTCGACAACCTGCCCACCGCCCTGCTGCCCGAGCTGGTCGCCGCGGTGAGCCACGGCGCGGTAGCCGGGCGCCGCCAGAACATCGCGGTGGGCGTGGACGTGCGCAACCGCGGCGAGGATTTCCTGCGCATGCCCACCGTGCTGTCCGAACTGGCGGCGGCGGGCGTGCAGGTGCACCTGGTCTTCATCGACTGCCGCGACGAAGTGCTGATCAAGCGCTATTCGGAAACGCGCCGGCGCCATCCGCTCTCGGTGCTGGGCCTGTCGCTGTCCGACGCCATCGCCGAGGAACGCAAGCTGCTGCGTCCGCTGATCGCCATCGCCGAGAAGGTGATCGATTCCAGCGAACTGAACGTGCACCAGCTGCGCCGCCTGATCGCCACCGACTACGCCCAGGCCACCGACGGCCTGACCCTGATGTTCACCTCCTTCGCCTATCGCCGCGGCCTGCCGCTGGACGCCGACTTCGTGTTCGACGCGCGCTGCCTGCCCAATCCGCACTGGGAACCGCGCCTGCGCCCGCTGTCCGGCAAGGACGCGCCGGTGCGCGAATACCTGGAGGCGCAGCCGCTGGTGGAGGAATACTTCGATGACACCGTGCGCTGGCTCGACGCCTGGCTGCCGCGCTTCGCCTCGGACGACCGCAGCTACGTCACCGTGGCGATCGGCTGCACCGGCGGGCGGCATCGTTCGGTCTACCTGGTGGAGCGGCTCGCCGCCCACTACCGGGCGCGGCACGAAGGCGCCCTCACCTTCCATCGCGAGCTCGAGTGATGAAGGCTCAATCTTTCCTTAGCGCAGGAATCCGGCCATGAGCGTCGGCGTGCTGCTGATGACCCACGAGGCGGTCGGCCATGCGCTGATCTCCGCCGCCCACCACGTGCTGCCCAAGCTGCCGTTGCAGGTCGAGGCGGTGGAAGTGCCGCCCTCGGCCGATCCGGACGTGATGCGCACCCTCACCGCCAAGCATGCGCGCGAGCTGGACACCGGCGACGGCGTACTGGTGCTGGCCGATCTGTACGGCGCCACGCCGTGCAATATCGGCCTGTCGCTGGGCAAGCTCGGCGTCCACCTGCGCTGCGTCTCGGGCCTGAATCTGCCGATGCTGCTGCGCGTCCTCAACTATGCCGAAAAGCCGCTGGACGAACTGGCGGAAGTGGCTGCCAGCGGCGGCCGCGGAGGAATCTTCATCGACCATGCTTGAAAAAGAGATTGTCGTATCCAACAAACTGGGGCTGCACGCCCGCGCATCGGCCAAGCTGGTGCAGCTCGTGCAGGGTTTCAAATCCACCGTGTGGCTGATCAGCAAGGGCCGTGAGGTCAATGCGCAAAGCATCATGGGCGTGATGATGCTGGCCGCCGGCATCGGCACCCCGCTCACCGTGCGCGCCGAAGGCGCGGACGAGCAGCAGGCGCTGGATGCGGTGGTGGACCTGTTCGACCGGAAGTTCGACGAAGGAGCCTGATGTGGAGTTGCCCATGGCGCAGAGGACACGAAGCTTGAACCGCCGCATGCCGCAAGGCGCGCCGCACGCTTCGTTGCTGTTCCGCAGCCATGGAGCCGCCGCATGAGGCACGTGCTGCCCGGTTCCAACGCCTCCCGCGGCATGGCCTTGGGCCGCGCGCGGCTGGTGCAGCCGAGCCGCTATCTGGTCGACACGCGTCCGCTGGCCGAGGACGAGGTCGACGTCGAGCTGGAAAAACTCCACCGCGCGCTCGACACCGCCCGCCAGGAACTGCGCGAACTGCGCGGCAAGCTGCACGGCGCGCTGGCGCGCGAAGTCAACGAATTCATCGACGCGCACAGCCTGCTGCTGGACGACCAGGAACTGCTGCGCGGCCTCGACGACCTGGTCCGCATCGGCCACTACCGCCCCGGCGCCGCGCTAAAAAAACAGCGCGACCGCCTCGCCGCGGTGTTCGAGGCGATGGACGACCCCTACCTGCGCAGCCGCAAGGAAGACGTCGACCAGGTCATCAACCGCGTCATCTCCGCCCTGCAGCGCCAGACCAGCCGCGAGGAGCGCAAGCTCGCCGCGCGCGTGGGCGAGATCCTGATCGCCGACACCATCGCGCCGGCCGACATGGCGCACCTGGCCGGCAACGGCCTGCTCGGCGTGGTGGCCAGTTCCGGCAGTCCGTATTCGCACAGCGCGATCCTGGCGCGCAGCCTGGACCTGCCCATGCTGGTCGGCGTGCGCGACGCGCTCGCCACCATCCACGACGACGACCTGATCCTGCTCGACGCCGAGCGCGGCGAAGCGGTGGTGCATCCCACCGCGCAGGACCTGGCCCGCTACCGCGCCTGGCAGCGCGAGGCGCAGCAGGAAGGCCGCCGCCTGGCCTCGCTGGCGAATGCGCCCACGCGCACCCGCGACGGCACCGACATCCGTCTGCTCGCCAATGCCGAGACCAGCGCCGACATCGCCATGGCGCGCGCGCGCGGCGCCGATGGCGTGGGCCTGTACCGCACCGAATTCCTGTTCCTGCGCCACAAGGGCCTGCCGTCCGAGGACGAACAGTTCATCGCCTACCGCGACCTGGTGCTGGGCATGGGCGGCCTGCCGGTGACCATCCGCACGCTGGACCTGGGCGCCGACAAGGCCGACGCGGCGGGCCTGGCCCTGCGCGGCGAAGAAAACCCCGCGCTCGGCGTGCGCGGCGTGCGCCTGTCGCTGCGCTATCCGGCGGTGTTCACCACGCAGATCCGCGCCATCCTGCGCGCCGCCTGCTACGGCCCGGTGCGCGTGCTGGTGCCGATGGTCACCCAGCCGGACGAACTGATCGCCGTGCGCACGCTGTTCAAGCTGGCGCGCCAGGACTTGAAGCGCGAGAACATCGACCTGCCGGAAAAACTGCAGCTCGGCGCGATGATCGAAGTGCCCGCGGCGGCGATCAACGTGCGCTCGCTGCTGGAGCACGCGGACTTCCTCGCCATCGGCACCAACGACCTGGCGCAGTACGTGCTGGCCTCGGACCGCGGCAACGACGCGCTCGACAATATCTACAACCCGCTGCAGCCGGCCTTGCTGCGGCTGATCTCCTACGTGATCGCCGCCGGCCGCCGCGCCGGCAAGCCGGTCAGCCTGTGCGGCGAGATCGGCGGCGACACCAAGTTCACCGCCCTGCTGCTGGCGCTGGGCCTGTGCGAATTCAGCATGCACTCCAGCCAGCTGCTGCACGTGCGCGACCGCATCGCGGCGTTGAATCACAAGGGTCTGCGGCGGCTGGCGCCGGCGATCCTGCGTTGCCGGACGCATGAGGAAGCGGAAGATCTGCTGTCGCGGATTACCTGCTGAAGCGCGTCGACGTCAAGCGTAGGTTGGGGTGAGCCGAAGGCGAACCCCAACATGTCTACACGCCGCCGCATCGTTGGGGTTCGCTGCGCTCACCCCAACCTACATCAGGCTCGCGCATTGACCAGAAACGCATCCAGCAACGCGCCTCGATACTTCTCCCGGTGCGTCAGCAGGAACAGCTTGCGGCGCAGATCCAGGAACGGCGTGTGCAGCGCTTCCAAGCGTCCGGTCGCCAATGCGTCGGTCACCGCCACCGCCGGCAGACAGGCGATGCCCAGCCCCGCCACCACCGCCTGCTTGATCGCTTCGATCTGATCCAGCTCCAGCACCGTCTCGCCCGGCGGCAGCTGGGCCAGCACGCGTTCGTTGTTGGCGCGCGTGGCCGAGCCGGGTTCGCGCAGCACCCAGCGCGCCCCGGCGAAGTCCTGCGGCCGCAGCTGGCCGCGGCGGGCCAGCGGATGGTCGGGCGAGGCGCACACCACCAGGATGTCGTCGCGCCACGGCTCCATCTCCAGCGCGGGATGCACCACGGGGCCTTCCACGCAGCCCACGTCCAGCTCGTGCGCCAGCAAGGCGGCGGCGATCGCATCGGTATTGGCCACGCGCAGCCGGATCGCCACCTGCGGATGCGCCCGCACGAAATCCCCCAGCAGCGCGCCGACCAGGTAATTGCCCACCGTATTGCTGGCGCCGATGCGCAGCTCGCCCGCCAGCGAGGCGGCACCACCGCGGCCCAGGCGGCCGAATTCGGCGTAGCGCTCCAGCAGCTCCTGCGCCAGCGGCAGCAGTTCGCGGCCGCGCGTGTTGAGCCGCAGCCGGCCGCGCTCGCGGGCGAACACCGGGGCGTCCAGCTGCCGCTCCATCTCGGCCAGGGCCATGCTCGCGGCCGGCTGGGTCAGGTGCAGGGCCTCGGCGGCGGCGCGGACGCTGCCCAGGCGGGCGATCTGCACGAAGACCTCCAGCTGGCGCGGGCTGATATTGATCATCAGCTAATCTTATTCCATCGATCAGATATTTAAAGTTTTCCTGATCGAATGGCGCCAGGACAATGCCTCGACTTCGAGGACACCCCCATGGCCGCCACCAGCATCCCCACCGCCCCCGCCCCCTCCTTCGGCCAACGCGCCCCCGGCCTGCTGCTGGCGATGCTGGTGGCCCTGGCGGCGCTGGGCCTGGGCCGGGTCGCGCCACTGGTGGGCGGGCCGGTGTTCGGCATCGTGCTGGGCATCCTGGTGCGCAACGTGTTCGCGCCGAGCGGCACCTATACCCCGGGCATCCAGTTCGCCGGCAAGCAGGTGCTGCAGTGGTCGATCATCGCCCTGGGCTTCGGGCTGAGCCTGGACCAGGTGGCCCGCACTGGCCTGGAATCGCTGTCGGTCACCCTGGTCACTATCACGGTGGCCTTCCTGGCCGCCTGGGGCCTGGGCCGCGCGCTGAAGGTGCAGGACAAGCTGAAGATCCTGATCGGCGTGGGCACCGCGATCTGCGGCGGCTCGGCCATCGCCGCGGTCACGCCGATCATCAAGCCGGACGAGCACGAGACCGCCTTCGCCATCTCGACCATCTTCCTGTTCAACCTGGTCGCGGTGCTGCTGTTCCCGCTGCTGGGCCACGTGCTGCACCTCTCGGACCTGGGCTTCGGCCTGTGGGCCGGCACGGCGATCAACGACACCTCCTCCGTGGTCGCGGCCGGCTACAGCTTCAGCAAGGCGGCAGGCGACTACGCCACCATCGTCAAGCTCACCCGCGCGACGCTGATCATCCCGATCTGCCTGGTGCTGGCCCTGCTGGTGGCCTGGCGCGAGAAGAAGCAGGGCCAGAGCGACTTCAGCCTGAAGAAGATCTTCCCCTGGTTCATCCTGTGGTTCCTGGTCGCCTCGGGTCTGCGCACGGCCGGCCTGATTCCGGTCGCGATCCAGCCGGCCATCCATATGGCCGCCGAATTCCTGATCATCGTGGCGCTGACCGCGATCGGCCTGTCGTCCAACCTGCGCCGCATGGCTTCCACCGGCGCCCGGCCGATCCTGCTGGGCCTGGGTGTGTGGGCGGCGGTGTCGATCAGCAGCCTGCTGGTGCAGCTGGCGATCGGCCAGCTTTGATCAGGCCTTGCCCTGCTCGACCAGGGTGAGCGCCACCTTGTCGCGCAGATAGACCGGCAGGGCCAGTTCCGGTGCCTGCGCATGGCCGGCGCGGAATTCGCGCACCGCCAGTTCTGCGATGTGCTCGGCCTGCGGATAGCAGTCGCCGCGCTCGGACAGCACGGGCGCCGCGATCCGCTCCAGCAGCACGCCCGCATAGGTGGCCCAGCCCGAACCCACCACATGCCAGCCCTCGGCCCGCGGCAGGCGCAGCGCTTCCGGCGGGCAGACCCGCTCCTCGTCCAGCGCCACCAGGCCGCCGTAGGCATCGCGCCGGTAAGCGGCCGCATAAACCTCGCCCATGCGCGCGTCGATCACCGCCAGGATCGAGCCCTCGCTTTCCGGCGCCTCCAGCGCCAGCGCGGCCAGCGACGACACCGTCACTACCGGCCGGTCCAGCGCCAGCGCCATGCCCTGCGCCAGCGAGATGGCCAGGCGCACGCCGGTGAACGCACCCGGCCCGCGGCCCACCGCGATCGCATCCAGCGCATGGCGGCCCAGGCCGGCCTCGGCCAACAGGCTGTCGGCCATGGGCAGCACCAGTTCGGCGTGGCGGCGGGGAGCGATTTCGCTGCGGGCGATCACCTCGTCGCCATGGACCAGGGCGACGGAACAGGCTTCGGTGGAGGTTTCGATGGCGAGCAGATTCATAGGGGCACCATGGTAGCCGCTGGCGTCATGCCAGGTCGCCATCACAGCGCCCGCGCAGGGCGCGTGGCTGGCCTTCCGCGGCCGGTTCGGGGCAGCGCGGCGGCATGCCCGGGCGCGGTGCGCACGGATGTCGATTTCCTCCCCTTCCGTTCGTCGCCTAGGCAAGAGACCCCGCCCCGCGGGGCCGAAACCAGCCGAAGAGGAGATCGCCCATGCGTTTCATGTTGATCGTCCATGCCACCAAGGAATCCGAAGCCGGCGTGATGCCGAGCGAGGAACTGCTCACCGCGATGGGCAAATACAACGAAGAGTTGGTGAAGGCCGGCATCATGCTCGCCGGCGAAGGCCTGCATCCGAGTTCGCGCGGCGCCCGCGTACGTTTCTCCGGCAGCAAGCGCACCGTGATCGACGGCCCGTTCGCCGAGACCAAGGAGCTGATCGCCGGCTTCTGGCTGATCCAGGTCAAGTCGCTGGAAGAAGCGATCGAATGGGTCAAGCGCTGCCCCAACCCGATGAACGAAGAGTCGGATATCGAGATCCGCCAGGTCTTCGAAGCCGAAGATTTCGGCGCCGAATTCACCCCCGAACTGCGCGCGCAGGAAGAACGCCTGCGCGCCGAAGTCGCCGCCCGTCCCAGCCACTGATCCCTTCCACTCACACCAGGAGCCGCACCCATGATCGTCCAGCCCTACCTCCACTTCGAAGGCCGTTGCGATGAAGCCATCGAGTTCTACAAGCAGGCCGTCGACGCCAAGGTCGACATGCTGATGCGCTACAAGGACAGCCCCGTCGAGCCGCAGGAAGGCTGCATGCCGGCGCCGGGCTTCGAGGACAAGGTGATGCACTCGGCCTTCCGCATCGGCGAGACCACGGTGATGGCCACCGACGGCTTCAACAGCGGCAAGACCGCCTTCAGCGGCTTCTCGCTCTCGCTCACCTGCGCCACCGACGCCGAGGCGCGCAAGCGCTTCGACGCCCTGGCCGAAGGCGGTACGGTCACCATGCCGCTGGACAAGACCTTCTTCACCTCCAGCTTCGGCATGCTCACCGACAAGTTCGGCGTGGACTGGATGATCCTGACCATGCAGCAGCAGTAACAACGCAGCCTAGTGAATCCTTCTCCCTCCGGCGACCCGAAGGTAGTCCCCGTGGGAGAGAAGGTGGCGGCAGCCGGATGAGGGTACGGGCGGAGTCGAGCGCACCGCTCCGCCCGCACCCTCACCCCAACCCCTCTCCCAGGGGGAGAGGGGCTTCAGCTGTCGCCGTCTTGCGTCCTGAGACGGCGGGGTGCTCTGATCGCCCCCCGTGACCGCCTCCGACATCCATCGCACCATCGACGCCGTCTGGCGCATCGAATCCGCCAAGCTCATCGCCGGACTCGCGCGCATGGTGCGCGACGTCGGCCTGGCCGAGGAACTGGCCCAGGACGCGCTCGTCGCGGCGCTGGAGCAATGGCCCAACAGCGGCGTACCGGACAACCCTGGCGCCTGGCTGATGACCACCGCCAAGCACCGCGCCATCGACCGCCTGCGCCGGCACAAGCTGCTGGAGCGCAAGCACGAGGAAATCGGCCGCGACCTGGAAGCGGATCAGGAACTGGCCTATTCCGAAGTGGAGCTCGCCGCCGACGACCATATCGGCGACGACATGCTGCGGCTGGTCTTCACCGCCTGCCATCCGGTGCTGTCGATGGAAGCGCGCGTCGCACTCACCCTGCGCCTGCTCGGTGGCCTCACCACCGACGAGATCGCCCGCGCCTTCCTGGTACCCGAACCCACCGTGGCCCAGCGCATCGTGCGCGCCAAACGCACGCTGGCCGAAGCCAAGGTGCCGTTCGAAGTGCCGCGCGGCGAGGAACTGCACGAGCGCCTGACCTCGGTGCTCGGCGTCATCTATCTGATCTTCAACGAAGGCTATTCCGCCACCGCCGGCGACGACTGGATGCGCCCCGCCCTGTGCGAGGAAGCGCTGCGCCTGGGCCGCGTGCTCGCCGAGCTGGTGCCGCGCGAACCGGAGGCGCATGGCCTGTCCGCGCTGATGGAAATCCAGGCCTCGCGCGCCAAGGCGCGCACCGGCCCCACCGGCGAGCCGATCCTGCTGCTGGACCAGAACCGCGCGCAGTGGGACCGCCTGCTGATCAGCCGCGGCCTGGCCTCGCTGGAACGCGCCGAACGCCTGTCGGAACAGCGCGGCATCTACACCAGCCAGGCCGCCATCGCCGCCTGCCACGCGCGTGCGCGCACCGCCGAAGCCACCGACTGGCGGCGCATCGCCACGCTGTACGCGGAGCTGGCGCAGATCGCGCCCTCGCCGGTGGTGGAATTGAACCGTGCGGTGGCAGTGTCGATGGCCGCGGGCCCGGCGGCGGCGCTGGTGATCGTGGAAGGCCTGGTCAACGAGCCTTCGCTGAAGAACTACCACCTGTTGCCCAGCGTACGCGGCGACCTGCTGCGCAAGCTCGGCCGCATGGACGAAGCCAGGCGCGAGTTCGAGCGCGCCGCTTCGCTCACGCGCAATGTGCGCGAGCAGGACCTGCTGCTGGAACGCGCGCGCTCCTGCGAGTAGGTTGGGGGTGACAACCCCAACATCGGCTCGACATACGCCAGGCCACGTTGGGGTTATCACCCCAACCTACGTCGTTGCAGTCTCTGCGAAGAACGCCTGCACCTCACCGAGCTCCTTGGTGCGCGGCATCGGCGGCAGGCTGGCCAGGAACAGCCGTCCATAACCCTTGCTGCTCAGGCGCGGATCGCACAGCACCAGCACGCCGCGGTCGCGCACGTCGCGGATCAGCCGCCCCACGCCCTGCTTCAGCGCGATCACCGCATTGGGCACCTGCCAGCCCATGAAGGGATTGATGCCGGCCTGCTCCAGCGCATCCAGCCGCGCCTGCAGCACCGGGTCGTCCGGCGCGGCGAACGGCAGCTTGTCGATCACCACCACGCTCAGCGCCTCGCCGGCCACGTCCACGCCTTCCCAGAAACTGGCCGCGCCGAGCAGCACGCCGTGGCCGCTGGCGCGGAAATCCTCCAGCAGCCGATGCCGCGGCGCCGTGCCCTGCACGAACAGCGGCCACGGCACGCGCCCTTCCAGCAGCTCGGCCGCGCGGCGCAGCGCGCGATGCGAAGTGAACAGCAGGAAGGCGCGGCCGTTCGACGCGTGCAGCACCGGCAGCACCGCATCGATCACGCGTTCGGTGTAGTCGCGCGCGGCGGGATCGGGCAGGCCCGGCGGCAGATAGCACAGCGCCTGGCGCGCGTAATCGAACGGGCTTTCCAGGCTCAGCGTGACCGGATCGTCCAGCCCCAGCTGCCGCGCGAAATGCCCGAACTGCCCCGCCACCGACAAGGTGGCCGAGGTATGGATCCACGCCGCCTGCGCACGCTCGCGCAAGGCGCGCATCGGCGCGGCAAGGTCCAGCGGCGTGGCATGCAGCGCGAAGCCGCGCGGGAACAGCTCGTACCAGCGCACGTCCTGTTCGTCCGCCTGCTCGACGATGCGGTCCAGCCGCTCGCTGTACAGCGCCGCGCGCTCGTGCGCATTGGCGAAGCCGCGCGAGCGTTCCGCCTGCGAGGCCAGCACGTCGGTCAGCGCGGCCAGCAGCTCGCGCACGTCGTGCAGCGACTCCGACACCGCGGACGATTGTTCCAGCTGATGGAACGGCCCGCGTTCCGGCAGCGCATCCATCGCCAGGCGCAGCTTGCGCACCGCCTCGCGCAGCGACTCCACCGGCTCCAGCACCAGCCCGATCGCGCCGGTGATGCCATTGCATTCGCCCAGCGCATCCTGCGCCAGCTCGGTGAGCTGACGCGCGCTGATGCTCTGCGAAAAGAACTGGCCGGCGAGTTCCGGCACCTGGTGCGCCTCGTCCAGGATGAAAGCCTGCGCACCCGGCAGAATCTCGCCGAAGCCTTCCTGCTTCAACGCCAGGTCGGCAAACAGCAGATGGTGATTGACCACCACCAGATCCGCCTCTTGCGCCTCGCGCCGCGCCTTCACCACGTGGCAGTCGTCGAAGAACGGACACTCCACGCCGATGCAGTTCTCCGGCGTGGAAGTGACGCGCGGCCACATCGGCGATTCCTCCGGCACCTCGGCCAGCTCCATGCGGTCGCCCTGGCGCGTGCGCGCGGACCACGCGCGGATTGCCGCCAGCTGCGAAGCCTGCACGCGGTCGAAGGTCGCCCCTTCGCGCACGGTCTGGTCGAGGCGATAGAGGCACAGGTAATTCGCGCGCCCCTTGAGCAGCGCCGTCTTCAAACGCGCACCGAGCACCGAGCGCACCTTCGGCAGATCGCGGAAATACAGCTGATCCTGCAGCGCCTTGGTGCCGGTCGAAATAATCACCCGCTCGCCCGACAGCAAGGCCGGCACCAGATACGCATAGGTTTTACCGGTGCCCGTGCCCGCTTCCGCAATCAGCGTCTCGCGCTCGGCAATCGCATGCTCGACCGCCCGCGCCATCGCCTGCTGGGCGGCGCGCGGAGCGAAGTTGGGCAGTTCGCGGGCGAAGGGGCCATCCGCGCCCAGCAGCGCGGATATGTCGGTGTCGGTCATGGCGGCAAGTATCGCCGACGGGAACGCCATGCGTCATGCCCGCGCGGGCGCTGGCGCGAAGGCTGGTACCGGTCAGGAGGAGAGATCGGCTGCCACGCTCGGATTCCGCCGCTCATGCCGGACGAGCAGCCTGGACAGCCTGATCGCCGGCTGGTCCACATAGCGCTCGAACATCCACGCCACCAGGACGACCGTGGTAAGCGTCGCCGCCAGCGTCACGCCCACCGCCAGCAATCGAATGCTTCCCGCCTCAAGACTCAGGAACACTCCGCAGCCCAGGGTCATGATGATGGGAACGTGCACCAGATACAGCGAATAGGAGATGCGGCCGAGAAATTGAACCGGCCGCAGCGTAAGCATCCCCCCCCGAACCTGCCATAGCGCGTCACCATCACGATCAGGCTCCCGGCCAGCACGTGGCATAGCGCCACCAGGATGCCCGGCTCGAACGGAAGCACGTGCAGCCAGGCGAACATCGGCGAGCCGTCCATGCTCGACAGATAAAGCGCGAGCAGAACGCTGCCGGCAGACGCCCATCCACCCAGCCTGAAATGCGCGTTCCCGAGATAGCTGCCGATCAGAAAGGCCAGGTAATACGGCCATTCCCGCGGCGTGTAGAAATAAATCATCGCCAGGTACAGCGCCGCACTGATCGCACCGCGCTTGCCGCGCCAGGCAAGCGCGGAGTACGCGAAAATAAGCATCGAGCCGATGAACTCGATGCGTATGGTCCATAGCGGCGTATTGAGACCGACGCGGCCCAGGAAGATCGCACCGTAGAGGCCGTCCTTGAGCGCATCCAGAAAACCTGGCTGCCCATGGATGCTCTGCGAGGTCAGCCATGCCGACCTGGTGATCTGCGCGACCGCGCCGACCTGATACGGCCCCAGGCAAAACAGGCCATAGGAAAACATGATGCTGGCAAAGACCGGGATGCCCAGCCTGAGGTATCGGCGACCGGCGAGCGAACGCAGCGCATCGAGGCTTCCGCTCCTGGCGTATTGCCTCGTCAGCACATAGCCGCTCAACACGAAAAAAATGCAGACGGGAAGTCCGCCGCTGACCAGCGCGGACAGGAACGGAAGCTGCAGAATCCTTTCGGCCCATCCGGAAAGCGCGCCGGGCGCGACCGCCCAGGGAAAGAAATGCTGGAACCCGCCTGGGTAAAAGGTCAGGAAAAAGTGCGCAAAAAATACGGCCAGCGCAGCCATGCCGCGCAGTCCGTCAGCAGCCCGATCCTTTTCCACTCATCCTCCGGCATGCATCCATGAATTCATTCACCCGGGCCGGCCAAGAGGTTCTCTCGATACCGGCCCTGAGCGCTCAAGGATGCATTAGATCAGCGGACTTGCTTCAAGTCTTCTGGAAAAAGAAAGAACGGTGCGCCGGAACACGCCTTGGCGCGATGTTCATCCTGCGCGGCTCGATTTCCCCGGAAAGAAACTACGCAGGCATCAATAACGCGGCACGCCTTCCACGTGGCACTGCTTCACCCACTTGCCCGCCGTAGCCGCAGCCGCCTGATCGCCCGCGCGATCGCGCAGCTCTTCGATGGTCTGCCAGTTGCGCGCGCACAGCGGGCCCAGGCGCGGACCGATTTCCCACGACTTGCGCGCAAGCTGCTCGGCCGTGGCGTAGTCCTTCAAGCGGATCGCCATCTCGGCGCGATCCTGCAGCAGGTCCGGCGAATTCGGGCTGAGCTTGATCGCCGAATCGAGCTTCGCTGCCGCTGCGTCGAACTGCCCCGTGCGCACGTCGGCCTGCGCGGCGTCCTGCAGCGAAGCGACGCCGGGATCGCGCAGGGGATGCACGTCGATCACCGACTTCTCCTTGTCCCCCGCCGCCTGGATCGACGCCAGGATGTCGGCGTCCGAACGCGTCGGGCGGGTCGCCTGCGACGGTGCGGCAGGCTGGTTGCAGGCGGCCAGCGCGAGCGTGGTCAGGACGGTGGAAGCGAGCAGCAGACGGCGGTACGACATGATCAATCTCGGATGGGAGCGGTAGAGGCCGGCGCCGGCGACTTGTTGTCGTCGCCGCCGAACCAGTTCTGGACGCGCTGCCAGAAGCAGCCTTCGGAATCCTGCGCAAGCGTACCCGCAACCACCGGGAGCTGCCGCGCGCCTTCGCAGGAAGGATCGGTGCGCTTGCCGTCGGCCGGATTCACCCAGGCCATCTCCAGGCCCTCGCCCGGCGCCGCGGGCAGCGGCTTGGACGGCAATTTGCGGAACAGCTCCTGCCATGCGCGCAGGCTGCCGGTGGCGCCATACAGGCCGCTGGGCTTGTTGTCGTCGCGGCCCATCCAGAACACGGCGAGGTGATCGGCGGTGAAGCCGGCGAACCAGCTGTCGCGCATCTCGTTGCTGGTACCGGTCTTGCCGGCCGCATTGAGGCTGGGCAGGGTCTTGCCGATCGCCGCCGCGGTGCCCGAACGCACCACCTGCTGCATGGCCCAGGTCACCTGGCGCACGGCCAGCTGGTATTCGCCGTTGCCGGTCTTCACTTCGTAGCGCTTGACCGTCTTGCCGTCGGCATCGACCACGCCGCGCACCGCCACCAGGGGCAGCGCATGGCCGTCGGCGGCGATGTACTGGTACAGCTGCGCCACCTGCAGCGGCGGGATGCCCTGCGCGCCGAGCAGCAGCGAGGGGCTGGGATTGACGTCTTCCAGGCCGAACGATTCCAGGAACGACTTGATGCGCGGCAGGCCCACTTCCAGGCCGAGATGGATCGTCGCCAGGTTCCACGAATGCACCAGCGCGTCGACCATCGGCACCGAACCGTGCACATCGCCTTCGTCGTTCTTCGGCGTCCACTGCGTGCCGTCGGGCTGGCGCATGCTGATCGGCGTGTCTTCCACCGGCGAGCCGAGGTTCCAGCGTTCCGGCTGCGCCAGCGCCACCAGGTACACCAGCGGCTTGATCAGCGAGCCGATCGAGCGGCGCGCATCGATCGCGCGGTTGAAGCCCTGGTCGCCCGGGTCCTTGCTGCCGACGATGGCCAGCACGCTGCCGGTCTGCGCGTCGGTGACCACCGCCGCCGCCTGCGCCGCTTCGCCGCGCTTGCCCAGGCCCGCCATCGCGGTGGTGATGCCCTGCTCCGCATACAGCTGGGCGGCGGGATCGAGCGTGGTGAAGATGCTCAAATTGCCGGCGCTGAGCGTGGCGTCGTCGAAATCGTTGGTGATCTGCGCGCGCACCAGCTGCATGAAGGCCGGGAAGCGGTTATGCGGCAGCTGGCCGTTGCTGACGATGCCCAGCGGCGTCGCTTCGGCGGCCTTGGCCTGCTCCGGCGGCAGCAGACCGGTGCTGGCGAACTGCTCCAGCACCAGGTTACGGCGCGACAGTGCGCGGTCCGGATAGCGGCGCGGGTCGTAATAGCTCGGACCCTTCACCATGCCGATCAGCAAGGCCATTTCCTGCGGGCGCAGGTCTTCCATGCGGCGGCCGAAATAGAACTCCGACGCGGCGGCGAAACCGTGCACCGCCTGCGCGCCCTGCTGGCCCAGGAACACCTGGTTGACGTAGGCCTCCAGGATGCGGCCCTTGTCGTAGTGCGCTTCGATCAGGATCGACATCAGCGCTTCGTTGAATTTGCGCGTGAAGTTCTGATCGCGGTCCAGGAACAGGTTGCGCACCAGCTGCTGGGTCAGCGTGGAACCGCCCTGCACGGTGTGGCCGGCGCGCAGGTTGGCGAAGCTGGCGCGCAGGATCGCGCTGAAGTCGATGCCGATGTGGTGCTTGAAGTCGCGGTCCTCGACCGCCTGCAGGCCGGCAATCAGCATCGGCGGCACGTCGGCCAGGCGCACGATGCGGCGCTCTTCCTGCTGCGAGCCGTACACCGTGGCGATGCGCGCCGGATCCAGGTGCGCCGTCTCGATCGCCTTGCCGCTGGCGGCGTCCTTCACCGACACCACCGCGCTCTTGTTCAGCGCCACGCGGATGCGGTGCGGCAGCTCGCCGCCATCGGGACCGGCGAAGCCGCGCGAGGAAATCACATAAGTGGAACCGTCCTTGGCCCAGGTGCCGGCGACCTGGCCGTGGCCGTCATTGCCGTAGCCGGCGAAGGTCAGCTCCAGTTCCAGCGCGCCCGGCGTCATCGGCGCGCCGGCTTCCAGCGCCAGCGGGCGGGCATAGACGCGGGTGGGGACGGCGAAGACCAGGTCGTTGAAGCGGTCCTGCACGCGCTTGTTCAGCACCAGGGTGTACGGCAGCACGAAGCCGAAGAACAGGCCCAGGCCGATCCAGAAGGGAATGCGCACCCAGGGCCAGATAGCGCTTGCAAGCGAGCGGAGTCGGGTCAGAAAGGCCAACGGGGGGAATCCTGAACGATAAGGGGTCGATCATAGGGGGTGCTTCCCGGCGCGCATATGAATGCGGGCGGGGGTTTTCGGGCAGGACGATGGCGTCCCTCAGTCACCAAGCTGGAATCCTTCTCCCTCCGGGAGAAGGTGGTGGCAGCCGGATGAGGGTCCGGCCGAAGCGGCACACCTCACTGCTGCGCTCCGCCCGCATCCTCACCCCAACCCCTCTCTCCCACGGGGACTACCTTCGGGTCGCCGGTGGGAGAGGGGCTTTAGCCATCCCCCAGCACGCCGCGTCGGGCCGGAACGGCCTCGGCGAAATGCCCAGCAGCTGCTGCACGGCGCTGTTGTCGGCGATCAGGTCGCTCTCCAGCCGCGCCAGCGGTCCGCGCAAGCGCGGCACCGCATGGCGGCCCAGCCGCAGCAGCCAGGCCGGCAGCGGCACCGGCAGCGTCGCCACCGGCAGGCTGCGCCGCACGCGGGCAAACATCTCGCCGGCATGCAGCCGCTCGCCGCCTCCCAGCGGGATCACCTTGCCGGCAGCCAGTGGCGTATCCAGCGCGGCCAGCACGGCCTGGGCGATGTCATCGGCATGCACCGGCTGGCGCTGGCCGCGCCCGGCCGGCAGCGGAAACACCCGCGTGCGCACGGCGCGGCGGGCGATCGGGGTAAGGCTCTTGTCCAGGCCGGCGCCGTACACCAGGGTGGGCCGGAACACCGTCCAGGCGCAGCCGCGGCGCTCGCAGATCGCCGCCAGCGCCGCTTCCGCATCGCGCAGCTGGCGCGACAGCGCGCGCTCGGCCGGCACGGCAGATTCGCGCTTGCTCTCCGCACTCATCGAACTGGTGGCGATCACCCGCGGCGCGCCTTCGAACGTCGCCCCGAGCAGCCAGTCGGCCAGCCCCTGCAGGGGGCCGAAGCTGACGATCGCCGAGATCTCGCCGATCGCCGGCACGTCGTGCGGCAGGTCGCCCTGCAGCCAGGTCACGCCCGCGCCGTCGCGCGCGCGCCGGCTCACCGCGACCACGTCCGCGCCGCGCTCGCGCAGGCGCGGCAGCAGGAAATGCCCGATCTGGCTGCTGGCGCCGAAGACGAGGACACGCATGGAGATAAGGCTCAACCGCCGGCCTGCAGGCGCGCGGTGATGCTGGTCAGCCGCGGATTGCCCGGCGCCAGCTTGCGCGCGTGGTCCAGCGCCTGCGCGGCGGCGGGGCGGTCGCCGCCGGAAAGGCGTTTTTCCGCCTGATCCATCCACGCATTGGCCAGCCGCTGGCGCAGTTCCGCCTGGCCGGCTTCGCCGGGCGCCAGGTCGCCGAGATCGTTGAGGCGCTCGCCGGCCTGCTGCAGGTTGCCGTTGGACAGCGCCTGGTTGAACTGCTGCACCACCGTCGCCGGCAGCTCCTGCAGGCCGCGGCGCGCGGCCTCGTTATTGCCGTCGATGGCCAGCGCGCGGCGATACAGGTCGTAGGCGCTTTCGCCGGGCGGCAGCATCACGTTGCCGCTGCGCGCGGCCGCTTCGGCCTGGCGCACCAGCCGCGCCAGCTCGGCGTTCTGCTGCGGAGTGAGTTCGGCCTGCGCATCCGCCTGCGGCAGCGCGCCGGGCACCACGCCTTCGCTGGGACGATGCGCGGTGTCGCTCAGATGCGCGCGCGCCGCGGCCAGTTCTGCCGATTTCGGCGCCAGCTCGGCGGCCTGGTCCAGCAGGCGGCTGGCCTGGGCGGCGTCGCCGCTGTCCTGCGCGGCATTGGCCTGCACCACCAGCGCCTGCGCCACCTGGCCCAGCCCGGCCTTGGCCTGGGCGTTGTCCGGATCCAGCGCCAGCGCGTCCTTGAAATGCGCCAGCGCGGTATCGCTGCCGCTGCCGCTGATACGGCCCGCGCGCAGCGCGGCCTGGCCCAGGCGGATCGCCTCGGACAGCTGGCCGTCGTCTTCCTTCTGGTCCTGCACCAGCGCGGCGCGCAATGAAGGCAACTCGCCATAGTTGGGCAGCAGCGCGGCGAGGCGGTCGACGCTGGCGCCGGCGGCGGCGCGGTCGCCGGCGTCGATTTCCTTGTGCGCCTGCGCGGCCAGCGCGTCGCCCACCTTGTCCAGACCGTGCGAAGCCACCGCATTGCCGGGGTCGGCGGCGAGGATGCGCTTGTACAGCGCGCCGGCATCGGCCGGGCGGCCGTCGTTCATGGCCTGCTGCGCCTGGTCGACCAGGGTGCCGGCTTCGAAGCTGGCGCCGCGCGCCTTGGCGATCGCCTGGCTCAGGCGGTCCACGTCGCTGCCGCCGCCGAGCAGTTCGCGCGCGGCATTGGTGGCCTGCTCCGCTTCGTCCGGCTTGCCGGCGGCCAGCGCGGCATCCGCCTTGGCCACTTCGGCCAGGCCGACCTTGCGCAGGCCGTCGCGGGCGCGGTCGTTGTCCGGTTCCAGTGCGCGCGCCGCTTCGAACAGTTCGCGCGCGCTGCTGCCGTCGTTGCCGTCCAGGCGGCCGTCGTGCAGCGCCTGCTCGGCGCGGCCGAGCACGTCGTTGAGTTCCGTGGTGGGCAGCAGGCCGCGCACGCGGTCCTGTTCCAGATAGAAAGTAACGCCGACGCCGATCGCCACCAGCAGCAGCAGCGGCCATAGCCAGCCGCGCTTGCCGGAGGATGCGCGCGATTCGCGCGCAGAGCGGCCTTCGTTCGCATGGGCGCGGCGCTGGCCGGCATCCACGGTCACCTTGGGCAGGCCGTCGTCCGGTTTGCGCGCGTCGCGCGCATCGGCGGCGTCGAGCTGATCGAGGTTGCCCAGGGTGGGTTCCGTGCGCCCCTGCGGATCGGATTCGTGCTGGTCTCTGCGTCCGTTCATGGTCCACACAATCGTTTCGACCGCGGGAGCTTAGCACCGCGCCATGGCCCCGCCGCGTGTCTGCCGCCGCCCCGAAAAGGCGGGCTTCAGCCGCCGCCGACGCGCCTGGCGTCCACCACGTTCGGCAGGGCCACCACGCGGGCCAGCAGGGTGGAGAGCTGCTCGAAATCGCGCACGCGCAGGGTGAAGCGCATTTCCACTTCGCCGGTGCGCACGAACACCCGGCTGGACGAGGCGATGATGTGGGTGCCGGCGTTGCTGATCACGCTGGTCACGTCCTTCTGCAAGCCCTTGCGATCGTAGCCGCGGATTTCCACGTCCACTTCGTAGGCCTGGGCGGCGGCCTTGCCCCACTCCACCTCGATCACCCGGTCCGGATCGCGCCGCGCCAGCCGCGCCAGGCTGGGGCAATCGGCGCGATGCACCGACACCCCGCGCCCGCGCGTGACGAAGCCGCGCACCGGGTCGCCCGGCAGCGGCTGGCAGCAGCGCGCCAGGGTGGTGAGCAGGTTGCCCACGCCCTCGATGCTCAGCGCGCTGTGATCGAGCGTGCTGTGGCGCGAAGCCACCGGCAGCTGCGACTGGGTCATCTCCACCGGCGGCGTCTCGGCTTCCTGCAGCACGCGGGCGATCTGGCCCGGCGTGATCTCGCCCAGCGCCAGCGCCACCAGCACGTCGTCCAGCTGCTTGAGATGGAAATGCGCCGGCAGCTTGCTGAGATCCGGCGCCGCCAGCGCAAGGCGCTTCAGTTCGCGCTCGAACATCGCGCGCCCGGCGGCGAGGTTGGCGTCGTGCGCGCTGCGGCGGAACCAGGCGCGCACCTTTTCGCGGGCACGCGAAGTGTTGAGGTAGCCGTGATGCGCGGACAGCCAGTCGCGGCTCGGATCGCCCAGCTTGGCGGTAAGAATCTCGATGCGGTCGCCGCTGTGCGGCTGGTGGGTGAGCGGCACGATGCGCCCGTTCACCTTGGCGCCGCGGCAGCGATGGCCCACTTCGGTGTGCACGTGATAGGCGAAATCCAGCACGGTGGCGCCGCGCGGCAGGTCGACCACTTCGCCGCGCGGCGTGAGCACGTAGACGCGGTCTTCCATCAGCTCCGTATGCAGTTCCGCGGCCAGGTCGCCTTCGCTCTCGGCCTTCGGTTCCAGCAGACGGCGCATCCAGGCGATCTTCGCCTCGAACTCGCTGTCGGCGCTGCCGCCTTCCTTGTAGCGCCAGTGCGCGGCCACGCCCAGCTCGTTGACGCGGTGCATCTCGTGCGTGCGGATCTGCACTTCCAGCGTCTTGCCGTGCGGGCCGATCACCGCGGTATGCAGCGAGCGGTAGTCGTTGCCCTTGGGCCGCGCGATGTAGTCGTCGAATTCGCCCGGCAGATGCGGCCACAGCGTATGCACCACGCCGAGCGCGCCGTAGCAGTCCGCCACGCTGTCGACCAGCACGCGGATCGCGCGGATGTCGTACAGGTCGGAGAACTCCAGCGACTTGCGCTGCATCTTTTTCCAGATGGAATAGATGTGCTTGGGCCGCCCGGCCAGGTCGGCGCGGATGCCGGCGGCATCGAGCGAGCGTCGCAGCTGGTGCAGCGATTCGCGGATAAAGCTCTCGCGGTCGGTGCGCCGCTCGTCCAGCAGCTTGGCGATGCGGCGATAGGTTTCCGGCTGCAGATAGCGGAAGGCCAGGTCTTCCAGCTCCCACTTCAGCTGCCAGATGCCGAGGCGGTTGGCCAGCGGCGCGTGGATGTCGCGGGTCAGCCGCGCCAGTTCCACCCGCTCCGCTTCCGCCAGCGCGCTGGCGCCGCGCATGCGCGCCAGCTGCCGCGCCAGCAGCACGAACACCACGCGCAGGTCGCGGATGATCGCCAGCAGCAGCCGGCGCAGGCCTTCCGATCCGCTCTGCGGCGCCTGCTGCGCATGCAGCGCCCAGACCTTCTCCGCCGCCAGTTGGCCCTGCACCAGGCGCTGCAGTTCCGGCGCCAGGGTGGGTTCGATGGTGGCCCAGGCTTCGGGCTTCACCCGCGCCAGCTCGAACCACAGCGCCGCGGCCTGGGTCTGCGCGTCGCAGCCGAGCATGGCCAGCAGGTCGAGCACGTCCACGCATTCGGCTTCGCGCAGCGCATGCCCCGCACAGGCCTGCAGCGCCTGCGCCAGCACGGGCGCCGGCGCGGCGGCGCGGTCGCGCCACTGGGCCAGGCTGGATGCTGCGGTGGGGGCGGCTTGGACCACGCGGGACGTCCTTAAGCGGATGCGCTCATTCTAGGGCCTGCGCCCGCGTTTCAGCCCAGCGCTTCCAACGCCCGCGCCAGCCGCTTGGCCGAGACCGGTTCGGCCGTCTTCAGCTCCTGCGCGAACAGCGACACGCGCCATTCCTCGATCAGCCAGCGCAGCTCCGCCAGCGCGGCCGGCTCGGCGCCCGCCGCGCGATGCTTGAGGTATTCGCGCCAATACGGCAGAACCTGCAGCATGCGCTGCTGGTCCTTGGCCGGGTCCTGGCGCAGGCGCTCGGCGCGCAGGCGCATGGCTTTCAGGTAACGCGGGAAGTGCGCCAGCCGCGCGGTCGGCAGCTCGCGCAGGAAGCCCGGCTCCAGCAGATGCACCAGCTGTTCGCGCAGGTCGTCGTAGCTGGCGCGGGCGAAGCCGATCAGCGGCGGCTCCAGCCAGGGCTTCAGCTCGGCCTGCGCTTCGATGATCGGCTCGGCCAGCTTCAGCCGCTCCACCGCCGCGCCGAACAGCTCGCGGTTGGCCTGGGTATGCAGGGTTTCGAACGCACCGGCGGTGCGCGCATCCAGCGCGTGGCGTTCCAGCAGATCGGCGAAGCCGCCTTCGGCGAGGTCTTCGCGCAGGCTGTCGACGCTGCCCAGCGGCGCGTATTTCAGCGCCAGCGGATTGCCCACCGGCAGGCGGCGGCGCACCTGTTTCATCTCGCTGGCCAGCGCATTGCGCAGCAGGCGAACCACGCCGCCGCGATGCGCCTCGCGCGCCTCGTCGCTGCGCTCGAACACGCGCAGCGCCACGGCATCGCCCAGGTCGACCAGCGCGGGGAAGGCCATCAGCCCGCCGTCGGAACGCACCTGCGCCGGGATGTCCTCGAAATCCCAGCGGGTGACGTCCTCGCGGGTCAGTTCCAGATCGGTCTTGCGCGAGAACGCCTCGCGCGCCTGCCCTTCCCACTGCCCGCGCAGCGCGGCCAGATCGCGGCCGGCGGCAAGCGTGCGGCCGTTCTCGTCGTGCAGGCGGAAACGCATGCGGAAATGCGCGGGCAGCGCGGCCGCGTCGAATTCGTTCGCGGCGATGTCCACGCCGGTGGCGCGCTTGAGGAAGGCGGCCAGCGCCTTGGGCAATGGCTCGTCGCGCGGCGCTTCCGCTTCGACGAAGGCGCGCGCGAAATCCGGCGCCGGCACGAAGTTGCGGCGCAGCGGCTTAGGCAGGCCGCGGATCAGTTCGGCGACCTTTTCGCCGAGCAGGCCGGGGACCAGCCATTCGCAGCGCGCGGCGGGCAAGGCGTTGAGCATGGCCAGTGGGAGATGCAGCGTGACGCCGTCCGCGTCGTCGCCAGGGACGAAGCGGTATTCGAGGCGATAGCGCTGCGGCCGCTCCTGCGCATCCTGCGCCCGCGGCACTCGACCATCCATGGTCATCGGTGGAATATCGAGCGAAGCGGGAAATGCCTTCGGATCCAGGCCTGCGCCACCCGCCATCACGTCGTCCAACGACCAGCGCAGCGCCGCCTGTTCGGTGGGCCGCGCACGGCTGTACCACGCGTCCAATCCGCGGCTGCTGGCGATGTCCTGCGGCAGCTTGCCTTCGAAGAAGGCGGCGAGATCGTCCTCGTGCCGGATCAGACCTTCGCGGCGCTGCTTCGCCTCGATGCCGCGCGCATCCTCCATTACGCGCAGATTCGCGCGCACGAAGTCGGCGCGCGCTTCGATATCGCCGCGCGCCAGCGCCTCGCGCAGGAAGATCTCGTGCGCCAGCGGCGGGTCCTGCTGCTGGAAGGTGACCGGCCGGCGCTCGACCAGGGTCAGGCCGAACAGGCTCACCTGCTCGTAGGCCACCACGGTGCCGCGCTTGCGCGACCAGTGCGCGTCGCGGCAGCTGGCCTTGAGCAGATGCGCGGCCTGCTGCTCGATCCACAGCGGCTCCACGCGGGCGCACATCATGCCCCACACCTTGCCGCCGACATCGAGGATCTGCGCGGCGAAGATCCAATTCGGCGGCACCTTGGCCAGCGCCGAGCCGGGGAACACCTGGAAGCGGCGTTCGCGGGTGCCGCGGTAGAGGCCTTTTTCGTCCTTGTGGCCGACCTGGGTGGGGAGGCCTGCCAGCAGGCTGCGGTGCACGGCTTCGTAGAGACGCTGATCGTCACCCTCAACCTCGCCCCCTCTCCCCTCCGGGGAGAGGGCTGGGGTGAGGGGGCGAGGCTCGCGGGATGGTTTGTTCGGAGCGGCTTTTTTTGCCTGAGGCGCGGACAGAGTCTGTCGCACCCGTGGCCCCTCACCCCGGCCCTCTCCCCGGAGGGGAGAGGGAGAAGTGTTGTGCCACCCCAACTCGTCAGACACCAGCAAAAGCTGCCGATGCAGCTCCCGCCACTCCCGCATCCGCATGAAGCTCAGGAAATTGCGCGAACACCAATCGCGCAGCTTCGACTGCGTCAACTCCTTGTGCGACTCGTCATAAGCCCGCCAAAGATTCAGCACCCCGGCGAAATCCGACTTCGGATCGCTGAACTGCGCATGCGCCTGATCCGCCTGCTGCCGCGCATCCGCCGGCCGCTCGCGCGGGTCCTGGATGCTGAGGAAGGCCACCAGCACCAGCAGTTCGCGCAAGCTGCCCAGCTGGTTCGCTTCCACCAGCATGCGCGCCAGCTGCACGTCGATCGGCAGCCGTGCGAGCGTGCGGCCCACCGGCGTCAGCTTCTTGTGCTCGTCGATCGCCGAAATCTCGGCCAGGCGCCGATAGCCGTCGGCCACCACGCGCGGATCCGGCGCCTCCAGGAACGGGAACTCGTCCACCTCGCCCAGCTGCAGCGACAGCATGCGCAGGATCACGTTGGCCAGCGAGGAGCGCAGCAGTTCCGGGTCGGTGAAGGCGGCGCGCGCGTGGTAGTCGGCCTCGTCGTACAGGCGGTAGCAGATGCCCGGCCCGACGCGGCCGCAGCGGCCCTTGCGCTGGTCGGCGGCGGCGCGCGACACCGGTTCCACGTGCAGGCGTTCGAGCTGGCTGCGCTGGCTGTAGCGCTTGATGCGCGCCAGGCCCGAGTCGATCACGTAGCGGATGCGCGGCACGGTGAGCGAGGTCTCGGCCACGTTGGTGGTCAGCACCACGCGGCGCTTGGGGCCGGGCTTGAACACGCGGTCCTGGTCGGCGGCGGACAGGCGCGCGTACAGCGGCAGGATTTCCGTCTCGCGGTATTGCCGGCGCGACAGCAGCAGGTGCGCGTCGCGGATCTCGCGCTCGCCGGGCAAGAACACCAGCACGTCGCCGCGCGGGTCCTCGCGGGTAAGTTCGTCCAGCACCGCCGCCACGTGCTCGGCGCCGCCCTGCTGCATGTCGCGGCCGCGGCGTTCGCCCAGTTCGTCCAGCGAGCGCCAGCGCACGTCCACCGGATAGGCGCGGCCTTCGACCGACACCACCGGCGCGTTGCCGAAATGCTCGGCGAAGCGCGCGGTGTCGATGGTGGCGGAGGTGACGATGATCTTCAGGTCCGGCCGCTTCACCGCCAGCCGCTTGAGATACCCCAGCAGGAAATCGATGTTGAGGCTGCGCTCGTGCGCCTCGTCGATGATGATCGTGTCGTAGGCCGACAGCCACGGATCGCCCTGGGTCTCGGCCAGCAGGATGCCATCGGTCATGAACTTGACCAGGCTGCGCTCGGACACCTGGTCGTTGAAGCGCACCTGGAAACCGACCTGGTCGCCCAGCTGGGTGCCCAGTTCCTCCGCCACGCGGCGTGCCACCGAGCGGGCGGCCAGGCGGCGCGGCTGGGTGCAGCCGATCATGCCGGCCTCGCCGCGGCCGGCGGCCAGGCACAGCTTGGGCAGCTGGGTGGTCTTGCCGGAGCCGGTCTCGCCGGCGATCACCACCACCTGGTGGCGGCGGATCAGCTCGACGATCTCCTCGGCGCGCGCGGTGATCGGCAGCGATTCGTCCAGGCGGATGGCCGGCTTGGCCTCGGCACGGACGCGGCGCTTTGCCGCGGAACGCTCGATGTCGCCGGCCAGCGCCTCCAGCTTCTTGTCGTCGGCACGGCGCGACAGGCCGCGCCAGCGCCCCAGCAATCGGCCGAAATCGCGGCTGGAAACGCCGTCCAGCGCCTTGCGCAGGCTGCGCAGGCGGTCATCGGGCGGAATGGGTCGGGAGGCAGGTGTGTCGCTCATCGGACCGCACATTGTACCGGCAGCGCGGCCGTCATAGCCCAGAACTATCGCGCGCATCGGAAGCATTCATTTCTTCCTAACGGGACGCCCCGCTAAGCTCGACGACAGACTTTCACCACTAAGGAGTACGGCCATGGCCATCGATATCGGCATCGCCAAGAAAGATCGCGAGCAGGTCGCCAAGCACCTGTCCAAGCTGCTGGCGGACACTTACTCCCTGTACCTGAAGACCCACAGCTTCCACTGGAACGTCACCGGCCCGCAGTTCAACAGCCTGCATGCCATGTTCGAGACCCAGTACAACGAGCTGTGGCTGGCCGCCGACGAAGTGGCCGAGCGCATCCGCACCCTGGACGTGTTCGCCCCCGGCTCCTACAGCCAGTTCGGCAAGCTCACCACCATCAAGGAAGAAGCCGGCGTGCCGGAGTGGAAGGACATGGTCGGCCAGCTGGTCGAGGGGCATGAAATCGCCGCCCATACCTCCCGCGAGACCATCAAGGTGGCTGATGCGGCGGGCGACGAGGGCACGGCGGACATGGTCACCGGGCGGCTGAAGGAGCATGAGAAGACGGCCTGGATGCTGCGTTCGCTGCTGAAGTGAGGGGCCGGCGGCCCCTCACAGGTAGGTTGGGGTGAGCCTTCGGCGAACCCCAACGGCGCCCGGGCCCGGCAGGCCGGACATGAACTCGTTGGACGCATACGTTGGGGTTCGCCTGCGGCTCACCCCAACCTACGCCGGCTCCCCGCCCTGACCTCGCGCTGACCACCCGCCCCCGCCTTTATTGAGCCTGCTGCCCGGCCTCGGTAAGCTCCTCAAGCTTTGGCGCCTCGTGTGAGAGGCAACCACGGGGATCGTTCTTGAGCGCTACCGCTGCAGCAGCCACCCATCCCAGCCGGTCCACGCTGTTTTCAGCCATTTTGCTGGCGCTGGTCGTCGCGGCCCTGAATGTCGGCCTGTGGTGGTGGGGCAACCTTCCGAACGGTCCCAAGGACTGGAACGGCCCGGTCGGCGGCTTCGCCCTGTCCGCCTTCCAGCGCTACCAGAACCCGCTGAAAAACGATTTCCCCAGCGAGGAGGAGATCGAGGGCGACCTGAAGCTGCTGAGCCGCTACACCTCGCGCGTCCGTACCTATTCCACCCTGCAGAACCCCCAGGTCTACCGCCTGGCCGAGCGCGACGGGCTGGACGTCATGGCCGGCGCCTGGATGGACCGCCGCCTGGACAACAACGAGCTGGAGCTGGACGCGCTGATCGCCCAGGCCCGCCGCTACCCCAATTCGATCACCCGCGTGATCGTCGGCAACGAGGTGCTGTTCCGCGGCGACCTCACGCCCGAGCAGCTGATGGCCTATGCCGACCGCGCCCGCGCGGCGCTGAAGCAGCCGGTGTCGATCGCCGAGCCCTGGCATATCTGGGCCATGTATCCGGAACTGGCCGACCACGTGGACTTCATCACCGTCCACCTGTTCCCGTACTGGAACGGCGTGCCCCGCACCGACGCCGTGGAAGACGCGGTGAAGAGCTACGAGGCGCTGCAGCAGCTGTTCCCGAACAAGCACATCGTGATCGGCGAGATCGGCTGGCCGTCCAACGGCGACCGCTTCAAGTACGCCCAGCCCTCGGTCTCCGACGAAGCGATCTTCCTGCGCCTGTGGTTCAACAAGGCCAAGCAGGAAAAGCTCGACTACTACGTGATGGAAGCTTTCGACCAGCCCTGGAAGGAAAAGCTGGCCGGCCGCACCGAAGCCTACTGGGGCATGTTCAACGCCGACCGCCAGCCCAAGTTCCCGTTCACCGGCCCGGTGACCGAAGACACCGGCTGGCCCTGGAAGGCGCTGGCCGCCGGCCTGCTGGCGCTGGTGCCGATGATCTGGTTCGGGCGCCGCTTCGCGCGCTTCAAGCTCACCGGCCGCTTCTTCTTCGCTGCGCTGATCCAGCTGGCCTGCGGCCTGGTGGTGTGGTCGGCCACCCTGCCCTTCAATTTCTACCTGAGCTGGATCGACTGGACCATGCTGGTCCTGCTGTTCCCGGCGCAGATCGCCATCCTGGCCATCCTGCTGATCAACGGCTTCGAATTCACCGAAGTGCTGTGGCGCCGCTCGTGGGTGCGCCATGCCGCCATGCTGCGCCCGGATCCGCCGGCGAAGCAGCCGTTCGTGTCGATCCACCTGGCCTGCTACAACGAGCCGCCGGAAATGGTGATCGTCACGCTCGACTCGCTGGCCGAGCTCGAGTACGAGAACTACGAAGTCCTGGTGATCGACAACAACACCAAGGACCCGGCGATCTGGCAGCCCGTGCAGGAATACTGCGAAAAGCTCGGCCACCGCTTCCGCTTCTTCCACCTGGAGCCGTGGCCCGGCTTCAAGGCCGGCGCGCTGAACTTCGGCCTGAAGGAAACCGATCCTCGCGCCGACGTGGTGGCGGTGATCGACGCCGACTACGTGGTGCGCCAGGACTGGCTGGCCACGCTGACCGGCCACTTCCACGACCCCAAGGTCGCCGTGGTGCAGTGCCCGCAGGCGCACCGCGACTTCGAGCACAACCGCTTCCGCCGCATGACCGCGTGGGAATACGACGGCTTCTTCCGCATCGGCATGCACCACCGCAACGAGCGCAACGCGATCATCCAGCACGGCACCATGACCATGGTGCGCCGCTCGGCGCTGGAAGGCACCGGCGGCTGGTCCGAATGGACCATCTGCGAAGACGCGGAACTGGGCCTGCGCCTGATGCATGCCGGCTACGAGCTGGTCTACGTCGACGAGCTGATGGGCAAGGGCCTCACCCCGGCCGACTTCAAGGCCTACAAGAGCCAGCGCTACCGCTGGGCCTTCGGCGCCATGCAGATCCTCAAGGGCCGCTGGGACTGGATGACGCGCAAGGGGCCGCTCTCGGTGGGCCAGCGCTTCCACTTCCTCACCGGCTGGTTCAGCTGGTTCGCCGACGCGCTGCATCTGATCTTCACCCTGATGGCGATCTTCTGGACCGCCGGCATGGTGGCCGCGCCGAAGCTGTTCACCCTGCCGATGCAGCTGTTCCTGATCCCGGTGATCGGCTTCTTCTTCGCCAAGGCCATCTTCGGCATCGTGCTGTACCGCGCCCGCGTGCCCTGCAGCTGGTACGACACCTTGATGGCCTCGCTGGCCAGCATGGGCCTGTCGCACGCGATCGCACGCGGCATCCTGCACGGCCTCACGCGCGAGAAGACCTCGTTCGTGGTCACCGCCAAGAGCCGCCGCCTGGGCGGCAGCAACTTCGCCGCCTTCGCACCGGTGCGCGAGGAAATGCTGATGGCCGTCGCCCTGCTGCTGTGCGTGGTGGGCATGGGCATGGCCTATGGCACGCATTACGTGGAGAGCAAGCTGTGGATGTTCATCCTCAGCGCGCAGGCGATTCCCTACGTGTCGGCCGTGGTCGGCGCGTGGATCGCGCACAAGGCAGGCGACAAGGCCGGTTGATCCCGCCACGCCTGCGTAGGTTGGGGTGAGCGAACGCGAACCCCAACACCCCGTACCCTCCACACTCGTTGTGGTTCGCATTCGCCCACCCCAGTTCAAGAAGCTGCGAACGGCAGCCCGAGGTTGCGGTCTCACCCCCACCCGCTAAGCTCGGTCCAGGCGATGCATTCGCCTGCCGCCCCAATGGATGGAACCCCCGCATGCGCCGACAACGACGCCTGGGCCTGGCCGCCCTGCCCCTGCTGTTGCTGAGCCCGTTCGCGCGGGCCGGCGTGCAGCTGGTGGTGGACGGGGTGGACGACACGCTCAAGGCTCCGGTGATCGCCGGCGTCGAACTCTCCCAGTACGCCAACCGTGAAGTGAGCGAAGCCCAGGTGCGCCGCCTGTTCGAGCGCGCGCCGGAGCAGGTGCGCAGCGCGCTGGAGCCCTACGGCTACTACGAAGCCAGCGCCGAAGGCGACATCCAGCAGAACGGCGCCGACTGGCGCGTCACCTTGCACGTGAAGCCGGGCGAGCCGGTGCTGGTCAGCGCGGTCGAGGTCAAGCTCGACGACGAGGCCATGAAGATTCCCGCCGTGCGCCGCGCCGAGCGCGCGGTGGAACGGCTCAAGGGCCAGCAGCTCAATCACGGCACCTACACCAGCACCCGCGACGCGCTCGCCGGCGCGCTCACCGCCAACGGTTATCTGTCCGCGCGCATGGTCACCCATCGCGTGGAGGTCAACCGCGGCGAGCGCACCGCCACCATCGCGCTGGCGTGGGAGGCCGGCAAGCGCTACCGCTACGGCGAGGTGCACTTCGAAGGCTCGCAGTTCAAGGAAGGCTTCCTGCAGCGCTACGTGCCGTTCAAAAGCGGCGACTATTTTCAGCAGGACCAGCTACTCCAGCTGCAGCAGGCGCTCAATGGCGCCGACTATTTCTCGGTGGTCAACGTGCTGCCCGACGTGGACGAGGCCAAGGACGGCGTGGTCGACGTCACCGTGCAGCTGGCGCCGGCCAAGCGCACCATCTACACCGGCGGCCCCTTCGTCGGCACCGACACCGGCGCCGGCGTGCGCGCCGGCATGGAGCGTCGCTGGATCAACCGCAGCGGCCACAAGTGGAAGAACGAACTGGTGCTGGCGCAGCGGCTGAAGACGCTGTCCACGCTCTATTCCATCCCCATGCCGGGCGAGAACCAGCGCTCGTTCAACTTCGGCGCCAACTTCCGCGACGCCAACACCGACACCTCGAAATCGCGCACGCTCGAACTGGTCGCCAACGAAACCCGCCTGTGGCACGGCTGGACGCGCACCATCGGCCTGCATGCGCTGTCCGGCACCTTCACCGTGGGCAAGCAGGCCGGCGAGAACGACAACGTCGCCGGCATCGAACACGGCCGCAGCACGCTGTTCTATCCGGAGGCCTCGCTGTCGCGCAAACAGGCCGACAACCCCACCTTCGTGCGCAACGGCTGGGCGATCGACATCTACGCGCGCAGCACCGTCGGCACGTTGTTGTCCGACGCCAGCTTCAGCCAGCTCGCCGCGGACGCGAAGTGGATCCGCGCCTTCACCAAACGCGACCGCCTGATCCTGCGCGGCAGCGTCGGCTATACCTGGACCAACGACTTCAACGCCCTGCCGCCGCAGCTGCGCTTCTTCGCCGGCGGCGACCGCTCGGTGCGCGGCTACGGCTTCCAGACCATCGGCCCGCGCAACGACTTCGACCGCGTCGTCGGCGGCCGCAACCTGCTGGTGGCCAGCTCCGAAGTGGAGCACTACTTCACCCGCAACTGGGGCATGGCCGCCTTCGTCGACGCCGGCAATGCTTTCGACGGCACCGATTACCGGCCGCGCGTCGGCGCCGGCCTGGGCGTGCGCTGGCTGTCGCCGGTGGGCATGATCCGCGTGGACGTCGGCACGCCGATCAATGACAAGCGCGAACACGGGGTGCAGTTGCATCTCGTGATCGGGCCGGACTTGTAAGGAGCATGACGATGGCCAAGTGGCTCAAGCGCATCGGCATCTTCCTCGGCATCGTGGTGCTGTTGCTGGCGGTTGCGCTGTGGTGGCTGCTGGGCAGCGCGTCCGGCCTGCGTTTCGCCTTGGCGCGCGCGCAAGCCTTCACCGATGGCGCGCTTACCGTGCAGCAGGCGGATGGCCATCTCGCCGGCCCGCTGCAGCTCAAGGGCCTGCGCTACGCCGACGGCCAGGGCATGGAAGTGAAGGTGGCCAGCGCCACGCTCGACCTGCGCCTGTGGCCGCTGCTGCGCAAGCGCGCGCATGTGCTGAACCTGGACGCCGACGGCATCGACGTCGCGCTGCCCAAATCGAAGGAAGAAGAAAAACCCAGCGAAACCAGCTTCTCGCTCAAGCCGCCGCTGGACATCGTGCTCGACCGCGTCCACGTCGGCGCCGTGCGCATCGCGCAGGCGGGCGAACCGCTGTTCGCCTCCAACCGCCTGGACCTGGCCGGCCAGTGGACCTCCGCCGGCATCGAGCTGCACCAGCTCAATCTGCTGGCGCCGGATGGCCACGCCGACCTCAACGGCAAGCTCGTCATTGCCGCCGGCGAACAAGGCGATGGCGCCGCAGGTTTCGCCTGGAAAGTGGCCGGCGTGGAATACGCCGGCAGCATCGAAGCGCACGGCGACGGCAAGCGCATCAAGACCGAACTCAAACTCACCCAGCCCACCGCGCTGCAGCTCACCGTGGACGCCGCGCAGCGCGGCGACTACGACTGGAACGCGCGCCTGGACGCGCCACGCTTCGATCCCAAGCCCCTGCTCGGCGACAGCTCGCTCACCGCGCTGGGCCTGGCCCTGCAGGGCAGCGGCGACCGCCACGGCGGCACGCTGCAGGGCAAGGTCGATCTCAACGACTACCAGCTGCTGCTGCAGCCGCTGAGCGCGCGCTTCAGCGACGACTTCAAAACGCTGCAACTGCAGAAGCTCACGCTGGGCTCGCCGCAGATCAAGGGCCAGCTCGAAGCCAACGGCACCGTGCAGCTCGGCGCGCAACCGGTGAGCGGCGACCTCACCATCGCCTGGAAAGACCTGCTGCTGCCGGCATCGCTCGCCGGCCAGGACCTGGCCAGCCAGGGCAGCCTGAAAGCGCGCGGCAGCGCGGATGCCTTCCATGCCGAAGGCGATGTCGATATCGGCCCGCCCGGCAAGCTGGCCAAGCTCGCGCTCAATCTGGACGGCACACCGAAACTCATCACCCTGCACACGCTGGAACTCAAGCAGCCGCAGGGCGGCATGCAGGCCAAGGGCACGCTCACCTTGCAGCCCGCGCTGGCCTGGCAGCTCGAAGCTACAGCGAACAAGCTCGACCCCGGCCAGCTGCTGGCCGGCTGGAACGGCGCGCTGGATTTCGACATCGCCACCGACGGCACGCTGCCGCAGAACCAGCCCGACGCCACGCTGGATATCCGCAAGCTCGCCGGCACCCTGCGCGACCGCCCGGTGCGCGCGCAGGGCAAGCTGCATCTCACGCCGCAACAAGTGGTCGACGGCAAGCTCGATCTCGCCTCCGGCGGCAGCACGGTCAAGCTCGACGCCAAGCCCGGCGCCAGCAACGACGCGCAGCTCGATCTGGCCATCGCCTCGCTGGGCGACTGGCTGCCGGATGCGCAAGGCCGCGTGCAGGGCGACCTGCGCCTGCGCGGCAAGGCGCCGAAGTTCTCGCTCGACGCCAAGCTGCAAGGCAATGGCATCGCCTACGCCGGCCAGACCATCGACAGCCTGCACCTCAACGCCAACCTGCCCGACCTCAGCAACCCGGGCGGACAGCTCGACCTGGAAACCGGCGCCGCCAAGCTCGGCGGCCTGGATTTCAAGCGCATCGACCTGCACGGCGAAGGCAGCTCCGCACGCCACAGCCTCACCCTGCAGGCCAGCGGCCAGCAGCTTTCCACGCGTGTCGCGCTCAGCGGCGGCATGAAGGGCAGCGCGTGGAACGGCACGCTGTCCACGCTGGACCTGGAGCCGCAAGGCATTCCGCGCTGGCATCTGCAGCAGCCCGCGCAGCTGGGCTACGACAACGGTGCGATGAGCCTGTCCGAGCTGTGCCTCACCGCCGGCGAGCCGCAGCTGTGCGTGGCGGCCAAGCAGGACAAGGCCGGCAATCTCGACGCCAACTACCGCCTGCGCGATCTGCCGCTGGCGCTGCTGATGACCTTCGCCGGCCCCGACATGCCGATGCGCGCCGACGGCACCCTGGGCGGCAGCGGCAGCATCCGGCGCAACGCGGCCGGCGCGCTCAGCGGCAGCGCCTCGATTACCTCGCCGCGCGGCACCATCACCTATGTCGACCGCGCCGACCAGCCGCTGCTGTCCTATAACGAACTCGCGCTGCAGGCGCAGCTCAGCCCCTCCAGCCAGAACGCCACCTTGCATGCGGGCCTCAACGACGGCGGCCGCGTCGACGGGCAGGTCTCGATCAACGGCGCGCAGCAGGCGCTGGGCGGGCAGCTGGAACTGCACCTCAACAATCTCAAGTTCATCGAACTCTTCAGCAATGAAGTCGCGGAAGTGAAAGGCGCGGCCAACGGCAGCTTCCGCTTCGCCGGCACCGTGGCGCAGCCGCTGGTTTCCGGCCAGGCAGCCGTCACCGGCTTCGCCGCCGAAGTGCCGTCGGCCGGCTTGAAGCTCAGCCAGGGCCAGCTCACCGTCAGCACCACCGACGCCAGGCAGTTTCTGATCGGCGGCAGCGTGCAGTCGGGCAAGGGTTCGCTGCGCATCGACGGGCATGCGGGCGTCGGCGAAGGCGCCACCACCGCGATCAACGTCAAGGGCAGCCAGTTCACCGCCGCGGATATTCCCTCGGCCAAGGTGATCATCTCGCCCGACCTGCAGATCACCCAGGACGCCAAGGGCATCAACGTCGGCGGCGACGTCACGCTCGACACCGCCGACATCGACGTCTCCCGCCTGCCCGGCGCCGGCGCCACGCAGGCCTCGCCCGACGTGGTGGTGGTGGACCAGGAGCAGCAGGCAGAGAAGGCCAAGGCCTTGCCGATCACCGCGTCGGTGAAGGTCGATCTGGGGCGCAAGACGCATCTGGTCGGCTTCGGCCTGGACGGCCGCCTCAGCGGAACGCTTACCGTCAGCGAGCGTCCCGGCCGCGCCACGACCGGCCAGGGACAGATCACCGTCGACGGTATCTACAAGGCTTACGGGCAGAACCTGCAGATCGAGCAGGGACGCTTGCTGTTCGCGAGCACGCCGGTCGACAACCCCGGCCTGGATATCCGCGCGGCGCGCAAGCTCAATCCGAATGCCACCATCGACGAAGGGCAGAAGGTCGGCCTGATGGTGTCGGGGACGGCGCAGCGTCCGGTGCTTACCGTGTTCTCCAATCCGGTGATGGAGCAGTCGGATGCGCTGTCCTATCTGATCACCGGCAAGCCGCTGTCGCAGGTGAAAGGCGGCGAAGGCGATATGGTCGGTGCGGCGGCGCAGGCGCTGGGGTCTGCGGCAGGCGATCTGCTGGCCAAGAGCGTGGGCAGCAAGCTCGGTATCGACGACGTGGGTGTTTCGAGCAACGAGGCGCTGGGCGGGACGTCGGCGTTTACCGTCGGCAAATTCCTGTCGCCGCGTTTGTATCTGAGCTATGGCGTCGGGTTGTTCGAGCCTGGACAGGTGGTGACGCTGCGTTATCGCTTGAGCCATCGGTGGAATTTCGAGGCGCAGAGTGCGACGGATTTCAATCGGGCGAGTTTGAATTACCGTCTCGAGAAATAGGCCGAGCGCTCGGCGTAGGTTGGGGTGAGCGAAAGCGAACCCCAACACATCGCGGCGCTACGCACGTTGGGGTTCGCTCTCGCTCACCCCAACCTACGGTCAGGTTTTACAGCCGCAGCCAGCGGCCGTTCCATACGCATCCCGCAACTTCACCCAATCCCCCAGCGACCGATACGGCCCGTTCTCGGCCCGCCCCTTCGGCATCACATCCAGAAACCCATAGATCCCGAGAAACTGCTCGCCGCCGCGGCCGAAGGTCGAGTACGTATGGAAGATCCTTCCATCCGCATCCTTGTAGAACACGCTGTCGCCCGAGTAATCCGTACCCTCCGGCTTCTCCTCGCGATAGTTGTAGATCGCCTTGCCCTCGGCCATCTGCTCCGGCGTGAACGACACCTGGAAGTCGAAGTTGAAGTCGCTGCGATGCGACGACACGAACGGAAACTGCCAACCCATGCGTTGCCGCAGCGCCTCGATCTCCGCGATCGGCGCACGCGCGATCGCCACATACGCCACGTCGTGGTTTTCCAGATGCACCAGGATGCCGGCCAGATGATCCACTTCGAAGGAGCAGCCGATGCAGGGCTTCTCTTGCCCCGGCCGCAGCATGAAGTGCTTCACGAACAACTGGCTGCGCCCGCCGAACAGCTCGGCCAGCGTCACCGGGCCCTGCGGCCCGTCGAACACATAAGGCTCGGTCACTTCGACCCACGGCAGCTCGCGCCGCGCGGCGCTGAGCTCGTCCTTCAGCCGTGTGAATTCCTTTTCCTTCTCCAGCAAGGCCACGCGCGCTTCTATCCAGGCGTCGCGCGATACGGTCTGATGATCCATGGCGGCATCTCCTCGCAAGGTTTCAATGCGCCGACACGGGCGCTTCGCCAGCCGCCGCTTCGCGCGGCCGCAGCAGCGTCGCGCCCAGCACCGCGCCCAGCGCGGCGAAGCAGGCACCGGCCAGGAAGGCCGTGCGATAACCGGTCAACAAGGCCGCGCCGCGCTCGACGCCATCGGCCAGCGCGGTGCCGGTCTGCGAGGCGGCAAGACTGGCCAGCACCGCCAGGCCCAGCGCGCCGCCCATCATGAAGGCGGTATTGACCAGGCCGGAAGCGAGTCCCGATTCCGACGGCTCCACATCGCCCATCGCCGCCAGCAGCAAGGGATTGAACGCGATGCCCGCGCCCAGTCCCAGCAGCACCATGCCCGGCATGATGTCGATCAGGTAATGCCCGTCCTGCGGCGCACGCGCGAACAACAGCAAGCCCAGCGCGGCAAATGCCAACCCCGCCGCCAACGGCTTGCGGATGCCGAAGCGCATCACCAGCTTGGCCGAGATGCCCAGCGAGAACACCGCCATGATCAGGTTGGCCGGCAAAAACGCCAGGCCCACTTCCAGCGGCCCGTAGCCCAGCACCAGCTGCATATAGAGCGCGGACAGGAAGAACCACGCGAACATCGCCGCCGCCCACAGCACGCCCACCGTGTTGGACACGGCGATATTGCGGCGCAGGAACAGGCGCAGCGGCATCAGCGGCTTGCGCACGCGCGCCTCGATCACGAAGAAGACCGCCAACAGCAGCACCGCAACCGCCAGCTCGCCCAGCGTGCGCGCCGAAGTCCAACCCAGCTCATTGCCGTTGACGATGGCGTACACCGCCAGCATCAGCGCGCTGGTCACGGTGATCGCACCGCTGACGTCGAGATGGCGCGTATCCGACACGCCCTTGGTCGAAGGCAGCAGCTTCGGGGCGAACACGATCACCGCGATGCCGATCGGCAGGTTCACCAGGAACACCCAGTGCCAGGTCAGCGTGCTGGTCAGCACGCCGCCGAGCATCGCCCCGAGACTGCCGCCGCCCGCGCAGACGAAGCCATAGATGCCCATCGCCTTGGCGCGATCGGCCGGCTCGGTAAACAGATCCATGATCAGCGACAGCGCCACCGCCGTGACCACCGCACCGCCCAGGCCCTGAATCGCCCGCGAGGCGATCAGGAAACCCTGCGTCTGCGACAGGCCGCAGGCCAGCGAGGCCAGCGTGAACAGCGCGATGCCGAGCAGGAAGAAACGCAGATGGCCGTACAGGTCGCCCAAGCGACCGCCGAGCAGCAGGAAGCCGCCGTAAGTCAGCATGTAGGCATTGACCACCCAGGCCAGCTCGGTGTCGCTGAACTTCAGGTCGGTTTTGATCGAGGGCAGCGCCACGTTCACGATGGTCGTGTCGAGCACGATCATCAGCACACCCATGCACAGCACCAGCAGCGCGATCCAGCGTCGGCGCTCGTGGTGATCGGGATTCGTTCCGGGGGAAACATGGTTGGTCATGTTTGGCTCGCTTGCGGGGGAAATGGCCGGTGCATCTTGCGCCGGGTTTGTGAGGATGACGAATGTGCGTCGCAAGAATCGACATCCATCGTGCAACTCTTCTCCCCTCCGGGGAGAAGATGCCGGCAGGCAGATGAGGGGCGGGTGCTCGCCGCAACGCTTCTACGAAGAGAACAAGAGCTTTGGGTTTTCGCGCCCCTCCGCTCACGACTCCGCCCGGCCCCTCACCCCAGCCCTCTCCCCGGAGGGGAGAGGGGGCACGCAAGGATGCTGCGGCGCGGTTTGACACAGCGCATTTAGAACGATTCAAATCGGGACTTCCGCGCCCGGTCCCCTCGCACCGCGCGCCCACGAGGGGAAGACCTACGCATGCGCCACCGGCTCCGCATCTCCGCTCCGCATCTCCTTACCTGCGCCCTGCTGCTCGCCCTGCCCCTGGCGCATGCCAGCCAGGACGGTGACTTCTTCAGCTCCTTCGAACCGGGCGACCCGACGCTGCAGACGTCCAAATCCCCGCTCGCCGTCGACATCGCCGGCGGCCCGGATAAAAACGTGGTGCTCACCGCCAAGCCCGGCGTCGGCTTCACCGGCCTGCACTCGCTGCATTACCGCAGCCAGGGTGGCAAGGCGCAGGAAGCCGCGCTGTTCGACGTCAACCTGCCGGTGGGCGCGCATACGCAACTCTCCTACCTGCTGTTCCCCGTCACCGTGGGCGACAACCTCGCCAACCCGTCCACCTACGCCGCGGTGGACCTGGTGTTCGACGACGGCTCGCATCTCTCCGCCCACGCCGCCTACGACCAGCGCCACGTCGCCGCCACCGCGCGCGCGCAAGGCGAAGGCCGCACGCTCTATCCCAACCAGTGGAACCGCCTGGTCATCGACGTGGGCGCGGTGGCGCAAAGCCGCACCATCAAGCGCATCGTGCTCGCGCAGGACGGCCCGGCCGGCACGGTGGAAGGTTTCCTCGACGACGTGCGCATCGGCGATGCGCCGGCGGATACCGCCACGCGCCCCAGCGACTACGTCAGCACCTTGCGCGGCACCAACTCCAATGCCGACTTCTCGCGCGGCAACAACGTCGTCGCCACCGCCTTGCCGCATGGCTTCAACTTCTGGGCGCCGGTGACCGATGCCGGCTCCGACTGGATGTACCAGTACCAGCAGCGCAACGGCGACGACAATCGCCCGCGCCTGGAAGCCCTGGTGCTGTCGCACGAACCCAGCCCGTGGATGGGCGACCGCCAGACCTTCCAGCTGATGCCGGCCAGCGTCGTCAGCGGCGCGCCCACCGCCAACCGCAAGGCACGCGCGCTGAGCTTCGGCCATGACCACGAAGTGGCGCGCGCCGACTACTACAAGGTGGCGTTCGACAACGGCATCGTCAGCGAGATCGCACCCACCGACCACGCCGCGATCTTCCGCTTCACCTTCCCCGCCGCGCGCGGCCAGCTGGTGTTCGACAACCGCAGCGACCAGGGCGGCATTACGCTCGACCCTTCCGGCCGCAGCTTCAGCGGCTACTCGGACGTGAAGAGCCGCCTTTCCACCGGCGCCACGCGTCTGTTCTTCTATGCCGAAGCCGACCAGCCCGTCAGCGAAAGCGGCAAGCTCGCCGGCGAAGGCCGCGACCACGTTGCCGCCTGGTTCGGCTTCGATACCTCGAAGAACAAGACCGTCAACCTGCGCATCGCCACCTCGCTGATCAGCGTCGACCAGGCCAAGCACAATCTCGCATTGGAGATCGCCAAGAGCGACACCCTCGACACCGTGCGCGAACGCGCGCGCAAGCGCTGGGACGAACAGCTCGGCATCGTTGCCGTAAAGGGTGCCAACCACGACGAGCTGGTCACGCTGTATTCCAACCTGTACCGCCTGTTCCTCTATCCCAACTCCGCCTACGAGAACACCGGCGACCAGGCCAAGCGCGTCTACCGCTACGCCAGCCCGTTCTCCGCCGCCACCGGCGACAACACGCCCACGCATACCGGCGCGCGCGTGCTCGACGGCAAGGTCTACGTCAACAACGGTTTCTGGGACACCTACCGCACCGCCTGGCCCGCCTACACGCTGCTGGCGCCGCGGCAGGCCGGCGAACTGATCGACGGCTTCGTGCAGGAATACCGCGACGGCGGCTGGATCGCGCGCTGGTCCTCGCCCGGCTATGCGGACCTGATGGTCGGCACCAGCGCCGACGTGGCCTTCGCCGATGCGTGGCTCAAGGGCATCCACAACTTCGACGTGCTCAGCTTCTACCAGGCCGCCCTGAAGGACGCGACCGTGCTCAGCCCCATCGCCGGCACCGGCCGCAAGGGGCTGGACCGCTCCAACTTCAACGGCTATGTCGACACCGGCACCAAGGAAGGCCTGTCCTGGTCGATGGACGGCTATATCAACGACTTCGCTATCGGCAACCTCGCCGCCGCGCTGGCCGCCGACCAGAACGCCAAGGATCCCTACCGCGCCAACTACGCCGCCGACGCCGCGTATTTCCACTCGCGCGCACAGGACTACGTCAACCTGTTCAATCCCGAGATCGGCTTCTTCGTCGGCCGCGATGCCAAGGGCCAGTGGCGCTACACCAAGGCGCAGTTCGACCCGCTGCGCTGGGGCGACGACTACACCGAGACCAATGCCTGGAACATGGCCTTCCACGCCCCGCACGACGGCGCCGGCCTGGCCGCGCTGTACGGCGGCCGCGACAAACTCGCGGCGAAGCTGGACCAGTTCTTCGCCACGCCCGGCGAGTTCCACGTCGGCGGCTACGGCGAGCCGATCCACGAGATGCTGGAAGCGCGCGATATCCGCATGGGCCAGTACGGCCACAGCAACCAGCCCTCGCACCACATCCTCTACATGTACGCCTACGCCGGGCAGCCGTGGAAGACGCAGGACAAGGTGCGCGACCTGCTGTCGCGCGTGTACCTCGGCAGCGATATCGGCCAGGGTTATCCGGGCGACGAGGACAACGGCGAGATGTCGGCCTGGTACGTGTTCAGCGCCGCCGGCTTCTATCCGCTGCGCATGGGCGCGCCGGAGTATGTGATCGGCGCGCCGTTCTTCCCGCATATGGACATCAAGCTGGACAGCGGCAAGCACATCGTGATCGATGCGCCGCAGGTCAGCGACCGCAACCGCTACGTGCAGAGCCTGAAGGTCAACGGCCAGCCGTGGCATCGCCTCACCTTGCCGCATGAGCTGCTGGCGAAGGGCGCCACCCTGAGTTTCGAGATGGGACCGCAGCCTTCGCACTGGGCGGGCGACGAAGCGGACTTGCCCACTTCGCTGAGCGGTGCGGCCGGTCCGAAGCCGCTGCGCGACTTTACCGATGGCGGCAAGGGCGAGCGCGATGCAACCGGTGTCGCCAAGCCGGACGCCCTATTCGACAACGACGGGCGCACCGACACCACGCTTGCCGCGCATGCCGTGGTGCGCTGGCATGCGCCGGCAGCGGCGAAGGTGGCGATGTATACGCTCACCTCAGCCCCGCTCGGCAACGCACCTGGCGATTGGACCTTGGAAGGCTCGAACGACGGCAAGCAGTGGACGGCGCTGGACAGCCGCCATGGCGAACGCTTCCCGTGGCCGGGGCAGACGCGCGCTTTCAGCATCGCCAAGCCGGGCGCCTACGCGTGGTACCGGGTGAGCTTCGGCAATGGCGCCTCCGTGTCGCTGGCCGAACTGGAGCTGCTCGGCAACGACTAAAAACGCCGGCGTAGGTTGGGGTGGGGGGGGGGGGGGGCCCCCCCCCCCCCCCCCCCCCCCCCCCCAACCTACGCTGCGACGCTGCTACAGTCCCTCGCCATCATCCACAGATGCAGGGACGCCATGAACCACCTCCGCACCGTTTGTCTGTCCGCCCTGCTGTGTTCCCTCGCCCTGCCGGCACTGGCCAGCGAAGATTTCGCCGCGCGTGCGCAAGCCATGCTTGCCGGCGACATTGCCAATGGCAACCCCGGCGCCGCCGTGCTGGTGGCGCGTGGCAACCAGGTGCTCTACCGCGGCGCGACGGGCATGGCCAATGTCGAACTGAGCGTGCCGCTTTCCGCGGACCAGCGCTTCCATATCGGCTCGATCACCAAGACGCTGACCGCCACCACCGTGTTGAAGCTGGCGGCGATGCACAAGCTGTCTGTGAGCGATCCGCTGTCGCGCTATCTGCCGGATTTTCCCAACGCCGCGCACATCACCCTGGCGCAGCTGCTGGACCATACCTCCGGCGTCAGCGACGACTGGGAAGCCGGTCCGGCCGAGACCTTCGATACCAAGTCGCTGGTCGAGCGCATCGCAACCAAGGCGCCGGATTTCGCGCCCGGTGCGCAATGGCGCTACAGCAACTCCGGCTACATGCTGCTGGGCGCGGTGATCGAGCGCGTGACTGGCCAATCATGGGATCGCGCCATGCACGACCTGGTGCTGGCACCGGTCGGCATGCAGCACACGCTGTATGCCGGCGACGAGTCCATCGTGTCCGGCCAGGTCGAGGGTTACAGCACCGATGCCAAGGGCAATGCGACGCGCGCGCCCTACTCCAGCATGACCGGTCCCGGCGCCGCCGGTGCGCTGAGTTCCACGGTGGACGATCTGTTCAAATTTCTGCGCGCGCTGCATCGCGAGCTGTTGCCGTCCGCATTGCGCGAAGCGATGACCACACCGAAGACCACGTCCGACGGCCAACCCGTGGCTTACGGTTACGGCATCGCGGTTGGCACGGTGCGTGGCAAACCCGTGTACGAACACAACGGTGGCATCGCGGGCTTCGCCACGCAGTTCACCTACTTTCCCGAGCAGGACGTGACGGTGGTGGTGCTTGCCAATACCGATGGTGGACGTCCGAATCCGCGCGCCCTTGCGCACCGCCTGGGTGCGCTTGCGGTTGACGATCCGTATACGAGCTGGACGCCGCAAGCGCTATCCGCAAGTGACATGCAGGCGTTGGCGGGCAGCTATCGCATCGCCGGCGACAGCAAGCATGTGCTCGGGATTCGCGATGCAAAGCTGACGATCCGGCGCGATGGCGGCCCTGAGCGCGAGTTGGCCGCGGCGAAGGGCGACGTGCTTTATTACGCGGGCGATGGCACCGATTACATCCACGTTGCGCGCGATGCGAAGGGGCATCCGATAGCGCTTGAGTTCCATTCTGATGGAATGCTCACCGCTCGCCGTGAACCACGACTGCCCTGACGGTTGCGATCTGCATCAACGATGCATTTATCGGATTACGACTACAGACAACCCTAAGTTGCTCTGCTAGCGTGATTGCGTTGCCCGCGCTGTGATTTGAAGACGCGTCGCGGGCAACCATGGCAGCAATGTCGTGAGAGCGCGAGCCAAGGGTGCTAGGAACACCCTTGACCCGCTAACCATCACCAATCTAAGGAATTGATCATGGCTACCCCAGATCATACGTCACTCGTACGCTCGCCGATCCCCAGGGCGACACATCCGCCGACTAATCGGGCTGTCCGCCGTCTTCGCCGACACGGTTGAAGAGCCGCGGCCTAAGAGTTTTCGCAGGTAATGATTCCTAGCCGTGAAACCCGGCGCGTTGCTTCGTGCAACGGCGAAAGCGACTGAAGCCGCATTCCACTTCCTCAATCAAGCCGCCCGGCGCCTGTGTTCCAGGTGGTCGGTAAACCTCGAGTCCGTATGGTCGCGGCACGCCGTGCTGTCCGGCGGCGTGCCGTTCTCGGGACGAGGGCGGCGCATGGCAAGGAGTTGCTTATGGATATCTTTGGCGAAGCGTGGCTCACACGCCACGTGGAATATTTTTCCGATCCGGAGGCGGGGCCGGATGCGTTGTTGAACGATGCGACCGAGTTGCTTCACTACGCGCACAATGCCATTCGATGGCTGGCTGAATTGGGCGACGAACGCGGCAGCGTGAATACACAGCGCCTGCCGGTCATGCTGGAAAGCATCGCGGCGTTTATCGAAATGGGAACGCGCTGCGCGACGCAGGCGCATTTGCGGATGCAGTGGCTACAGGTACGCGCCGAGGAGCACGCGACCATCGACGATGACCGCGACGCCTCCTAGAGCAAATCCAGCGACACCCTCTCAACCCCCTCTCCCCTCCGGGGAGAGGGTCGGGGTGAGGGGCCGGGCGGAGCGGTGAGCTGAGGGGCGCGAAAACCCAAAGCTCTACATATCTTCGTAGAGGCGCCACCGCGAGCACCCGCCCCTCATCTGCCTGCCGGCATCTTCTCCCCGGAGGGGCGAAGAGTTCCAACTTGGGAACTACGTTTCCCGATTACCTCAACGCACTCCCTCTCCCCTCCGGGGAGAGGGTCGGGGTGAGGGGCCGGGCGGAGCAGTGCGCTGATGATCGAGAAAGCCCAAAGGCTTCTCCTCTCTTCGTAGCAACGCCACCGCGAGCACCCGCCCCTCATCTGCCTGCCGGCATCTTCTCCCCGGAGGGGAGAAGAGTTTCACCATGCAGGTCAGTCAGCGACTTTGACCACCAGCTTCCCAAAATTCTTCCCCTCCAGCAGCCCGATAAACGCCTGCGGTGCATGCTCCAACCCCTCCACCACATCCTCGCGCAACTTCACCTTCCCCTGCGCAATCCACTCACCCATCTCACGCCGGAACTGCGCAAACCGCTCGCCATAGTGGTCAAGAATGATGAAGCCCTCCATCCGCACCCGCTTCTGCAACACGGTGGACATCGCCAGCGGCAGGCGATTCGGCCCCGCCGGCAGCGACTTGTCGTTGTAGTGCGCGATGATCCCGCACACCGGCACGCGCGCATGGTTGTTGAGCAGCGGCAGCACCGCGTCGAATACTTCGCCGCCGACGTTCTCGAAGTAGACGTCGATCCCGTTCGGGCAAGCCTCCGCCAGCTTCTTCGCCAACTCCGGATCGCGCCGGTCCAGGCACACGTCGAAACCCAGTTCGTCCACCGCGTACTGGCACTTGTCCGCACCACCGGCAATGCCAACCACACGCGCACCCTTCAACTTGGCAATCTGCCCCACCACCGAACCCACCGCGCCGGTGGCGGCAGCCACCACCACCGTCTCGCCCGGCTTCGGCTGGCCGATATCGAGCAGGCCGTAGTGCGCCGTAAACGCCGGCATGCCCAGCCCGCCCAAGGCCAGCGACGGACGCGCCATATCGCCCAGCGGCAACAGATCCTTGCCGTCAGACAACGCGTAGTCCTGCCAACCGGCATTGCTCAGCACCAGATCGCCCACCTTGAATTGCGGATGCTTCGACGCCGCCACCCGGCTCACCGTGCCACCCGCCATCGGCGCGCCGATCTTCACCGCTTCCGCGTAGCTCGGGCCGACCACGTCCATCAGGTTGCGCATATACGGATCGAGCGACAGATACAGCGTGCGCAGCAGCACCTGGCCTTCGGCAGGCTGCGGCACCGGCACTTCTTCCAGGCGCAGGTCCTGCGGCGTCGGCGCGCCCTTCGGATGCGCGGCAAGTACCAGGCGGCGGTTGACGGTGTCGTTCTGGGGCATGGGGATCACTCCTGTGGGGAATTAGACCAATCGTCTAGTCATGGGGCGCAAAAAAGGCGGGAGCGCTTGCGCATCTCCCGCCTCAAACTTTGTCGTGCAGTCCGAGCAGTTGGCGTGTACCGGACATCGCCGTGTCGAGCGGCGCGCGATCGCGCGCGATCTTCGCCAGCAGGCTCGCACCCAGCCAACTTTGATAAAGCATCGCCGCCACGGCCTGCGGTTCCAGCGCCGGCGTCACCGAGCCATCCGCGCGCCCTTGCTCGATGCAACGCGCCAAGCGCTCGATCACACCGCCGGTGCCGCGCTCCAGCGCGGTGCGCATGCTCTCCGACAGATCGCACACTTCCGCGCCCAGCTTTACCGCGAGGCAGCGGCTCTGCGCTTCGTCGCCGGTCTGCGAATCCAGCCAGTCGTTGAAGTACGCCAGCAGGCGCTGCGCCGCCGTGCCCTGCTGGGCCAGCAGCGCGTCGGTATGCGCGAGGTAGTTGCCGAAGTAGTCCTCCAGCACGGCTTCGCCGAAGGCCTCCTTCGAACCGAAGTAGTGATAGAACGACCCCTTCGGCACCCGCGCCGCGGCCAGCACTTCGGCCAGCCCCACGGCGGTGAATCCCTTGCTCAGCAACAGCGGCCTGGCCACATCGAGGATGTGCTGGCGGACGTCGGTGGCAGGGGCGGCAGGGTTCATGGGCGCGCACTCTAGCGCCCATTAGACCGGTCGTCTAGTACCTCGCCCGCCGTATCGCCACCGCTCTTCGCCGCCAGCGGCAACGCGTACTGCACCAGCGAGACCAGGGTCTTGCCCGGCTCCTCGATCATCACTTCGTGGGCCGAATGCTCGAACCACACCAGCCGCTTGGACGGCGCCTGCACCTGCTCGAACCACGCCGCGGCGAGATGCGAAGAAACGTTGTGGTCGTGCCGGCCCAGCAGCAGGATGACCGGGCAATCGAGCCGCCGCACTTTGCTCTCGTCGATGGTCAGCACCTGGCCCAGCAATTTGCCCACCGAGTAGTCGGCCGCTTCGAACACCAGCTTGACGTCGCGGTCGCTGTACTCCGGCGACAAGGCCATCGCCGCCGCTTCGGCTTCGCCGCCGTTGCGCCCATAGACCATGCCGCCATAGCGGTTGAGCCATTTGCGTTGCAGTTGCAGATCCGCCAATGGCACGGGGCGGTTGCCTTCCGCATACGGCGCGATGGAACGCAGCTCCTTGATCGCTTGCGTATCGCCGGCCTTCTGCGCCTCTTCCATATCGAAACGCCAACCTTCGCGTTCGCTGGCCGGCATATCGGTGACCTGGCCCACGCCGATATACGCATACAGCCACTGCGGATGCCGGCGCGCCACTTCCAGGCCCAGGTACGAACCCCAGGAATGGCCGAGCACGAAGATCTTGTCCTGGCCGAACTCCTTGCGCAGCCACGCCACCATCTCCTCGGCATCCGCCACCATCCGCTCCGGCGTCATGGTCGGCGCCACCGCCGCCGGATCGTTCGCCGCATACGTGCTGCCGGCGCCGCGCTGGTCCCACTGCACCACGGTGAAGTAGTCCTCCCAGCCGCGCTGGAAATACCAGCTGGTGGGCATGGCCACCCAGCCCGGGCCGCCATGGATCATCAGCAACACCGGGTTGCGCTTGTCCATGCCGCGGATGCTCACCCACTGGTCGATGCCGCCGATGCGCACCTTCTCGTGCCGCTCGATGCCTTCCGGCGCCACGATGCGGCGCAGGTCGCCGATGATCTTGGTGGCGGCGGCGCGATCGAGCGGCGGCAGCGGTGCGTCCTGCGCCTGCAGGGAAGCGATGCCGGCGCACAGCGCCAGCGTGGCAAGCAAGGGCAATCCCGGGAAACGCATGGGCATCCTTCGACGTGGTGGCGCGGCTGGCCGCGCGGGCAGTTGCGGATGCCGACCAGGCCCCGCCATCCATGGCTTCTGAGCAATCCCCATGCCACCTGCCAAAACACCGCCGAGCCGCATGGCGCCTTGCCACTCCGGCCCGCCGCCTTGTCCGCGGACGACCGCGCGGACGTCCGGCTTGCGCGCTGCCGACGCCGCCCTAGCCCATTGGTCATGCCCACCCGCTCACGGGTGCGGCGCTATCGTGAGCCACCCTTTTTTTGACCACCCCCAAGGAGCTTCGCCATGAAGTCGACCCGCTGGATACTCGCCGCCGCCATCGCGGCCGCCTGCGCCACCGCGCACGCTGCCCCCGCTCCCGCCTCCGCTTCCGGCGTGGACCTGGCCGGCATCGACCACGCCGTGAAACCCGGCGACGACTTCAACGGCTACGCCAGCGGCAACTGGGCGAAGACCGCGCAGATCCCGGCCGACCGCTCCAGCACCGGCATCTTCCTCAAGGTGTTCGAGAAGGCCGAGAACCGCAACGCGGAACTGATCCGCGACATCGGCAAGAGCAACCCCAAGGCCGGCAGCAACGAACGCAAGATCGCCGACTACTACGCCGCCTATATGAATGAGGCGGCGATCGAAAAGGCTGGCCTCGCGCCGGTCAAGACGGAACTGGCCGAAGTCGACGCGATCAAGAGCAAGGCCGACCTCGCCCGCGTGCTCGGCGGCACGCTGCGCGCCGACGTCGATCCGGTCAATGCCACCAACTGGTGGACGGAAAACCTGTTCGGCCTGTTCGTGACGCAAGGCCTGGAAGACCCTTCGCACAACGTGCCCTACCTGCTGCAGGGCGGCCTCGGCATGCCCAACCGCGACTACTACCTCAACGACGACGCCCAGATGAAGGGCTATCGCGAGAAGTACCAGGCGTATATCGCCGCGCAGCTCAAGCAGGGCGGCGTGTCGGATGCCGACGCCAAGGCGAAGGCCGTGCTCGACCTGGAGATCAAGATCGCCAAGGCGCAGGCCAGCATCGTCGACAGCGAAGACGTGCATAAGGCCAACAACCCGTGGGCGATGGCCGACTTCGCCAAGAAGGCGCCGGGCCTGGACTGGAATGCCTACTTCAGCGCGGCCGGCCTGTCCGGCCAGAAAACGGTGATCGCGTGGCAGCCGGAGGCGATCAGCAAGCTCTCCGCGCTCACCGCCAGCGAACCGCTGCAGACCTGGAAGGACTGGCTGAGCTTCCACACCATCAACCGCAGCGCCAGCCTGCTGCCCAAGGCCTTTGCCGACGCGCAGTTCGAGTTCTACGGCCACACCTTGAACGGCACGCCCAAGCAGCGCGACCGCTGGAAGCGCGCGGTGGGTTCCACCGGCAATGCGCTGGGCGACGCGGTGGGCCAGATCTACGTGCAGCGTTACTTCCCCGCCTCGTCCAAGGCGCGCGTGACGCAGATGGTGGACAACCTCAAGGCCGCCTTCAACGAGCACGTCGATACGCTCGATTGGATGAGCCCTGCCACCAAGCAGAAGGCCAAGGCCAAGATCGCCACCTTGAAGGTGGGCGTGGGCTATCCGGAAACCTGGCGCGATTACTCGTCGCTGGAGATCCGCCCCGACGATGCACTCGGCAATTCGCTGCGCGCGCAGGAGTTCGAGTACAAGCACCAGTTGGCCAAGCTCAGCCAGCCGGTGGACAAGGGCGAGTGGTGGATGACGCCGCAGACGGTGAACGCGGTGAACCTGCCCCTGCAGAACGCGCTGAACTTCCCCGCCGCCATTCTGGAAGCGCCGTTCTTCGATCCCAAGGCCGACGACGCCGCCAACTACGGTTCGATCGGCGCGGTGATCGGCCACGAGATCAGCCACAGCTTCGACAACACCGGCGCGGAATTCGACGCCGAAGGCCGCCTCGCCAACTGGTGGACGCCGGACGACCAGGCCCACTTCAAGGCCGCCGGCCAGAAGCTGGTCGAGCAGTACAACGCCTACGAGCCGCTGCCGGGCCTGCATATCAACGGACAGCAGACTTTGGGCGAGAACATCGCCGACGTGTCGGGCCTGGCGATTGCGCATGCCGCGTATGTGAAGTCGCTGGGCGGCAAGCCGGCACCGGTGATCGACGGGCTGAGCGGCGACCAGCGCTTCTTCCTGGCGTTTGCGCAGTCGTGGCGCACTAAGACGCGCGATGCGGCACTGCGGGCGCAGGTGATTGGCGATGGGCATTCGCCGGGGTCGTTCCGGGCGCAGACGGTGCGTAATCTGGACGCGTGGTATGACGCGTTCAAGGTGCAGGCGGGGCAGAAGCTTTATCTGGATCCGAAGCAGCGGGTGAAGATCTGGTAAGGGGTTTTTCGTTCGATCTGGAGAGCCGCATCCGAAGGGGTGCGGCTTTCTTTTTTTGGGTAGAGCGGAAGGGGGTATGGCTAGCCTTTGGCGTTGCGCTTCGGGCGGCCCCTCACCCCAGCCCTCTCCCCGGAGGGGAGAGGGGGTAGGTTGCGGGGCGTTTGAAGGTGTTTGCTACGTCCGCCAGTGAATCTCTTCTCCCCTCCGGGGAGAAGATGCCGGCAGGCAGATGAGGGGCCATCCGAAGCGAACCCTTCCATCCAACGAAAGCCCAGTTGCAACCCCACCGCAATCAGCGGATATCAGAAACCGTCACCCGCCCTCGCCGCGCCCCAACCGCACGGCTGGCGAGCCACCTAGGGAGACGGCCATGTACACCCACATCCTCATTCCCACCGACGGCACCGACGCCTCCATCCACGCCATCGACACCGGCATACGCCTCGCTGCTCAGTTGCATGCGCGAGTGCACGCCCTCCACGTACTGCCGCCACTACCGGCCGTGAGCTTTATCGCCGACATCGTCCAGGGCGACGCCTGCAAGCGCCGCTCCATCGAGCATGCCCAGGAATACCTCGACGAGGTGCGCGAGAAAGCGCAGGCCGCTGGCGTCCCGTGCGACGGCGAATACGTGTTCGACAACCGCCCCTACGCCGCCATCGCCGGCGCCGCCACCAAGCACCACTGCGATCTGATCGTGATGGATGCGCACACGCACAACGGCATCGAGCGCCTGATGCTGAGCAATGTCACGCACAAGGTGATTCTGTGCTGCGACGTGCCGGTGCTGGTCTGCCACTGAGGGCGCTCAGGGGTTCCGCTCCGCCAACTGCCGGCAACGGGCCGCGGTCGCCTCGTCCATCGGGAAGCAGCATTCGATGTGCAGCTCTTCCAGCGTCACGTCGCGCGGCGTGCCGAAGGTGGTGATGGTGGAGAAGAAATGCAGCTGCTCGCCGTCGCCCTGCAGCACGGTGGTCATCAGCGGCGACGGTGCGCTGGACAGGTCGCGCGTACGCCAGCTCGCCGGCACGCCCGGGTAGGCGAGCACTTCGTCCAGCAGGGCACGCGCCGTGGTGTCGGACGGCGCCGCCGCCACTTCGTTGTGCAGGTGGCGCACGATGCTTTCGGCGATCTCTTCCCAGTTGACCACCGCCTGGCGGAAGTCCTCCGGATCGAACATCTGCCGCAGCATATTGGTGTGCTTGCTGGGCTGGCCGCGCATCACGTAGTCGCCCACCCGCTCCGCCGCGCGGTTGGCGCCGAGCACGTCCCAGTGGCGGTTGAGCAGGAAGGCCGGGTACGGCTCCTGCTGCTGCAGGATCGCGTCGATGGCCTTGCGGATCTGCGCCATCGCCGGCGTGGCCAGTTCGGTTTCCGGGTATTTCGCCGCGAAGCCCGCCGCCACCAGCAGCGCGTTGCGCTCGCGCAGCGGCATGCCGAGGGTGTCCGCCAGGCGCGCCAGCATCTCGCGGCTGGCCTGGGCCTTGCCGGTTTCCACGCAGCTCAGGTGCCGGGCGGAGATGCCCGCCTCCAGGGCGAGGTCGAGCTGACTGAGACGGCGCGCGGCGCGCCATTCGCGTAGCAGTCCGCCTACGGCGGAAGCGGGTGCGGCCATCGGCAAGGGGGCGTGGGCTCGGTTCATGGGGCGCGAGCATACGGCGCGGTCCGTGCCCAGACCAATGACCTGGGAGGTCATGCCGCCATGACCTGCGAGGTCATTGCCGCCATGCCGTCACGAGCGAATCATCCGCTCCCATCAGCCGCCCCCTACGCACCCTCCGGAGAGCACCGACATGCATCGCAGACAGTTCCTAGCCCTGGCCGCGGGTTCCCTGGCCGCAGGCGCGCTCGCCGCCTGCGCCCCCCGCGCCGCGCAGAAGGCCATCGCCGCCGCCGGCGGTTCCAGCAGCGGCAGCCTCGAAAGCGTCGCCGCCTTCAACGCCGCCCGCCGCTTTGCCAAGACGCCGTTCGGCGAGATCGCCTACGTCGACCGCGGCAGCGGCCCCGCCGCGCTGTTCCTGCACGGCTTCCCGCTCAACAGCTACCAGTGGCGCGGCGCCATCGACCGTCTCTCGCCCTACCGCCGCTGCGTGGCGCCGGACTCCATGGGCCTGGGCTACACCCGCCCCGCGCCCGGCCAGAGCGTGACGCCGGCCGACCAGGTGCAGATGCTCACCTACCTGCTCGACCAGCTGCATATCGACACCGTCGACCTGATCGCCAACGACAGCGGCGGCGCCGTCGCCCAGCTGTTCATGACCACGCACCCGGAGCGGGTGCGCACCGTGCTGCTGACCAACTGCGACGTGGAATCGGACAGCCCGCCGCCCGCCGTGCTGCCCGTGCTGGAAGCCGCACGCCGCGGCAAGTTCGCCGACGAATGGCTGGTGCCCAACGTGCTCGACAAGAACTTCGCCCGCTCGCCGAAGGGCCTGGGCGGCGCCACCTTCACCTACCCGGCGCGCATGGCCGACGAAACCTTCGATATGTACCTCGGCCCGATCGTGGCCACGCCGCAGCGCAAGGCCTTGGCCGATGCGTACGCGCTGGGCCTGGATCCGAATCCGCTGGCCGGCGTCGAGCCGCTGCTCAAGAAGAGCACCATCCCCACCCGCATCATCTGGGGCACCGGCGACACCATCTTCAAAGGCTCCGACCCGGACTACCTCGACAAGACGCTGGGCAACTCCAAGGGCGTGCGCAGGATCGAAGGCGCCAACCTGTTCTTCCCCGAGGAATTCCCCGACGTGATTGCGGAAGAAGCGAAGAAGCTGTGGGGCATTGCCTGACCTGCCCCACGGCAAAGACCTACACGCCGCGATAGCAACCGGCGGTGTACGCTCGATGAATGACTACGCCCCGCGAACAGCTTCAGGCCATGCTCGATGGCATCGCGCAGCAGGTACCGCACCTGCTGCGCGACACAGGTGACCGCGATGAGTTCTGGAGCGCGTTCGCCACGCTTACCGATCCACCGTTGGCCGCGGCTGGGCCGGAGGATTTCGATTGGGTGAGTGCGAGGATTACGGAGATGCTCGAAGCGTGCGGAGTGACGCCGCCAGAAGCATAAAGAGCCCGGATATAGAACCCTTCTCCCCTCCGGGGAGCACGCGGGGAGGGCACAGGGATGTGCCCTGCTTTGAGGAGCGAGGAAGGTGCCGGCAGGCGGATGAGGGGCCGCTCTAGCGATGCCATTTCTACGCAGCGAAGAAAGCTCTTAGGCATTCGCGCCCCTCAGCTCACCGCTCCGCCCGGCCCCTCACCCCAACCCTCTCCCCGGAGGGGAGAGGGAGAAGGCAGCTTCGCACGTCGTGTCAGCTCGAACCGGAAGCGCGGGATACTCACAACGCTTCATCATTCACCCTACGCCAGCCATGCTTCTAGATTCGCCTGATCCAGGATCAGCAAGCGCCGCTCGTCCGTCGCGAATCCTCACCGAACTCCTTGCACCTTCACACCCGCATCGCTGGCCAGCTTCAATATCGCAATCTCCTCACTAGAGCTCATCCCGTCGCGCCGAAGAAACCAAGCGAAACGTGGCGTGAAGTAGAGGAAACAGTGCTGCTTGGTCAGCAAGACCCGCACCATCCCGGACCAAAGCACTCGCGCCTCCATCGTCTTGGATCGACAGACGACGCCCTCTTCGCCGAAGGCAAAGGTAGATGGTCCTTCCCGCCGCGCGGATCGCAGGATATTCCAGCTCTGCAAAGCAATAGCAAGCGGCACAATCAGCAACAGCCATAGCGCTCCGCCAACGATTGCCATCCACCAGGGCCCTGACCATGCATTCACGCCTGCGATGAGCGCGAACATCACCACCATCCCCCAACGGCTGGAAGGAGTTGTCAGCCAAATCTGCGCCACTGCACTGAAGGTGTCTCCATAGGTGCGGACCGGCGTGATCGAAATGAATTCCGTCATACCTTCTTCTTCATTCCATTTGATTTAAGCAGAGGCGACTTTGGGCGATGAGCAGATTGAACCTGCTTATCCATGCCAGGGCGAAGCGGGTTGCGTCAGGAATCCCGCATTCCACGCCCGCTCAAACTCAACCCTGGTCATCTTCTGCGCCACGAACTCCGGATCGGCATCGATTTCATCCAGCGACGGCACCGGTTTGTCATCCACCCGCGTATCGCCCTCGGCAAACCGCGCACTGGCAAGCGCCACCCGCCCATCCGCAAACCGTTCCAGCTTGCGGCGCGCACAACCATCCGGCCCGACTTCGATCAGGATCTCGACGGGATAGCCGAGCCCCACGCCCTTCGATAAGACTCTGATGTATTCCACAAGGCATCACCTCCGCTTGCGCCAGCGATCAACCCCGGACTTCACGCGATTGAAAGCCCATTAATGGCCATACCAGCCAACAGAAGTACAAGAAGCGTAACGCCAACCGCAACGTACAACCTGGTTCCACGCGGGAACACCGCCATCATCAGGAAGGCCAGCGCCACCTGATAGTGGCCATGCGCTATCGAAGGCTCGCCGTTCGCCCAGGGATGAGTGACGGCCAGATAAGCGGCAGCAAAAACTGCAATACCAACCCGCATCCCTGGACTGAGATTCCAGACTTTCGGTATGGACCAAAGTCCGTTCTTGAACATTCCTTTCCCCTGGTCATCGCCGGATCTGGAGCGCCTCGCCTGTCCACGCACGCTCCGCCACTCGCCCAGGGTGCCCGACTTCCGTGGGCCGTTCCAGTTGCCGCCCCGCTCCTCAGCTTTGCCCGTACCAGCCCTTGTCGCGCGTCATCCAGATCAGCACCAAGTAGCCGGCGGCGAGTCCACCCAAGGCGGCAATCATCAAGGTCAAGGTGTGGAGCTTGTCGTGCGGCCCGTACGCGTAATTGCTCAGCACCCCGAAGAACGTCAGCAACGACTGAACGGCCAGCGAGCGAGCGCCGGCCGACCGTAGAGCCGCCTTGGTCTGCTTTTCCTTGTCACCCAAGTCGCGCCAAAGCTGGCCCCAGTCGGCCGCCGTGAGAGCGAAACCAAGCCTTGAACCCGGATGCACGGAGAACACGAACCAAAAGCCGAACATAAGGAGAATCAGCAGGTACATGCTCATGGCTTGTACCGGCCGTCGAGGTGAGCTTCATCTTGCAACTGCAGGTCCTGCACGGCCTTCTCGACGTATCTGCGGACATCCAAGGCCATGACCGGATCACGATCGAGTTCAGTCAACACCAACAATTTTTCCAGAATTTCCAGACCCGGCTTTTGCCTCAGCCACCAATGGAAGGCGCCATTCCGATCATGCTCGCTGCCAGCCTCGTCACCCGACCGGTAAAGCGCCCATTGCTCCAGAAAGAGCTCATCGGGATAGAGACCCCACTCCTCCCATTCGGGTGGGAACTTCATCAGCGATAGAAAATCGGCTTTCCGCATCCAGGCAGTCCCACTCGCCTCAAACCGGCGCATTGCTTCCTTGATACTGCTCCAGATGCCGCCGATGCAACGACCTCACCGAAGCAATGCAAACCACCGCATGCGGAATCGAGCGTAGATAAAGCAGCCAGTTCTCGTCATCGCACTTGTAGAACCAGTTGCCCGCGTCGCCGCCCCAGCGTGCGGCGTCGGTGCGTTCCTGCAATGACAGCATCACGGCGCGGGCCTTGCCGGGCACGTCGAAGGTGACCCCGTAGCCGAGGTCGTCGCCGAACTTCAGGGATGGATCGTCGAACAGGATCTTGAGGTGATCCTTCAGCTCATCGACGGTTTCGATGCGCATACCGTGAAACTCCTTTTCAGCGGTGGCCGCGTCTTGCGTTCGGGCGATTTTAGCGGGGCGTGCCGGCGGGCCGCGTGACCGGGACCCCACTATCCGGCGGCAGGGTCCGCTGGGCGAAAAAGCGTGCGTCCGCTGTCCGCCGCGCTGTCCGGACACGCCTGTCCACCTGTCCGCGGACAACCGCCCCACGCCATGACACTTTGAAGAAATGGCTCAACGGCGCGGCCTGCGAGCCATCGGAGCGGTTGGCACGCGCCTTGCCATATCTACCTCGCAAGACCAACCAACCACGCAAGACCAACCACGCAAGGAGAGATGTCATGAAAGTCGAAAGCCTGATGCTGAAGGGTTTCTTCGCCGCCGGTCTGCTGGTCTGCGTCCTGGTGCTGGGCGGCATGCTGACCACGCGCGCTTCGGCCCCGGAATCGGTCGCCGGCACCGCCGCTGTTTCCGCTCACCGCTGATCCGGAAACATAAGCATGCGACTGACCACCCAACTCACCGGCGCGCTGCTGCTTGCCATGGCCTGCGCGCCGGTCTTCGCCGGCGATGTGTTGCCCATTCCGCCCTCGGGCGTGATCGGCACCGACGATGCGATGCTCTCGCCGGAATACTGGGTGGCGCGTGCGGCCGCACCTGAGCAAGTAATCCTGGATCGCGGCGCGATCGACGCCTTGAATGCGCGGCTGATCGCGAACGACCCGAGCATGTACGACCTGTCCAGGCTCGGTAACGAAGTAAGCGGCGCGCAGGTGCATGCCTGGATCGCCAAGGTGTCGAAGGCACCGTCCAAACCGCTCTACGACGAGCGAGACCAGCCGGTTCCGCAGGCCGCGATCGACGCGGCCGTGAACGGCCTGGCGCTCGACCGGATTCCCGCGCGTGCACCGGTCAGCTATGGCCTGGTGGTGCACCGCGTTTCGATGCGCAACCTTCCCACCAGCCTGCGCGCCTTTCCCGGCAAGGGGCTGCAGGATTTCGAACAGTTCCAGGAAAGCACGCTGTTCCCCGGCGACCCGGTGGCGATCGTGCACAGCAGCGCGGATGGCGCATGGTGCTTCGTGGTCAGCCCGCGCTATGCCGCCTGGGTGGAACGCAGCGCCATTGCCGTGGGCACGCGCGACGAAGTGCTGTCCTATGCGGCGAAGACGCGGTACCGCGTGATCACCGGCGACAAGTTGCGCACGGTGTATACGCCCGAAGCGCCTGCCGTGTCGGAAACGCAACTGGACATGGGCACGCGCATTCCGCTGGCGCAGTTGCCGCCCGATCAGCCGGTGAACGGCCAGGGCCCCTATGAAGCGTGGACTCTGTCATTGCCCACCCGTGCCGAAGACGGCTCGCTGCATCTGCAGCCGGCCCTGCTCCAGCGCAAAGCCGACAGCGCCGCCGATTATCTGCCGCTGACCCGCGCCAACCTGATCCGCCAGGCTTTCAAATTCCTCGGCGAACGCTATGGCTGGGGCCATCTCTATAACGGCCGCGATTGCAGCGGCTTCGTTTCAGACGTGTACCGCAGCATGGGTGTGCAACTGCCGCGCAACACCGGCGACCAGGCCAGGAGTCCGGTGCTGAAGCACCGGCTGTTCGATGCAAAGGACAGCCACGAAGCGCGCATGCGTGCCTTGGCCCAGGCCCAGGTCGGCGACCTGATCTATATCCCCGGCCACGTGATGATGTTCCTGGGCCGGATCGGCGGCGAGCCGTACGTGATCCAGGATGTCGGCGGCCTGGTTTTCCGCGATGGCGCAGGCAAGGTGCGCTGGACCAAGACCAACGAAGTCTCCGTCACGCCGCTGCTGCCCTTGCTGGTGGACGAAAAGCTTTCCTATGTGGATGCGATGACCAGCCTGGTAAGCATCCGTCCATAAAGAGAAGGGCCCGCATCGCGCGGGCCCTTCCATCGTCACTCAGTGGATCTCGGCGTAACTCACCGGCAACCACCGATAACCCTTGCCGTCCGCCGCGATATGCCCGATGCCCGGGAACGAGATGTGGGCGCCGGCCACCAGGTAGCCGTTCTTGGCCGCATCGGCCAGGATGCGCTCGCGCACCTTCTCCGCACTCGCGCCATCGCTGTCGAACTTGATCGACACCTCCGGATGCGCGAACTGCACCGTCTGCACGTGCAGCGTGTCGCCCCACACCAGCAGCTTCTGGCCCTTGCTCTCGACCGCATAGCCGGTATGGCCCGGCGTGTGGCCGTTGAGGCTGATCGAGCGGATGCCCGGCACCAGCTCCGCGTCGGCGGCGATCGGCTTGAAGTGGCCAGCCTTGACGTAGGGACCCAGCGCCTTCTGCGCGTTCTCGAAGCCTTCGCGCCCGTCGGCCGGCGCCTTCTCTTCCTGCGCCTTGCTCAGCCAGAAATCCGCATCGGCCTTGCCGGCGCGCACGGTGGCATTCGGAAACACCGCCTTGCCGTCGGCCACCAGGCCGCCGATATGGTCGGGGTGCATATGGGTGATGTAGATCTCGTCGATCTGCTCGGGCGTGTAGCCGGCGGCCTTGATGCGCGCGGCCAGCTTGCCCAGGTCGCTGCCCATGAAGGCGCCGGCGCCGGTGTCGATCAGCACCAGCTTGCTGCCGGTGTTGACCAGAAAACCGTTGAAGCTCCATTCGTACGACGGCGTCTGGTCGGCCGCCTTCAGCGACTGCTGGATGGTCGAGGCCTTGGCCTGGTCCAGCAGCTGGTTGACGTCCAGCGCGTGGGTGCCGTCGGACAGCGCGGTCACTTCGAAGTCGCCCAGCATCATGCGGTAGTAGCCCGGCGCACTGGTCTTGGCCATCGGCGCCGCGGCATGCGCGGGCGCCAGGGCGAGCGCGCCGCCGAGCACGATGGCGGCGGACAAGGCGGTGCGGGCGAAAGTGGAACTGATGCTCATCGTTCGTTCCTGATCGTGAGGGGGTGAAGCCGGTTGGCGGCAGCACACCGCCAACCGGTGGTTGCCACATGGGCACGGTTCGGCGCGCTTCAACTCCCCAGGCGCCACTCTGGCGTGCGATGCGTAGAGCCCCTCTCCCGCCGGGAGAGGGGTTGGGGTGAGGGTACGGGCGGAGTGAAGCGCCCCACTCCGCCCGTACCCTCATCCGGCTGCCGCCACCTTCTCCCGGAGGGAGAAGGATTCCAGTTTGGAAACTGAGCTGTCTCGAAGCAGCCTTCTGTCCGCCTTCTGTCCGGACACAGCTGTCCGCCTGTCCGCGGACAACTTCGGGCTGTCATGGCGTTTTGCAGGAATGGCTCAACGGCGCGGCCTGCGAGCCATCTGCGCGGTTGGCACGACCCTTGCCATCTATACCTCGAAAGCCTCAAACACCCACCTCAAGGAGAGATGTCATGAAAGCCGAAACCCTGCTGCTCAAGAGCTTCTTCGCCGCCGGCCTGCTGGTTTGCGCCCTGGTGCTGGGCAACATGCTGACCACCCACGCCGCCGCTCCGCAGGCGATCGCCGCCACCGCCGTGGCCGCCGCCCACCGCTAAGCAGTTACCGCTTCATTCGCGCTAAGGAGAGTCGTCATGAAATTCGAAAACATCATGCTGCATGGTTTCTTCGCCGCCGGTCTGCTGGTCTGCGCCCTGGTCCTGGGCGGCATGCTGACCACGCATGCATCGGCCCCGGCATCGGTTGCCACCACCGCCGTCGCCGCCAACCGCTGAGCCGCACGCGATCGAAAGCAGTACGGCGCGCTTAAACCCAATCGCGCCGCCAGGCATCCGACCGGGAGTCTCCCGCTCGCCAGGTGCCCCGATGAATGGCCCGCCGAAGTTGCACAAGCCTAAGGATGGTCGTGCGGGATGGCGGCTGATGTGGGCGATGCTCGCCCTGCTCGTCGCCTTTCCCGCCCTCGCCGATTGCGATGCCTGCGCCGTCACGGCCCGGCGCTTCGCGGTGGACCAGCACTTCAATGGCGTGATCCTGGTGGGCCACGGTTCGCACGTGGATTACGCCGAGAGCTTCGGCATCGCCGACGCCGCCACGCAGCAGCCGCTCACCGCCGACACGCCGTTCGAGACCGGCTCGATCTCCAAATGGATCGCCTCGATCGTGGTCATGCGCCTGGTGCAGCAAGGCGAGCTGGCCCTGGACGAGCCAATCTCCACCTACCTGCCGGACTATCGCCGCGACAACGGCGACCAGCTCACCCTGCGCGAGCTGATCAGCCACGCCAGCGGCGTGCCGAACGAGATCGACGAAGCGATCAAGCGCGATCCGGCCACGCGCGATCTGTCGCTAAGCAATGCCGAAGCCGTGCGCCGTTTCGCCAGCGGCGACCTGCGCTTCGTCCCCGGCACCGACTGGGACTACTCACACTCCAACTGGCTGCTGGTCAAAGCGGTGATCGAGCAGGCCACCGGCCGCGACTACGCTTCGCTGGTGGACGGCTATCTGGTCCAGCCGCTCGCGCTGCGCCACAGCGGCATCTACCGCGGCAGCTCGTCCGCCGTGCGCGGCATGGCGCTGGGCTACCAGCAACTGGCGCCGCAGGTGTTGCCGCTGGACAAACCCTTGCCCGATTTCATGGTGCTGGCCGGCGGCTTCTACGCCAGCGCCAACGACCTGTTCGTGCTGATGGATGCCCTGTTCGGCGGCCGGCTGCTGTCGCCGGAAAGCACGCGCACGCTGATGAGCGTGGAACGTCCGCTGCAGAACTACGCCCTGGGCGGACGCACCCGGACCCTGCCCTTTGATGGCGCCGACCATCCCGTGGCCTGGGAGTACGGCTCCAACGGCGCCTTCCGCGTGCTGGCCTGGCGCACGCTGGACGACGGCCACAGCGTGATCGTGATGAACAACACCAGCTTCGATCACCTGAAGCTCGGCGAGCTGGCCACGGCCCTGATGGAAGCCAGCTACCGCGAGCAGCGATTGTCCCGTCCAAAAAAATAGCCGTGGCAGACTCGGACCTCCGCTGCCCAGCGAGGAGAGTCCGTGAAGCCGTCGTACCGTTCCCGCGTTCGTTCCCCTTGGCGCCTGGCCGTCCTCGCGCTTGGCCTGGCGCTGGCCGGCCACGCCGCCGCCATGGATGCCGCCCAGGCCGACCAGCGCGCCGCGGCCCTGGTCGCGCGCATGACGCTGGAGGAAAAGATCGCGCAGCTGCAGAGCTCGGCGCCGGCGATTCCACGCCTGGGCGTGCCGGCCTACGACTGGTGGAGCGAAGGCCTGCACGGCACCGCGCGCGCCGGCTACGCCACGGTGTTTCCGCAGGCGATCGGCCTCGCGGCGAGCTGGAATGCGCCGCTGCTGCACGCGGTGGGCGACGTGGTGTCCACCGAGGCGCGCGCGAAGTACAACCTGGCCGGGCGCGGCGATCATCCGCGCTATCACGGGCTGAGCATCTGGTCGCCGAACATCAATATCTTCCGCGACCCGCGCTGGGGCCGCGGCCAGGAAACCTATGGCGAGGATCCCTTCCTCACCGGCACCCTGGCCACGCAGTTCGTGCGCGGCATCCAGGGCGACGACCCCGCGCAGTTGAAGGCCGCCGCCACGCCCAAGCATTTCGCGGTGCACAGCGGGCCGGAGAAAGGCCGGCACGGTTTCGACTCGCGCACCTCGCCGCACGATCTGGAAGATACCTACCTGCCGGCGTTCCGCATGGCGGTGACGCAAGGACAGGCTGCCTCGGTAATGTGCGCCTACAACGCGCTGGAAGGCACGCCCGCCTGCGCGTCGCCGCTGCTGCTGCAGGAGCGCCTGCGCCGCGACTGGCGCTTTGCCGGCTATGTCGTGTCCGACTGCGATGCGGTGGACGACATGACCCAGTTCCACCACTACAAGCCGGATAACGCCGGTTCCTCCGCGGTAGCCGTTGCCGCCGGCACCGATCTCGACTGCGGCATCGCTTATGCCGCGCTGGGCGACGCGGTACGCAAGGGCCAGGTGAGCGAAGCCACGCTCGACCGGGCCGCGCGCCGCCTGTTCGCGGCGCGCTACCGCATGGGCATGCTCGACGATGCCGGCGGCCCTTACGCGACGCTGGGCGCGCAGGACATCAATTCCCCGGCGCACCGCGCGCTGGCCCTGCAGGCCGCGCGCGAATCGATCGTGCTGCTGAAGAACGAGCGCAACACCTTGCCGCTGAAGAGCACGGCGCGCATCGCGGTGATCGGCCCGAACGCCGATGCCTTGAATATTCTCGAAGCGAACTATCACGGCACCGCGGTCGACCCGGTGACGCCGCTGGCCGGCCTGCGCCAGCGCTTCGGCGCAGCGCACGTCAGCTACGCCCAGGGCGCGACGCTGGCGCAGGGCGTGTCCGTGCCGGTGCCGTCCACCGCGCTGCGCACGGGCGGCAAGAAAGCGGCGCCCGGCTTGCGCGGCGAGTACTTCGCCAACACCGATTTCAGCGGCAAGCCCGCCCTGGTCCGCACCGACCGCCGTATCGATTTCGACTGGGACGAAGTGGCCCCTGCGAAGCAGCTCGACCCGGCCCGCTACGCCGTGCGCTGGACCGGCGACCTGCTGCCACCCGGCTCCGGCGACTACAACCTCAACCTGCACATCGACCGCTGCTTCGACTGCAAGGGCCACGATCCGGTGCGCCTGTACGTGGACGGCAAGCTGGTGCTGGACGACCAAGGCAAGGACTATGACCTCAACGTGCCGCTGCATTTCGCCGACACCCGGCCGCGCCCGCTGAAACTGGAGCTGCGCCATACCGGCGAGGACCAGGGCATCCGCCTGCAGTGGAGCGCGCCAGCAGAAGCGCAGTTGCGCGAGGCGAAGGAAGCGATCGCCAAGGCCGATGCGGTGGTGGCGGTGGTCGGCCTGTCGCCGGATGTAGAAGGCGAGGAATTGCAGGTCAGCGTGCCGGGCTTCGCCGGCGGCGACCGCACCGACCTGTCCCTGCCCGCGACGCAGCAGCGGCTGCTGGAAACCGCCGCCGCCAGCGGCAAGCCGCTGATCGTGGTGCTGACCAGCGGCAGCGCGGTGGCCTTGAACTGGGCGAAGCAGCATGCGGACGCCATCGTGGTCGCCTGGTATCCCGGCGAGGAAGGCGGCACCGCCATCGCCGACGTGCTGGCCGGTGGCTACAACCCGGCGGGGCGTCTGCCGGTGACGTTCTATGCGTCGGCGGACGATCTGCCGAAGTTCGACGATTACCGCATGGAAGGAAGGACGTATCGCTATTTCCGCGGCACGCCGCTGTTCGCGTTCGGCGATGGCTTGAGCTACACGCGGTTTGCGTATGAGGCGCCGAAGCTGTCGGCCAGGAGCTTGAAGGCGGGCGACAAGCTTGGGGTGGACGTGCAGGTGCGCAATGCCGGTGAGCGGGATGGCGATGAAGTGGTGCAGGTGTATCTGAGTTCGAAGGCCGCGGGCGCGGCGCGGCATAGCCTGGTGGGTTTTCAGCGTGTGGCGTTGAAAGCCGGCGAGTCGAAGCTCGTGCATTTCGAGATCGATGCGCGGCAGTTGAGCACGGTGGATGCGCAGGGGGAGCGGAAGGTAGTGGCTGGCACGTACCAGCTGTTTGCGGGTGGGCAGCAGCCGGCTGGTGAAGCTGGTAGTGAATTCGCGATTGAAGGGACGCAAGCGTTGCCGCGATAAGCCCCCACCGGCGTAGGTTGGGGTGAGCGCCAGCGAACCCCAACACCGCGACCACCTGCGGCGTCTGTTGGGGTTCGCCTTCGGCTCACCCCAACCTACGGCGACGGTTATTGCGCCATCGCCCGCAGTTTTTCCGCCGTCGCCTCATCCGCCGGCACGAACGCCTCGATCGCCAGCTCCTGCAACATCACATCCGTGGGCGTACCGAACACCGTCGTAGTGCTGAGCATCGACAGCACCGCCCCATCGACTTCCAGCTCCATCGGCACCGCGATCCGCCCGCCGGCATCCACCGTATAACCCGGCTCCAGCGCCGGCGCCGGATACCCCTGCAACTCCCGCAGCAAGGCCACCAGCTTCGGATCCTGGCTGGCATCCACCTGCCGCTGCAGACGCTCCAGCAGATGCGCGCGCCATTGCGCGAGGTTGCGGATGCGCGGCGCCAACCCGGCCGGATGCAGGCTGGCGCGCAACACATTCGCAGGCGCTTCCAGCAAGCTCGCCGGCAAGCCGGCCATCAGGCGCAGCGCCGCGCCGTTGGCGGTGATCAACTGCCAATACCGGTCCACCGCCAGCGCCGGATACGGCTCCATGCCCTTGAGCAGCAGCTCGATCGTCCGCCGCACCGTCTCGAACGCCGGATCGTCCAGCGCACGCTCGGCATACACGGGCGCGAAGCCCGCCGCCACCAGCAAGGCGTTGCGCTCGCGCAGCGGAATATCCAGGTATTCGGCCAGGTGCAGGATCATGTCGCGGCTGGGCGTGGAGCGGCCGGATTCGACGAAGCTGAGATGGCGCGTGGAGATCTCCGCCTCCGTCGCCAGCTCCAGCTGGCTGAGGCGGCGATGCCGGCGCCATTCGCGCAGCAGGTCGCCGACGGGACGGGAAGAAGCGGCGGCGGGCGGCATGCAGTCTCCAGAACGGTGCGGGAAAAACAGCGCGCCGATGATCCCATGGACATCGGCGCGCGCGATCGGCCATCGGTCACTGGCCGCGGCATCAGGCCGGCTGCGGCACCTTGTCGAGGAAGCCCAGCACCTGGCGGACGCGGCCGTCGTCCAGCTGAGCGACGTCGAAGCCGATCACCAGCGGCTCGTCCGCACCCGGCGCGGCGAGATGCCAATGGAAGCGTGCCATGTCGTGGTGGGCATCGACCGGGCCGGCGAGCCGGAACACGTGGCCGGGAAACATCGACTGCACGGCGGCGATGGTGGCATCGATCGCTTCCCAGCCGCGCGCCTGCACCATCGGGTCGGTGTAGACGGCGTGCTCGGCGTAGACCTCCTCGATCAGCACGCGGCGGCGCAGCGCGTCGGTCTCGTTCCAGCCTTCGATATAGCGTTCGATCAGGGTCTGCGTGGCGTTCATGGCGTGGCTCCTTGTGGTTGGTGTGGAGCCACTTTGCCGCCTGCACGGCGCATGGACGATTACCTCACAGGTAATGAACTGCGCCGCCCGTCTTACCCCGCTGCGCTTTCCGCCGGCCGGAAGCCGGCCCATTCCACGCGGTTGCGGCCGCGGTGCTTGGCGCGGTACAGCGCCGCGTCGGCGGCGGTGATCAGGCCGTTGAAATCCAGGCCGCTGCCGCCGGCCACGCCGACGCTGGTGGTGACGGGAATGCGCAGCTCACCGTGCACGGCCGGCAAGGCGGCCACGCGGGTGCGCACTTCCTCCGCCGCGACGATGGCCTGCGCGGCGTCGATGCCCGGCAGCACCAGCAGGAATTCCTCGCCGCCGTAGCGGCCCAGCAGCGTGCCATCCGGCAACTGCACGGCGTGCACGATCTTGACGAAATGGCGCAGCACTTCGTCGCCCGCGTCATGGCCCCAGCTGTCGTTGACCGATTTGAAACGGTCCAGGTCGAGCAGCAACACCGACGACGTGCGCCCCTGTGCACGGCAGGTCTCCACCGCCTGGCGGCCGTCCTCGATCACCGCATTGCGGTTGCGCAGCCCGGTCAGGCCGTCGGTGCGCGCCATGCTGCGCAAGTCCAGGGTGAGGCGTTCGGCCAGCATCAGGGTGAAGCCGGTGCTGACCAGGAAGGTGCAGAAAATGGCGAACAGATAATTGGCGGTGATCAGCTGCGTCGCCAGCAGCACCTGCGAGGTGGTGGCCGGCGCCACCATCACGATCGAGCGCATGGCGTAGAACACCGCATCCGAACCGAACACGAGCGCGGTGAACACGCAGCTCACGCGCAGGTCGCGCGGCGAGCGGCGCAGCAGCACCCAGATCATCCAGCCGTCCCACACCACGCTCCTGGCGCCGAACGCCAGCGCCTCCACGCGCTGCCCCGGCGATGCCAGCAGGAACCCGATCTGCATGGCAAGGAACAGGCCCGACAGCAGCAAGGGCCAGCGCCAGCGCAGCGGATAGCGCACGTGCACGGCGATGCCCATCAGCATCGCCGCGTTGGCGATGGCGATCAGCACGTTGCCGACGATGGCGGAAAGAAAGGTCTCGCGCTCGTCCAGGCCCTGCGCCAGGCCGGCCAGGGTGATGATCCAGAACGCCGCCGCCCAGATGCGCAGCGCCGGCAGCCCGCGCAGCACCAGGCCCAGCAGGGTGAAGCTCAGGGAAATGGTCGCGCCGACGGCGAGTCCGATGACGCCGAGCGTGAGAAGGTCCAGATGCATCGCACACCCCTGCGCCGTACCGGCGCCCCCTAAAGTGCAGACGCCCGCATTATTGCCCAGGGTGGCGGTGCGGGTGCAGGGCTAAAGCAGGCGGGTCATGAACACGCTGTTGGGGTCGTCGACGTAACTGTCGAACGGTCCGCAGACATCGAAGCCGAAGCTGGCGTAGAGCCGGCGCGCCGGTTCGAACGCCGCCATCGAGCCGGTTTCCAGGCTCAACCGCCGGTACGACCGCGCGGCGGCCTCGTCCAGCAGATGCCGCAGCATGGCCGCCGCTACGCCGCGGCGGCGGTGCGCGTTGGCGGTGCGCATGGATTTGATCTCGCCGTGGCCGGCGTCCAGTTGCTTGAGCGCGCTGCAGCCGAGCAGGTCGTTGCCGTCCCACACGGTCCAGAAGCTCAGCTCCGGCCGGCGCAGGCCGTCCAGGTCCAGGGCGTGGATGCTTTCCGGCGGCGAGTGGCGCGCCATGTCGCGCAGGTGTTCCTGCAGCAGGCCGACGATGCGGTGGTCGGTGAGGTCGCGGTCGGGGCGGATGTCCATGGCATGGCAGCGGTGGGAGTCGTTGCGATCTTAGCGCCGGGATCGGGCCCGGCTTGACGCTGCCGCGGCACTGCGGCAGTTTTCGGCGGGTTTTCCCGCTGCGAGAGACCGCCGTGCCACGTTCCGCCAGCGCTTCCCTGCTCCGCACCGCGCGCCGCGGCCTGCTCCTGCTGCCGCTGGCCTGGCTGGCCGCCTGCGCGCCGCTGCCGGCGCGCAACCCGATGGCCACCTGGGTGCCCTCGCCGAATCACGATATCCGCCGGCCGGTGGTGATCGTGCTGCACTTCACCGACCAGCACTCGGTGCAGCAGAGCCTGGATACCCTGCGCACCGCCAACAGCGGCGGCCCGGTGAGCGCGCATTACCTGATCGGCGCGGACGGCCATATCTACCAGCTGGTGGCGGACGAGCAGCGCGCCTGGCATGCGGGGCCGGGGCGCTGGGGCACCATCACCGACCTCAATTCGGCCTCGATCGGCATCGAGCTGGACAACGACGGCCACACGCCGTTCGCGCAACCGCAGATCGACAGCCTGCTGCGCCTGCTGGCGGATCTCACCACGCGCCTGCGCATTCCGCGCACGCAGGTGATCGGGCATGAAGACCTGGCACCGGGGCGCAAGGACGATCCCGGCCCGCTGTTTCCGTGGAACCAGCTGGCGAATGCCGGTTATGGCTTATGGCCGCAGGGGCCGCTGGTGGATCCGCCGGCGGATTTCGATCCATGGATGGCGCTGGGGTTGATCGGCTATGCGCTGGATAACCGGGCGGCGGCGGTGCGGTCGTTCCATCATCACTTTCGGGGGATGGATGGCGATACGCTCGATGGGGACGATGTGCGGGTGTTGTATGCGTTGGCGAAGCAGTTGGGCGCCACCATGGCGCCCTGAGCGGCGCTCAGGCTCCACGCTCGCTGCTGATTTCCGCCCCCTCGCGCATCGCCTTCGTCACCGGCGTATTGGCCACGATCTCCAGCAACCGCTTCCACTGCTCGTCGCTCAGCGGCTGATCCGAATGCAGCACGCGCAGGATATGCAGCTTGCCTTCGTCATCGCGCGTCAGGCTCAGCTCCGCGCGGAACTCCCCCAGATCCCAGCCCTTGCGTTGCGCGTACATGCGCAGCGTGATCGCGGTGCACGCGGCCAGCGCGGACAGATACAGATCGAACGGCGCGGGCGCCGCGCCCTGCCCGCCCAAGGCCTTCGGTTCGTCGGTGTCCAGCGCGTAGTGGCCGGCCTGGATATGGTGCAGGTAGTCGGTGCCGGTGGAGACGATGGAGGTGGAGGCGACGCGGCTCATGGGGATTCCTTCGTGGGTCGATGCGTGCATCAACCTACGACATCCGCGTGTTTCAGGCGATGCCCAATCCCGCAATGCCGGTGATGGTGCGGCCATCGAAGCCGGCCAGATCGGCGAAGTGCCGGCCGCGTTCGGCATAGTCGCGGAACTGGTCGAAGCTCGGCGCGCCGGGTGACAGCAGGATGCAACCGCCGGCGGGCGTCAGCTTGCGTGCTTCGGCCACCGCGGCATCGAGGTTGGCAGCTTCGACCAGCGTGGTTGCCACTTTCGCCTCGCGCAGCGCGGCGGCGATGCGCGGGCCGTTCGCGCCGCTACATACGATGGCGTGCGGCGGATGCGCCAGTTCTTCGGCGACGAAGTCCGACCAGTCCAGGCCGCGGTCGTGGCCGCCGGCCAGCACGGTCACCGCGCGGCCGTGCAGGCTTTCCAGCGCCGCCAGCGTGGCCAGCGGCGTGGTGCTGATCGAATCGTTGACCCACAGCACGCCGTCGCGCTCGCCCAGCGGCTGCAGGCGGTGCGGCAGCGGCACGAAACTGGCGAGCGCGGGCGCGGCGGCGACGGCGTCGTAGCCCATCGCTTCCAGCGCGGCGAGCGCGGCGCATGCATTGAGCGCGTTGTGCGCGCCAGGAGCGGCGAGGCGCTTCGCTTCGAAGATGTCCTGGTTGCCACGGCGAATAAAACCGTTCGCCACATGCCAACCCTGCGCTTCGCCGAACAGCAGGCGTGCGCGATGGCCGGCGGTCTTTTCCAGCAGCGAGGATTGCAGCGCATTCACCAGCAGGCGCTGCGAGACGTCGGCGAGCTTGAGCTTGTCGGCGACGTAGCGTTCGCGCGAGCCGTGCCAGTCGAGATGTTCCTCGTACAGGCTGGTGATCACGCCCAGCGCCAGCGGACCGGCTTCGCCGGTCTGGAAGCTGGACAGCTCGATCGCCCACAGTTCGGCGGACTGGCCGAGCAGTTCCAGCAGCGGCATGCCGATATTGCCGGCCAGCGCGGTGCGCACGCCCAGCGCACGCGCCAGGTGCGCGAGCAGCGCGGTGGTGGTGCTCTTGCCCTTGGTGCCGGTGACGGCGACGACCTTGGCGCCGGGATTCTCGCCGAACCACAGCGCGGTACCCGAGGTGACGCGCAGGCCGGCTTCTTGCGCAGCGAGCAGCGCGGGCTTGTAGGCCGAGACGCCGGGCGATTTCACCACGACGTCGAACGCGGCGAGATCGATCGCATCGGGTTCGCGGCCATGCACCGCGAGCGCAGCATCGAACGCCTGCGCACCAGCCACTTCCGCTTCGCTGCAGAACAGCGTCAGCGGCAGTGCCGGCAGGCGCTGGCGCAGCGCCGCGATGGCCGCGCGCCCCTCGCGGCCGAAGCCCCAGATGGCGACGCGCCGGCCGTCCAGTTCAGCGATGCGCATGCGGGGCGCTCAGGCGAAGAAGTCGAGCGCGCCGCGCAGGCGGGCGGGAATGCGCTGTTCCGGCGACGCCTGCAGCCATGGCTCCAGCGCCAGCGCGGAGACGTCGAGCTGCGGCAGGATCTCGCTGCGGAAGCGCGCGATCAGCGCGTCTTCCTGCCACTCCGGCCGCTGGCTCAGCGCATACATGGCGGCGCGCGCCTCGGCGCCCTCGCCCACGCATTCGAACGGCTTGTGGTCCTGGTATTCCAGCAGCGCGTCGAAGCCGGCGGCCTGGCTGTCGTCGTCCAGCAGGTTGCGGCCGAAGATCTGCAGCAGGCGCGGCTTGGGCAGGAACGGCGCCAGCGCCAGGAACACGAAATGGCATTTCGGGCACTGCCCGCACCAGCGATCCGCCGGCTTGGGGCCGAGGATGCGGAAGTTGCGGTTGCAGCTGGAGAACACGTCGAAATACGGCGTGAGCTTGGCGAACGCGCGCGTCACCGCCAGCTCGGAGTACGGACGCAGCAGCGAGAAATAATCGAGATCCGCCGCCACCTGCGCGTGCAGCCAGTCGCCGAGCAGCTGCTCGAACGCATAGCCCTTGCTCCACTGGTGGTTCACCTGCTGGCCTTCGTATTCCAGCGTGGCGGCGGAAGCCGAGCGCTCGTTGGCGAAGGCGATGCTGTCGTAGCCGTAGAGGATGGCCGCCAGCGCCAGGATCGCCGAGTTCACCGCGGTCACCGGGATATGCCCGTTCCATGCGCCCAGGCGATTGAGGTCGAACAGCTGCGGCGCCAGCTCGCGCTGGATATTGAGCGTGGGCAGCCCGGTGCGCGTGGCGCAGGCGGCGATCAATTCCGAATTGCCCACCCACACCGCGGTCGCCTCGCCACCGGCGGACTTGATCGCTTCCACCGCCACCAGCGAATCCTTGCCGCCGCCGATTGGCACCAGGGTGCGCCGGGGCAGCTTCAGGGCGGGAGCGGCCGCCTGCGCGGCGGCGCCACGCGGAAAGGCGATGCGGCCGCGGAGATCCAGCCCGTTGCGGTAGGCGAATTCGGCCAGCCCGTGCAGGTACAGCGCATCGAGCAGATCGGCGGTGGCGTCGTCCAGCGGACCGCCCGCCACCTCGATGCGCGGCGGCACGCCGGCCTTGTAGTAGCTGACGCCCGCGACCAGATGCAGCAGCTTGAGCGCGCGCTCGAAGGCAGCGGCATGCGCGGGCGGCACGGCGGGCGCGTTGGGAAAGCGCACGCGCTCGACCAGTTCCTCACCGTTGTCGAAGGCATAGGCCAGCTCGGCCACGCCGTCGGCGTAGCTGCAGCGGACGAAGCGGAAGACCTGGGTGAGGCGGGGTTGGATGGGGGTGGTCACTTTTGCGTGGCTCCGTTGGTCACCTTGCCTGATCGTGCTGGCGGCAAGGTGGCTGAATTCTCTTCGTGCATGGACGTGCGGGGCTGGTCGCAACCTGCCCCCTCTCCCCTCCGGGGAGAGGGTTGGGGTGAGGGGCCGGGGCTTGCGAGAGCCTCCAGCAGAACCTCGAGGACGCTTTCCGGGTTCGCAAGGACGTCATTGTTCCAGAAACGCAGCACGCGGTAGCCCATCGCTTGCAGCTCCAGGGTGCGGTACTCGTCGTAGATCACCTGATCGGCATGCTGGCCACCGTCGAGCTCAACGACCAACCAAGCATCCGTGCAGACAAAATCGACGATGTAGCTGCCGACCTGATGCTGCCGACGGAACTTCCAACCTTGGAAGTGCCTGGCCCGCAGTTGACGCCAGAGTGCCCGCTCGGCGTCGGTTTGTTTCTGGCGAAGATTGCGCGCCCTGCCTATGTTTAAGCGCTTCATCCTTGAACGCTCTGTCGGTGAGGTAGTGGCGAGCCCCGGCCCCTCACCCCGCCCTCTCCCCGGAGGGGAGAGGGGGAAGTGTTGGACCGAGGCGCGTTCAGTCGAGGATCACTTCTTCCGCCTCATCCCGCATGTTGTACGGCGACGACATCACCTTCCCGTACGCGCCGGCCTGGGCCACCAGCACCACGTCGCCTTCCTGCGCTTCCGGCAGGCGGCGGTCGGTGCCCAGGACGTCGCCGCTTTCGCAGATCGGGCCGACGACCTGGAACAGGCCGGTGGCCGGTTCGTCCAGGCGGCTGAGGTTGACGATCTCGTGCCAGGCTTCGTACAGCGCGGGGCGGATCAGGCTGTTCATGCCGGTGTCCACGCCCAAGTAGCGCCAGGCGCCCTTGCCCTTCTGCTGGGTGACGCGGGCGAGCAGCACGCCGGCGTCCGCAACCAGGTAGCGGCCGGGCTCCATCCACAGCTGGTAGTGCGGATAGGCGGCCTTTACGCCGCGCAGCACGCGGTCCAGCGCGGCGATGTCCAGCCGTGCCTCGCCGGGATGCGAAGGCACGCCGAGGCCGCCGCCGATATCCAGGAAGGCCACGCTGCCGATGCGCTCGGCCAGGCTCGCCAGCTGGCCGTAGACCTCGCCCCAGTGGCCTTCGTCGAGGATGCCCGAGCCCAGGTGGGCGTGCAGGCCGCGCACGATCACGCCGTGGGTGTCGGCCAGGCGCAGGAACTGGTCGACCAGTTCCACCGGCAGGCCGAACTTGCTGCCGCTGCCGCCGGTGCGCACCTTCTCGTGGTGGCCCAGGCCGCGGCCAAGATCGACGCGCAGCACGATTTCGCGGCCGCGGAAGATCTCGCCCCAGTGTTCCAGCTGGTACAGCGAATCCAGCGAGATGGTGGCGCGCGTGCCCAAGGCCCACTCGTAGTCGGCGCGCGGCGCGAAGTTGGGCGTGAATAGCAGCGGCGCCGATTCGGGCACCGCGGCCATCACCGCCTTCATCTCGCCCGGCGACACGCATTCGAAGCCGAAGCCTTCTTCGGCCAGCGCCTTGAGGATGGCCGGATGGGTGTTGGCTTTCACCGCGTAATGCAGCCGGTCGACCGCGCCCAGCGATTTCAGCTCGCGCGCCTGCTGGCGCACGGTGGGCAGGTGGTAGACGTAGCGCGGCGTGCGTTCGGCGCCGAGCTTGAGCAGGCGCTCGCGCTCCGCCGTGCGCCACCACGAGGCCGCCGGGGCCAGCACTTCGCCGCTGCCGTACAGCGCCTGCCAGCTGGGGCCGAACAGCGCGCTGTCGTCGGTGCGCAGCGCGCCGGCGGCGATCAGCAGCTCGTGCAGGTGCGGCAGCAGGTCGTCCACCACGTTCTCGTCCACCACGAAGGTGAGGTTGAGATTGTTGGACGACTGCGAGATCAGATGCACGCGGATCTGGCCGAACTCCGCCAGCACGCCCGACAGCGTATGCAGCATCGAGCGCATGCCGCGGCCGACCAGGGTGATCGCCGCGCAGGGCGCGATCACCTTCACCCGGCATACCTTGGCCAGGTCGCTGGCGAGAGCCGCGATGGCGTCGGAGTCGAGCAGGTTCTCGGTGGGGTCCAGCGACACGGTGACGTTGGTCTCGGCCGAACCGATCAGGTCCACCGACAAGCCGTGCTGCTTGAACTGCGCGAACACGTCGGCGAGGAAGCCGACCTGCTGCCACATGCCCACCGATTCCATCGACACCAGGGTGATGCCCTTGCGCGCGCTGATGGCCTTGACGCTGGGCGCGTGCTCGCGCACCTCGGGACCGATCACGGTGCCTTCCAGCTCGGGCCGGTTGGTGTCCTTGATCAGCATCGGCACGCGCGGCTCGCGCAGCGGCGACAGGCAGCGCGGATGCAGCACCTTGGCGCCGGTGGAAGCGATTTCCTGGGCCTCTTCGTAATCCAGCCGCTGCAGCAGGCGCGCACCCGGCACCTGGCGCGGGTTGGCGGTGAACATGCCGGCCACGTCGGTCCAGATCTCCACGCGCTGCGCTTTCAGCAGCGCGCCGAAGTACGAGGCCGAGGTATCCGAGCCGCCGCGGCCGAGCAGCACGGTGCGGCCCTGCGCCTCGCGGGCGATGAAGCCCTGCGTGATGAAGACCTCGCCGAGTTCCGCCAGGCGCGCATTGAGCGCGGGATCCGGACGCGCCTCGACCATCGCCGAGAGCAGCTTGGTGCGTTCGTTCTGGTTCGGCAGCGCGACGGCGGCGAGGCAGTCGCGCGCATCGAGCCATTCGGTCGACAGCCCCGAATGGGTGAGAAACGCGGCGCCCAGCGCGCTGGACATCAGCTCGCCGTGCGCCTGCACCAGCGCGGCCCAGGCCAGCTCGCCCATGGCGCCCGGTCCTTCCCCGGCGAGTTTCGCCAGGTCGGACAGGCGCTGTGCGAGCGTTGCCGGAACCGCCAGCTGCATGTGATCGAGCAGGTCGTAGTGACGCTGTGCGATCGCCCGTGCAGCCTCGACCCGTTTGCCTTGGTCTTCCTGGGCGCACATCTGTTTGAGTGCGTCGGTGATGCCGGTGAGCGCGGACACGACCACCAGCACGCGGGCGCCTTCGGCGCGGCGGCTGGCAACCAGCTCACGGATGTTCTGCCAGCGCGGCAGGGTGGCGACACTGGTGCCGCCGAACTTCATCACGATCCAGGATGCGTCGGCAGGAAGCGACGCGGGGCTTTGCGGGTTCACGGGTACCTTCGGTTGCGTGGTGGGGAAAGCAATTACGGGAGTGTTGCGCTGCACCAGGGGGAAAAGCAATGGGATGCAGGGCTAGATTGCGGGCCGGACGCGGGCGTATGTGCGGCGCGGCGGCGTAGGTTGGGGTGAGCCGCAGGCGAACCCCAACGGACGTCCAGACGTCCAGATGCGCTCTGTTGGGGTTCGCCTATGGCTCACCCCAACCTACGGAACCGCTCAGGCCACCACTACGGGAATCTTGCCGATCCGCGCCTGCCATTCCTTCGGGCCGGTCTGGTGCACCGAGGTGCCAGCCGAGTCGACGGCCACGGTCACCGGCATGTCCTTCACGTCGAACTCGTAGATCGCTTCCATGCCGAGGTCGGCGAAGCCCACCACGCGCGAGGACTTGATCGCCTTCGAGACCAGATACGCCGCGCCGCCCACCGCCATCAGGTACACCGACTGGTGCTTCTTGATCGCCTCGATCGCCGCCGGGCCGCGCTCGGCCTTGCCGACCATGCCCAGCAGGCCGGTCTGCGCCAGCACCTGCTCGGTGAACTTGTCCATGCGGGTGGCGGTGGTGGGGCCGGCGGGGCCGACCACTTCGTCGCGCACCGGATCGACCGGGCCGACGTAGTAGATGAAGCGGCCGTGGAAATCCACCGGCAGCGGCTCGCCCTTGTTGAGCATGTCGACCATGCGCTTGTGCGCGGCATCGCGGCCGGTGAGCAGCTTGCCGTTGAGCAGCAGCACTTCGCCGGGCTTCCAGCCGGCCACTTCCTCGCGGGTGACCGTGTCGAGATCGACGCGGCGGCCTTTCGACGAGTCGTAGGTGAGCTTGGGCCAATGCTCCAGCGACGGCGCCTCGAGCATCACCGGGCCGGAGCCGTCCAGGGTGAAGTGCGCGTGGCGGGTCGCGGCGCAGTTGGGGATCATCGCCACCGGCAGGTTGGCGGCGTGGGTCGGGTAGTCCTTGATCTTGATGTCGAGCACGGTGGTCAGGCCGCCCAGGCCCTGCGCGCCGATGCCCAGCGCGTTGACCTTCTCGTACAGCTCCAGGCGCAGTTCCTCGATGCGGTTCTGCGGGCCGCGCGCGATCAGCTCCTGGATGTCGATGTGCTCCATCAGCGATTCCTTCGCCAGCAGCATGGCCTTCTCGGCGGTGCCGCCGATGCCGATGCCCAGCATGCCCGGCGGGCACCAGCCGGCGCCCATGGTCGGCACGGTCTTGAGCACCCAGTCGACGATGGAATCGGACGGATTGAGCATGGCGAACTTCGACTTCGCCTCCGAACCGCCGCCCTTGGCGGCCACGATCACCTCGACGGTGTCGCCCGGCACGATCGAGACATTGATCACCGCCGGCGTGTTGTCCTTGGTGTTGAGGCGCTTGCCGGCCGGGTCGGCCAGCACGCTGGCGCGCAGCTTGTTGTCCGGATGGTTGTAGGCGCGGCGCACGCCTTCGTTGACCATGTCCTCCAGCGACATGGTGGCGTCCCAGCGCACGTTCATGCCCACCTTCAGGAAGACCGTGACGATGCCGGTGTCCTGGCACAGCGGGCGATGGCCTTCGGCGGCCATGCGCGAGTTGATCAGGATCTGCGCCATCGCATCGCGCGCCGCCGGCGATTCCTCGCGTTCGTAGGCCTGGGCCAGGTTGGTGATGTAGTCGACCGGGTGGTAGTAGCTGATGTACTGCAGGGCGTCGGCGACGGACTGGATCAGATCGTCTTGCTTGATGGTAGTCATTGGCGGCTGCTTGGGATGCGGGAGGGGAAACTGCCGCGATGCGGTTTTCGCGGCGCACAACCCCGCTATTGTGCCGCAAGCGGGCAGGAGCGCCCAAACCGCTGATTGGAAACCGATTTCATGTCCGGCAGACGGTGTGCAAAGCGGCCATGCGAAGGCCTGACCTGTGAAGCGGCTCCTGCTCTGACGGATGTCCGATGGCCGCAAGACATATGCATCGAAAGAATCGTCATATCGCGCGATATCGCAATTTCCTTCGCGCGAAAATTCTTATAAATCAAATTGATGTGACTTCTCCAAACCAAGACCAGGCTTTGCATCCGCCTGATTCGCAAAATATTTCGCCTTACGCCTACTTTGCGCGCGCCTGCCATCGCGCTAGTTTTGCCGGTACCGATACCTCGGCGTTCAGGGGAGCCACGTATCGGCGGGGAAGTTCTTCGCATTGACCAAAGCAGCGCTTAGCCGGCCCGGCCGCGGAGCGCGGCGTCGGCATGTGCCGCCTCGCCGTCCGCTCGCATCCGCGCTTCCGGGTCCATCCACGGAGGAACGCACATGCTCGCCCAGCTTCACCGCAAGACCCTCGCCGCGTCCCTGACGCTCCTGTTCGCCACTGTCTCCACCGCCACTTTCGCTGCCGGCACCAAGCCGGCCGCCGATCTGGGCGCCGCCAATGCCGACCAGAAGGTCAACGTCACCCTGGTGCTGAAGCTGCACAACCTGGAACAGCTGGAGCAGTACGTCCAGCAGACCGTGACGCCCGGCCATCCGAACTTCCGCCGCTTCCTGACCACGGCCCAGTTCGCCGACAAGTACGGCGCGACGGACCAGGAGATCAAGCGGGTGCAGGACTTCCTGCGCCAGAACGGGCTCAGCGGCACCTTGCTGCCGAACCGCATGGCGATCCGCACCAGCGGCACGATCAGCCAGTTTGCCACGGCCTTCCAGGCGCCGATCCACAACTATCGGTCGACGGAAAACGGCGATGTGTTCCATCGTCCGTCCAAGGCGCCGACCCTGCCGGCTTCGATCGCCGGCAACGTGCTGCTCGGCTCCAGCCTGAGCAGCGAGCACAAGATGCTCTCGCACCGCATCAGCACGCCGGATGCGGCCAAGGTCACGCTGCAGGCCACCGCCAAGGCCCAGGCCAGCATCGCCGCCGCGGCGAAGCCCGCCGCCGGCAATCCCACCGCCACGGGCACCCCGGGCGAGTACACCGTGGGCGACGTCGCCAACTTCTACAACATCAATCCGCTGTACGCGCGCGGCATCACCGGCAAGGGCACCACGGTGGCCATCGTCACGCTGTCGGACTTCTATCCGTCCGACGCGCAGACCTACTGGGACGGCATCGGCCTGACCACCAAGGCCAACCGCATCGTGAAGGTGGCCGTGGATGGCGGCGCTGCCTTCGACGGCGGCAGCGGCGAGACCTCGCTGGACGTGGAACAGGCCGGCGGCCTGGCGCCCGAGGCGGACATCCTGGTCTATCACGCGCCCAACTCCGGCAACAGCTTCACCAATGCCGCGCTGCAGGCCGTATCGGACAACGTGGCCGACACCATCTCCACCAGCTGGGGCCTGCCGGAAATCTTCAACTTCGCCGCGCTGAACGTGGACGGCGCCAAGAACACCGACACCACCGACGTGGGCGATCTGCAGATCTGGCACCAGATCCTGCTGGAAGCCGCGGTGCAGGGTCAGTCGTTCTTCGCCGCCACCGGCGACTCCGGTGCATACGACACCGTGCGCGGCCTTGGCGTCGGCACCACGCCGGGCACCTTCAACGCACCGCTGACGGTGGACTCGCCGGCTTCCGATCCGCTGATGACCGCCGCGGGCGGCACCACCACGCCCTTCAGCTACAAGTTCCGCACCGGTCCGGTGCAGTCGATCACCAAGGAACAGGTGTGGGGCTGGGATTACATCCAGAACTACTTCGACCAGTACGTCGGCAAGGGCGTGATCGACCTGTTCTCGGTCGGCGCCGGCGGCGGCGTGAGCGTGTACTGGAAGCGGCCGTTCTATCAGCTGTTCACCCAGGGCATCCGCACCAGCGCCAAGAACCAGACGCTGACCTTCAACGACACCACCGGCCCGCAGGTGCTGCTGAAACTGCCCGGCAACTTCCACGGCCGCAACCTGCCGGATGTCTCGCTCAATGCGGATCCAGAGACTGGCTACATCGTGGTGTCCACCGTCGACGGCGGCGCCACCGCCGGCAATGGCGGCACCAGCTTCGTGGCGCCGCAGCTCAATGGCATCAGCGCGCTGCTGACGCAGAGCGGGCACCACCGCGTGGGCTTCTGGAATCCGCAGGTGTATGCGCTGCAGAACATCTTCGGCTACGGCAGCTTCAGCAGCTTCAACGACATCCGCCAGGGCGACAACTGGTACTACCAGGGCAGCGGCGGCTATGAGCCGGGCTCGGGCATCGGCACGTTGAACGTGGCGAACTTCGATCTGTTCCTGCGGGCGTTCTGAGACGCCGCTGGAGTTACAGGACTTGGCCGGCCCCGAAAGGGGCCGGTTTTTTATATGCCGAAAAAGAACATGGCCGCATTTGTGCGGCCATGTTCCTTACCTCAGAAAATGCTGGACTTACCCGGCATTAAAAGCGGTATTCGGCCGAAACGCCGTAGAGCTTGGCATGGTCGCCGCTGCCGGCACGGAAGTAATCGAAATTCGCAGCCAGGCCGAAATGCTCGTTGAAGTCGTAACCGGCACCGACGCCGGCGTAGAACTTGTTGGCAGTTTCCTTGATGGAAATCAGCGTGGCGCCGTCCTGCGAGATGCTGTCATTGGTCGTGGCGCGGAACAGGCCGCCACGCGCGGAAGCAAACCAGTTGTCGCCGAAGTGATACTTCAGGTTGCCGCCGAGCACGATACCCTTCATCGAGCCCTTGTAGCCGATCTTGGTGGTCGGGGCCGGGCCAACCGCACGCGGACCGATCGCCGGAACCGTCTCGCTGGCCTTGACCTTGCCGAGGTTGACGTAGCCGCCTTCCAGGCCGAAGGAGACGTTCTCGACATTCCACAGATAGCCAAGACGCAGACCGCCGCCCCAGCCGTTCTTCTCGCCATGCGCATTGCGCGACAGGTGATGCGTCTTGCTGCCCACTTCGCCGTTGACAAAGAACTGGCCGTCATCGGCCGCCATCGACGCACCCGACGCGCCCACCATCGCGACCGCCAGGGCGGCCTTGTAAATCCACTGCTTCATTTGAATACCTGTTTGTTCGAAAGGTTGATAAATGACGGAACGCACCGACCCGACTCTCCGTTATTGCAGCCCCTGCATCCGGCGCACCGTTCCTGCCGTTAAAAAACCGTCGGGATGCGCATGGTAGGTAGCGGGCAGGAGTGGGTAACCCGGATTTATCTGGTGCTGATTTGGGAGCAATCGCCAGCAAATAGCGGCGTAACCGCCGCTGAAAATCGCAGCGCACATATTCCCGTCCGCGCGAGGGGAGAGCCGGGCCACGCTGCTCCCTCCCTTGCCCGCTCCCCCATAACCGGCCATGCTCGCCGCCAGTTTTTTACCCACAGGGCGGCCCCTTCATGAGCGATACCCCGGCATCCGGCTACGTGCGGCGACTGACTTCGTGGGACGCCGCCATGATCGTGGTGGGCGGGATCATCGGCGGAGGGATCTTCTTGAATCCCGGCATTGCCGCGCAGCGCACGGAATCGGGCCTCGCCCTGCTGCTGGTGTGGGTGGGCGCGGGCGTGCTCACCCTGATCGGCGCGCTGTGCTACGCGGAACTCGGCGCACGCCGCCCGCATGCCGGCGGCAGCTATGTCTACCTGCGCGAAGCGTTCGGTTCGCTGGCGGGTTTCCTGTTCGGCTGGACCATGCTGCTGGTGATCTATTCCGGCTCGGCCGCCGCGGTGGCGACGATCTTCGCCAGCTACGCCTCCGGCGTGTTCGGCCTGCCGCCGGGCACGATCAAGCCGCTGGCCGCCGGCGCGCTGGTCTTCGTGGCCGGCATCAATCTGTTCGGTTTGAAGCTGGGCGCGCAGGTGCAGAACCTGTTTACGCTGCTGAAGCTGCTCGCCGTGGCGGTGCTGGTGGTGTGCGGCTTGTTCCTGGCCGGCGCCAATGGCGCGGGCGTGCTGGCTGCCGATCCGGCGCGCAGCAATGTCGGCTTTATCGGCGCGGCGCTGCCGGTGCTGTTCGCGTATTCGGGTTTTACCTATCTCAATAATCTGGCCGGCGAAGTGCGCGAGCCGCAGCGGACGCTGCCACGGTCGTTGTTCATGGGCATGCTGCTGGTGATCGCGGCGTATGCGCTGGTCAACGTGGCGTATCTCGCCGTGCTCGGCCATGCCGGCCTCGCCGCCAGCACCACGCCGGCGGCGGACGTGATGAACCGCGTGTTCGGCCCGATCGGCGCCAAGCTGATCGCGATCGGCATCGCCGTCTCCACCCTGGGCTTCTGCAACATCACCCTGGTGGCCGGCGCGCGCGTGCTGCAGGTGATGGGCGCGGACGGGCTGTTCTTCCGCAGCGTGGCGAAGCTGCATCCGCAGCACCGCACGCCGAACGTGGCCCTGCTGCTGCTCTCCGGCTGGGCCGTGCTGCTGGCGCTGTCGGGCAGCTACGGCCAATTGCTGGACTACGCCACCTTCGGCGACTGGCTGGCCTGCGCGCTGGGTGTGGCCACGCTGTTCTGGTATCGCCGCACCCAGGGCGCGGAGGCGAGCTTCCGCGTGCCGGGTTATCCGCTGCTGCCGCTGATCTTCGTCGGCGTGGTCGGCTGGGTGGTGATCGAGACCATGCGCAGCAACCCGGTCAATGCGGGCATCGGCGTGCTGATCATGGTGGCCGGTGTGCCGGTCTACTACATCTGGCGCCGGTTGTTCCCGCTCGCGCAGGCCAGCTGAGTCCCGCTTTCGGCGCGGCGCAGCCGCGCCTGTATGAACGCGGGCGCCCCGCGTAGTGCCCAAGCCGCCCCCCGCGATGCCACAATGCACCGGATCGGCACGGAGAGTTTCACGATGGCGCAGGCGCAGGCCCTGGCAAGCAAACCGACCAGCAGCATCACCCCCGAGAAGGTGCGCGAAGGCATCGCGGTGGAGATCAACGGCCGCCCGTTCCGCCATACCGGCGATCCGGACATGCCGCTGCTGTGGTACCTGCGCGACGTGCTGCGCCTCACCGGCACCAAGTACGCCAGCGATCACGGCCTGGGCGGCGCCGACCTGGTGCTGGCCAACAACAAGCCGGTGTCGGCGGTGAGCGTGCCCATGCACGAGCTGGCCGACAAGAAAATCACCACCGTGGAAGGCCTCGCCGCCGCCGACGGCAAGCTGCATCCGCTGCAGCAGGCCTTCGTCGACGAGGACGCCATCGGCTGCGGCTACTGCACGCCGGGCTGGCTGATCGCCTCGCTGGACCTGCTCAACCGCCACCCCCAGCCCACCGACGACCAGATCGACCAGCTGCCGAACCTGTGCCGCTGCGGCTGCCAGACGCGCGTGCGCCGCGCCATCAAGCGCGCTTCCGCGGCGATGGCCGGAGGCCGCGCATGAGCCGCCGCACCGACACGCCCGCCCTGCCCCAGCGCCGCCGCTTCCTGCAGGTGCTGGCCGGCACCGCCGGCGCGCTGATCGTCGGCGTGCGCTATGCCGAGGCCGGCGACGCGCCGGTGCCGCCAGCCATGCTCGGCGACGCGCTGTACGGCCTGGGTGCCTATGTGCGCATCGATGCGGACGGCAACGTGCTGATCGGCGCGCGCGATCCGGATACCGGCACCGGCGTGGCCACCTCGCTGCCGCGCATCGTCGCCGACGAACTCGACGCGGACTGGTCGCGCGTGAGCGTGGTGCCGCTGGGCCTGGGCGTGGAGAACGGCAACGGCGAACCGCGCTGGACTTACGGCCACCAGCTCGGCGGCACCGGCAGTTCGATTTCCGCCGCCTGGACCGATCTGCGCCAGGCCGGCGCGCTGGCCCGCTGGCTGCTGATGCAGGCCGCCGCGCGCCGCCTCGGCGTGCCGGCCGACCGCCTGCGCACGCAGGGCGGTGCGGTGATCTCGCCGGACGGCCGCCGCTTCGACTACGGCTCGCTGGCCGAGGCCGCCTCCAAGGTGGCCCCGCCCACGGCGCCGGTCGCGGTGAAGACGCCGGACCGCTACACCCTGATCGGCCAGCCCGCTGGCGACGTCGACGCGCGCGCCATCGTCACCGGCCAGACCCAGTTCGCCATCGACAGCTATTTCGGCGATGCGCTGGTCGCCGTGCTGGTGCACTGCCCGTGGATCGACGGCAGCCTGGTCAACAAGGACTTCCGCGAAGCGGAAGCGGTCAAGGGCGTGTTCAAGGTGGTCGAGCTCAAGCCCGAGCCCGGCCTGCTGCCCGGCGAAACGCCGCTGGCGCCGTCCGTGGCGGTGCTGGCCGAGGACACCTGGTCCGCGCTGCAGGCGCGCGCCAAGCTCAAGCTCGAATGGAAGCCCGGCCCCAGCGGCAGCGAATCCAGCGCCGCGCTGGAGCAGCAGGCCACCGAGCTGGTCAGCGCGAAAACGCCTTCCGCCAAGGAACTGGCCGCCAACCCCGCCAGCCAGCCCATTGCGCCCACCACGCGCGTGCGCAACGACGGCGACGTCGACGGCATGGCCAAGAAAGCCGCGCGCCGCGTCGACGCCACCTACGTGCAGCCCTGGCTGGCCCACGCCACCGCCGAGCCGATGAACTGCCTGGTGCGCGTGGACAAGGACCGCGCCGTGCTGGTCGCGCCGACCCAGGCGCCGCAGCGCGCGTGGTCGGTGGTGCAGCGGTTGACCGGCTTCAAGCCCGACCAGATCGAGATCCGCGTGCCGCGCGTCGGCGGCGGCTACGGCCGCCGGCTGGATCACGATTTCGTCGCCGAGGCGGTGATGCTGGCCAAGCTGGCCGACCGCCCCGTGCGCCTGCTGTGGACGCGCGAGGAAGACCTCGCGCACGACTACTACCGCTCCGCCAGCGTGCACAAGCTCAGCGCCACGCTCGACGGCAAGCGCCAGATCGTCACCTGGGACCAGCGCATGGCCAGCGCCTCCGCGCTCGCGCGCCGCGGCGCGCCGGAACAGCGGCTGTGGACGTCCGAAGTCGACGTCAACCAGCTGCCGGCCGGCCTGGTGCCCAACTACCGCAGCGACTGGTACGCGCTGCAGTCGGCGCTGCCGCGCGGCCCGCATCGCGGCATGCCGCACGTGGCCAATGCGTTCGCGGTGGAAAGCTTCGTCGACGAGATCGCCAACGCGCTGAAGGAAGACCCGCTGGCCACGCGCCTGCGCCTGCTCGGCGACGCGCGCCAGGTGCCGCTGCAGGGCGGCGGCAATTTCGACACGGGCCGCCTGCTCAATGTGCTCAAGCTGGTGGCCGACCGCATCGAGTGGAAGAACTGGCTGCGCACCGTCAACGGCCTCGGCATCGCCTGCTGGCATATGGACGGCGCCTACGTGGCGCATGCGGTGGAGACATCGCTGCAGGGCCAGAAGCTCAATATCGAACGCGTGGTGTGCGCGGTGGACGTGGGCCGCGTGATCAATCCGCTCGGCCTGGAAGGACAGGTCGCCGGCGCCACGCTGGATGCGCTCTCCGCCGCGCTCAATCTCGCCGTCACCTTCAAGGACGGCCAGCCGCAGCAGCGCAGCTACAAGGACTACCCGCTGGCCAGCATGGCGCAGCTGCCCGATGCGATGGACGTGATCATCGTGCCGGGCGACCGCGACCCCGCCGGCGCCAGCTTCCTGGCCATGCCCACCGCGGCGCCCGCGCTGGCCAATGCGGTGTTCCGCGTGAGCGCGGTGCGCGTGCGCAGGCTGCCGCTGATGAGGGAACTGCTGCGCCTGCTGTGAGGTGGCGCGTAGCCGACACGTAGGTTGGGGTGAGCGCAGCGAACCCCAACGTTGCGCGGTGTTGGGGTTCGCTGCGCTCACCCCAACCTACACCGGCCTTCATCAAAGCTTGCGCATAGCTGACATCGCAGCAAATGTGCGCTGCGCAGGTTTTCACGCGCCGCGTGCGTCGCTTAGTCTCGCTCCCTGGGGGGATTCACTACACCGGGGAGGGTGGGATGCATTACTCGCGCAAGACCTTGCTGTGCACCGCTATCGCGCTGGCCATGGCCGGCTTCGCCGCCGCGGCGGCGGCACAGGACACCACCAGCAGCAGCACGGCACAGAATCCGGCCGCACCGTCGGCGGATCAGAAGAAAGCCACCAACCTCGAAGGCGTGACCGTGCTCGGTTCGCGCCGCATCGGCGGCTCGGAGACGGAAACGCCCGTACCGGTCGACGTCATCCCGATGCAGAAGCTGGCCGAGCAAAGCCCGCAGTTCGATCTCGCGCAGAACCTGCAATACACCGTGCCTTCGTTCACCTCGGTGCGCCAGACCGGTTCCGACAACGCCGACCTGGTCGACTCGGCTGCGCTGCGCGGCCTGGGTTCGGACCAGACCCTGGTGCTGGAGAACGGCAAGCGCCGCCACAGCGTGGCGCTGGTGAACCTGTTCGGCGCGCGCAACCGCGGCAATACCGGCACCGACCTCAACGCGATTCCCGCGCTGGCGATCGAACGCGTGGAAGTGCTGCGCGACGGCGCCGCTGCGCAGTACGGCTCGGACGCCATCGCCGGCGTGATGAATATCGTGCTGAAGAAAAGCCCCGGCTGCGAAAGCGTGGCGGGCTTCGGCGAATACACCCGCGGCGACGGCAAGAACTACCTCACCTCGGCGTACTGCGGTTTCCGCTTCGACAACGGCGGCAGCGTCGGCGTCACCGGCGAGTGGCAGAAGCGCGGGCGTTCCAACCGTTCCGACCCGGGCGATCCGCGCACCATCGGCGACACCAAGGTCGACAACGAAACCCTGTACGTCAACGGCGAAGTGCCGGTGGCGGCATCGGCGCACCTGTACTTCACCGGCGGCGTGCAGAACCGTTCGGCTTCGTCGGCGGCGTTCGCGCGCGGCGGCATCGGCTCGGACGACATCCCTTCGCGCAACTCGGCGGCGATGTATCCGGACGGCTTCGTGCCGTACATCAACGGCGCCATCAAGGACCGCTACGCCATCCTCGGCGTGTGGGACAACTTCGGCGACTGGCGCGCGGATCTCTCGCAGACCTACGGCTACAACGCGCTGCAGGACATCATCAGCAACACGCTCAACGCCTCCATCGCCAATGCCGACCTGCTCGCCGACGGCCCGGGCCTGAGCCCCAACCGCTTCCATGCCGGCGGCTTCTCGTTCGAGCAGGAAACCACCAACCTGGATCTGTCGCGCTACTACGGCGACATCCTCGCCGGCCTCAACATCGCCTTCGGCGCGGAATACCGCCGCGAGAACTACCGCATCACGCCCGGCGAACGCGGCTCGTACATCGATGCCGACGGCCCCGGCGGCGGCAATGCCGGCAGCCAGGGTTTCCCCGGCTTCCAGCCCGGCGACGCCACCAACCAGAGCCGCCACAGCTATGCGGCCTATGCCGACGTGGAAACCGACTGGACGGAACGCTTCCTCACCGACGCGGCCGTGCGCTACGAGCACTACAGCGACTTCGGCTCCACCACCACCGGCAAGCTGGCCGGCGCCTATCACGCCACCGACAAACTGCTGCTGCGCGGTTCCGTGTCCACCGGTTTCCGCGCGCCGTCGCTGCAGCAGCGCTGGTTCTCGTCCACCTTCACCGACTTCGTCAGCGGCCAGCCGGTGGACGTGGTGCTGGCGCCGAACGGCGGCACCATCGCCAATGCCGCGGGCATTCCGCCGCTGAAGGAAGAGAAGTCCAAGAGCTACACGCTGGGCGCCACCTGGTCGCCTGGCAACGACCTGCAGTTCACCCTGGACGGCTACCGCATCGATATCGACGACCGCATCGTGCTCAGCGGCCGCTTCGACACCACCGATCCGAATATCGGCGGCATCCTGCAGCAGCTGGGCGTGGGCGAGGCGCAGTTCTTCGTCAACTCGGTGGACACCAGCACCAAGGGCCTGGACTTCACCGCCAGCCACCGCATGGACCTGGGCGGCGGCACGCTGCGCACCAACTTCGGCTTCAACCGCTCCTTCACCCGCGTCAAGAAGATCCACGCCCCACCCGCGCTGGCCGGCCGCGAGGACGTGCTGCTGTCCGACCGCGAGCGGCTGTTCCTGGAAGACGGCGCGCCGAGTTCGAAAGCGATCCTCGGTTTCGACTATGCGCTGGGCAAATGGGAGGCGAGCTGGAAGTTCATCTACTTCGGGCCGATGACGCTGGGCACCTTCAGCGGACCGCCGGTGCCGAACCAGCATTACGCGGACAAGACCTCGGCGGACGTCGCGCTGACCTACCACTTCAACGATCAGGTCAAGTTGACGGTGGGCGGCTCGAATATCTTCGACAAGTTTCCGACCAAGCAGGATCCGAACGAGACGGACAACGGCTTCAAGTACGAAGCTGTGCAGTTCGGCTTGAACGGTGCGTCGTGGTTTGCGCGGGTGGCGATCAACTTCAAGTAACGCCCGCAACGCAAGGCCGGCGTAGGTTGGGGTGAGCCGCAGGCGAACCCCAACATCACCACGTTCAGGCCTGTCGCATTGTTGGGGTTACTGGCTGCATCAGCAGCCAGCCCTTCGGGCCATCCGCTACGCGGATGTTCGCTACGGCATCCTGCCTTCGCAGTCGCCTGCGGCTCACCCCAACCTACGCCGAAGGTAGATGCGGCGGATCAGTGGAACTGATCGCTCGCCGGCACCCAGGACGAGCTCGTCGCCTTCGCCGGCACCACACGCCCCGCCGGCAACCGATCATCCACGCACCCCGGCGGCAACGGCCCGCCGCTGACCTTCGCCGTCGCACACTGCGCGCTGTTATCGAGCTTGATCGGCGCAGCCACCGTTGCCGCGGACGCCGCCGGCGCGGGCGGTACCAGCGGGTTGGCCGGCGCCAGCACCATGCGCTCGTAGACCTTGTCGTCCACCGGCTTCGGCGGCGGATCGCCGTTGCCGCAACCGAACAGGCCGACCGGGAACAGCGGCATCACCACGCATTCGACGCGCACGCCGCGCGGCAGATGGAAGGTGTGGCGCACCGTGGTCTTCTCCACCGCATGGCGCAGTGCGGTGTCGATCGAGCTTTCGCCTTCCGGCGTCCAGTCCTTTTCGAAACGCGTGGACTTGTAGCCGATGTTCGGCGCGCGGTGCTCCATGATTTCCGTATTGCCGCGCGGCTGCAGCTGGATGTAGTTGCCGGCCAGGCCGTTCTGGCCCTCGCCCTTGCCCTGCTGCCCGTTGCCCTGGCCATTGCCCTGCCCCGGCGGCAGCGACAGATTCAGGCCGCTCTTGCCGGGACCGCCGGGCGAAGACGCCACGCCATTAGGCGACGCACCCGGCGTGCCGCTCTCGCTGCCTTGCGGCGTCGCGTTCGGCGCGCTGCTCTTGCCGCTCTCGGCGCTGGCGGTTTCGCCGGTGGGCGCGCTGGCCTTGGGCCCGGCGGTGGAGCTGGCGGCCTGGTTCTGCGCGGGCGCAGCCTGCTCGCTGGAAGACGTCGAGGCTTCGGCGGACGACGGCGACGGCTGGATCTGCGGACGTTCCAGCGCGGGCTTGTTGTCGATCGCCACCGACTGCGGCGACACCGTCTGCACCGGCGGCGCCTGCGGCTTGTCGAGGCTGGGGCGCGCGTTCTCCGGCAGCGGCACCGCTTCGAGCTCGGCTTCGGCGACGCGGATCGACGGCGCCTGGATGCGCTGCTGTTCGCGCGGCACCACCGCGGTGGTGGTGGACTGCGCCTGCAGGTTCACCGTCGGCGCCGCCTGCGCGGGCAGCGGCACGGCCTGCAGTTCCGGTTCGGTGGGCGCGGCGACGGTCTCGGCGCGGATCGCCTGCGGCGGACTCGGCGGCGTGGGCTTGGGCACCGCATGTTCCATCGCGATGGTCGGCGCGCTCACCTGCGGCGCGGACTGCGCGGGCACGTCGGGCAGGGCCAGCGAAGCCGGCGGCGGCATCGGCGCGCTGCCTTCGGCCTGCGCCTTGCGCACCGGCTCGGGCTGGAATTTCGGCGGCACCGGCTGCGGCGCAGGCGGAGTGTCGAGCGTGACCTGCGGCGGCTCCGCGCTGGTCGGCACGGGCTGCAGTTCCGGCGCCGGGGCCGGCTTGGGTAAGGTCACGGCCGGACGCGGCGCGGCGACCGGTTCGGGCTTGGGTGCGCTGGGGCGGGCCTTCACCACGATTACTGGTGTTTCCACCGCGGGCACCGGCACGGGGGCGAGATCGGCTTCGACGCGGGTGGAACTGCTGCTCTCGCGCCGCGTGCGCGCCACCGCCGGCGCACCGCCGGCCTTGCGCACGGGGCCGACTTCCTTCGGCGGCGTGCCGCGCACCGGGGGCGGCGGCGGCGGTTCGTCTTTCTTCTTCTCGATCAGCCGCACCTGCAGCGGTGCGCTGTGTTCTTCCGCCGGTTCGACCAGGTCGTACGCCGGCCCCAGGATGGCGCCGAACAGCACGATCAGATGCACCAGCAGCGTGCCGACCAGGCCGAGCACGCGCAGCAGGCGGTCGCGCGGGCGATCCTTGCGCCGATTGCGATAGACCGCCGCGCGCGTGGCCGCCTCGCGCGGCGAAGGCAGCGCGACGGTAGCGCGGGAGGGGTCCTGGGGAGGCGACGACATGGCGCGCAGTGTAGCCGGCGCGCTTACGGTTCCGCTGGATCAGCCGCCGCCCTGGTCGCCCGCCGGTTTCGGCGCGTGCATCTTCAATTCGGCGTCCACCGAGCGATTGGGCGTATCCACCGGGCAGCCGTGCGGCAGCGGCTTGCCGTCGCGGTAGATCTGGATGCATTCCTCTTCGCTCGGCGGCTTGGGCGGGTTCGGCGGCGGCGCCAGCGAGCGCGCCGGCGCCATGCTCAGGCGCTCGTCGCCGTCCTTCGCCGAGGGCGGTGCGGGCGGATCGCCGCCGCAGCCGCCCGCGAGCGCGGCCAGGGCCACAGCGCAGTGGACGCGCAGGCCGGGAGCGAGGGTCACGGTCTTCTTCACCGTGGTCGCGTCCACCACCCGCTTCAAGGCACTGTCCAGCACATTGCCCTTGTCCCAGTCCTGGTCGAAGCGCGTGGCCTGGTATTTCACCGGGTTGTCGTGGCGCATCACCTTGCTGTCGCCGACCACGCCGCGCTCGACATAGCTGGCGCTGGACGCCGCCGCCGGCTGCGCGGTGGGCAGCAGGGGCCGGCCATCCGCACCGAACAGGCGCGGCGCCGGCGTGGCGGCGCTGGCCGCCGGGGCCGGCGCCGGGGTGGGCAGGCTGGCCGTCATCGCGTTCTTCGCCGGCGGCTCGCGCACGGGCGCCACGCGCGGCGCGGGCGGCGGAGGGGGCACGGCCTCCACCGGCGGCGGCGGCGCGGTGCGCGGCGTGCCGCGTGGGATGAAGCGCACCTGCAGGGCGTCCCCGGCGCGCGGCGGCGGCAGGGGCTCGCCGGGCCGGGGCTGCATTTCCCACCAAGTCACGCCGATGAACAGCAGGTGCAGCACCAGGGCCAGGGCCATGCCGGCCCAGAAACGCCGCCGGTCGCGCGGCTGGCGGCGCCAGCGCAGCTCGTGCAGCAGGGCGCGGGTCGGGCCGTCCAGCGGGGCCAGGCCACGCTCGCGCCCGTCAGGCGCGTTCCAGCGGTGATGTTCGACCTGCGGTGCGTGTTCGATGGCGGTGACCTTGAAGCGGGCGAAAGCGCGGATGGTCCGCGTGCAACCCATCCAAGACAAATCCCATCGGTCGTGGTTCCCCGCGCTGCAGCTTGACCCGGCCGCCCCCTCGCTCAAGGCTATGCGAACGGCGCCCCGCGCCGTGCCCCGCCATGACCGCCCCCGCGTCCCCGACGCCCGGACTCGCCATGACGCCCCGCCATCGTCAGCCGCAGTCGCGGCCTCGTGCGGCGCCGACTGTCGACGACCGCAGGACCCGCGCCTCCGGCTTCAGCAGAGGAGGGTCGCATCGTGTCGTACAACACGGAAACCATCCGCAACATCGCACTCGCCGGCCATGCCGGCTCCGGCAAAACCACCTTGTTCGAAGCCCTGCTGCACGCAGGCGGCGCCATCCAGACGCAAGGTTCGGTGGAACGCGGCAGCACCCAGTCGGACACCGACAGCCAGGAAAAAACCCGCGGCCATTCCATCGACAGCTGCCTCGCCGCGATCGACCTGCCCCGCTGCCATATCAACCTGATCGACACCGCCGGCTACGCGGATTTCCGCGGCGCCGCGCTGTCCGCCTTCGCCGCGGTGGAGACCGTCGCCATCGTGGTCAATGCCGCCAACGGCATCGAATACGGCACGCGCCGCATGATGGAGCGAGCGAAGGAACGCGGCCTGGCCCGCGTGCTGGTGATCAACAAGACCGATGCCGACGTCGCGCGCCTGGAAGCGCTGACCGAAGCATTGCGCGAAGAATTCGGCTCCGAATGCCTGCCGGTGAACCTGCCTGCCGACGGCGGTGCGAAGGTGCTGGACTGTTTCTTCCACAGCGACGGCGCCACCGACTTCTCTTCGCTGGCGCAAGCGCACCAGCGCATCCTCGACCAGGTGGTGGAGATCAACGAGTCGGTGATGGGCTCCTATCTCGATGCCGGCGAAGAAGCACTCACTCCGCAGCAATTGCACGATGCCTTCGAGCAATGCCTGCGCGAAGGACATCTGGTGCCGATCTGCTTCGTCAGCGCACGCACCGGCGCGGGAGTCGCCGAGTTCCTGGAGCTGGCCGAACGATTGCTGCCGAATCCGTCCGAAGGCAATCCGCCTCCTTTCCTCAATTTGAAAGACGAAACCATTGAAGTCGGATCCGACCCCGCCAAGCACGTGGTCGCGGACGTGTTCAAGATCGTCAACGATCCCTTCGTCGGCAAGCTCGGCGTATTCCGCGTGTGGCAGGGCACGATCCGCCGCGACACGCAGCTGTTCATCGACGACGGGCGCAAGCCGTTCAAGGTCGGCCATCTGTTCCGCCTCAACGGCAAGCAGCATGTGGAGATCGAGCAGGCCATCCCCGGCGATATCGCCGCGGTGGCGAAAGTGGAGGAAATCCATTTCGACGCAGTGCTGCACGATTCGCACGATGAGGACCTGATCCACCTCGCGCCGCTGCGTTTCCCGCAGCCGATGTTCGGCCTGGCGCTGGAGCCCAAGCACAAGGGCCAGGAACAGAAGCTTTCGCAAGCACTGACGCGGCTGTCCGAGGAAGATCCCTGCTTCCGCGTGGAGCATCACAAGGAACTGAACGAGACCGTGGTGCGCGGTCTGTCCGACCTGCACCTGAAGGTGATGCTCGAACGCATGAAGGAGCGCTACGGCGTGGAAGTGGTGACCCATCCGCCGCGGGTGGCGTATCGCGAAACCATTGCCTCACGAGCCGAAGGCCACCATCGCCACAAGAAGCAGACCGGCGGTGCCGGCCAGTTCGGCGAAGTGTTTCTGCGGGTGGAACCGCTGGATCGCGGCGCGGGTTTCCAGTTCGTCGACGAAGTGAAGGGCGGCGTGATTCCCAACCAGTTCCTGCCGGCGATCGAGAAAGGCGTGCGCCAGGCGATGGAGAACGGCGCGGTGGCCGGCTATCCGATGCAGGACCTGCGCGTGACGGTGTACGACGGCAAGTACCACCCGGTGGATTCCAAGGAAGTGGCCTTCGTCTCCGCGGGCAAGAAGGCCTTTCTCGATGCGGTGGGCAAGGCGCGGCCGATCGTGCTGGAACCCATCGTGGATGTGGAAGTGGCCATCCCCGAAGCGAATGTCGGCGACGTCACCGGCGGCCTGGCCGGCAAGCGCGCGCGCATCCTGGGCACCGACACGCAGCGCGGCGGCGAGCTGGTGATCAAGGCGCAGGCGCCGTTGGCCGAGCTGATCGACTACCCCTCGGAGCTGAAGGCGGTGACTGGCGGACGCGGCCGCTACAGCCTGGACCTGAGCCACTACGAACCGGTGCCGCCGCCGGTGCAGAAGCAGCTCAGCGAGGCGTGGAAGCCGCATGTGGAGGAGGACTGACGGCGTCTTCACATCAATCGGCCACCAGGCGCTTGAGCGGGCACCGCGATGGCGCCATCTACATGGAAGAACCACGTGTGCGCTCCGCGATACCGGAGCGCGGGAGGAATTATGAGCCGTGCCTTCGTAAAGGACAGCGACGACGCGGGCGACGCCTTGCCGGAAATCCCGCTGAGCGAACATCCCAACTACGTCACGCCGCATGGGCTGGTCCAGCTGCGCGAACGCCTCGATGCCGCGCAATCGCGGCGCGATGCCTTGAAGACCGGCGAGCCGACCTTGGCGCAACAGAGCGAGCTGGCCGCGGTGGAGCGTGAGCTGCGCTGGCTGAAGGCGCGCGTGGCCGGTGCGATCGAGATCGACCTGGCCCAGCAGCCGCGCGACCGCGTGGCGTTCGGCGCCGGGGTGACGGTGGATTCGGCACAGGAAGGCGAGCATGCGTATCGCATCGTCGGCGAGGACGAGGCGGATGTGGAGCATGGCCTGGTGAGTTACGTGTCGCCGCTGGCGCGGGCGTTGATCGGGGCGCGCGTCGGTGAGGAGGTGACGTGGCAGCGGCCGGCGGGGGATCTGAAGGTGGAGATCGTTGCGATCGATTACGGCGACGATACCTGAGCAGCCCGTCGTAGGTTGGGGTGAGCCACAGGCGACTGCGAAGGCAGGATGCCGTAGCGAACATCCGCGTAGCGGATGGCCCGAAGGGCTGGCTGCTGATGCAGCCAGTAACCCCAACATTGCGGCGTGTTTGCAGGTGCCGGCGTTGGGGTTCGCCTGCGGCTCACCCCAACCTACGCCGGTATCGAAGAGCTACAAGCGCCCTGCTCTTTTCACCGCCAGATAGCGCTCAACAAGCACACCCGACAGCTCATTGCAGCTCACATCCAGCATCGCCACGCCTTCGCGGCGCAGCGCATCGTGCATCGCATCGCGCTGCGCCAGGTAATCCATCGCCGCGGCTGCGCGGATCGCCGTATCCAGCTCGTGATCGACCGTCGCCGCCGCCTGATCCAGCGCCAGCTCGCGCAGGCTCACCACCAGCACCAGGTGCCGCCGCGACAGCAGCCGCACCGCCATGCGCAGTTCTTCGTCGTCCTCGTCGCGCACATTGGTCACCAGCACCACGAACGCGCGCCGCCGCTGCCTTGCCTGCAGCGCGCTCGCCGCGGCGAGGTAATCGGTCGCCACCGCTTTGGGCTGCAGGTCGTAGCCCGCGCCCAGCAGCATGTCCATGCCGCCGCTGCCCTGCTGCGGCGGCATCCAGCGCAGGTCTTCGCCGGCGCAGGCGAGCATGCCGACCGAATCGCCCTGGCGCAGCGCGATATACGCCAGCGCCAGCGAGGCATTGAGCACGTGGTCGAAATGCGCGAGGCGGTCGTCCTGCGCCAGCATGCGGCGGCCGCAATCGAGCAGCAGCACCACCTGCTGGTTGCGTTCGTCGCGGTATTCGCGCGAGACCAGGCGCGCCACGCGCGCGGTGGCCTTCCAGTCGATCTTGCGCAGGCTGTCGCCGATCCGGTAATCGCGCAGCTCGTGGAACTCGGTGCCTTCGCCGCGCCGGCGCTGCAGGCGCGCGCCGACGCTGCGCGAAGCGACTTCCACGCTCAAGCCCGCCATGCGCGCCAGCGGCGCGAAGTTCGGATACACGCGCAGGCTGGCCGGTTCGCCGATGGTGCGCCGCTGCGTCCACAGCCGCCACGGCGAGCGCAGGCTCAGATGGCTGCCGGCGAAGTCGAAGCGGCCGCGGCCGGTGGGCGTCACCGCGTAGTCCAGCGCCAGCTCGCGTCCCGGCGGCAGGCTCAATTGGCGCGGCATGCCGCGCACCGGCCAGCTGCCCGGATGCAGGTCGTGCAGTTCGAACGCGAGCGTGCGCTTGCCCTGCGGGCGCAGGCGCAGGCCCACCACCAGCTCGGGTCCCAGCGGCACCACCGGCGGCAGTTCGCGGCCCAGCACGGGGCTGGGTTCGGCGCGCAATTGGCGCGCGTCGAGCGCGGCGACGACGACCAGCAGCGCGGCAAACGCCAGCCACGCCGCCAGCGGCAGCCAGCCGATCGCGGCCAGCACGCCCAGCGCGGTCCAGCCGAGCAACAGCCACAGCAGGGTGGAAGCCGGACGCATCATTGGCGGGGCGCGGCGACCTTGTGCAGCAGGGCTTTCAGCACGTCGTCCGGACGCTGGCGCTCGATCAGCGCTTCCGGCGCCAGCAGCAGGCGATGGCGCAGCGCGGGCAAGGCCACCGCGCGCACGTCGTCCGGAGTGACGAAGTCGCGGCCGTCCAGCACCGCCTGCGCGCGCGCCAGGCGCACCAGCGCCAGACCGCCGCGCGGACCGGCGCCGCCGAGCACGCCAGGCCATTCGCGGGTGGCGCGCGCGATGCGCACGGCGTAGTCGATCACCGCCGCGTCCACGCGCAGCTCGGCCACGCCCTGCTGCAGTGCCAGCAGCTCGGGCTGGCTCAGCACGGGGTTGACGCGCGAGACGTCCAGGTCGGCGGCGACGCGGCCGCTCAGCACTTCGTCGACCATGCGCTTTTCGTCGTCCAGCGTCGGATAGTCGATCAGCACCTTGATCAGGAAGCGGTCCAGCTGCGCTTCCGGCAGCGGATAGGTGCCTTCCTGCTCGATCGGATTCTGCGTCGCCACCACCATGAACGGCGCCGGCAGCGGGAAGCGGCGGCCTTCGATGGTCACCTGGCCTTCCTGCATGCATTCCAGCAGCGCGGCCTGGGTCTTGGCCGGCGCGCGGTTGATCTCGTCGGCCAGCAGCAGGTTGGCGAACACCGGGCCGCGGCGGATCTGGAAGCGCTCGGCCTTCGGGTCGTAGATGGCGTGGCCGGTGACGTCGGTGGGCATCAGGTCCGGCGTGAACTGCACGCGGCCGAAGCTGCAGCTCACCGCGGCGGCAAGCGCGCGCACCAGCAGGGTCTTGCCCAGGCCCGGCACGCCTTCGATCAGCACGTGGCCGCCGGCCAGCAGGGCCAGCAGCACTTCGTCGAACACCTGCTCCTGGCCGATGAAGGCGCGCGCCACCTGCTCGCGCAGCGAAGCGATGCGCGCCATCAGCTGGTCGAACGGCAGCGCGGACACGGCGGCGGCCGGCGGCTCCTGCGCCAGGGCGGGGGAAGGCGATTCGGTGGTCATGGGCGGCTCCTGAGTCGCGCCAGGGTGGTGATGCTTTCGCGGAACGCGTTGGCGTTCGCGGGGATCTGGAAAGCCCGCGCCAGCTGCGCGGGATCGACGCCGTGGCGGTCGGCCAGGCGTTCGTACAGCGCCTCGCCTTCGAGCTCGGCACAGGACGGATCCTGCCGCCGCGCGCGCGCCAGCGCGGCGCGGCAGGCCAGCGCGTGCAGGCCGAGGCCCGCATCGCGCCGATAGAGGAATTCGCCGGCCGCCTGCACATGCTCCAGCAGCGCACGGCGCTGCAGCGGCGGCGCCGGCATCAACGGGCCCAGCCGCGCGCTGCGCATCGCCATCCAGGCCAGCAGCAGGACGGTGAGCGCGAGCAGGCCGGGCCAGCCGCGGGTGAACAGCGCGAGCCAGAAGGAGGGACCGTCCAGCGCGTAGAGCAGCCACACGTGACGCTCCTCCGACGGCGCCAGCACGCGCAGGGCGAAGCGCTGCTGCGCCGCGTGGCTCAGCTCGCGGTTCGAGAGCGGCGCCAGGTCGGACAGCAGGCTCACTTCGCCGTCGCCGGCGAAGTAGCGCGCGAAGGAGTAGCCGCGCTTCTGGTCGCCGATGAGCATGTCCGCGTTCTCGGCGGCTTCGTCGTCGAGCAGGAAGCGCGGGCCGCACAGCACGAAACTGGCCTCGCTCTTGTTCGGCGCATCCGTGCTCAGCCGGTCGCAGCCTTCTTCCATGCGCTTGGACGAGAGCCCACCCAGCGCCTCCAGCAGCGGCGTATGCGCGGCATCGCCCGCCGCGCCCGGCGCCAGCACCAGGCGGCCGCCAGCGTTGACCCAGTCGGCGATGCGCTGCGCATCGTCCACGTCGATGCGTTCGAGACCGTCGCCCAGCACCAGCGTGTCGTTCTCGCCCAGCGGCACGCGGCTCGGCGACAACGTGGCGATGGAGCTCACCGGAATGTCGAGCTTGGCCAGCGTGCGCTCCAGCGCGAAGAAGCGGTTGTACCTCGCCTCGCCCTTCGCCTCCGCCGGCACGGTGACTTCCTGCCGCTCGAACAGAGTAAAGAAACCGACCAGGCCCACCGCGAGCACGCAAGCCAGCACGATCACCATCACCGGCGCGCGATTCATGCCGCGCTCCCGTGCCGTGCGGGCCAGCCATCGAGCAGGCGGGCGAAATCCTCGTCGCGCGGATAACGGTCCGCATAGGCCGCGTACTGCCAGGCGCGCACGATCGCCTCGGCGCGCTGGCGCCGCTGCGTGTCGCCCAGCCGGCGCGCGCTGCGCAGGCAGTCCGCCTCGGTGGCGTCCTGTTCCACCGGCACCTGCAGCGCCGCGGCCACCTGTTCGACGCAGCCGCGATAGAGCAGCGCCAGCGCCTCGCGGCGATGTCCGCCGCTCCACAGGCGGTGCGTGGCGCCGGCCAGGTCGTCCGGCAGCACCTCCTGCACCTCGATGGTCTCCAGGTGCGTGTCCAGCTTCGCCTCGCCGCGCGTGCGCGCCGCGATCACCGGCATGCGCGCACGGCGGATCACATACACCGCGATGGCGACGATCAAGCCGATCAGCAGCAAGGCGAACAAGCCCTTCACGCCGATCGCGAACACATTGCCGAAACCTTCGAACGGCGAGCGCCCGAGCTTGACCGGCTTGGGATCCCACGACCAGTTGCGCGGCCTCCAGGTGTGGTCCTTGTGCTCGCCGCCGAAGCGCGGATCGCGGAAGGCTTCCGCTGCCGCGGTGGCGAAGCGCTTGTCGCTGTTGCTGGCGGGCACGGCAAAGGCTTCTTCGATCCGGGTGACCGGCGCTTCTTCCTTCTTCAGCGCCGCGACCTTCTGCGCCCAGGCGCCGTGCGGACAGGCGCAAACCAGCGCCAGCAGCAGCACGGCGGCGGCGCGGCCGGCGGCGAGCCAGCGGTCGCGCAGGCGGCGGAAGGCCAGGTCCACGTCCCAGGCTTCCAGCTGCGTGCGGCGGTTGAGATAGAGCGCGAAACCGGCGGCCACGTGCAGCGGCTCGATCGCGCTCCAGGCCAGGTAGGCCACGCCGGCGATCAGCGCGCCGGTGACTTCGGGCGTGCGGCGAGCGACGCCGCCTACCGAGCCGCGCACCCAGTCGGGCATCAGCTCGGCGGGAATGAACAACACTACCGACAGGAACAGGCCGAGGAAGATCACCAGCATCAGTTCCATACAGCCGAAGGCGAGCGACGAGGCCTCGGTGCCGATCGGCCGCCGCAGCACGCGCCAGCGCTCGCTGCGCTGCTTGCCCGCAAGGCCTTCCAGCAATTCCATCGGCAGGCGCAGCGCGCGATGGCTGTCGATGCGCCGCCAGGTGATCGAGGCGATGGTGCCGCCCCAGCGCCACTGGCGCTGGCCGCGCAGCGTTTCGCGCCAGCGCGGCGCGCGCTCGAACACGGCGCGCGACAGCACGTACAGCGGCACGCGGTCGAACAGCGGCAGCAACCACCAGATCAGCAGCGTGGCCAGCCAGGGCCAGTGCAGCAGCCAGCCCAGGGCGATGCACAGCGCCGCCACCGGCAGGCTGAAGGCGAACCACGCGGACCACACGGTTCTGGCATGCGCGCGCAGCATGGCCGCGCCGAGGTCGACCGCCTCGCGCGCCGTGCGCGGACGCAGGGCCACGGTGATGCGTTCAAGCTCCATCGCTGCCCTCCGCGCCGCCGCGCCACAGCCAGCCGATCACCAGCACCCACAGGACCGCGGCGCTGCCGAACTTCAATACATCCGGGAACGAAGCGATCGACGACCAGAATGCCTCGATCGCCGCGGCCACCAGCAGCATGGCGAATGCGCCCAGCGCAAGCTGCGCGCCGATCCAGCCCGCCGCCACCATCGCCGGCCCGCGCCGCTGCCGCCCCGGCGCCAGCAAGGTGAGGCCCAGCCGCAGGCCCGCGCCGCCGGCGATCACCAGCGCGGTGAGTTCGAACGCGGCATGCGCGGCGACGAAGCGCCAGAACGGCCCGCCGTAGCCCATCTGGGTGAGATGGCCGGCGACGCCGCCGATGATCACGCCGTTGGCGGCCAGCACGTAGACCGCCCCCACGCCCAGCACCAGGCCGGAGGCGAAAGTACGGAACGCGATGCTGACGTTGTTCATCACGTAGGTGCCGAACATCGCCATATCGGTTCCGCTGCTGCGGCCGATCTTGTCGTTGCTCGGGTCGTACATCTTCTCGAACTCGGCCAGCTGCCCGCTGCCGAAGATCGAATGCGCCCATTCCGGATGGAACTGCAGCGCGATCAGGCAGAACAGCGCCGGCCCGAAGAACAGCACCGCCGCGGCCGCCATGCAGCGCCACTCGCTGCGCACCAGCCGCGGAAACCCCGCGATCAAGAAAGTGAGCGCGCGATGCCAGCGCGGCGCCGGCGGGCGGTACAGCAGGCGATGGCCCTGCTGCACCATGCGCTGCAGGCGGTCGGTGACTTCGCGGCTGTAGCCGCGCGCGCGCGCCAGCGCCAGGTGATGGCACAGGCGGCGGTATTCGACCGGAAAACCACTCGCGCGCGGATCGCGCAGAGCCTGGCGCTGCTTGCGCTCGACCAGGTCGAGCCAGCGTTGCAGTTCGCTCCATTCCTCGCGATGCAGGGCGACGAACCGTTCCTGCTTCATGCGCGCCCCAGCAGCCAGTTGGCATAGCCGAGCAGGCGCTGCACGCCCGCGTCGCCGCTGCAACCGGTGAGCGGTTGCAGCAGGTCGGCCAGTTCCTGCTGGCGCTGCGGCGTGAGCTGCGCGCAGCGTTCGGCGAATTCCACAATCACCGCCTGCTCGTCCGCGGCCAAGCCCGGCGGCGGCGCCACCGGCGCCACGTTGGGCACCTGGCTGCCGGCCGGCAGTTCGCCGCCGTGGATCACCAGGGTGCCGGCGATGACGTCGCCGAGGCGGCGCCCGTAAGGGTCGATCAGCGTGCTGGCCAGCCCCACCGCATACACGCCGGGCAGGATGTCCACCACGCGCAGCAGGTTGCGCAGCACCGACGGCACCAGGGTCACCGGCGCGCCGTCGGCGCTGACCACGCGCAGGCCCATGGCGCGCTTGCCCAGCGTCTGTCCGCCGAACCACACCTCGCACACCACCGCATAGGCCCACATCAGTACGAACATCAGCAAGGCGCCGACGCCCGCGCCCGCCGTACCGAGCAGCGAGAGGGGAATCATGCCGATCCAGAACACCAGCATGCGCAGCACGAAATCGATCGTCCACGCCTGCGCGCGCGGCAGTGCGCCGGCCGCGCGCAGGCGTAGAAACACCCCTTCGGGTGTTTCGATCTGCCGGAGCGTATCCAGCATCAGTCGGTGATGACGATGGTGTCCGCGATCATGTCGTGCAGGCAGCGGCGTTCGGCGCCGAAGATCACCAGCGAGTCGGCCAGAGAAATGAAGCCGCCGAGGTAGGGAATCGCACCGAGCAGGCTGATCGGGATGATGCGCATGCCGATGATGCGGCCCAGGCCGATGCGATCGCCGTTGGTGCGCACGATCTTGATGCCGAGCACTTTCTTGCCGATGGTCTGGGCGTTCTGGTGCAGCAGCACGCAGTTGACGACGAAGATGCCCAGGATGATGAGCATGCCGACCGCCACCGCGACCAGGCCGCCCTCGCCCTTGCTGGCTGCCGCGCCGCCGATGCCGACCAGCACGGCGCCCACGCCGACGATCAAGCCGTCGAGCAGGGCTGCGCCGAGGCGCTGGCCTCGTGTGGCCTTGCGCGACTCGAGATCCTGTTCCGAGTAGCCCCCGACGTCCGCCACGGCGGCTTGCGGCGCGGCGTAGTAGTTCTGTTCCTTTTCCATGGTTCCGTCCTTGTGGATGAGTGCCAGCCCCCATAGCAGGCACTCGGGGAGTATAGGGAGGATTTCTCGCGTGTGCATGACGTGTGAGGGGGACGCCTCGGGGGCCTCCCCCCTGCTCGTCATCCCAGCGGAAGCTGGGATCCGGTGACTGTGTCGCCTGGTTTTCGCGGTATCGCGATTGGGCCGCTTATGCAGCGGGCATTTCGGACGCCTGCCGGCGCCCGAGTTACTTTCTCTTTGCTGGCTCAAAGAGAAAGTAACCAAAGAGAAATAGCCTCAAGTCAAAGGCTCGCGACGCGACTAGAAGGAGCGGTGGGCGGCTGCGGTAGCCTGATTAACCTGGGTCTATACGAAACGACTGTGCGTTTACGTAGCGGGTTCTTCAACGTGCCGTGGCGAAGAGGAGGTTCAAGGACTGGTGCCAGCTTCTGCTCTTCGTTCCTGCCCGCCCCACCCCTTCACCCCTCTCCCCTCCGGGGAGAGGGCAGGGTGAGGGGCCGGGCGGAGCGGTGAGCGGAAGTTCGAGGGCTGAGGTCAGCTTTGCTCTCTGCACAGCAGGCCCATCGCTTGCGCGGGGCAAGAAAAAAGCCGCGTGTTCTGCACGCGGCTTTTTTTCTTGCTCGCGGGGCTCAGCGGCCGCGCTTGGGTTTGAGCATGGTGCCGATGCACTTGGGGGAGCCGCACAGGCACTTCCAGACCTTTTTCAGGCGGGCGGTGTGGGGGACGTCCAGGGTGATGCCGTAGTCGTAGGTGAGTTCTTCGCCGGGCTTGATGCTGCGGATGGCTTCGATGAAGACCTGGTCCTTGCGGCGGTCGTCGCCGTCGGCTTCCAGGACCAGGGCCTGGCAGTTCGGGTCGCAGCTGTGGTTGATCCAGCGCGCCGTATTGCCTTTGCGGTTGGCGTCGATCAGGTATTCGTCGTTGAGGGTGAACAGGAAGGTGTGGCCGGTTTCGCCGCCGTCGCCGTACATCACGTCGGCTTCCTGGTGCGTCATCAGCGTGCCCTTGTACTCGACGATCTCCTCGCCCTTCTTGATCGGCGCGGTGGCGAACACGCCATTGCCGTGGATGGGGGAGCGGCGTGCGATGAAACGACGGGACATGGGGAGGAACCTGGCTCGGGGAAATGGAGATGATGCCTTGTTCGGGGGGAGCGGGGAACGGGGAACATGAAGGAAATCGCGAGTCCCGACGCACGCCGACCCGCATGTTCCCCGCTCCCTGTTCCCCTTTCCCTTTCTCATGGCAGAATCGCCATTCAAACGATCGTTTGGAGTGGCCATGTTGCGTCGGCTGTACCGCCTGATCCCCCTGCTGCTGTTGCTTGGCCTGCTCTCGCTGGGGATGGTTGCCTGCGGCCCGCCGCGCAAGAGCGTGTTCCCGCCCACCATCAGCATCCAGGAGATGACGGTGCGGCCGGACGGGCAGTGGCAGCTCACCGTGCGCATCCAGAACAACAGCTATGGCGGCATGAATTTCCGCTCGGTCGACGGCGAATTGAAGCTGGCCGAACTGGTGCCGGTGCGCCTGCATGCCAAGTTCGACCTGGACATCCCCGCCTTCGCCGGCGACATCACCCGCGTCAACGTGCTGCCCACGCCGGAAATGAGCCAGGCGCTCGCCGCGGCGGCGGCCAAGGGCAGCAGCGGCTCGGTGCCGTACAGCGTGGTGGGCCGCGCCAACGCCAAGCCGGAACAGGAAGACCAGGCCCGCGATTTCGAATTCCACGGCAACGACTGGCTCTCGCCGGTGCCGGGCATCGCCAACACCTGGCGCTGAGCACGCGCCGCGCTTTTCACCACTTTCCTCACCGCATTCCAAGCAGGAACCCGCAATGACCATCTACAAGGCTCCCCTCGACGATCTGCGCTTCGCCCTCTACGACGTGCTGGGCGCGGAAGCGACCCTGACCAAGCTGCAGGGCGGCGATGGCCATACGCGCGACCTGCTCGACGCGGTGCTGGAAGAAGCCGGCCGCCTGAGCGAGGCGCTGCTCGCGCCGTTCAACGCCAGCGGCGACGAGGAAGGCTGCAAGTACGACAAGGCCGCGCAGACGGTGACCACGCCCAAGGGCTTCAAGGAAGCCTTCAAGGCCTTCGCCGAAGGCGGCTGGACCGGCCTGACCCAGGCTGAGCATTTCGGCGGCCAGGCCCTGCCCAATACGGTGGGCACCGCCACCACCGAGATCTTCCAGGCCGGCAACCTGTCGTGGAGCCTCTACCCGCTGCTGTCCGAAGGCGCCTGCCACGCGATGGAGCTGCACGGCACCGAAGAACAGCAGAACACCTACCTCAAGCCCATCGTCGAAGGCCGCTGGACCGGCACCATGTGCCTGACCGAGCCGCAGGCCGGTTCGGACCTGGGCCTGCTGAAGACGCGCGCCGAACCCGGCGACAACGGCAGCTACAAGGACGGCGCCTATAAGATCAGTGGCACCAAGATCTTCATCAGCGCCGGCGAGCACGACCTGGCCGAAAACATCATCCACCTGGTGCTGGCCCGCCTGCCCGACGCACCGGCCGGCAGCCGCGGCATCTCGATGTTCATCGTGCCGAAGTTCAAGGTGAATGCGGATGGCTCGCTGGGCGCGCGCAACACCGTGGTGGCCAGCAATATCGAGCACAAGATGGGCCTGCGCGGCTCGGCCACCTGCGTGATGAATTTCGATGCCGCCGAGGGTTACCTGATCGGCCAGCCGCACAAGGGCCTGGCTGCGATGTTCACCATGATGAATGCCGCGCGCCTGGGCGTCGGCGTGCAGGGCCTGGCGCTGGCCGAGCGCGCGCTGCAGAACAGCTCGAACTATGCGCGCGAGCGCCTGCAGGGCCGCGCGCTGTCCGGTCCGAAGTTCCCCGACAAGCCCGCCGACAACCTGCTGGTGCAGCCCGACGTGCGCCGCATGCTGCTGACCCAGCGCGCCATCGTGGAAGGCTCGCGCGCCCTGCTGCTATACACCTCGCTGCAGACTGACGTGGAAGCGCGCGCCACCGACGAAGCCGCGCGCAAGAACGCGAGCGACCTGGTCGCGTTCCTGATTCCGATCGCCAAGGGCCTGGTCACCGAGCTGGCGCAGGAGTCGACCAAGGAAGCGCTGCAGGTCTACGGCGGCCACGGCTATATCGTGGAAAGCGGCGTGGAGCAGTTCGTCCGCGACGCCCGCATCATCACCCTGTACGAAGGCACCACCGGCATCCAGGCCGCCGACCTGCTGGGCCGCAAGATCCTCCAGCTGCAAGGCGCCGGCTTCAAGCTGTTCCTGCAGGAAATCCAGGCCTTCTGCCAGCAGCACGCCCAGGACCCCGCCCTGCTCCCCCTGATCGCCCCCCTGGCCAAGACCGCCAAGGAATGGGCCGACCTGACCCTGGCCCTGGCCGCGCGCGTGCAGGGCAATCCGGAGGAACTGGGCGCCGCCGCGATCGACTACCTGTACTACTCCGGCTACGCCACCCTGGCTTACGTGTGGGCGCGCAGCGTTGCCGCAGCAAACGCGAGCGGCCAGTCCGAAGCCTTCAAGCAGGCCAAGCGCGACACCGCGTCGTTCTACTTCGCACGCATGCTGCCGCGTTGCTTGACGCACAAGGCGGCGATTGAAGCGGGCGTGGGTACGCTGCCGGCGATTGGCTGAGGCTGTCGTGCTGCTCAGGTTGCGGTGAGCTTTAACTCACCGCTCCGGCCGGCCCCTCACCCCGACCCTCTCCCCGGAGGGGAGAGGGGGATGTAGGGCGGGGCGAAAATCCAGCGAAGAGCACGCGGCGCAACCGCGGCGTTCCGCTTGCGCGCTTTTGCTCTTGATCTTGCTCTTGATCCACCGGGTCCCCTTGGCGCCGGCGGTGAGGGCTGGACGAAAAGGCCCCGCAGGGGGCGGGGACACGATGTCCCCGCCTTTTTGATCAGGGCATGGATGCCCTGTCAAAAAGCCCGGCCAGCCCTCACGGACCCTCAGCAGCTTCGCTGCTGAGGGCGCCAAGCAGGGTGCCCTTCTCTTTGCTTACTTTCTCTTGGGCACGCAAGAGAAAGTAAGTCGGGCCGCGGCAGCGGCACGAAACACTCGCCAACGGCGAGACAACCAACCGCAACGCGACAACCCGGCGATACCGCCACTGGATCCCGGCCTGCGCCGGGATGACGAGCATAGGGCGGTACTTCCGCCCACCCACACTCCGGGTGTAGAACCAACCCCCGGCCCCCAAGACGCCCAAGCGCATGAGCGACCCCACGTTCCTGATCCGTCTAGCCGAAGACGATGACGACTTCATCCTCGGCCTGGTCCCCCGCTTCGTCGATTTCCATCTGCCGAACTGGCGCAAACGCCACGAATGCATCGACGGCATCCGCAAGGACCTCTCGCGCCACCTGGAAGAACAACCGGCCAACAGCTTCCTGTTCGTCGCCGAAGACGACGACGGCAGCCCGGTCGGCTTCGTCCACCTGCAGAAGACCCAGGACTACTTCACCGGCCGCGTGAACTGCCACATCTCCGACCTCGCCGTCGCGCAGACGCACGAAGGCCAGGGCGTGGGCCGCGCCCTGCTCGAACACGCCGAAGCCTGGGCGCGCGAACACCGCTGCCACCTGATCACGCTGGCCGTGTTTCCCGGCAACGAACGCGCGCGCAAGATCTACGAGGAAGCCGGCTACGGCGCCGACCTGCTGCGGCTGGCCAAGCCGGTGCGCTGAACGCTACGGCCTGGCCAGGCGCAGATAGCGCCCGGCCAGCGCCGGCAGCACCAGCAGGTTGAGCAGGGTCGAACTGGCCAGGCCGCCGAGAATCACGATCGCCATCGGCCCTTCCACCTCGCGTCCCGGTTCGCCATTGCCCAGCGCCAGCGGCAGCAGGCCCAGCGCGGTCACCAGGGCGGTCATCAGGATCGGCGTCAACCGCTCGCGCGCGCCGCGCAGCACGGTGTGGCGGTTCCAGTGCGCCCCCTCCACGCGCACCAGATGCTCATAGTGCGACACCAGCATGATGCTGTTGCGCGCGGAGATGCCGAACAGCGTGACGAAACCCACCAGCGCACCGATCGACAGCACACCGCCGGCCAACCCCGCGGCGATCACGCCGCCGACCAGCGCGAACGGCACGTTGGCCAGCACCAGCGCCACGCTGCGCCGGTCCGGAAACGCGGCGAGCAGCAGCGCGACGATGCCCACGCCGGCCAGCCCGCCATGCAGCAGCAGGTCGTGGCGCGCTTGCGTGGCGCCTTCGGCGGTGCCGCCGAATTCGACGTAATAACCGGCCGGTAGCGGCACGCTCTTCGCAAGCACCGCGCGCGCCTGGTCGACGAAGCCGACCACGTCGGCGGTAGCCGGATACACCGCCAGCACCAGCCGCCGCCGGCCGCCTTCGTGCAGCACGTTGGCGCGGCCTTCGAGCAGATCGGTATCGGCCACGGCGGACAGCGGCACGTTGCGTCCGGCGGGACTACGCAACAGCAGCTGGCCCACGGTCTCCGGATCGCGCTGCGCTGAAGGATCCAGCCGCAGGCGCACGGCGATCGGCTGCACGCCGTCGAACACTTCGCCCGCCACCACGCCCTGGTGCGCGGCGGCCACCGCGTCGAGCACGTCGGTCATACGCAGGCCGTACGCGGCGAGACGTTCCGCTTGCGGTGCGATGCGCAGGGTGGGCACGGTGGGTGCATCGGATAAGCGCACGCTGCCATTGCCGGGTACGGACTGCATCGACTGCTTCACCTTCTCGGCGAGCCGGTCGAGCGTGTCCAGGTCGTTGCCGTAGATGCTGATCGTCACCGGCGCGGTTTCGCCGGACAGCGATTCGCCGATGCGGTCGCCGAGGAAGGTCACCACCTCGCCGCTGAAACCCGGATAGCCATCCACCACGTTCTTCAACGCGGTTTCGATGCGCACCTGATCAGCCGCGCCCAGGCCCGGCTTCAGCTCGACGTGGAATTCGCTCTGATTCGGCGGCCAGGTGTCCTGCACCGCTTCGGCGCGGCCGACCTGCTGCGACACGGTGGCCACGCCGGGAATCGCCAGCACGTCCTTGCCCATGTGCTCGCCGATGCGCGTCATCTCCTCCAGCGAGGTGCCGCTCGGCCCCTGCAGCTGGATCACGAAATGTCCTTCGCGGAATTCCGGCAGCAGCGCCGCGCCGAACAGCGGCAGCACCGCCACCGCCGCCGCGCCCAGCAGCAAGGCGCCGATCAGCCACGCGCGGCCGTGCGGCAGTGCGCGTTCCAGCAACCGGTGCTGCGCCAGCTTGGCGCGCTTGAGCCAGCGCGGCTCGCGATGGCGGCGGTCGGCACGCAGCAGCAACAGGCACAAGGCGGGCGTCACCGTAAGCGCCACCAGCAGCGAGGCGAACGTCGCCAGCAGGAAGGCCCCGGCCAGCGGTGCGAAGAAACTGCCCTGCAGGCCGGGAAGCAGCAGGATCGGAAGGAACACCAGGCCGACCACCACGGTGGCCAGCACCACCGGACGGCGCACTTCCAGCGAAGCGTCGAGGATCACTTCCGCGCGCACCGCGGTGGAGCCGGCGCGGCGCAGGCGGCGCATCACGTTCTCCACGTCGATGATGGCGTCGTCCACCACCACGCCCAGCGCCACCGCCAGGCCGCCCAGGGTCATGGTGTTGATGGTCCAGCCGAACCACGGAAACACCATGACGGCGACGGCGAGCGACAGCGGAATGCTGAGAAACGAGATCAGCGCGGTGCGCCAGTCGCGCAGGAACAGCACCAGCACGGCCAGCACCAGCACGGCACCAAGCAGCAGCGCGCCACGCATATTGGCCAGCGCCACTTCCACGAAGGTGGCCGGACGGTGCAGCGCGGGCACCAGGGTCACGCCCTGCGCGGCGAGCATCGGCTTGAGTTCGTCCAGCGCGGCTTCCACGGCATGCGTGACTTCCAGCGTGTTGGCGCCGTACTGGCTGTTCAGTGCGACCAGCACGCCGGGCTTGGCCATGATGCGCGAGTCGCCGAAGGCAGGCGCCGCCTGCTCGGCGACATCCGCCACGTCGGCGAGCGTGACATTGCGCCCCGCGTGCTGCGTGATCACCGCCTGGCCCAGCTGCGCTGGCGTCGCGAGCGTGCCGTCGGCTTCCAGCACTACGCGCTGCGCGGGTGTGTCGACGTAGCCGGCACCACGCACGCCGTTGGCTGCGGCCGCGGCGGCGCGCACGTCCTCCAACGTGAGTCCGAACGCGGCGAGCCGGTCCGGATGCACGCGCACCTGCCACTCGCGCACGCCGCCGCCAAAGACGGTGGCGTCGGCCACGCCGGCCACCGCGAGCAGGCGCGGCTTCACCGTCCAGTCGGCGAGCGAGCGCAGCGCCAGCGGATCGAGCTTGTCGCTGAGCAGGCCGAACTTCAGCAGGTCCATGGTGGAGGACACCATCGGGCTGATGGTCGGCGCCTGCACGCCTTGCGGCAGACGCGCGGATGCTTCGGCGATGCGCTCGGCCAGCAGCTGGCGGTCGCGGAACGGATCGCTGCCTTCCTTGAACACAACCGTGATGACGGCCAGGCCCTGGATCGACTGCGAGCGCACCACGTCGACGTCGGTGCCGCCGTTGACAGCGTTCTCGATCGGCTGCGTCACGCGCTGCTCCACCTGCAGCGCGGTGAAACCGGGGGATTCGACCTGGATGGTGAGTTCCGCCGGCACGAAGTCGGGAAACACGTCGTAGCGCGCGGTGCGCAGATGGGCAACGCCGACCACCAGCAGCAGCGTGGCAAGCAGCGCGATCCACCATGGATGGCGCAAGGCGCCGCGGACGATAAAGGTCAGCATGATTCAGTCGTCGCCCGGCTTGCCCGCATCGGCGGCCGCGGGAACGGGCGCGGCATCGAGCGCGATCAGCGTTTCCGCGCCGCGCGCCACTGCTTTCTCGCCAGCCTTGAACGGTGCACCGACGATCCAGCCGTCCGCCGTGATCGCCAATGCGTTCACCGCGCGGCGTTCGAAGTGCGTGGCATCGGTGGCGACATACGCCCAGGCCACGCCATTCCAACGCACCACCGCGCCGCGCGGCAGCAGCACGCCCGCGGCGCCGGCCGCCGCGCCGCGCAACCGCGCGGTGAGCGTCATGCCTGGCATCAGGCCCGCACCCGGCGCTTCAAGCAGCCAGCCACCGGCGAGACCCGAGGTGCTGCGCGGCAGCGGTCCGAGCACGTGCGCGGCGACATCGCCCAGCTGTGCACCGGCGGCCTGGAATCCGGGTGTGGGCGCAGCGAGTGGCTCGGCCTTGAGCCAGGCTGTGTGGCCATCGAGCAGGCTTTCCGCGCGCGCATGCAGCGTGTGCGCATCGAGCGCGGCGATGGCGCTGCCCCAATCCGTGCGCAACTGGGTGCGTGCCTGCTGCAGCTTCGCCTGGTCGACCGCGGCCTGCGCACGCGCCGCTTCCACCGCCTTGCGCGACATATTGCCGTCGGCCGCGAACAGCGCCTGCACGCGGCGCGCTTCCGCGTTCGAGGCGTCGGCCGTGGCCTGCAGCGCGGCGATATCGTCGGCGATCTTTGCCAGCGTGGATGGATCCAGCACCTCCGCGGTGGCCGCCAGCTCGACCGGCGCCTGCGCGGCGCGCAGCTCGACCAGCGCGAGACCGAGGCGGTTCTGCGTGGCGGCATCCACTTCGGTCGCTGCGGCATCGGCAGCGATCAGTGCAAGCGATGCGGCGAGCAGCAAGGAGCGAACGGCGTTCATGGGTTATCTCCGGCATGGCCCGCTGCGCGCAGCAGCTCGGCCTCGTTGCCTTCCAGCGGTGTACGTACGGCATCTTCCAGCGCGCCCAGCGCCTGCTGGGCCTGGTCGGCGGCGGCGAGCTGCGCCTGTGCGGCGGTGACGGTGGCCAGTTGCGCGTTTAGTACGGCCAGGCGGTCGTCCTCGCCGTGCGCGTAGCCGGTGGCGGTCTGTTGCTGCAGGCGTTCGGCGGCGCTGCGGCCGTGCGTGGCGGCATCCAGCGCCTGGCGTGCGGCGGCCAGTTTCGCGGTGGCGCCTTCGATCTCGCTGTCGATGCCGGCCTGGACGGCTTCGACATGGCGGCCAGCGGCTTCGCGCCGCGCTTCGGCTTCGGCGATCGGTCCCTGGTTCTGGTCGAGCAGCGGCAGCGTGGCGCCGAGGTTGAACTGCAGTTTGCGTACGCCGTGGTCGTAGGTGTAGCCGGGGCCGATGCTGATCTGCGGGTATTGCATGCGCGATTGCTGGCGCAGTTCCGTTTCGCGCGTGGCGTAGTCGATGAGGGCGCGTTCCAGGTCGGGGCGCGAGAGGCGCGCCTGGGTTGCCAGTTGATCGAGCTGCGCAGCCGCTAGAGGCGGCGGCGATTCGAGGTCGTCCCACGCAAGTGCGACGCCATCCAGCGCGTGCACCGGCAGGCCGACGGCGCGGGCCAGGCGCGCACGCGCATCGGCTACACGCTGCGCCGCCGTGGCCGAGGCATCGCGCGCCTGCGCGAGCACCAGCGCCACCTGCAATACGTCCGCCGGCATCGCTTCGCCCAGGGCGCGGCGGCGTTCCTGCGCGGTTTGCAGCGCAGTCGCCTTGGCCACCGCATCTTCGGCCAGTGCGTGCTGACGTTCGCCCAGCAGCACGTCGGCCAGCGCGGTGCGCAGCGTGCGGCGCACTTCCCACACTTTCTCGGCGTAATCGATCCGCGCGCCGCGCACGCCGGCATCGGCCAGATCGGCGCGCAGGCGGCGGCGCACGGCGGTATCGATCAGCCAGTTGGTGCTGACGCCCCACAGCCAGGGACTGCTGCCGGCCTGGTCCTGCGCGTAGCGCTCCAGCGCCAGGTTCACCGAAGGATTGGGCCAGGCCTTGGCGGTGCGCACCGCGGCGTCCGCTTCGGCCAGATGCGCGCGCGCTTCGGCGAGGTCGGGGTTGAGCACCAGCGCGGCGAGCAGCAGTTCGCCGCGCCCGTAGCGCGCGGGCGGCCACGCCACGGCGGAGCCCAGGCGCGCGGCCAGCGCCGGATCGTCCAGGCGGCGGGCCTGCCACTGCGCGGCGGTGGCGGCGGGATCGATGGGCCGTGCCTGGTAGTGTGCGCAACCGGCGAGCGCGGCCAGGACGACGGCGCCCAGGGCGCGTAACAGAGCATGTCGCATGCCGCGCATCTTCCCGGCAGGGCCTTAGTGGCCGCTTAGATGCGCCGCCCCAAAAAAAACGGCGCCGCGAGGGCGCCGTTTGTTCGATCGCGCAAGCGCGCTCAGTTCTTGGTGGACTTGCTCTCGACCTGCTCGAGCTGGTCCAGGCGCTGCGCCACCCGGTCGATGTTGGACAGCGACAGCAGGTGCGCGTAGATCCAGCCGAACACGCCTTCCTGCAGGAATTCCTGCGCGGTCTTGGCGTCGAGCTTGCGCAGCTTCTCCTCGCTGACCACGTACAGGCCGTTGAGGTTGATCGCCTTGCCGTCCTTCTCCAGGCGGATGTTGCGCGGCTCGAGCAGGTCGTGCTTGCGGACCTGCTCCATGAACCACTGCGTGCGGCCCACGTGCTGCTGGAACTCGCCGAGGAAGTTCACGGCGTTCTTCAGCATCTCGCTGTCGGTGCCGTCTTCCTGGAACAGGCGCTCGCCCTCGTCGCTGCCGAAGCCTTCGTAGGCCTCGTCCAGGAACACGGTGAAGTCGTCGCCTTCCTCGCCCGCCGGCTTTTCGGCCAGCACGAACGGATAGCGGCGCACGAAGGCCGGCACGTAGGTGTTGGCCGCCCACTGGCCGTCGCCGTCGACGAACAGGTTCTCGTTCTGGCGCAGGCCCAGCAGGGCCATCGGGCCGGCTTCTTCCATGCTGCTGCCGGCGAACAGGATCGGCAGGTCACGCGCCGCGGCGGGGAATTCCACGCCGGTCAGCGGCACCGAGTGCACGCCGGCCGCGAAACGCAGGCTCGGGATGCCCTTCAGGCGCAGATCCTTGTGTTGGGTACGGTTGAGCGGCACCGGGCGCTCGTAGAAAAGAACTTCAGCCACGTCGTTTACCTCTGCCCCGCCGTGCCGGGGTCGCCACCCAGGCTTCCCCTCCCAAACCCGGCGTCGGGTCTACAGATGAATGGGCACTATATCGCAGGCCCGCGTTGAAGCGTAATCCCGGCCCAGGCGGGCATCTTCCAGCGGAGACAAGCAGTTGCACGCACCTGCCTGCGCCGGGGCCGGTCAGGCGGTGAACCGGCCGCGCCGGCGGCCCAAGGACCGCACGGACGACAGCAGGGGGATCAGAAACATCGCCAGGAAAAGATCGAAAGTGCCTTTCCGGGAAAACACGAGAGGGGCCGACATATACGCGTTCCTGCACGAAGCACGCGCTTACTTTCGGGAGTGCGCGCAGCTCTGGAAATGATGATTTTTCCATACTAAACATTGAGCTACTTCGTGAGCGCCAGGAAATTTCCAGACGGGCGGATCCGCCGGCCGCGATCAGCCCGGCCGCCGTTCCGATGCGGATGCGAAACCTCTAAACCGGGCACCCAACCCCTCGCGGGAACCCATTTGCACGCAATTTGCAACGAAACTTGGTTTATGCTCGGGCAAACCAGCGCCTAAGCAACGCCTGGACGCTCCTCGAGTCATCTTGAAGGACGGAACACATGCCGATGGAAGTTCCCATGCGGCTGATCGACGGACCAGGAAAGGTCGCCGATCTGCATTCGACCCGCATCCTCTCCCTGGACGCGGCGGGCCGCATTCTCGACTGGATCAGCTGGCAGGACGCCGTCTGCCTGTACGTCCGCGACGCCGTCGCCTGGACCCTGGGCGAGCCCTGCCTGACCGTCTACGGCGGCCACAATCGCGATCTGGGCCGGCGCAGCTCGCTGCAGCTGCACCCGATCGTGGCCAGCTCCGGCCACTGCCGCGAGCATGCGGTGGACCCGGCGCCGACCCTGACCAATACCGCCCTGTTCGCCCGCGACCGCTATATCTGCCTGTACTGCGGCGACCATTTCAGCCGCGGCGAGCTGACCCGCGACCACGTGCTGCCGATCTCCAAGAAGGGCAAGGACGAGTGGGAGAACGTGGTCAGCGCCTGCCTGGCCTGCAATCTGAAGAAGAGCAACCGCACCCCGCAGCAGGCCAATATGCCGCTGCTGGCGGTGCCGTACCGCCCGAGCTGGGTGGAGCACCTGATCCTGTCCAACCGCAACATCCTGGCCGACCAGATGGAATTCCTGGTCAGCCACCTGCCGCGCGACCGCCGCCACCTGATGGGCTGAAGCCCTAGCGGCGCTCCTGCGCCTGCTCCCGTGCTTCCTCCACCACTTCCTCGAACTGGCTGAGGTCGTCGCGGGCGCTCTCCGCCAGGCGGGCGTAGTGGCGGCGGATGCGCTCCAACTGCTGATCGTCCAGGTTTTCCAGGTTCAGCAAGGCGTTGTGCGCCTTGCTGCTGCAGATCAGCTCGTCCAGCTTGATCTGCAGGGCGGCGGTATCGCGGTTCTGCGTGCTCTGGATCAGGAACACCATCAGGAAGGTGATGATGGTGGTGCCGGTATTGATCACCAGCTGCCAGGTGTCGTTGAAATGGAAGATCGGGCCGGTGACCGCCCAGCCCAGGATCAGCAGCACGGCCAGCAGGAAAGCCCCCGGTCTGCCGGCGTAGCGGGCGGTGGCCTCGGCGAAGCGGCGGAATGCCGTCTGTCGGCTCATCACAGGCTCCTTCAGCTTGAACGGAGCCACACTGGCCGCCGCGGCGTCGGCAGGGCGTGAGATCGGCCCGGGGCCAAACCCCTCGGACAGCTTTCTTTCACGGTCCTGCCCTTGCCCCGCCCTCCGGCTGGTTCAACAATACGCAGCTATGAATATTCCTACCCGGTTTTCCCACCTGGCGGCTATCGAGACGCCGGCCGACCTGCGCCGCGTCTCCGACGAGGAGCTGCCGGCCGTCGCCGACGAGCTGCGCCAGTACCTGATCGAGTCCGTGGCCAGCTCGGGCGGGCATTTCGGGGCGGGACTGGGCGTGGTCGAGCTGACCGTGGCGCTGCATCGCGTGTTCGACACGCCGCGCGACCGGCTGGTCTGGGACGTGGGCCACCAGTGCTATCCGCACAAGATTCTCACCGGCCGCCGCGACCGCATCACCACGATCAAGAAGAAGGACGGCCTGGCGCCGTTCCCGCGCCGCGAGGAAAGCGAGTACGACACCTTCGGCGTCGGCCACTCGTCCACCTCGATCTCGGCCGCGCTGGGCATGGCCATCGCCGCGCAACGCAAGGGTGACAACCGCAAGGTGGTGGCGGTGATCGGCGACGGCGCGATGACCGCCGGCATGGCCTTCGAAGCGCTCAACCACGGCGGCGACGTCGAGCCGAACATGCTGGTCGTGTTCAACGACAACGGCATGTCGATCAGCGAGAACGTCGGCGCGTTGACCAAGATGATGGCCCGCGCCATGGCCAGCCACACGCTCAACGCCTGGCGCGAGCGGGCCAAGCGGGCGATCCCGAAGCAATCCTTCTTCGGCCGCTTTTTCAAGCGCTGGGAAGAGCACGCCAAGGGCATGTTCGTGCCCAGCACGCTGTTCGAAGAACTGGGCTTCCACTACACGGGCCCGATCGACGGCCACAACATCCCGCAGCTGCTGCACGCGCTGCGCATGGTGAAGGACCTGCCCGGCCCGCAGCTGCTGCACGTGGTCACCACCAAGGGCAAGGGCTATGCCCCGGCCGAACAGGCGCAGATCGAATACCACGCGGTCGGCCCGTTCGACCCGCAGGCCGGCCTGGTGAAGAAATCCGGCCCGGCCAAGCCGACCTATACCGACGTGTTCAGCGACTGGCTGTGCGACCAGGCCGCCGCCGACGAACGCCTGCTCGGCATCACCCCGGCGATGCGCGAAGGCTCGGGCCTGGTGCGTTTCTCCAAGGAATATCCGCAGCGCTATTTCGACGTGGCGATCGCCGAGCAGCACGCGGTGACCCTGGCCGCGGGCATGGCCTGCGAAGGCGCCAAGCCGGTGGTGGCGATCTACTCCACCTTCCTGCAGCGCGCCTACGACCAGGCCATCCACGACGTGGCGCTGCAGAACCTGGACGTGACCTTCGCCATCGACCGCGCCGGCGTGGTCGGCCCGGACGGCGCCACCCACGCGGGCAGCTTCGATCTTTCGTTCCTGCGCTGCCTGCCGAACATGGTGATCATGGCGCCGGCCGACGAGAACGAGTGCCGCATGATGCTCAGCACCGGCTTCGCTTACGACGGCCCGGCCGCGGTGCGCTATCCGCGCGGCACCGGCCCCGGCGTGGCGCTGCGCAAGGAATTGGAAACGCTGCCGCTGGGCAAGGCGGAACTGCGCCGCCGCGGCCGCCGCCTGGCCCTGCTCAGCTTCGGCGCGATGCTCGCGCCGGCGGTGGAGATCGCCGCGGAGCTGGACGCCACTTTGGTGAACATGCGCTTCGTGAAACCGCTGGACGAAGCGATGATCCTGGAGCTGGCCAAGACCCACGAAGCCTTCGTCACCCTGGAAGACAACGCCATCGCCGGCGGCGCCGGCTCGGGCGTGGCCGAGTGCCTGGCCGCGCATGGCGTGACCTTGCCGATCCTGCACCTGGGCCTGCCCGATGTGTATCTGGAACACGGCAGCCGCGAGGAAGTGCTGACCATGGCGGGGCTGGACCTGCCGGGGATCCGCAATGCGATCCGCGCGCGATTTCCCCAGTTTGCTGCTGCCGCTTCGGCCTGAATCCTAAACCGCGAACGTCTCTCACTGCCGTCATTCCGGCGCAGGCCGGAATCCAGTAGCGACGGCGCTCAATTGTCGCGTCGACGCTTGAGAGCAAAAACTCTGTAGCCATATCGCTAAACCTCGCGTTATCGCTACTGGATTCCGGCCTGCGCCGGAATGACGAGCAAAAAAAGGCCGCCCCGATCGCTCGGGGCGGCCTTTTCGTTTTCGCACAACCCGCTTACTTCAATCCATTTGAAATAGCTTTGATCAGCGTGCCGTTCGCATCGTCCCCGCTGAATTCCCACGAGAACGCGCCGCCCAGCGACTGCGCCTTCACGTAGTTCATCTTGCGCTGGATGTTGGCCGGATCGTCGAAGTTCCAGAACGTGCTGCCGTTGAAGATCCAGTGCGCGCCGGCCGCGGTGTCGTCATAGCTGGGATAGCCCAGGTTCTTGAGCACCTTGTAGTCCTCGATGCCCGCCTCGTAGGTGCCCGGCGCCGCCGTGGTACTGGCCTGGAACAGGCCGTTGTTGCTGTTGGGCACGTTGGTCCAGCCGCGGCCGTAGAAGCCGATGCCCAGGTTGATCTTGGCGGCTGGCATGCCCGCGGCAATCAAAGCCTGGATGGCGTCGTTGGTGTTGTACTTGGCTGCATCGCCGGTGGAGGGATCGCCCGCCGGCTTGTACAGCGCGGAGTGGAAGTTGGTCGGGCTTTCCCAGGCCCCGTGGAAGTCGTACGTCATCAGGTTGACGAAGTCGATCGACGAGGCGTACTGGCTGGGCTGGGTCACGCGGATCTTGTCCACGCCCGCGCCGCCGGCGATGGTCAGCAACAGGCCCGGACGCACCGCATCGAGCTGGCGGCGGAACTCGGCCAGCAGGGCGGTGAAGTTCGCGGTGTCCTCGCTGCCGCCGCAGCTCAGGCCGCACGCGGCCGGATACTCCCAGTCGATATCGATGCCGTCGAACACGCCGGCTGCCGCACCCGCACCGCCGGCGCTGTCGGTCACCGGCAGGTTGCCCTTGATGTAGGCGTCGATGCACGAAGCCACGAAGGCCTGGCGATTGGCCGGCTGCGCCGCGCTGGCGAAACCGCGCGACCAGGTCCAGCCGCCCAGCGAGATCAGCACCTTCAGGTTGGGATACTTCGCCTTCAGTTCCTTGAGCTGGTTCCAGTTGCCGCGCAGCGGCTGGTCCCAGGTATCGCCCACGCCGCTGACGCTGCTGCCGGCGTCGTACGACTTGGTGTAGTCGGCATACGCATCGCCGCCGACGCCCGTATTCGGATCGGAAGCCTGCGTCACGCCCACTTCGCACTTGTTGTTGCGCACGTTGCCGAAGGCGTAATTGATGTGCGTGAGTACCGCCGCCGAGCCGCTGGTGTCGATGTTCTTCACCTGGTAATTGCGGCCGTAGATGCCCCACTGCACGAAGTAGCCGATCACGCGCTTGCCGCCACCGCCGCCGCCTGCACTGGTCTTGGCATTGATCGCGGAGCTCTGCGCGGAGGCGTTGCCAGCGTTGTCGCGCGCACGCACCGTGTAGCTGTAGGTGGTGCTCGCAGCCAGCCCGGTGTCGGTATAGCTGGTGGCCGATGTGGAGCCGACCAGCGTGCCGTTGCGGTACACGTCGTAGCCGGCCACGCCGCTGCCGCCACTGTTGTCGGTGGAAGCGCTCCAGCTCAGCGACACGGTGCTGGCCGTCTGCGACGGCGAAGCCAGGCCCTGCGGCACGCTCGGCGGCGTGGTATCGCCACCGCTGTTGGGATTGACCGTGATGCTGACGGTGGAAGAAGTCGTGGACAGTCCGCCGTTATCGGTAGCTACGGCTTTGAGCGTGTAGCTGCCGGCCGGCACGTTGCTCCAGGTCACCGAATACGGTGTCGTGGTTTTCGCGCCCAGCGAGGTGGAGCCGTTGAAGAACTCGACCTTGCTCACCGTGCCGTCGCTGTCGCTGGCATTGGCGCTCACCGTAATGCTGGCGCCGGCGGTAAACGTGGCGCCATTGGCCGGCGATGTGAGAGCCACCGACGGCGGCTGGTTGCTGCTGGAACCGCATTGACCGAGGTCCTGATACCAGCCGCAGCTCGGACAGTAGTCCGGCGGCGTATTCCAGATCTGCGTGGACGCCTGGTACAGATGGTTGTTGTAGACCATCTTGTCGCCCGCGTTGTAGATGGTGGTGGCGTTCCACGCCGCCACGCCCGCGCAGCTTGCGCTCTGCGCGCCGACCGCTCCACTCCACAGTGCTGCCGGCAGCATGGCTAGCAGCAGGAGAACCCTCAACAGGTTGCGCATGACACGACTCCGTGATCGAAAGGATTCGAACGCCGGATGCGATGACGCTGGAACGCCGGATGCGCTGGCGCAGCGCCGTCATGCGCGCTGCCCGAAGAACGGATGCCCGGCCCCCACCGGATGCCCGCCTCCCTCCCGACGATGTGGCGCCCTCCCCGGCTCCCCATCAGCACTGGCGCCCAGGCGCCAGCCGCTGCACTGGACTCCTGTCTGACAACGTTGTCAATCCTGTCCTGCGCAAGACTGCGCGGAAGAGCACGTTTTTGCGATGCGCGCAGACGGCCACCACGCCGGCGGCGTGGTGGCCAAGTGAAAACCAAGTAAGCGGAGCGCTAGCGGCGGCCGCCGGAGACGCGGCCGCGGCCTTCCAGGTCGGTGGCGGTGAAGACGTCGGTGTAGCCAGCCTGCTCCAGCAGCGCACGCACCGGCGCGCCCTGGTTCCAGCCGTGTTCCAGCAGCAACCAGCCACCCGGGACGAGATGGCCCGGCGCACCGGTGACGATCTCGCGGATCGCATCCAGCCCGTCGGCGCCGGAAGCCAGCGCCGTGGCGGGTTCGTAGCGCAGATCGCCCTCGCCGAGGTGCGGATCGGCGGATTCGATGTAGGGCGGGTTGGAAACGACCAGATCGAAGCGCTCGCCGGACAACGGTGTCATCCATGTCCCATGCAGAAAGCGCACGCGCCCCAGGCCCAGCCGCTGTGCATTGCCACGCGCCACCGCGAGCGCATCCACACTCAAGTCGACCGCAGCCACTTCCGCTCTCGGGCGTTCCTTCGCAATGGCCAGCGCAATCGCACCGCTGCCCGTGCCCAGATCCACCACGCGGCAGGCACGATCGGGCGGCAGGCGTTCCAACGCCAGCTCCACCAGCAGTTCGGTTTCCGGCCGCGGGATCAGCGTGGCCGGCGTGACATCCAGTTCCAGCGACCAGAAGCCGCGGCGGCCGGTGATGTAAGCCACCGGCTCGCCTGCCTCGCGCCGCGCGACCATCGCTTCGAAGGCCGCGCGGGTGGTGTCATCCAGGACGTCGGTGTCGTGCGCGATCAGCCAGGCGCGCGGCTTGTCCAGCGCGTGCAGCAGCAGCGCCTCGGCATCGATCCGTTCGCCGAGGCGCTGCGTCGCCGCAGCCAGCGCGCCGCGCACATCAACCATCGTGACGTTCCGGCTGCTGCGGCGGCAGTTCGGGCGGCATCGCGGCGGGACGCGCCGGCTTCGGTTCGCCCTTGCGCCAATAGCCTTCGCGCGTCCAGGCCTCGAAACCCCAGCGCAGCCAGCCGATCAGCGCATTGGCCAGCCACAGCGCCCACAGCAGCATGGCGATCTTGTAGGCCCACAGCGACACGCTGAACACGCCGCCGCGCGGCAGCACGTCGGTGGTCTGGTCGGCAAACCAGCGCAACTGCCAGGCCGTGGAGCCGTTGCCGGCGACATGCATGTCCGGCAGGCCGAGCAACCCCTTCGGCACCGCCGAGATCAGCACCACCAGCGCGATCACCGTGAAGAAGGCCAGCGCGATCTGCAGCAGGTTGAAGCCCACCGCACCAAGTCGCTCCGGCGGTGCCCTGCGCGCACGCAGGCCCAGCACGATCAGCCACACCACCACGAGTGCATACGCGCTCCAGGCGAATGCGGAGAAGCCCAGGCCCAGCAGCAGCCAGTGATGGAAGCGCAGCGGCGTCGGTGCGTAGCGCGCCAGCAGCCAGGCCACCAGCAACAGCACCACCAGCTGCGACCAGTACAGCACGGCAGGGCCAGCAGTCGGACCCCAGGTCCACAGCACCCAGCGATCCTCCGGCAGCTTCACGCCCAGATACAGGTTGGCCGCGGATGCGCCCAGCCCCAGCTGCGCACTGCGCGTCGCCGCGGCAATGCCGTGCGGCTCGCGCAGACGCAGTTCGAACCAGTGCGCGCCCGGCAGCAGCGGCAGGCTCAGCTTGCCGTCGCGCACGGCCAGGCTCAGCGGCTGGTCGTCGCGCTTGGCTTCCAGCAGCTCCGCGCCGGCTGGCAGCACGATGACGTGCTCGCCGCCACGCGTGCTGCGCGCCTGCAGCTTCATGGTGGTCTCGGTGGCGCGATCGCCCACCGTGCTGTTCAAGGTCACCGAGTCGAAGGCGAGACTGTCGCCGGCCAGCGCCTTGGGCTGGGTCACCGCCAGATGCAGCACCTCGCCCGGCAGCGGACGGAACGCCAGCGCGCCGTCGTTCTGGCTGGCCGGCACACCGTCGCCGTCGACATGCCACATCGGCGCGGCCTGCACTTCCCAGTACTCCGCACGCTCGCCCAGCGCCGGCGCCTTCAGTTCCAGCTTGTCGGCATGATCGAGACGGCTGGTCCAGCTCACTTCCTGCTGGTTGCCGTTGAAGGTCACGCCGATCAGGCCGTCGTGCACGCGGATGTCATCGCCTAACGGGTGCTCGCCCGGCAGCAGCGGCAGGTCGAGGCTGAAGCCGCCGTCGCTCGGCGCAACACGCGTCACCGTGGTTTCCACGGTCCAGTCCACGCCCAGCACCAGCACGCGCTGCACCGTGACGTAAGGCGGGAAGGCCTGGCTGTTGGCGGTGACTTCCTTGCCATCGGCGCCGGCACGCACGCGGTGCAGCGAAAGGCTGTCGCCCAGGGCGCGCCCCTCGTCCACACCGTCGATCGCCCAACCCTGTCCGGCGAAGGCCACGCGCTGCGGATGCAGGGCGAAGCGCAGGCTCACGGTATCGGCCGCCACCGCGCGGTAGCGCAGCGACAGGCGATGCACGCCGCGCTCGATGCGCACCAGGGTCTGCGCTCCGCGCTGCGCCAGCGCCGCATCGGCATGGCCATCGACGCCGACGCTCTGCAACTGCAGGGAGGCATCCGGCTGCGGCAGCGGCACCGCCACCGGCGCGCCCACATGCAATTCCAGATCGACATCGATCTGATCGCCATTCGCCTGGATCTGCGCGGCAGCCACCGCCGCGCAGTTCGGCACGCACTTCGGCGCTTCGGTCAGGCGCTGACGCAACTGCTGCAACAACGCTTCGTTCGGCAGTGCATCCTGCGCATGCGTGATCTGCGGCACCAGCGCGATCAGCAGCAACGCAGCGCTCGCACGCGCGAACGGCCAGCGCGGCGCACCGCCGTCGCTCGGGCGGAACACGCGCAGCACGATGCGCGCGAGCAAGGCCGCCAGCAGCACCAGCATGGCGAAGCGCAGCAGCCGCACCAGCCAGGACGGCGCAATCACCAGGCGCGTGGTCTGCTCGGCGGTGACAGGACCAGACCAGCCCAGGCGATAGTTGTTGCCAACATTCCAACCCGGTTCGCCGTGGCCGGCCTGGATGATGTTGCGGGTGTCGGCCTGCTGCGAGAAACGGTTGCCGGCCTGGATGACCGACGCGGACACGACGATGCTGCTCAGGCCCTTCGCCTTGCTGACGTAACCCTCGGAGACGTTCGCATCGTAGGGAGGCGCGGGAGGCGGAGGCGGAGGCGGTGCCGGCAACGCTTCCGGAGCCGAAACCGCTTCACTGGATGCTTCTTCGACCGCAGGAGCGGGCGCCACCTGCCGGCGCGCTTCCGCCTTGTCCATCTGCTCCATCGCGTCCAGCGACGGTGCGGGCTTGGGCTCGGTCCAGGCGACGGCAACCGGCATCGCCTCACCCTGTTCCAGTTGCGGATGCAACACGTAATCCATCTGCGTCGCCGCGAACGGCAAGGACCACAGCACTGCCAACGCCAGCACGGCACCCGCGCCGATGCGCGAACCCAGACGCAGCTTGCCTTCCGGCAACGCACGCGCCAGCAAAGCCAAGGCAAGCGCAACGCCGAGCGTCCAGCGCGGCGCGCCGGATTCATGCTGCGACAGCGCAAGGAAGGCGATCGCCAGCAAGGCCCACGGCCAGCCCATCAGGCGGCCCGCCAGCAACGCGATCAACGCAACCACGAACAGATCGAGCAGGCTCCACTGCGCAATCCACGAATCCGGCGAGCGATCCGCGCCGGATGCACCGAGCAGGCGATAGCCGTACGGCAGATGCAAAGTCGCCTCTATGTTCTCCAGCGGCAACTGCCAACCGCCGCTCGGCAGCGAACCGCCGTGCGGCAGGCGCAGACCCGCGCTCAGATTCAATTGCGATTCGCGCAGCTCCACGCCGCTGCGTCCGTTCTCGCCGCTGGTGACCAGCAGCGGCGTCTCGCCCTGCGCCGCGCGCTGCAACTGCCACGGCGCGCTCACGTCCAGGCGCTGGCTCTTGCGCAGCGTGCCGGTGAGGCGGTCGCTGACATTGAGTCCGCGGCCATCGAAGTCCAGCCAGATCTGCCGCTGCACCTGCACCTGGTCGCCCTGCCCGCCTTCGCTGCCGCGCGTGCCCTGCTCGATGGCGAGGCCCTGGTTGTCGTCCAGCGCAAACGCCGGCAATTCGCGCCAGTCATCCGGCACGCCGGCCTGCGCGGCATCGGTGGGCTGGCCTTCCACGCGCGTGCTGCGCAGTTCGGTGTTGTCCTGGTAGCTCCAGACTTCCTGGCGCGGCCAGGGCTCGGCCGGCAGCTTCAGCGCCACTTGCTTGAGCACATCGGTACCGCGCGAAGTGAGGTCCAGCGTCCATTGGCCCGGGCGCAGCTGGATGCGCAGCCGGCCGTCGCTTTCCAGCCGCGCCGGCAGGTTGCTGCTCAGCGAAGTGGCGACGAAGCCCTGCGGCAGCGCCGGACCGAGCAGCTGCTCGCGCGCGCTGCCGGTGACGTTGATCTGCAGATGCGTTTCCAGCGTCGACGGCAGGCCATCTTCCAGCCGGCGATAGACGCGCAAGGACAAGGCATCCGCCGCGCGCTGCGCCGCGGCGGCTTCGCCGAGCGTCAGCTGGTCGCCGTTGCGTTCGACGCGGGTGACCGCAGCGCCATCCACGTTCAACGCCACCAGGCCGATCGAAGCCGGCACGCGCAGACGCGCGGGCCGCGAAGTCCACGGCAACACGCCATGCACGCTGTAGTCGCCCGGTTCCAGCCACACCGACGGCTCACCGCCGCGCTCGAGCACCGCCAGCGCCTTCGCGCCGGCCGCGACTTGCTGCGGCCAGCTGCGCGCATCGCCGGGGAGGGTCACCCAGCTGGGCGCATCCACATGCACGTCGAGGGAGAAGCGGCCGCCATCCTTGCCGGCATCCACGCCCAGCCGCCCGGGCCAGGCGCATTGCACATTGCCCGGCCCCTGGTTGGCGAGAAATGGACAGGCATGCTGCGGCACGTCGTGCAGCACCCAGTCCTGCCAATTGCGCAGCGGCGGCGGCACGTCCTGCGCCAGCACGGGCGCCGCGAGCGCCCACAGACCCAACAGCCATCCCCATCGACGCATACCTGTCTCCCTTGGGCCGTCAGTGGCCGCGACGCAGTGTGGTGGAACGGCGCCATCGGTGACAACGCCGTGAAGGGTGCAACGCGGGGGTTGGCGATGCGGGGTTGGCGCCGGGCATAAAAAAACCGGGCGGCTCGCGCCGCCCGGTGGGTCACTGCTGTCGTGACAATCAGTGCCGCTGGATCAACGCAGGATCGCGGCCGGATCCTGCTTGGCCTTCAGCGCGGAGCACAGCAGCGTGGACTCGGTGTTCTGAGCCAGGCCACGTTCGGCGCCGGTGACTTCCTTGGCGCGGGTCTTGAAGAACTCCTGCAGGCGGTCCGCCTCGGCCTTGGAGCAGCCGCCGCCGCCCATCAGACCCGGCAGCCGGCCGCCGGCGAAGCTGCCGGTGCGCGCCACGATCTTGTCGTAGTTCGCCACCGACCACTTCCACACCGCATCGCGGCCGGCCTGGGTGTCGCGGTTGCCGCGCAGCAGCGCAGCCATCTCGCCCACCTTCACCGACTTGTCCAGCGACAGGTCGCGCACGCGCTCGGCCTGCGCCGCATCGCTGGCTTCGGCCAGGCCCGCCAGGATGGCATTGCGCTGCGCCGGGTCGCTGGTCTTCGGCAACTGGGCGATCAGCGTATCGACCGCGCTCTTGCCGTGTTCCTGCACCGACACGCCGAGCGCGCTGGCCAGCAGGTTGGAGTCGGCGGCGGCGAAGTCCAGGCTGCCGTCGGCCTTGCCCTTGAGCACCGCGTCGCCCTGCTTGAGCAGTTCGGCGCGCACTTCCGGCAGCTTCACGTCCAGGCCGAGGAAGTTTGCCAGGGTGGCGCGCTGCAGGGAGTCGCCGTCCGGCTCGCCGTCCTTGTGCTTGTAGCCCAGGCTCTGCAGTTCCGGCAGGTAGGAGGACTTGGCCCAGGCCACCAGCTTGGCGCGCTGCGCGTCGGTGGTGGCGAGCTGGTCGTAGATCCAGCCGAAGGTGTTCATCGGCGCGGTGGACACCTCGCGCACCTTCGAACCGGTGAGCGGCTTGAGCGCGGCCAGCGCGGAGCCGGCGTCGATGTCGCCGCGGCGGAACGCGGCATTCACCGCATCGCCGTAGGCCAGCTGCTCGGCGTCGGCCAGCTTGCCGATCTGCTTGCCGAGCGTGGCCAGGTCGGCCTTGTCCATGCTGAAGCGGTAATAGCCCGAGCCATTGGCATTGGGCATCACCCAGCTCTGCGCGGTGGCACCCGGCAACGCCATGGTGCCCTGCGCCTTGTCGAGCAGTTCGCAGGCAACCTTGCTGCCGTCGGCGGTGGCGTAGCGCACGCACACCGGCACGCCCCACACGTGGTTGGCATCGCCGGTGCTGCCCAGCGGCAGGTAGCGGCTCTGGGTCAGGTGCAGCACGGTCTTGCCGCCTTCCTGCGCCAGCTTGGTCTGCACGTACGGCACGCCCGGCTGGTTGAGGAAGCTCTTGAACGCGTTCTTGAAGTCCTCGCCCTTGTCGGCGGCCTTGGCGATCGAGTCGATCAGGTCCTCGGCGGTGGCGTTGCCGAACTTGTGTTCCTGGATATAGCCGCGCATGCCCTTCTGGAACACCGGCTCGCTGACATAACCCTCGAACATGCCAAGCACCGCGGCACCCTTCTGGTAGGTGATGCCGTCGAACGCGGTTTCGATGTCGCCGTTGCCGGTGATCGGCTGGCGGATCTTGCGCGTGGTGACCAGGCTGTCGCCGTTCATCGCGCCCTGCGCGCCGCGCACGCGGTCGAGATCGGCGCGGTATTCCGGATGCACCTTCTGCGTGACCTTCTGCTGCATCCAGGTGGCGAACGCCTCGTTGAGCCACAGGTCGTCCCACCAGCCCATGGTCACGGTGTCGCCGGTCCACTGGTGCGCCAGCTCATGCGCGGTGACATTGAAGGAGCCGCGCACGTACTGAGCGGCGGAATCCTTGTCGAGCAGCAGCAGCCAGTCGCGGAAGGTGACCAGGCCCGGGTTCTCCATCGCGCCGGCGGAGAAGTCCGGGGCGGCGAGCAGGTCGAGCTTGTCGAACGGATAGCCGAAGCCGTAGTAGTCCTCCAGCGCCTTGATGATGCTCGGCGTCTCGCCCAGCACGTGCTGCATGCGATGGCCTTCGCCCTTGGCGGCGATGCCGCGCAGGTCGGTGGCCTGCTTGCGGTATTCGGAAGCGGGGATGATCGGGCCGTTGACCACGTCCCACGGACCCACGCCGAACGCCACCAGATAGGTGGGCAGCGGCTGGGTGGTGGCGAAGGTGAGGGTCTTCCAGCCGGCGGCGGCCTTCTCTTCCTTCACCTGCTTGGTGTTGGCGATGCCGACTTCATCGGTGGGGATAGTCAGCTTCAGGTCGAACGGCGTCTTGAACGAGGGCTCGTCGAAACCGGGGAAGGCGAAGCGCGCGCTGATCGGCTCCATCTGCGTCATCGCGTACGGCTGGCCTTCGTGGCTGACTTTGTACAGGCCCTGCAGCTGCTGGTTGAGCGGCGCGGTGTACTCGATCGCCACGGTCAGTTCCTGCGGCTGCATGGTGGCGCCGAGATCGATGCGCACCACGCCTTCTTTCGGCGCCACGTCCACGTACTTGCCGGCGTGCGTCTTGCCCTTGGCGTCGGTGATGGTGACCTTGCTCACCTTCAGCTCGCGGCCGTGCATCCAGATGTGGTCCGAGGCCTGTTCCAACTTCAATTTGATGGAAGTAGTGCCGGTGAAATCCTGCTGCTTCGGGTCCACCTTGAAGGCCAGCTGATAGGACTCCGGCATCGCCCAGCGCGGCAGCTTGCCTTGCGGCTGGTCGGAAGCGGGGACGGCGGCCAGAGCGGCACCGCAGGACGCGGCAAGGACGCTCAGCACGAGCGGGCGGACGAAACGACGCATGAGAATTTCCCCAGGGGACACAAAGAGCCTTGCAAGCTAGGAGCTGGCATGACTTCGGACACAGTGCCAGAAGACATGCCCGTCCCGTTGCTGCGCAGCATGGACAAGGCCGACGCAGCGAAAGCCGCCCATGAAAAAACCGGCGGCGAAGGGGGGGCTTCGCCGCCGGTGGGGAACCGCGCGCCTGCGGGGGGAGGGCAAGGATGGCGCGCGGGTGGAGCAACCGGTTGGTGAGGTGAACTTTAGGCGCCCCGGCCAGATTGCTCCAATTGATTGTTCTCATGATCGTGATAGATTCCGGCTATTGCCCTCGCCCGCCGCGGCCATCCCCATGAATCTGCGCGATCTCCAGTACCTCGTCGCCCTCGCCGAGCACCGCCACTTCGGCCGCGCGGCCGAGGCCAGCTTCGTCAGCCAGCCCACGCTGTCGACCCAGATCAAGAAGCTGGAAGACGAACTGGGCGTGCCGCTGGTGGAGCGCACGCCGCGCAAGGTGCTGCTGACCGAAACCGGCCGCGAGATCGCCCGCCGCGCGCGCGGCGTGCTGTCGGAGATCGACGAGATCAAGGCCATCGCGCAGCGCACGCGCGATCCGGAATCGGGCACGTTGCGCTTAGGGATCTTCCCTACCCTCGGCCCCTACCTGCTGCCGCATCTGGTGCCGCTGGTGCGCCAGCGCTTTCCGCGGCTGGAACTGCTGCTGGTGGAGGAAAAGACCGAGCAGGTGATCCGCATGCTGCGCGAAGGCTCGCTGGACGTCGGCGTGCTCGCCCTGCCGCTGCACGAAGACAGCCTGCATACGGAGTTCCTGTTCGAGGAACCTTTCGTACTGGCGGTGCCGGAAAGCCACCCGCTGGCGCATAAGAAACATCGTCTCAAGCTGGGCGATCTGGAAGACGAAAGCCTGCTGCTGCTGGAAGACGGCCACTGCATGCGCGACCAGGCGCTGGAGGTCTGCCAGCTGGCCGGCGCGGGCGAACGCTCGGGCTTCCGCGCCACCAGCCTGGAAACGCTGCGCCAGATGGTCGCCGCCAATGTCGGTATCACCCTGCTGCCGACGCTCGCGATCAAGCCGCCGGTGGCGCGCACCGACAACGTGCATCTGGTGGAATTCGCCGGCCATCCGCCCAGCCGGCGGATCGCCCTGGTATGGCGTAAGAGTTCGTCGGTAGGAAATTTTCTTAAGCGGTTCGCGGAAGTCATCCGCAGCATGCCGCCCGAACTGCTGCGCCCGGAACTTAACGAATCGAAACCGGCCAGCCGCCCGCGCGCCTCGACCTAAGCGCGCGTAAGAGCCTGTTGCCGCAGGATGTGCGGCCGCACACAAACGGGCACCTAAACGGCGGATTCGCTCGCGTCCGCCCCCTCATGGAACCTTCATATTTCGGCCAGAACAATCCGCGAGATTGTTCACTCGACGCACGCCTCGAGGCTGAACAAAGGGGGGCAGATGGACTGCCGGATCGACCCACGCCGCGCCGAGCGGCGCGGTGGCCGATGGCGCGGCAGGACTAGGCGGCGAACCAGAACACGAGGTTTGAGTGCAGACAATGCCGGGCATCTTCACCGTCTCGCTGGATCTCGAGCTCTACTGGGGCGTGCGCGACGCGCGCAGCATCGAGAGCTACGAGTCCAACCTGCGCGGCGAGCGCGAAGCCATCCGCGGCATGCTGGAGCTGTTCGAAGAACACGACATCCATGCCACCTGGGCCACCCTGGGCTTCCTGTTCTACAAGGACGCCGAGGAACTGCGGCACCACCTGCCGGACGTGCTTCCCGACTACAGCCGCCAGCAGCTTTCCTCCTACCGTTACCTGCAGGAACACGCCTGGGGCAGCGACGACGATCATTTCCACTTCGCGCCGGAGATGGTCCAGCTGATCCGCGATTACGACGGCCAGGAAATCGGCACGCATACGTTCTCGCACTACTACTGCCTGGAAGACGGGCAGACGCTGGAAGCGTTCCGCGCCGACCTGAAGGCCGCGCTGGCCGCGGCGCAGGCGCACGGCATTCCCACCGCCAGCCTGGTGTTCCCGCGCAACCAGAGCAATCCGGACTACCTCGCCGTGCTCGACGAACTCGGCATCGCCTGCTATCGCGGCAACGAGAACGCGGCGTTCTACACGCCGCGCAACCAGCGCGAGCAGAATTTGATCGTGCGCGCCTCGCGCCTGCTCGATGCCTACGTCAACCTCAGCGGCTACCACACCTACGCGCTGCGCGATTGCGCGCGCAGCCGTCCGTTCAATATTCCGTCCAGCCGTTTCCTGCGTCCGTATTCGCGCCCGCTGGCGCTGCTGGAGAGCCTGCGCCTGCGCCGCATCAAGCGCGCCATGCTGGACGCGGCCACCGGCGAGCGGCTGTTCCACCTGTGGTGGCATCCGCACAACTTCGGCGCGGACACTCGCCAGAACCTGGCCTGCCTCACCGAGGTGCTCGGCTACTACGGTTATCTGCGCGAGCGCTACGGCATGCAGTCGCTCAACATGGGCGAAGTAGCCAACTTGTTGGAGGACATGCATGCCGGCCAGGCCTAGGATCGCCCTGCTTGCGGGCGAAGGCTGGTCGACCAGCGCGATGTACAACGGCCTGCGCGAGGAGTTCGAGATCGTCGCGGTGATCGTCGAACGCAAGCCCTCGGCACTGAAGATGCTGCGTTACCGTGCGCGCACGCTGGGCTGGATGGAAACCTTCGGGCAGTTCTGTTTCATCCTCTACAGCCGGCTGCTGGCGCGCGCCGCGGACATGCGCATCGCCATGCTGATGCATCGCCACGGCCTGTCGGATACGCCGATACCCGGCATCGCCGTCACCCAGGTCGAAAGCGCCAACCACAAGCGCGTGGCTTCGCTGCTGAAGAAGCTGGAGCCGCAGGCCGTGGTGGTGAACGGCACGCGCATTCTGTCGAAGAAACTGCTGGCCGCGGTGGATGCGCCGTTCATCAATACGCATATGGGGATGACGCCGGCGTATCGCGGGGTGCATGGTGGTTACTGGGCGCTGGCGAACGATGATCGCGAGCGCTGCGGGGTTACCGTGCACCTGGTGGATGAAGGGGTGGATACGGGAGGCGTGCTTTATCAGGCGCGTATCGAGCCGGAAGCAGAGGACAGCTTCGCGACGTATCCGGTGTTGCAGTTGGCGGCGGCCTTGCCGTTGATGAAGGCGGCGTTGAACGATGCGGCTGAAGGGAAGCTCGCGCCGCGTGTGGGCGAAGGGGTTTCGAAGCAGTGGTATCACCCGACGTTGTGGGGCTACTGGAAAATCAGGTCCAGCCGAGGCGTGAAATAAGAAACTCTTCTCCCCTCCGGGGAGAAGATGCGGCAGGCAGATGAGGGCCGGGGCTCGCCACAACGTAGCAACAGGGCGGGGCTTGCTTACCGTGTCTGCTTCACTGCTCCGCCCGCCCCTCACCCCAACCCTCTCCCCGGAGGGAAGAGGGAGCAGTCACTCAGGCGCCGGTGAGGCCGATCGGGCAACTCACACCCGTCCCACCCAACCCGCAATACCCCGCCGGATTCTTCGACAGATACTGCTGATGCTCCGCCTCCGCGTAATAGAACGGACCGGCGTCGGCAATCTCGGTAGTGATCCGCCCATGCCCCGCCCGATCCAGCTCCGCCTGATAGCGCTCCAACGACGCTTCCGCCGCCTCGCGCTGCGCCGGCGTGGACGTATAGATGGCCGAACGGTACTGCGTCCCCACGTCATTGCCCTGCTGCATGCCCTGGGTGGGGTCGTGGTTCTCCCAGAACGTGCGCAGCAGCGTATCCAGGCTGACCTGGGCCGGGTCGTACACCACCTGCACCACTTCCGTATGCCCGGTTTCGCCCGAGCACACTTCGCGATAGCTGGCGTTGGGGGTGTAGCCGCCGGCATAGCCGACCGCCGTGGTCAGCACGCCGGGCAATTGCCAGAACTTGCGTTCCGCGCCCCAGAAGCAGCCCATGCCGACCTGCAGCACTTCGCTGCCGGGGAAGGCTTCCGGCGTCAGCGGACGGCCATGCACGTGATGGGCGGATGGGGGCGCGATCGGCTGCGTGCGTCCAGGCAGCGCGTCCTCGCGGCGGGGCATGCGTTGTTTCCAGGCACCGATACCGAGCATTTTGATGCTCCTCCTGCGTTCGAGAGTGGACAAAATGGCGTCGGCCGACGTGCTTCTCAACACTCCGCGCCGCGCTTCTCAGTAGCGCAGCAACGCGTGCAGCGGCGTGTTCCCGGGCAGGCGATGGCGGCCTTGCAGGGCCTCCAGCTCGATCACCACGCTGGCCCCCACGCGCACCGCGCCGAGCATGTCCACCAGCCGGCAGGCGGCGTCCAGAGTGCCGCCGGTGGCGAGCACGTCGTCGACGATCAGCACTCTTTCGCCCGGACGCAGCGCATCGTTACGTGCCTCCAGCCGGTCCTTGCCGTATTCCAGCGCGTAGTCCACCGATACCACCGGCGGCGGCAGCTTGTTCGGCTTGCGCAGCGGCACGAAGCCGGCGTGCAGCTTCTGCGCCAGCGCGGCGCCGAAGATGAAACCGCGCGATTCGATCCCGCACACCGCCTGCACCCCGCTGCCCTGCCACGGTTCGGCCAGCGCGTCGATACAGCGGGCGAAGCCGCCGGCGTCGGCCAGCAAGGGCGTGATGTCGCGGAACACCACGCCGGCTTGCGGAAAATCGGGAACGGCGCGGATCAGCGCCTCGATCTGTCGGATGTTCGATTCCATGGGAACGCGCGCTGCCTGTACCGAAGGGAGCGCGCAAGCATAGCGCGCGGCGTGCTTCAGGCCGGCATGAACGAGGGTGCGTCGTCGCCGGCCTGCTCTTCGTCGCCGTACTGCTCGTCCAACGCAAGGCGCGCATCGATCAGCTCGCGCTCCACTTCGCGCACCACCGCCATCGCGGCGGGCAGGCTCGCTTCGGGCACCAGCACGGCCACGTAGTCCAGCGCCGGCAGATTGCCGACCGCGCCGGTGAGGTATTCGCCGGCAACGAAGGCGGGAATATCCGCGCTTTCCAGCGCGTCCTTCACCAGGTGGGCGTCGATCAGCGTTTCGGCTCGGTAGGCAATGCGCATGGCCGGCAAGCTACCCCCCGCCTGCCGGTGCCGCAAGAGCTTGCCGGCCGGCCGTGCGGCCTAGTGGCAACCCCGCGGACGCTGCTTTAAGGTCGCCCTCGTAGCGCGACTCTTTTGGGGAAGAGGCGGAATGTCGAAGGCGGCAGTGGAAGGACACCTCAGGTTCGTGACGCGGGTCTACCGCCTCCGCCTGCTCGGGCTCGCCCTGGGCGCGCTGCCCGTCGCCAGCGTGCTGTATCAGCTGCACGCCGCGTGGTGGCTGTGGGCCCTGCTCGGCGTGAACGCGCTGGTCTGGCCGCATCTGGCGCATTTCCGCGCCTCGCGCTCGGCGCGTCCGATCGAGACCGAGCACGGCAACCTGGTGATCGATGCCGCGATGGGCGGCGCCTGGGTCGCGCTGATGCAGTTCAACCTGCTGCCGAGCGCCTTGCTGGTGGCGATGATGGCGATGGACCGGATCAGCGCCGGCGGCCTGCGCCTGGTGCTGAAGTCGCTGGCCCTGCAGGTGGCGGTGTGCCTGGCGGTGTGGTGGCTGAACGGGTTCCGCCTGCAGCCGGCGTCGACCATGCTCAATGTGGCCGCCAGCATCCCGATGCTGGTGATCTACCCGGTGTGGATGAGCATGGTGAATTTCACCCTGGCGCAAAGAGTGCGCCAGCAGAACCGCCAGCTCGACCAGCTCAGCCGCACCGACGCCCTCACCGGCCTCAACAACCGCAACCACTGGCTGGAGGCGGTTGGCGTGGAATGGCTGCGCTACCAGCGCAACCAGCGGCCGGCCGCGCTGATCCTGCTGGACGTGGACGGCTTCAAGCAGATCAACGACCGCTACGGCCACGCCGCCGGCGACCAGCTGCTGGGCGACCTCGCCCGCCTGCTGCAGCGCGGCCTGCGCGACGTGGACACGCCCGGCCGCCTGGGCGGCGACGAGTTCGGCATCGTGCTGCCGGAGACCGACCTGGAGCGCGCCAGCGCGGTGGCCGAGCGGATCCGCCTGCTGGCCGAGAACAGCCGCCCCGAGCGAGGCGACCAGCACATCCCGTGGACCATCAGCCTGGGCGTCGCCTCGGTGGGCGAGGACGCCCGCGACGTCGGCGCCTGGATGCGCCAGGCCGACCTGGCCCTGTACCGGGCCAAGGCACAGGGCCGCAACCGCGTCTGCGTGGCCCCGGCCCGCGGCGGTGGGGGCCACGTGGCGCCTGCCACGGTCTGAAGGGATGTGGCGCCAGCCACGGTCTGAAGGGATGTGGCGCGAGCCACGGTCTGAAGGGATGTGGCGCGAGCCACGGTCTGAGGGAACGGCCTGCAGCGGCATCACGCGGGGACAGGGTAAACTCGGCCGTTTCAGCCAATCACCCGCGAGTCCCGCCCGATGTCGACCGAACCCGCCGCCGCCGAAACCACGTCCGCCAGCGCCGCCCCGGCCGAGGGCCAGCGTGACTTCGTGCGCCAGATCATTCGCGACGACCTGGCCACGGGCAAGCACCACGCCATCCGCACGCGCTTCCCGCCCGAGCCCAACGGCTATCTGCACATCGGCCACGCCAAGGCGATCTGCCTGAACTTCGGCATCGCCCGCGAATTCGCCGGCTGGTGCAACCTGCGCCTGGACGACACCAACCCCGGCAAGGAAGACCCCGAGTTCGTCGAAGGCATCAAGGACGACGTGCGTTGGCTCGGCTACGAGTGGCACGACCTGCGCCACGCTTCCGACTACTTCGAGGTGTTCTACCTCGCCGCGGTCAAGCTGATCGAGGACGGCCACGCCTACGTCGACGACCTCAACGCCGAGGAGATGCGCGACTACCGCGGCACGCTCACCGCGCCGGGCCGCAACTCGCCGCACCGCGAGCGCAGCGTGGCCGAGAACCTCGACCTGTTCCGCCGCATGCGCGAGGGCGAGTTCGCCGACGGCGCCAAGACGCTGCGCGCGAAGATCGACATGGCCTCCGGCAACATCAACATGCGCGACCCGGCGATCTACCGCATCCGCCGCATCCCGCACCAGAACACCGGCGACGCCTGGCCGATCTACCCGATGTACGACTACGCGCACTGCCTGTCGGACGCGCTGGAAGGCATCACCCACTCGCTATGCACGCTGGAATTCGAAGACCACCGCCCGCTGTACGACTGGTTCGTCGACAAGGTCGACCTGGTCAACCATCCGGAGCTGTGGACCCACCTGCGCGAAGGCGGCTTCAAGACCGAGCCGGCCAAGCCGCGCCAGATCGAGTTCTCGCGCCTCAACCTCAGCTACTGCATCACCAGCAAGCGCAAGCTCGCCCAGCTGGTGAACGAAGGCCTGGTCGACGGCTGGGACGACCCGCGCATGAACACCTTGCGCGGCCTGCGCCGCCGCGGCTTCACGCCGGGCGGCATCCGCCTGCTGATCGAGCGCCTGGGCGTGAGCAAGCAGAACAGCTTGATCGACTACGCCATCTTCGAGAACTGCGTGCGCGAAGACCTCGATGGCAGCGCGCCGCGCCGCATGGCCGTGCTCGATCCGCTCAAGCTGACGATCACCAACCTGCCGGAAGGCCACGAGGAAAACCTCAGCTTCTCCAACCATCCCAAGGACGAGAGCTTCGGCACGCGCACCGTGCCGTTCGCGCGCGAGCTGTGGATCGAGCGCGAGGACTTCGCCGAAGTGCCGCCGAAGGGCTTCCACCGACTCAAGCCCGAGGGCGAAGTGCGCCTGCGCGGCGTCGGCATCGTCAAGTGCGAGGAACTGGTCAAGGACGCCGCCGGCAACGTGATCGAACTGCGCTGCACGCTGGACCTCGATTCGCGCCAGGGCATGCCCGGCGCGGACCGCAAGGTGAAGGGCACCATCCACTGGGTGAGCGCGCGCCATGCGGTGGCCGCCGAAGTGCGCGTGTACGATCGCCTGTTCAACGTGGCCGCGCCGGACGACGACAGCGACAGCAAGAGCTGGATCGAGCACATCAATCCGGAAGCCAAGCGCATCGTGCAGGCCTGGCTGGAACCGTCCGCCGCCGCCGCCGCGCCGGAACAGCGCTTCCAGTTCGAGCGCCTGGGCTACTTCGTGGCCGACCGCGTCGAGCACAAGGTGCAGCAGCCGGTGTTCAACCGCACCGTCACCCTGCGCGACACCTGGGCCAAGCAGGCATGAGCATGCTGCCGCTGCAGATCCACCTGACCCTGCCGCCGTGGCTGGGCGACCTGGTCGATACCAGCAAGCGCTATCTCACCGACGAGGAACGCGTGGACCTGGCCATCCAGCTGTCCAGCCACAACATCGAGCACGGCCTTGGCGGCCCGTTCGGCGCCGCGGTGTTCGACGGACAGGGCCGCGTCATCTCGGTCGGCGTGAACCGCGTGGTGCCGCAGTCCTGCTCGGTGGCGCATGCCGAGATGATGGCCTACATGGCCGCGCAGCAGCGCATGGCCAGCTTCCGCCTCAATGGCGACGGCGGCCGCTACATCCTGGCCACCAGCGCGCAACCGTGCTGCCAGTGCTACGGCGCCACCGTGTGGGCCGGCGTGGACGAGCTGCTGATCGGCGCGCGCGCCGAAGACGTCATGGAGCTGACCGCGTTCGACGAAGGCCCGCTCCCGGCCGACTGGGTCGGCGAGCTGGAACGCCGCGGCATCGCCGTGCGCCGCGACATCCTGCGCGACGAGGCGCGCGCCGTGCTGGCCGCCTACGGCGCGCGCGGCCAGAGCTACTGAGCGCACCGTGAGCCGCCTGCGCGCCGCGCTGCCGCTGCTCCTGCTGGTGCTGGCCGGCGTGGTGCTGTTCTTTTCCGGCGCCTTCGACCAACTGCATCCGGAACGGCTGGTGGCGCATCAGGAGCAGCTGCGCGCCCAGGTCGCCGACAGCCCCTGGCTGAGCCGCATCGCCTTCATCGGCGTGCTGACGCTGGCGATGTCCACCGGCGTGCCCGGCACGGTGCTGATCATCATGGCCGGCGGCTTCGTGTTCGGCACGCTGGAAGGCACCGCGTATGCGTCGATCGGGCTCACCCTGGGCACCTTGATCCTGTACCTGGCCAGCCGCTACGCCTTCGGCAACGGCAGCCGCCATCCGCCGGCGCTGATCGAACGCATCCACCACGGCTTCGAGCGCCATCCGGTGGCGTACACCATGTTCTTGCGCTTCGTGCCGGTGGCGCCGTTCGGGCTGATCACCGTGTGCCTGGCCTGGCTGCGCTGTCCGCTGTGGCTGTTTCTCGGCGCGAGCTGGCTGGGCGGCACGGTGTCGCTGATCTTCGAAACTTCCATCGGCGCGGGCCTGGGCGAAGCGCTTGCGCGCACGCATGGCCGCTTCGATACCTCGGTGCTGCTGCAGCCGAAGATCCTGCTTTCGCTGGGCTGCATCGCCTTGCTCGCACTGCTGCCGCTGCTGCTCGAACGGGTGTTCCGCGGGCGGCTGCACCGCGGCGGCACAGCTTCGCGACAGGCATCCGGGCTACCTCCTCAAGCCGACTAGCTCCCTCACCCCCGTTTCGCGCTAGGCTCAGCGCGCCGGCGCCGCGCGCCGCATGGGGAATGGCCAAATGGTCGTCGCGGGGGCGAACTGGACGGTACGCTTGTGGCGGCGCACGTCGCTGATGCAGCGCCTCGCCTTTATCGCCCTGGTCCCCACCATGGTCACCGCCGCCCTGCTGGTGGTGATGCTCACGCGCTACCAGCTCAACACGCTGCGCGGCATGGCGCAGAGCACCGCGGACGCCATCGCCACACAGGCCGCTTCGGTGTCCGCCGATGCGATCCGCAACATGCAGCGGCGCGATCTCAAGCGCATTGCCGAATCGGTCGGCAACCTGCCGCACGTGGTGCACGTGCAGATCCGCGCCGCCGACGGCGAGATCCTGGCCGACAGCCACGGTGATGCCGCACCCCGCTCGCGCGACGTGCTGACCGTGGTGCGCGACGTCAAGGACGGCGACCAGCCGCTGCAGCCCGCGCTCGGTTCGGTGCTGATCGACCTGAGCCTGGGCGAAGCCATCGCCGCGCAGCGCGCCAGCCTGCGCAACGCGCTGATCGCGCTGGCGCTGGCGCTGTTCATCGCCGGCGTGATCGGCTGGCAGGCCGCGCGCTGGATCAGCGCCCCGCTGCGCCGCCTGGCCGGCGCGGTGCACAAGCTGGGACGCGGCGACCGCCGCGTGGAAGTGGAAGTCACCGACGAAAACGAGATCGGCGAACTGCAGCGCGGCTTCAACAGCGCTGCCGCCGCGCTGTTCGACGTGCAGCGCGGCATGGAGCAGGAAATCGAACACGCCACGGTGGAACTGGCGCGCAAGAACGCCGCACTGGAAGCGGCCAGCGTGGCCAAGGCGCGCTTCCTCGCCGCCGCCTCGCACGACCTGCGCCAGCCGCTGTACGCGCTGACCTTGTTCTCGTCTTCGCTTTCGGTGGACGAACGCGACCCGGTGCGCCTGGACCGCATCGCGCATATCCAGGAATGCGTGGAAGCCCTGGACCATCTCTTCAGCGAACTGCTGGACCTGTCGCGCCTGGAAACCGGCGCGATGCAGATCGAGATCAGCGAGTTCCCGCTCGACCACGTGTTCGAGGAAGTCAGCCGCAACTTCCGCATGATCGCCGAGCAGCACGGCCTGCGCCTGGTGATGCGCACCACGCATCTGTGGGTGCGCAGCGACCGCACCATGCTGGCGCGCATCCTCAACAACCTGGTGAGCAATGCGCTGCGCTACACGCACGAAGGCGGCGTGCTGGTGGTGGCGCGCCGCCGCCAGGACGGCACCGTGCGCGTCGACGTATGGGACACCGGCAGCGGCATCGAGCCGGAACACCAGGCGCGCGTGTTCGACGAGTTCTACCGCGTCGACCACCACGGCAGCGGCGAACACGATTCGGGCCCGCGCCGCGGCCTGGGGCTGGGCCTGGCCACCGTGCAGCGCCTGGCCGAACTGCTCGACACGCGCGTGCTGCTGAAATCCACGCCGGCGCGCGGCAGCGTCTTCAGCTTCCACCTGCCGGAAGTGCCGCCGCAGCATCCCACCCGCATGGAAGTGGACGAAGCGGCGCTGGACGTTTCCGGCATGCGCGTGCTGGTGATCGACGACGAGCCGGCGATCCTTTCCGGCATCCGCTACCTGCTGCGCAGCTGGGGCTGCGAAGTGGCGGTAGCCGAGGACCGCGTGCAGGCGCTGGAGGCGATGGAAACCTGGGTGACGCCGCCGGACCTGGTGATGTCCGACCTGCGCCTGCGCGACAACGAGAGCGGCCTGGACGTGCTGGCCGAACTGGATCGCCGCTATGCGGAGCTGGGCTTCGAGCCGTTCCCGCGCCTGCTGATCACCGGCGAGACGCGCAGCGACCGCCTGCGCACCATCATGGCCGCGCGGATTCCGGTGCTGTACAAGCCGGTCTCGCCGGAGCAGCTGCGCGAGGCGATGGTCACCTTGCGGGTGACCGGCCGGGGCATGCCGATCTCCGCCGGGGGGTTCACGCCCCTATCACCTAGCGTCTAGGCCATATGGCGAATCAGAACGCGGTTGCGACGGGTAGGCGCTGGCACTATGTTGCTGGCGCGCGCCGCGAGGGACGGGAGGATGCCGGCGCCATGGGGAGCGACATGCGGATACTGATCGCAGACGACCATCGACTGATCGTCGAAGGAGTCAAACTCAAGCTCGCCGAGCTTGGGCCGGAGACGGATTTCGCGGTAGCGCAGGATGTGGACGAATTGCGCGACCTGATCCGCAGCGAAGACGCGCGCACCTTGCGGCTGGCCCTGATCGACCTGGCCATGCCCGGGGCGCACGGTACGGCGCATCTGCTGGAGACCATCCGCGCGCTGCCGGGGCTGCCGGTGATCGTGCTGTCCGGCTCGGAAGATCCTGCGCTGATGAAGGAATTGCTTTCCGCCGGCGCACGCGGCTTCATCCCGAAGGCGTACTCGCCCGAAGTGATGCTGTCGGCCGTGCGCCTGGTGCTGTCCGGCGGCACCTACGTGCCGCCGATGATGCTGGACGAGCGGCACGTCGCCGTACCGCCGCCGCCCGGCGCGTCCAACGGCATCGACTCGCTGGAGGAGCGGCTGCGCAAGCTGCTCACCGAGCGCCAGATCGACGTGCTGCGCCTGCTTTCGCAGGGCAAGCCGAACAAGCTGATCGCGCGCGACCTGGGGATCAGCGAGGGCACGGTGAAGATCCACCTGGCGGCGATCTTCCGCGCGCTCAACGTGCGCAACCGCGTCGAGGCGGTGGTGGCCTCGCGGCGCATCAGCGGGCTTTGAATCTTCCATGCGGCTGACGTGCGGCGCTCCGCTTCCGGAGTGCCGCCCTTGGCGTATGCTTCGCCCCCATCCGGGGTGGAGGAGCCGCCCCGACACGGCGACCCGTTTCGCCGACCGCCGGGGGAGAAAAGCGTTGCGCGAGGGACGGTCCGCAGGCTTACGGCATGGCCGGTCGCTACCGGCCAAGGTGCTTTTTTTTGCGCGCGCACTGGCGCTGCTCGCCGGCCTGCTGAGCGGCTTCGCGGCCGCCGCGCCGGCCCCTGAGGAACGCCCGCTCACCTTCGGCATCCTGCCCATCGGCGGGCCGTCCGAATCGCTGGAAGCCTGGCGGCCGATGCTGGACGACATGGAGCGCAGCCTGCACCGCAGCGTGCGGCCGCTGTCGGTCAGCACCTACGAAGGCCTGGCGCAAGCCCTGGCCGAGGACCGCATCGACCTGGCCTTCGTCTCCGGCAAGCTGGCCCTGGACGCGGTGGCGCGCGACCGCATGCGCGTGTTCGCCCAGCTCACCCGCGGCGACGGTTCGCGCGGCTATTACTCGGTGCTGCTGGTGGAGAAGAACTCGCCGATCCGCAGCGTGGAAGACATCTTCCGCCAGCCCGGGCATTGGCGTTACGCGCGCGGTGAGGCGCTGTCGGTGTCCGGCTACGTAGTGCCGGAGACCCAGCTGTTCGCCGGCCGCGGACTGGATTCGGACACCTTCTTCGCCAGCGTCGCGGTGGACAACCACCAGAACAACGCGCTGGCCGTAGCCAACCGCGAAGCCGACCTCGCCACCAACAACACCGCCGACCTGGAGCGCTTCGCCCAGCGCTTCCCCGAGCAGTACGCGCGGCTGCGCGTCCTGTGGAAGTCCAGCCTGATCCCGCACGCGGTGGTGATCATGCGGACCGACCTGCCGCCGGAGCTGCGCCAGCGCATCGCCGCGTTCTTCACCGGCTACGCCAAGGGCAAGAACGGCGCGGCGGAGCTGGCCAAGCTGAAGCTGATCCACGACATCAGCGGCTTCGCCCCCGCCGGCAACGACACCCTGCTGCCGTTCGCGGACATCGCCTACACGCTGGAGCGCCGGCGCGCGCTGGGTGCGCAGTGGGTGAACAGCGCGGCACTGGATGCGCGGCTGAAGAAGCTGGATGACGATCACCAGGCGCTGGTGAAGCGGTTGGCGATTTCGTCGCCGTAGGTTGGGGTGAGCCACAGGCGAACCCCAACAAACGCAGGTGATGGCGATGATGTCCGGTGAGGCGAGCCCCAAGCTCCTGTTGGGGTTCGCCTGCGGCTCACCCCAACCTACTTGGCCGCCGCCATGTCGTTGATATTCACCTTCTGCCCGTTCGGCAGAATCATGTCGCCCGGCTTCTGCCCAGCGGCGCAGGCGCCGACCCACTTGCCGCTGCTGCTGACGTCGGCTTCGCTGTGGCCCATCACGGCCGGGTCGTACTTCACGTGGCCGGTGGTGCTGTAGGAGCTGTTGCCCTGGAAGCGGGTTTCGCTGTGGCTGGTCATGGTGACGTTGCCCTGCGGGCCGGGCAGGCTGCACACGGCGTCGGCGACCACGGCGCCGTCCTTCACGGCGAGCGAGAACTTGCTGCACATCGAGCCGCTCATCTGCGCGCCCATCTGGTACATCGCCTTGTCGGTGGCTTCGTCCAGGCACACCTTCATGGTCTGCGACTGGCCGCCGGCCGTGCCCATCTGCATCTCCCACAGGCCGGCCTTGCGCTTGGGCAGGTTGGCCGGGAGTTCGACGGCGGCCGCGGAGGCGGCCAGGCACAGCAGGGACAGCGCGAACAACGGACGGAAACGGGTCGACATGGCGATCTCCAGAGCCTCGAGGACGGGCCCGGCGGGCCCCTGGCCGGGCACGGTAGCCGCAAAACATGGCCGCGTCATGCACGGCTTCGTCACATCTTCGGTCCATACGCCGAGAAGCTAGTTCGAACAGCGTATCGAATGGCCGTACGGGCTCGCCTAGAGTGGTCGCATGCCATGGACGGCACCAAGGCGCCCGCCGCGCCCCGCCATCAACCGCCGCCGCGACCGTTCATGTCCACGACTCCAGCCGTGCCCCTGCCGCAGTGCCCTGCTCCAGCCCTGCTTGGCGGCAAGCCCGGCCGCGGAGGCTGAGCCGATGGCCAGCGAATCCCTCCTGCGCCGGCTGCTCCTGGATGCGGTACTGCCCGCCACCCTCGCCTCGCTGGTGCTGGTCGCCGCACTCACCTCCCAGGTGGCCAGCATGCAAGGCGAGCGGGCGGACGCCCGCGCCGCCCTGCGCGTGGAACAGCTGGCCGGCGCGCTGGCGGTCGAACAGGCCCTGGCCGCGCCGCAGGGCATCCTGGACGAAGCCCGCCGCGACGGCCTGCTGCGTCAGGCGGGCCTGAGCTACCCGGACGGCCCGGAATGGAACAGCGGCAGCGCCCTGCCCGAGCAGGACGCCGGCAACTACCGCCGCGAGCTGGCCGGCACCGCCGGCAACCGCCCCTTGCTGACCGCGCAGGCCGACCTGACTGCGGTGCGCCGCGCGCAGGCCGTCACCTGGCTGCTCGGCGCGCTGTGCGCCTGCGGCATCCTGCTGCTGGCCTGGCTGGCGCGCTGGTCGCTGCGCCGCCACGTGCTGCGGCCGCTGGCCGAACTGCGCCGCGCGCTGGAGGAGGACCGCCTGCCGCCGCTGGCGGTGACGGCCTCCACCCGCGAATTCGGCGAACTGGAACGCGCGCTGGAACTGTCCCTGGCCGACGGTTGGCCGCGCGCCTGGCGTTCGGCGCGCCAGGACGTGATGCGCCAGCGTCATGCCGCCGCGCGCGGCAAATCGCGCTTCATCGCCCTGGTCAACCATCACCTGCGCCAGCCGCTGCAGGCGCTGCAGCTGTTCGCCGCCAATTTCGATCCCGGCCCCGACCAGGACCAGCAGGCGCTGCTCACGCACATGCGCACCAGCGTGACCTCGATGACGCGCCTGCTCGAAGGCCTGCTGGAAATCTCCCGCCTGGATGCCGGCGTGGTGGTGGTGCGCCCCGCCGAATTCAGCGCGGCGGAACTGTTCCTGCACGACCGCACCTGGCTGGCCGAAGAAGCCGCCCGCCGCGGCGTCACCCTGACCTGGCACGGCAGCCACCACCGCCTGCACGGCGACGCGGAACTGGCCGCCGGCCTGCTGCTGCAGCTGGCCAGCAATGCCATCGCCAATGCGCCGATGGGCCGCGTACTGATCGCCGCGCGCCGGCGCGACCACGCCGTGCGCATCGAGGTGCGCGACAACGGCCCCGGCATTGCCGAAAACCATCAGCAGCAGATCTTCGAGGAATTCGTGCAGCTGCCCGACACGGAGAACCCGCGCCGCGACGGCTACGGCCTGGGCCTGACCATCGGCGACCGCCTGGCGCGCCTGCTCGGCACGCATATCGGACTGCGCTCCGCGCCCGGGCGCGGCAGCACGTTCTGGTTCGACCTGCCGGAAGCCCCGCTGGCGGAACGGCGCGCGCCACGCGGGCGGCCGTGGAGCGCGTGGCGGCGCGCGGGCTGAAGGCGCGTCAGTCGTCCGCGCCCGGATCCATGCCCGGGAACAGCACCTCGGTAAAGCCGAACTTGCCGAAGTCGGTGATGCGCGAGGGATACAGCCGGCCGATCAGGTGATCGCATTCGTGCTGCACCACGCGCGCATGAAAGCCCTGCGCGTCGCGGTCGATCTTCTCGCCCTTCGGGTCGATGCCCTGGTAGCGGATCATGGTGTAGCGGTTGACCGCGCCGCGCAGGCCGGGCACCGACAGGCAGCCTTCCCAGCCTTCTTCCATGTCCTGCGACTGCGGCAGGATCACCGGGTTGAGCAGGATGGTGCGCGGCACCGCCGGCGCATCCGGATAACGCTCGGAACGGTCGAAGCCGAAGATCACCAGCTGCAGGTCCACGCCGATCTGCGGCGCGGCCAGGCCGACGCCGCCGGCATCGTGCATGGTGTCGAACATGTCCTGGATGAGTGCATCCAGCTCGACGCTGCCGATCATCGCGTCCGGCACCGGTGGCGCCACGCGCAGCAGGCGCGGGTCGCCCATCTTGAGAATCTCGCGGATCATGCTGGCCTCGATGCGTTGACGATGCTTTCTGACTGAGGGCCGCGCGCTCGCTTTGCAAGGCGCGGCGGGGCCGCCAGCTTAGTGCGGCGTGCATGCGGTGTGAACGCGAAAACAGCACGCCCGCGGCCGATGCGGCATCATCGGCCGGGCAAGCTGGCGAAGGATGCGCCGGGCGCATCCGGGGCCATGCCATCGAATGCCCACTCACCACCCGCTCCGGCGCAGCGCCGCCAGGCCGGCGAGGAGACCGACCGTTGTTTTCCGCTTTGATCCTGCAGACGCTGCTGGCCGCCGCCGCAACCGGCGCGCCGCCACCGGCCTGGGTCGCACCGAGCTTCCGCAACTACGGCATGGCCGAAGGCCTGCCCAGCAGCAATATCGACGCGCTGGCCCAGGACGGCCGCGGCTATATATGGGTGGCCACCGAATCGGGGCTGGCGCGCTACGACGGCAACCGCTTCCGCGTATGGCGGCACGACCCGCGCGATCCGCGCTCGCTGTCCGCCGCGCCGCTGGCCACCTTGATGGTGGATGCGCAGGGACAGCTGTGGGGCGGCAGCCGCGACGGTCTGGTGCGCTACGACGCGGCGCACGAGAACTTCGAGCACTGGCGGCACGATCCGGCCGACGCCGCTTCGGCCGGCAGCGACGACGTCACCGCGCTGGCGCAGCCGCCGCAGGGGCCGCTATGGGTCGGCCATTTCGACGTGGGCCTGGACCGCATGCGCGCCGACGGGCGCGGCTTCGATCATTTCCGCCACGACCCCGCCGATCCCGCCACGCTCGCTTCGGACACCGTGTACTCGCTGCTGGCCGACGCGGACGGCACCTTGTGGATCGGCACCGGCAAAGGCCTGGACCGCCGCGCGCCGGACGGCCGCCTCAGCCACGTCGCGTTCGCGCGCCCCGACGATGCGTCCCGCGACAAGCCGCTGAAGATCTACCAGCTCGCCCGCATCGACGGCACGCTGTACATCGCCGGCAACCGCGGCCTGTACGCGCTGGCGCCGGGCGCATCCAGCGCGATGCCGGTGGCGCCGGACGTGCTGCCGCAGACGCTGATCTACACGCTGGCCGCCGACGCGCAGCACCGGCTGTGGATCGGCACCCACGACGGCATCTACCTGCGCGAAGCCGACGGCAGCTACCGCCATCTCGAACCGCGCCCGCTGCAGCGCCATGGCCTGCCGAACGGCTTCATCACCCAGCTGCTGCGCGACCACGAAGACGGCTTGTGGATCGGCAGCTACGACGGGCTGGCCTATCTGTCGCCGCGCTGGGCCGACTTCCAGTACGTCACGCACGTGCCGGAAAACCCGGACAGCATCGTGCCCGGCGCGTACTACGCCATCGCCGGCAACGGCGGCGACCATCTGTGGCTGGCCGGCGCCAAGGGCGCGATCGACCGCCTGGACCTGGCCACCGGCAAGGTGCGCCATCTGACCTTCCATATCCCGCAGGGACGCAGCGCCAACTGCATCGCCGAAGATGCGCGCGGCCGGCTGTGGATCGCCTCGGCCAGCGGCAGCTTCGTGGTCGACGGCGACAAGGCCACCGAGCTCGATGCACCGATGGCCGAGCGCATCGTGTTCGGCGCCGACGGCACGGCGTATCTGCAGATGGACGACGGCGTCTACGCCTACGACCCGGACACGCTGAAGGCGCGGCCGCTCAGCTTCGGCCCGCACGCCAAGGACCTCACGCTCAGCGACATGCGCCTGTACGACGGCGCGCTGTGGTTCGCCACCAGCGCCGGCGTAATGCGCTGGGCGCCGGGCGATGCGCAGGCCAGTGCGATCGAAGGCGTGCCGGCGACACCGTTCAATTTCCTCGCGCTGCGCGACGGCAAGCTGTGGCTGGTGGACGAGCAGAACCTGAGCGCCTACCGGCTGGATGGCCTGCGCGCCGTGCCGGCCGGCAGCTATCCGATCTATCGCCAGCATCCGCTCAACGACCTGCTCGGCATCCACGCCGATGGCCTGGGCCGGCTGTGGTTCTTCTCGCGCAGCGGCCTGTGGCGCTACGACCCGGCCAGCGGCAACGTGCGCGAGCCGGGGCTGGAGCAAGGCCTGCCGGATGCCCAGTTCACCAACGTCAACCAGGTGCTGCTGGCCGACGGACGCGTGGCCGCGGCGACCAGCGACGGCATCGCGATCTTCGTGCCGGAGTCCATCGGCGAGCACTCGCGCGAACCGCGCGTGCGGCTGGAAGACGGCACCGTGCGCCGCGGCGGCAAGACCGTGCGCCTGGCCGCGGATGCGCAGCCGTGGCAGCTGGACTGGAGCGACCGCGATCTCACCGTCAACGCGCGCGCGCTCACCTACCTGGCACCGGAGCGCACGCGCTACCGCTTCCGCCTGGACGGCCTGGACAGCGACTGGGTGGAGACCGGCGCGCGCGGCGACCGCAGCTTCACCCAGCTGCCCGGCGGCGACTACGTGCTGCACGTGCAGGCCTCCGACCCCGACGGCGCCTGGGGCGAAACACCGGCGCTGGCGATCCATGCCGACAGTCCGCCCTGGCTGCGCTGGTGGGCATGGCTGGCCTATGCGCTGCTGCTGGCCCTGCTGTTCGCCGCCCTGCTCGCCGCCATGCGCCGGCGCCAGGCGCAGCGCCACCGACTGGAGCTGATCACCCAGGAACACCAGCTCGCGCAGGCCGCCAGCCGCGCCAAGACGCAGTTCCTGGCCGAGCTGGGCCACGAGATCCGCACGCCGATGACCGGTGTGCTGGGCATGGCGGAGCTGCTGCTGAGCCGTCCGCTCGGCAGCACGGAGCGGCACTACGCGCAGACCATCCGCAACTCCGGCGAGGTGCTGCTTACCCTGGTCAACGACGCGCTGGATCTGGCGCGCATCGAAGCCGGGCGGCTGCAGCTCAATCCCGCGCCGTTCGATCCTTATGCCTTGCTGCTCGACGTCGCGGACCTGCAGCGCGGCAAGGCGGTGAGCAAGGGCCTCGGCTTGCGCGTGCACGTGGGCGCGGACGTGCCGCCGCATGTGTCCGGCGACGCGGTGCGCGTGCGACAGATCCTGCTCAACCTCAGCGGCAACGCATTGAAGTTCACCGAGCGCGGCGAAGTGCGGCTGAGCTTGAACACCGACGGCGACGGCCTCGTCTTCGTGGTGAGCGACACCGGCCCCGGCATCGCCGCCGCCGACCAGGCCAAGCTGTTCCAGCACTACCAGCAGCTGGACAGCCCGCAGCGCGGCTCCGGCAGCGGCCTGGGCCTGGCGATCTGCCGCGAGCTGGCTGGTCTGATGGGCGGGCGTATCGAACTGGATTCCGCGCCCGGCAAGGGCAGCAGCTTCCGCGTGCACCTGCCGCTGCCGGCCGCGGCCTCGCCGGTGGAACGCGCGGTGCGCGGCGGCGAAGGTCCGCGCTGGCAGTTGCTGTTGCTGGAGGACGACCCGACCGTGGCCGCGGTGATCGCCGGCCTGCTCGAAGCGCAGGGCCACGCGGTGGAGCACGTGCCAAACGCATTGCACGCGATGGAAGCGCTGGAGCGCCAGCGCTTCGACGCCGCCCTGGTCGACCTGGACCTGCCCGGCCTCGACGGCTTCCAGTGGGCCGGCCTGGTGCGCTCGCGCGAACAGGACGGCCGCCTGCCGATGATCGCCATCACCGCGCGCTCCGGCGGCGACGAGGAAAGCCGCGCCTACGCCGCGGGCATGGACGGCTTCCTGCGCAAACCGCTGCACGGCGAGCAGCTGGTCCAGGCGCTAGCGGCCGTGCTGGCCCGGACACCGGCGGAATCGGCGGGCTGAACTTTGCGGCAGCGCCGCATGGCGCGGCGCGCGCAACCATTCGACCAATGGCTAATGCCGGCGGCCGCGCGCCGGCATTGACCCCTGTCGGCGTGGAGCGGACCCTTGCGGATGACCATCCGTGGGAGTCCGTTCATGCATACCGCCGTCAGCAAACCCAGCCCAGCGGGCAAGATCCTCTGGGCCGCCATCGCCATCGTCGGCGCGTGGTGTCTAGGCGTCGTGGCCCTGCGCCGCGGCGAACCGATCAACGCGATCTGGCTGGTCGCCGCCTCGATCGCCGTGTTCGTGATCGGCTACCGCTTCTACAGCAAGTTCATCAACGCCTACGTGCTGCGCATGGACCCCAGCCGCGCCACCCCGGCCGTGCTGCGCAACGACGGGCTGGACTACGTGCCCACCGACAAATGGGTGGTGTTCGGCCACCACTTCGCCGCGATCGCCGGCGCCGGCCCGCTGGTCGGCCCTGTGCTGGCGGCGCAGATGGGCTATCTGCCCGGCACCTTGTGGATCCTGTTCGGCGTGGTGTTCGCCGGTGCGGTGCAGGACTTCATGATTCTCGGTTTATCGGTACGCCGTGACGGCCGCTCGCTCGGCAACATGCTGCGCGACGAACTGGGGCCCGTGGCCGGCATCGTCGCCATGTTTGGCGTGCTGGTGCTGATGATGATCGTGCTGGCGGTGCTGGCGCTGGTGGTGGTCAAGGCGCTCACGCACAGCCCCTGGGGCACCTGGACGGTGGCCTGCACCATTCCAATCGCGCTGCTGATGGGCATCTACCTGCGCTATATCCGGCCGGGCAAGATCCTCGAAGTGTCGATCATCGGCCTGATCCTGCTGCTGCTGGCGATCTGGTCCGGCGCCTTCATCGCCGCTTCGCCGGCCTGGGCCGCCGCGTTCGACTTCGACGCCAAGGCGCTGGCCTGGCTGCTGATCGCCTACGGCTTCTGCGCCTCGGTGCTGCCGGTGTGGCTGCTGCTGGCGCCGCGCGACTACCTCAGCACCTTCCTCAAGATCGGCACCATCGCGCTGCTTGCGCTGGCGATCTTCCTGGCCGCGCCGACCTTGCAGATGCCTGCGCTGACCAAGTTCGTCGACGGCAGCGGCCCGGTGTTCCAGGGCAACCTGTTCCCGTTCCTGTTCATCACCATCGCCTGCGGCGCCGTCTCGGGCTGGCACTCGATCATTGCCTCCGGCACCACGCCCAAGCTGCTCAGCAATGAAGGCGAGGCGCGCATGGTCGGCTACGGCGGCATGCTGATGGAGGCCTTCGTCGCCATCATGGCCTTGATCGCCGCCGCCTCGCTGCATCCGGGCGTGTACTTCGCGATGAACTCGCCCGGCGCGCTGATCGGCACCACCGCGCAGCAGGCCGCCACCACCATCAGCCAGTGGGGCTTCGTGGTCTCGCCGGATGAACTCTTGAACACGGCCAAGAACATCGGCGAGAGCAGCATCCTGAGCCGCGCCGGCGGTGCGCCGACGCTGGCGGTAGGCATGGCCCAGCTGCTGCACGGGATCATCCCGGGCGAAGGCATGATGGCGTTCTGGTACCACTACGCGATTCTGTTCGAAGCGCTGTTCATCCTCACCACGGTGGACGCCGGCACGCGCGTGGGCCGCTTCATGATCCAGGAGATCGCCGGCCTGGTGCACGAGCCGCTGAAGCACACCGAATCGTGGCTGGGCAATCTGATCGCCACCGCGATCTGCGTCGGCCTGTGGGGCTATTTCCTGTATCAGGGCGCGGTCGATCCGCTGGGCGGCATCAACACCTTGTGGCCGCTGTTCGGCATCGCCAACCAGATGCTCGCCGCGGTGGCGCTGATGCTGGCCACGGTGGTGACGGTGAAGCTCAAGCGCGAACGCTATGTGTGGGTGCCGGGCATCCCGGCGATCTGGCTGGTGGTGTGCACGCTGACGGCCGGCTACTACAAGCTGTCCGGCTCGATCAGCTTCACCGCCGCCGCGCAGAAATACGCCCAGGCCGCGGCCGACGGCAAGCTGCTGGCACCGGCCAAGACCGCTGAAGAAATGCAGCGCATCGTCACCAACAACTATGTGGACGCCGCGCTCACCGGCATCTTCATGCTGCTGGTGGTAAGCATGGCCGGCTTTGCCATCAACGCCATCATGAAAGCCTGGCGCATCAACCATCCCACCGCGCACGAGGAACCGTACGTGGCGCTGGACGGCGTTCCCACCCGCTGAGGGCCATGCCATGAAAGCCAGCTTCGAGGCATTCCGGAAATGGGCGGTGCAGACCGCCCGCCTGTGCTGCGGCGTTCCGGATTACGACGTGTATGTGCGGCATCTGCGCGAGCATCATCCGGAACGTGCGGTGCCTACGTATGCGGAGTTTTTCCGCGAGCGGCAAGTTGCGCGATACAAAGGAACGGGCGGGCGCTGCTGCTGAATGGCCCACCGTGAAAAACAGAACGGCCGGGGTTTGCGCCCCGGCCGTCTTTTTTCAAACCGCTGACGGGATGTCAGCTCACCACATCCAGCTGCCCCACTTCGCCTTGAAGTCCGAGCCCGTGTGATCCTCGCTGCCCGACTTCAGCTGATGGCCGTATTCGTCCAGCAGGAAGTCGCCCTTGGCGGTGTGGACGGTGCCACCCACTTCCTTGTCGTCGAAGCCGGTGACGTAGGCCCGGCCGCCGGCGGAGATCGAGCCGGTGTTGGCGAACTTGCTCGACTGGCTGGACCACAAGCCCGGGCCGCGCGCGTAGATATTGCCCTTGACCGTGGTCATCGCGCCGGCGTTGTCCATATCCGATGCCGACAGATACAGATCCCGCTGCGCCTGCACGCTGCCGCTGTCGGCGATCTTCATCGCACCGGACGCACTGGCCGATACCGAACCGGACGTGGCCTGCACCTTACCCGCCACGTCGATGCCGCTGTCGGCCGCATAACCGTAGCGATCGCCGGCACGCAGATACACGTCGTTCTTCGCGGTCAGCGTGCCGGACTTGGCCACCTTCAGCGCGCCGGCGCTGTTCACCGTGAGCGAGCCGGCGTCAAGCTTGCCGGCCACGTTCACGCCGGCCGTATCGGACGCCGGATAACCCCAGGGGCCGGAACCCGCGCTGAGGTTCGCATAGCGCTGCGTTTTCAGCGTGCCCGTCTCGGCCACGTCCACCGAACCCGTGCTGGAGAGGCTCATCGAACCGTTCACCGCTTCGAGCTGGCCAGCAACGCTCACGCCCGCGCCATCGGACGACGCGCCGTAGCGATCGACATGGCCGGAATTGAGGATCACATCGGCCTGCGCTTTCAAGGCACCGGATGCGGCGACATTCACCGCGCCTGCCGCGTCCATCACTACGCTGCCCTTCGAGGCTTGAATCGTGCCGGCGATATTCACGCCCACACCGTTCTCGGTGCCGACCATCTGGATCGCATCGGCATACATGCTGCCCAGCGCCGCCACGTCCAGCGCCACGGTCGGCGCCGCATCCTTGGCTTCGGCCGAGGAAATACGCCCATTGGCATAGCCGATCGTGTTCGCGCCGGTCACCACGCTCAGCTGCCTAGCCTGCAGCTTGGCGTTGAGTTCCACGCTGCGCGCGAGCAGATCGGCGCGCTGGGCGCCGGTCGCATCGAGACCCTTTCCAGTCACGCTGATCACGCCCTGGCTGACATTGATCGCATTTAGCCGGCCATAGCGATCCAACTGCGGCGTGCCGGTGGTCAGCGTGACGCGCGAGGCGTTGATGAAGCTGGCGCCGTCGGCGCTGATCCCGTTCGGATTGGCCACCACCAGGGCCGCGCGCTGACCGGCGATTTCCATGGCGCCGTTCAGTGCGGTGGCGGTCTTGCCGGTGACTTCGGTGATGATCACCTGGGCCGCGCGGCCGGCGAAGTTCGCATTGCCGTCGATCTGGCCGGCGAGCTGCGACTTCACCGCATTGACGCTGTTATTGAGCACCACGCCCGACGCATCGACACCGAACGCATCGAAGCGGTTGTGCGACACGCCGGCCGCGTTGGGCGCAACGATATTCACCACCGGCGTGTTGCCCGGCAGCACGTTCGCCCCGCCCGCCACCGGCGTGATCGCCGCAAACGCACTGGCCGGAAGGATCAGCGCGGCCGCCACATACAGCTCGCGGCGGCGCAGGACATGGTTCTTGGATTTCGACATGCGAATTGCCTCATTTTGAATACCCCCTCGGGCCGCGAGCCATCCATGGATCGCGGAAACGCGGCGGCGGCCTTGAAGGCCAGCCGTAGCAAGGACATTTGGGGCGCGGAATTACCCGGACTGCGCTGGCTGCGCGGGGGTGTTGCCTGCGTGGAATGGAGGCCGGAAAGGGACGCGATGGCGGGCTGTATCCGCCTGCATGGATGCGGTGCCGCTATGACTGCCGAGCGTAGGCACGTGATGCGATCCCTGATGCGCTTTGGGGGAAGCGCGGGATATTGCAGGGGTGCCGATGCCTGGGCGCCTGGATTTTTCCAATAGCTCGCAGGCGCCATCGAAGCCGGCACAACCGCGGCTCTCCGCTGGCAACTTACGCCTGGGCTATTCCCGGCTCAGGTGGCTCCAGGGACAATAGGGACATCGCCAAGTCCCCGGCCACCATGACCCACTCAGACCACCATCTCACCCGGCCCAGCTCGGAAATCGAGGCGCAGCACAGTCTCGGCCTGCGCATCATCGCCATCTACAAGGCATTCAAGACCGTGGGCTTGATCCTGGTCGCGATCGCCGCCTTCAGGCTCAACCGGCAGGAAAGCTTCGATCACCTGGTGCACTGGCTGGAGCACCTGTCGCTCACAGACAGCAACCATCTGCGCTGGCAGCTGGTGAATCTGCTGATGGAGCAGGGGCCGAGCAAGTTCGTGGCGGTAGGCATCGTGGCGCTGGCTTATGCGGCGATCTTCGCCACCGAGGGCACGGGGCTGTGGCTGCGCAAGCACTGGGCGGAGTGGTTCACGGTGATCGCCACCGGGTCGCTGGTGCCGGTGGAGTTCTACGAGACGATTGCGCACTTCAGCTGGCTGAAGCTGGTGGTGCTGCTGGGGAATATCGCGATCGTGGTTTATCTGGTGCGGATTGCCATGCAGCCGCGGCCGAAGAAAGCGCCGTAGGTTGGGGTGAGCCGCAGGCGAACCCCAACATCGTCACGCTCATGTGCACCGCGACGTTGGGGTTCGCCTGCGGCTCACCCCAACCTACACCTCGTGATGCGCGGCCTCGGCAGATAAAGCGTTCGAACGCCGCGGCGCCAGCTCCACCAGATACATCGCTCCGAGGATCAAGGCCCCGCCGGCCAGCATCCGCCACGTCAGCCCTTCCCCGCCGAACGCCACCGCAAACCCCGCAGCGAACACCGGCTCCGTCGTCATCACGATCGCCGCCCGCGTCGCGCTGATATGCGCCTGTGCCCAGGTCTGCACCAGCATGGCGCCGGCACCGGCGGCGAGCGCCATGTACACCACTGCCACCCATGCCTTCGCATCCGGCGGCAAGGAAGGGCCATGCGGCAGCGTGGCCAGCAGACACACGGCTGCGATCACCAGCATCTGCAACGTCGACAGCGCGAACGCATGCCCCGGCCGCGACCACACGCCCAGCCCCACGATATGCAGGCCGTACAGCAAGGCCGACGCCAGGGTGATCCACACGCCATAGCCCAGGCTGAAACCGCGCAGCGCCAGCAAGGCCAGGCCGCCGACGGCGAGCAGCACGGCGATCCAGGTGATCGACGGCAGACGCTGCCGCAGCAGCACGGTGCCGAGCAGCGGCGTGAACACCACATACATGCCGGTGGCGAAGCCGCTGATGCTGGCGGAGGTATGTTCCAGGCCGGTCGTCTGCAGCAGCTGCGCGATGCCGTACACGACGCCGAGCGCCGCGCCCTGCAGCCATTCGCGCCTGCCCAGCCGCCGCAGCGAGCGATGGAACAGCAGCAGCATCGACACCGCCGCGATCAGGAAGCGCACCGCCAGGAAATCCGCCGGCGCCATGCGCCCGACCAGATCCTTGATCAGGAAAAACGTGGAACCCCAGATGGTGGTGACCGCGACCAGCCCCAGCGTCGCCAGCGTGGCGACGCGCGCCTGCGCAGCGCTCATGCGTCACTCGCCGCGGGCGCCGGACGGCGGCGCAGCAGGCGCAGCCACTGGCCGGGGATCTTCAGCAGGAAATGCGCCCACACGCCCAGCCACACCACGGCGGACACGGCCGGGTTGCGCGCCGCCGGATCGAACTTGCGGAACCAGCGCCACATGCCGCGATGCTTGTGCCAGCTGACGAACACCGGCCGGTGCCGGCTGGAGCCGCCCTTGCCGTGCAGCACGCGCACGTCGCCGGCCAGCCACACCTGATAGCCGGCGTCGCGCGCGCGGCGGCACAGGTCCAGGTCTTCGCAATGCAGGAAATAGGCTTCGTCGAAACCGCGGAGGTTCTCGAACGCCACGCGCGGCATCAGCATCAGCGCACCCGACACCGCTTCCACCTGCACCGGTTCGGCGGGCATGTCGCCACCGATGTTCACGCCCTCGCCCTGCCCCATGAAGGTGCGCAGCGCGCGGCCGAGATAAGGGTCGCGGCGATACGAAGCGCGATCCGGCCGGCCTTGCTCGTCGCACACCACCGCGCCGATCACGCCGGCCTTCGGATGCGCCTGCTGCAGCTCCAGCAGGCGCCGCAGGCTGGCGTCGTCGAGCATGCAGTCCGGATTGAGGATCAGCAGCAGTTTGGCCCGCGCCTGCGCGGCGCCGCGGTTCACCGCGGGGCCGAAGCCGAGATTGGCGTGGTTGTAGAGCGGGCGCAGCCGCCACTCGTGCTGCATCGCGCGCTCGATCGCCTGCGGCGTGCCGTCGGACGACCCGTTATCCACCAGGATCAATTCCAGCGGCACCTCGCATTCCATCACGCGTCGTACACATTCGCGCAGGGTCGGACCGCTATCCGCGGCCACGACGATCACGCTGACGAGGGGTGTGGTTTCGAAGGCTGAATTCATGATCGCCAAGTATGGGGGAGCAGCCGGCGAACGGCATAGCGGCGGCGCGACATCGCGGTGGAGGAAGCATCAATCACGCGGTGCGTCCTGGCCCAGCGCTTCGTGCAGAGGCACCGGCACGCCGTCGGCATGGCGGGCCAGCCAGGGGGCATCGTCCTGGTCCCAGCCGCACAGTTCCCAGCCGCGCAGGCGATGCTGCTTGCCGCGCGTGCGGTCGAACAGCAGGTCGCCGTTGCCGCCGGACTGATTCGCCGCGAACCAGCGGCCCTGCGGGCTGAAGCTGCAGCGCGAACCCAGGCGCCGCAGTGTGTGCCCGTCGGCGAGGCGATAGTTGCCTTCGTCCTGGCCGGTGGCTTCGTACTGCAGCTCGTGCACGTCGGCCGCGTCGCGCCATTGCACCGGCGCCAGCTCGATGATGCGCGCCGGCGGTCCCACGGGCGCCATCGCCAGCTCGCTCCATTCCGGCGTCGGTGCCGACGCGCGCCGTACGCGATGCAGCAGCAGCGATTCCAGCAATGCCACCAGCGAATAACCGACCAGGGCGCCGAGCAAGGCCGCGCCCCAGGCGATGAGGTCGCCGCCGAGCGCACGCTGCACGGCGAACAGCAGGCCCGGCAGGCCCCACTTCAAGCCGCTGCGGCACAGCTCACCCCATGGATGGGAGCGGCGCGTGTAGATCGCCGCACCCGCGGTAAGCGCGACCAGCAATGCCAACCCCAGCCACCACGGCAGCAGCGCCAGCAATACCGCCCATCCGGCCAGCAGCAGCCAGCGGGCGAAACGCTGGCCGGGCGCATTCATGCGGTGCGCCCGGTCACAAGCTTATGGCGGGCTGTCAGCCGCACCACACCCTGGCGTTGCGGAACATGCGCATCCACGGCGAGTCCTCGCCCCAGTGATCCGGGTGCCAGCTCATCTGCGCGCTGCGGAACACGCGCTCGGGGTGCGGCATCATGATCGTCACGCGGCCGTCGGCCGCGGTGAAGCCGGCCAGGCCGCCCGGCGAGCCGTTCGGGTTGAGCGGGTAGTGCTCGGTCGGTCGGCCGCGGTTATCGACGAAGCGCACCGCGCCGCCGGACTTCGACGGGCTGCACACCTGCGGGAAGCTCACGCGGCCTTCGCCGTGCGCCACCGCCACCGGGATGCGCGAACCGGCCATGCCCTTGAAGAAGATGCTGGGCGAATCGAGCACTTCCAGCGTGGCGACGCGGCCTTCGTACTGCTCGGACGCATTGCGCAGGAACTTCGGCCAATGCTGCGCGCCCGGGATGATCTCCTTCAGCTGCGACAGCATCTGGCAGCCGTTGCACACGCCCAGCGCGAACTTGCTGGTGTCGGCGAAGAACGCGGTGAACTGTGCGCGCAGCATTTCGTTGTACATGATCGAGGTGGCCCAGCCGCGGCCGGCGCCCAGCACGTCGCCGTACGAGAAGCCGCCGCAAGCCGCGAAGCCGCGGAAATCAGCCAGCTTGATGCGGCCGCTGGCCAGGTCGGACATATGCACGTCCACCGCCTCGAAGCCGGCGCGGTCGAACGCGGCGGCCATTTCCACCTGGCCGTTGACGCCCTGCTCGCGCAGGATCGCCACGCGCGGACGCGCGCCCTTGGCGATCAGCGGCGCGGCCACGTCGTCGGTCGGGTCGAAGCTGAGCTTGGGGCTGATGCCCGGGTCGGCGTCGTCCAGGCGCCATTCCAGTTCCGCGTCGGCGCTGAGCGGGTTGTCGCGCAGGCGCTGCATGTGGTGGCTGGTTTCGTTCCACGCGGCGAACAGCTCGGTCCACTTCCAGGCGAACTGCTTCTCGCCGCCGTGGAACAGCTTGATGCCGAGCTTTTCCTTCGGATGGCCGATGCGATAGCTCATGCCGGCCAGGCCGTGCTTGACCAGCAGCGCCTCGAACGCCTCGCGGTTGGCCTGCGCCACCTGCACCACGGCGCCCAGTTCTTCGTTGAACAGCGCGCGCAGCGCGGCCTCGGCCCAGCCTTCGAGCTGGATCTCCAGGCCGCAACGGCCGGCGAAAGCCATTTCCAGCAGGGTGACGATGGCGCCGCCGTCGGAGCGGTCGTGATAGGCCAGCAGCAGGCCGGCCGCATTGGCTTCCTGCACCAGGTCGAACAGGCCCTTCAGATGCTTGGCGTCATCCAGATCCGGCGGCACGCCGCCGCCACGGTTGAACACCTGGGTCAGCGCGGAGCCGCCGAGGCGGTCGCGGCCGCCGCCGAGGTCCAGCAGCCACAGGTCGGAATCGCCGCGGTCCAGGCGCAGCTGCGGGGTGAGCGTGCGGCGCACGTCGTGCACGCGCGCAAAACCCGTAATCACCAGCGACACCGGCGCGATCGTGCGCTGCGGCTGGTCGCCGTCGGTCCACACCGTCTGCATGGACAGCGAGTCCTTGCCCACCGGGATGGAGATGTCCAGCTCCGGGCACAGCTCCATGCCCACGGCCTTCACCGCTTCGAACAGGGCCGCGTCTTCGCCGGGGTGGTTCACCGCAGCCATCCAGTTCGCCGACAGGCGCACTTCGCCCAGCGAGCGGATCGGCGCGGCGGCCAGGTTGGTGATGGCCTCGCCCACCGCCAGGCGCGCCGCATCGGCGCTGCTCAGCAGGGCTACCGGCGCGCGCTCGGCCATGGCCATGGCTTCGCCGGCGTAGCCGTCGAAATCGGCGATGGTCACGGCGCAATCGGCCACCGGCACCTGCCAGGGGCCGACCATCGGATCGCGATGATTCAAGCCGCCCACGGTGCGGTCGCCGATGGTGACCAGGAAGCTCTTGCTGCCCACGGTGGGCAGGCGCAGTACGCGGCGCAGGGCCTCGTCCATGCTGATGCCGGACAGATCCGGCACCACGTCGATGCGCGGCTTCACGCGCTTGGCGTCGCGGTGCATGCGCGGCGCCTTGCCGAACAGCACGTCCATCGGCAGGTCGATGACGGTGAGCTCGCGGCGCGGGTCGGCCACCAGCAGGCGGCGCTCTTCGGTGGCGTCGCCGACCACCGCGTAGGGGCAGCGCTCGCGCACGCAGAACGCTTCGAATTCGGCCAGGCGCTCGGCGGCGATGCCGAGCACGTAGCGCTCCTGCGATTCGTTGCTCCACACCTGCATCGGCGACAGCGACGGGTCGTCGCACGGCACCTTCGAGAGATCGATCACGCCGCCCACGCCCGCATCGTTGAGCAGTTCGGGAATGGCGTTGGAAAGACCGCCCGCGCCGACGTCGTGGATGCTCACGATGGGGTTGTCGTCGCCCAGCGACCAGCAGCTGTCGATCACCTGCTGGCAGCGGCGCTCCATCTCGGCGTTGTCGCGCTGCACGGAGGCGAAATCCAGCTCCGCGCTAGAGGTGCCGGAAGCCACCGACGAGGCGGCGCCGCCGCCCAGGCCGATCAGCATGGCCGGGCCGCCCAGCACGATCACCTTGTGGCCGGGCTGGATCTCCAGCTTCTGCACGTGGCCGGAGCGGATATTGGCCAGGCCGCCGGCGATCATGATCGGCTTGTCGTAGCCGCGGCGCACGCCGGCTTCGCCGGTCTCGTGCTCGTAGGTGCGGAAATAGCCGCCCAGGCAGGGGCGGCCGAATTCGTTATTGAACGCGGCGGCGCCGAGCGGGCCGTCGCGCATGATCTCGAACGCGCTGGCCATGCGCGGCGGCAGCGGACGCTCCACTTCCCACGGCTGCGGATGACCGGGAATGCGCAGGTCGGACACCGAGAAACCGCTGAGCCCCGCCTTCGGCTTGGCGCCGCGGCCGGTGGCGCCTTCGTCGCGGATCTCGCCGCCGGCACCGGTGGCCGCGCCCGGCCAGGGTGCGATCGCGGTGGGATGGTTGTGCGTTTCCACCTTGATCGCGTAGTCGATGCGCTCGCCGCTGCGGCGCCACACGCCGTCGGCGCCGGTGAAGAAACGCTTGCCGTCGCTGCCCTCGATCACCGCGGCGTTGTCCTTGTAGGCGGACAGCGTGTAGGCCGGCGAGTGCTGGTGGGTGTTCTTGATCATGCCGAACAGGCTCTTGTCCTGCGGCTGGCCGTCCAGCGTCCAGCTGGCGTTGAACACCTTGTGGCGGCAGTGCTCGGAATTGGCCTGGGCGAACATGAAGAGTTCGGCGTCGGTGGGATCGCGGCCCAGCTCGGCGTAGCGCTCGGCCAGGTAGTCGATCTCGTCCTCGGCCAGGGCCAGGCCCAGCTCGGCATTGGCCTTGGCCAGGGCGGCGCGCGGGTCGCTGCCCAGCGGGATGTGCACCAGGTCGCCGGGCTTGCCGGCCAGGAACAGGCCCTTGGCCTCGTCGATGCGGTGAAGCACCGACTGCGTCATGGCGTCGCACAGCACCGCCATCATCGCGTCGTATTCGGGTGCGCCCGGCTCGGGCAGGCCGGCGATCTGGTAGGCCACACCGCGCTCCACGCGGCGTACCGCGAAACCGGCGCCGTGGAGGATGTCGGTGGCCTTGCTCGACCAGGGCGAGATCGTGCCCAGGCGGGGCACCACCCACAGGGAAGCGGTCTCGGCGGCGCTCTCCTTGGCCTCCAGCACTTCCAGCAGGCGCCGGCGCTGCTCGCCTTCCGGGGCGGCGTCGGCGTCGATGAAGTAGACGAACCACGAAGCCTGCACGCGGGCGCCGCGATGCAGGGCATCCAGGCGGGCATTGAGACGTTCGAGGCGGAACGGCGAAAGGGCGGCCTGCCCGTCGAGAGCGATCATGGCGGGGAACGGGAGCTATGCGGAGAAGCCGTCCATTCTACCCCATGCTGCAGGACAACATCGGGGAGGGACCCGGCGGGACCCTCCCCGGGAGGGGGCGGCTCAGCCCCCGATCGGCTTGATACCGCGCTTCTGCAGGGCTTCGATCAGCTGATCGGGGGTCATGTAGCCGCCGATCACGGTGCCGTCCTCGGCCACGATGGTCGGGGTGCCGGTGACGCCTAAGCGCACGCCCAGATCGAACTCATCCTTCACCGGGTTGGCGCAGGTGGCCGACTTGGGCTGCTTGCCCTCCTTGGCGGCGCTGAAGGCGGCCTTGCGGTCCGCCGCGCACCACACCGAAACCATCTCGGTATAGGTCGGGGTGGGATTGCCCGCGGTGCTGGTCACGCCTTCGCGCGGCCAGGCCACGTATTCCAGGGCGATGCCGGCCTTGGTGAAGTCGTCCACGTGCTGGTGCAGCGCGCGGCAGTAGCCGCAGTTGACGTCGGTGAATACGGTGACCTTGTAGCGCGGCTTGGCCGGACCGAACACGATGCGGTCGGACACCGGCAGCTTGTCCAGCTGGGCCTTGCGGAAGTCGGCCCAGACCAGGTCGCTCATGTCCTTCTTGCTGGACAGGTCGATCAGGTTGCCGGTGAGCATGTACTTGCCGTCGGCGCTCACATAGACCAGCTGGCCGGAGGCAATGACCTGGTAGAAGCCCGGCAGCGGCGCCGGCCTGATCGATTCGATCTTCACCTTGCTGGCGAGGCCCAGCACCGCCTGGCGCACGGTGTCCTCGGGGCCGGCCTTGGCCGCATCGTCGGCGGCGTGCGCCGGCTGGGCGAACGCCACCGCGCAAACCACGCTGGCGCACAGGGCCAGCCATCCATTCTTGAACATCGCAAACCTCACTGGCTTCCGTTCGGCACGGAATGATCGGGGGATGGCCCGATTCTCGCACAGGCCGCCTAAACGCTCCGCCGCGCCTGTCTCAACCGCGCGGATGGTGCTGCGCATGCAGCCGCTTGAGTCCTTCCTTGGCCACCAGCGTGTAGATCTGCGTGGTGCTGAGCGCGCTGTGGCCCAGCAGCATCTGCAGCGCGCGCAGGTCGGCGCCGTGGTTGAGCAGATGGGTGGCGAAGGAATGCCGCAGCACGTGCGGCGAGATGCGCTTGGCCACGATGCCCACGCGCAGCGCATAGCGCTTGACCAGGGTCCAGAACATCTGCCGCGTCATGCCCTCGCCGCGCTTGCTCAGGAACAGCGCCGCCGGCTGGCGCCCCTTGGCCAGCACCGGGCGCGCGGCCGCGAGGTAAGCCTCGATCCGCTCCAGCGCCAGCTCGCCCACCGGCACCAGGCGGTCCTTGCCGCCCTTGCCGGTGACGCGCAGCACGCCCTGGCGCAGGTTGAGCGAAGCCAGCGGCAATTCGACCAGTTCGGACACGCGCAGGCCCGAGGCATACATCAGCTCCAGCATGGCGCGGTCGCGCAGGCCCAGGGTGGTGTCCAGGTCCGGCGCCTGCAGCAGGCCTTCGATCTCGCGCTCGGCCAGCGCCTTGGGCAGGCTGCGCGGCGTGCGCGGGCGTTCGATCAGCAAGGTGGGATCTTCGAAGCCCGGCTCGTTGCGGGCCACGAAGCCGTAGTAGCGGCGGAACGAGGACTGCCGCCGCGCCATCGAGCGCACCGCCACCGGCTGCGCGCCGTGGTATTCGGACAGATGCTGGCGCTGCGCCTGGTTCAGACCCAGGCCCTTGCCGGCCAGCCAGCGGGCCAGTCCTTCGAGGTCGCGGCGGTAGGCATCGAGGGTGCGGTCGGACAGGCCGTCCTCCGACCACACCCGCTCCAGGAAGGCGGCGATGCTGCGCTGGTCGGCTTCGGCGATACTTGCGGCTTTCTCTGACATGCGCGAGATGCTGGGCATAGCGCGCGCCGGACGCAAGCCGACGAATGAACCCGAGCATCCCGAATCCTTCGCTTATGCCCGCCACCTTGCCGCGCCGCCTGCTGGCGCTGTTCTACGACCTGTGGGCGGTGATCGCCATCGTTGCCATGGTGGGCTACGCCTGCCAGCGCGCCACCGGCGGCCAGCTGATCGCCACCGCCGGCCATGTGGAAACGGTGTGGTGGTATCAGCCGCTGCAGGGTCTGGTGCTGTCGGCGTATTTCATCGCTTCGTGGCTGCGCGGCGGACAGACGCTGGGCATGCGGCCGTGGCGCCTGCGGCTGGTGCGCGTGGATGGCGGACGGGTGCGCTTCGCGCAGGCGTTGATCCGTCTGCTGGTGGGTGCCGCACCGCTGTTGCTGCTGGAACTGGCCCGCGTATCCAGCACCGCGGTGGCGTTGTGGACGGTGCTTATTGCCTGGGTCATTTACTTCGCCTGGGCGCTGACCAATACGCGCCGCCGCGCGCTGCACGACGTGATCGCCGGCACCGAAGTGGTGCGCATCGGCTGACGCAAGAACTCGCGCCGGCATTCACTCGCTTGTCAGCCGGGCCCGCGCCACACTAGTCCGATGCCCACCCACTTCGCGCCCGCGCCGCGCAGCGACGCCGACCTGGCTGCTGCCAACCGCAGCTTCTACGAACCGCTGTGGGCCGAAGCCCGCCTAGTGCCGCCGGAACGCTTCAATACCTGGCCACTGGTGCGCGAACTGTCCGCGGCATCCACGCGCCGCCTCGAAATCGCCCCTGGCCTGCGCCCGCGCCTGCCGCTGCAGGACACCTGCTTCGTCGACCTCAGCGCCGAGGCGCTGCGCAAGCTGCGCCGCCACGGCGCCAGCGCCGTGCACGGCACGATCGGCGCCCTGCCCTATACCGATGCGCAGTTCGACCTGGTCTGCGCGTTCGACATTCTCGAGCACGTGGCGGACGACGTCGGTGCATTGAAGGAACTCGCCCGCGTCGCCGCGCCCGGCGCGACGTTGCTGCTTTCGGTGCCGCTGCATATCGCGGCGTGGACGCCGTTCGACGAATTCGTCGGCCATTGCCGCCGCTACGAACCGGACGACATCCATGCGCGCCTGGCGCAGCACGGCTTCCGCATCGAGCAGAGCGCGGTCTACGGCATGCAGCCGAAATCCTCGCGCCTGCTCGAGATCGGCCAGTGGTACCTCACGCACAAAAGAGAGCGCGCGATGTGGTGGTACAACCGCGTGTTCATGCCGATCGCGGTGCGCATGCAGAAGCCGCTGCAATGGCGCGCGGGGCTGGGCGACACCACGGGCGTGGACGAAATCCTGCTGGTTTGTCGCAAAGCCTGACGTCGTTTTCGGCGCAGTGCCCGAACGAAGCGTCGGGCGCTTCATTTAAGCCGCTGATTACACTCGCATAACATTCTTGCGGCATCGCAGCACGGAGGCGCGGGAGCGGGTAGAATGAGATTTTCCGCCCTCGTATCTTCTCGCCATGCTCTATCAGATTCACGAATGGCAGCGCGCCTTTCTCGGCCCGCTCAGCCACTACGCCGATGCCAGCGCGAAGATGCTGACCGATCCCTCGGGCCCGTTCGCCCAGGTGCCCGGCGCGCAGCGCATGGCCGCCGGCTACGAGCTGCTGCACCGGCTGGGCAAGGAATACGAGAAGCCCGCCTTCGGCATCCACCAGGTGGAATCGCACGGGCAGGACATCGCCATTGTCGAGCGCACCGTGCTGGCCAAGCCGTTCTGCGAGCTCAAGCGCTTCAAGCGCTACAGCGACGACCAGGACACCATCGAGCGGCTGAAGAACGAACCCTCCGTGCTGGTGGTGGCGCCGCTGTCCGGCCACCACGCCACCCTGCTGCGCGACACCGTGCGCACCCTGCTGCGCGACCACAAGGTGTACATCACCGACTGGGTCGACGCGCGCATGGTGCCGGCCGAGCAAGGCACGTTCCATCTGGATGACTACGTCGAATACGTGCAGGAGTTCATCCGCCATATCGGCGCGCAGCGCCTGCACGTGATCTCGGTGTGCCAGCCGACCGTGCCGGTGCTCGCCGCGGTGTCCCTGATGGCGTCGCGCGGCGAAGCCACGCCGCTGAGCCTGACCATGATGGGCGGCCCGATCGAGCCGCGCAGCAATCCCACCGGCGTCAACAGCCTGGCGACCACGCAGCCGCTGAGCTGGTTCAAGGGCAACCTGATCCACACCGTGCCGCCGAACTACCCCGGCCATGGCCGCGAGGTGTATCCGGGCTTCCTGCAGCATGCCGGCTTCGTGGCGATGAACCCCAGCCGCCATCTGAATTCGCACTGGGATTTCTATCTCGACCTGCTGCGCGGCGACCTGGACGACGCGCAGGCGCACCGCAAGTTCTACGACGAATACAACGCCGTGCTGGACATGCCGGCCGAGTATTACCTCGACACCATCCACACCGTGTTCCAGCAGTTCCTGCTGCCGCGCGGGCTATGGGACGTGCGCGGCGAACGCGTGACGCCCGCCGCGATCACCAAGAGCGCCCTGCTCACCGTGGAAGGCGAGCTGGACGATATCTCCGGCCTGGGCCAGACCCAGGCGGCGCACACGCTGTGCAGCGGGATTCCGGCCGATCGGCGCGCGCACAAGATGATCGAAGGCGCCGGCCATTACGGCATCTTCAGCGGCCGCCGCTGGCGCGAAGTGGTCTACCCGCAGGTGCGGGATTTCATCAAGCGCTTCGATCAGCCGCTGGCCTGAGGCCTCAGTGCCGGAAAAACGCGCGGAACGCATCGACGGTGCGTTCCACACCATCGTCGTCGATATCCAGATGGGTAACCAGCCGCAAGGTCGGCAGATAGCCGATGCTGATGCGCACCTTGGCTTCGCGCAGATGCGCGTCGAGTTCGCGCAGATGCGCCGCCGGCACGTCGACGAACACCATATTGGTGTGATGGCCCAATAGCTTCACCCCGGGAATCTCGCCCATGCGTGCCGCCAGCGTGGCGGCGCGCGCGTGATCCTCGGCCAGGCGCGCCACGTGATGATCCAGCGCATGGATGGCCGCCGTCGCGAGCATGCCGGCCTGGCGCCAGCCGCCGCCGGCCACCTTGCGCCAGCGCCGTGCCTTCTCCACCAAGGCGCCGGGACCGAGCAGCACCGAACCTACGGGCGCACCCAGCCCCTTCGACAGACAGACCGAGACGGTATCGAACAGGCTCGCGATCTCGCGCGCATGCACGCCGCTGGCCACGGCGGCGTTGAACAGCCGCGCACCGTCGAGATGGAAACCCAGCCCGCGTTCGCGCGCGAATTTCTGCGCGGCATGCAAGTAGTCCAGCGGGAGCGCACGGCCGTGCCAGGTGTTTTCCAGGGCCAGCAGCTTCGTGCGTGCGAAGTGCGGATCGACCGGCTTGATCGCCGCGGCGAGCTTGTCCAACGCCAAGCTGCCATCCGCCTCGTGCGGAATCGGCTGCGGCTGGATCGAACCCAGCACCGCGGCGCCGCCGCCTTCGAACTTGTAGGTATGCGCGTCGGCGCCGACCAGGTATTCGTCGCCGCGCTCGCAATGCGACATCAGCGCGAGCAGGTTCGACTGCGTGCCGGTCGGCACGAACAGCGCCGCCTCGAAGCCGAGTTCATCCGCCAGCTTGGCCTGCAAGGCGTTGACCGTAGGATCTTCGCCGTAGACGTCGTCGCCCACCTCGGCCAGCAGCATGGCCTCGCGCATGGCGCGGGTGGGCTTGGTCACAGTATCGCTGCGCAGGTCGACCCAGTCCACGGCATGCTCCTTGGCGGAAAGCGCCAAGCTTGGCCTGCGCGGGGCGCGGCGACAAGCGCCGCGGGCCGGTCAGCCCTCGCCCATCAGGATTTGCCCATCAGGGCTCACCCATCAAGAAGGGCACCACTTCGGCCAGGGCTTCGCGCAGCTTCTGGGTATCGAACTTCGGGTCCCTCGCCGCTCGCACCGCCAGCCCCTCGACCAGCAGCATCAACGCAATCGAGCGGCGTTCGCTGATCGCCGGCGACATGCCGATGCCGCCTTCGTCCACGGGCTTCTCCAGCCATTGGCGGAATTCGATGCAGGCCAGCTCGTCGGCGTGGTGGATCGCGCTCGCCACCTGCTTGTCGCGGGTGGCCTCGGCGCTGGTTTCCAGGAACAGCGCCGCATTCATGATGCGCATGTCCGGACGCGGCCGGCTCCATTCCACGAAGCATTCCATCAGCGCATCGACCGGATCGGTCGATGCGCTCAGCGCGCGGATGTCTTCCAGCTCCATCTCGCTCTGGCGCTCGATGATGGCCAGCACGATCGAGCTCTTGTTCGGGAAGTAGCGGTAGATCAGGCCGGCGCTCATCGCCGCGGCCTCGGCGATGTTCGCCATGCTGGCGGCATGGAAACCGTACTTCACGAAGCAGTGCTGCGCCGCGGCCAGGATGCGCTCGCGCTGTTCGCGCGCACGCGGGCTCAAAGTGGTTTCGTCGTTCTTGTCGTCGCGGCTCATGGGGTACCGGGGATAGGGCTGCGCTCGTTCCAGCCGCCGCCCAGCACTTTATACAAAGTGACCCGGTTGGTCTGCTCGGCCAGCCGCGTCGCGATGAGCTGCTGCTGCGCGGCGTACAGCGCGCGCTGCGCATCCAGTGCCACCAGGTAGCTGTCCTTGCCGGCCTTGTAGCGCGCCCGCGAAAGCTCGTCCGCCCGCGCCGCCGCACCCACCAGCGCCTCCTGCGCCTGGCGCTGCCCGGCCAGGGTGGAAGTAAGCGCCAGCGCATCGGCCACTTCGCGGAAGCCGGCCTGGATGGCTTTCTCGTACTGCGCCAGCGCGATCTGCTGATCGGCCTTGGCGCCGGCCAGTTGCGCACGCAGACGGCCGCCCTGGAAGATCGGCAGGCTGATCTGCGGCGCGAAGCTCCACACGCGGGTGCCGCTGTCGAACAGATTGTTGAGCTGCCCGCTGGCCGTGCCCACGCTGCCGGTCAGCATGATGGACGGGAAGAACGCGGCGCGCGCCGCGCCGATATCGGCATTGGCCGCGCGCAGCAGATGTTCCGACTGCAGGATGTCCGGGCGGCGCAGCAGAACGTCCGAGGGCAGCTCCGCCGGCAGTGCGCCGAGCATGGTGGTGTCGTCGCCCAGGCCGGTGGGCAGCAGCGATTCGTCCAGCGCACCGCCTGCCAGCAGGCGCAGCGCGTTGATGTCCTGCGCCACCTGGCCGGTGTAGCGCGCCATGTCGGCGCGCGCGGTTTCGACCGTGGTCTGCGCCTGGCTGACATCCAGGCTCGACGCCGCGCCGAGCGCGTGGCGTTGTTCAGTCAATTTGAATGAAGCCTCCTGCGTGTCGCGCGTGGCCTGCGCCACCTTCAGCGACTCGCGGTCCGCCGCCAGCGTCAGCCAGGCATTGGCCACTTCGGCGATCAGGCTCAGCTGCGCGCTGCGGCTGGCCTCGCCTTCGGCCAGGTAGCGCTCCAGCGCACCGGTGCTCAGCGAGGCGACGCGGCCGAACAGGTCCAGCTCGAACTGGGTGGTGCCCAGTTCGGCGCGGTATTGCTGGGTGATCGGCTGCGGCTGGTTGATGTCGCGGCTGCGCTGCAGCGAGGCGGTCGCCGCGATCGACGGCAGGCGGTCCGCACGCTGGATGCGGTACTGCGCGCGCGCCTTCTCCACGTTGAGCACGGCCACGCGCAGATCGCGGTTGTTGTGCAGCGCCTGCTCGATCAGCGCGGACAGGCGCGGATCGACATAGAACTGGCGCCAGCCGATATCCGCGGTGCTGCCCTGGCTCACGGCCGGAGCCGAAGCGTCGGGCGCCACGCTGTTCTCGGGCAGCGGCCAGCTTACCGGAACATCCGGCTGCGCGGACGGCACCTTCGGCGCCAGGCTCACGCAGCCGCTCAGGCTCAAGGCGAGCGTGACCGCACAACTCAAAATGAAAGACTTATTCATGCGAGGTATCTCCAGCGACGGCGACGTCGCCCACGGCGCGCTTGCGCCGCCCGAACAGCCGCTGCACCAGCACGAAGAACAGCGGCACGAAGAACAGGCCCAGCGCCGTACCGGCGACCATGCCGCCCAGCACGCCGGTGCCGATCGCGCGCTGCGCGCCGGAACCCGCGCCGTTGGCCAGCGCCAGCGGCAGCACGCCCAGGCCGAAGGCCAGCGAGGTCATCAGGATCGGCCGCAGGCGCGTGCGCACCGCCAGCAAGGTGGCGTCGAGCAGGGCCATGCCCTTCTCCACGTTCTCCTTGGCGAACTCCACGATCAGGATTGCGTTCTTGCTCGACAGGCCCACCGTGGTGAGCATCGCCACCTGGAAGTACACGTCGCGATCCAGCCCGCGGAAGTACGCCGCCAGCACCGTGCCGAGAATGCCCAGCGGCGCCACCAGCAGCACCGAGGTGGGGATCGACCAGCTTTCGTACAGCGCGGCCAGGCACAGGAACACCACCAGCACCGACAGCGTGTACAGCATCGGCGCCTGCGCACCGGCCTCGCGCTCCTGGTACGACTGCCCGGTCCATTCCAGGCCGACGCCGGCCGGCAGCTTGGCCACCAGTTTCTCCACTTCGGCCATGGCGTCGCCCGAGCTCACGCCCGGCGCGGCCTCGCCATTGATCTGCATCGCGGACACGCCGTTGTAGCGTTCCAGGCGCGGCGAACCGAAATCCCAGCGCGTGCTGGCGAAGGCGCGGAACGGCACCATCGCACCGGCGGCATTGCGCACCGACCACTTCTCGAAATCTTCCGGCGCCATGCGAAACGGCGCATCGGCCTGCACGAACACGCGCTTGACGCGGCCGCGATCCATGAAGTCGTCGATGTACTGGCCGCCCCAGGCCATGGTCAGCGTGTCGTTGAGATCGCCGATCGACAGGCCCTGCGCCGCGGCCTTCTTGTAGTCCACGTCGATGCGGAACTGCGGCGTGTCGTCCTGGCCGTTGGCGCGCACGTTGGCCAGCAGCTTGCTCTGCGCAGCTTCCTGCAGGAACTGGTTGCGCGCCGCCACCAGGGCTTCGTGGCCCAGGCCGGCGTTGTCCTTCAGATAGAAATCGAAGCCCGCCGAATTGCCCAGCTCCGGCACCGCCGGCGGCGCGAAGGCGAAGGCCAGCGCGTCCTTGTACTGGCTGAAGGCGCCCATGGCATTGCCGGCCACCGCATTGAGGCTGGCCGCTTCGCCATGGCGCTCGCTCCAGTCCTTCAGCTGCACGAAGGCCATGCCCGCGTTCTGGCCGTTGCCGGCGAAGCTGAAGCCGAGCACGGAGAACACCGAGTCCACCGCGGGGTCGGCCATGAAGTGCTGCTCGATGCGGCCCATCACGCGCGCCGTGCGCTCGGTGGTGGCGCCCACCGGCGCCTGCACCATGGTGAACAGAAAGCCCTGGTCTTCCATCGGCAGGAACGAGGTGGGCAGGCGCAGGAACACCACCACCATCGCCGCGCTCATCGCCACGAACACCAGCAGGAAGCGCCGGCCGCGCGCGATGATCGCGCCCACCACGCCCTGGTACTTGCGCGTGCCCTGGTCGAAGCGGCGGTTGAACCAGCCGAAGAAGCCGCGATCGGAGGCGTGATGGCCCTTGGCGATCGGCTTGAGCAAGGTGGCGCACAGCGCCGGCGTCAGCACGATCGCCACCAGCACCGACAAGGCCATCGAGGACACGATGGTCACCGAGAACTGCCGGTAGATCACGCCGGTGGAACCGCTCAGGAAAGCCATCGGCACGAACACTGCCGACAGCACCAGGGCAATGCCCACCAGCGCGCCGGTGATCTGCGACATCGACTTGCGCGTCGCTTCCAGCGGCGACAGCCCTTCCTCGCTCATCACGCGCTCGACGTTCTCCACCACCACGATGGCGTCGTCCACCAGCAGGCCGATCGCCAGCACCATGGCGAACATGGTGAGCATGTTGATCGAATAACCCATCGCCGCGAGCACGCCGAAGGTGCCCAGCAGCACCACCGGCACCGCGATGGTCGGGATCAGCGTGGCGCGGAAGTTCTGCAGGAACAGGTACATCACCAGGAATACCAGCACGATCGCTTCGAGCAGGGTCTTGATCACGCCTTCGATCGACACGCGCACGAACGGCGTAGTGTCGAACGCGATCACCGACTTCACGCCGCGCGGGAACGAGGGTTCCATCTGCTTGAGCGCCGCCTTCACGCGCTCGGCCGTGGCCAGCGCGTTGGCGCCGGAGGTGAGCGAGACGGCGATACCGGTGGCGGACTTGCCGTTGTACTTGCTGGCCGAGCCGTAGTCCTGCAGGCCCAGTTCCACGCGTGCGACGTCGCCCAGCGTCAGCACCGAGCCGTCGGTATTGCTGCGGATCACGATCTGGCGGAACTGCTCCGGCGTCTGCAGGCGCTGCTGCGCGATCACCGAGGCGTTGATCTGCTGGCCCTTCACCGCGGGGTTGCCGCCGATCTGGCCCACCGCCACCTGCTGGTTCTGCGCACGCAGCGCGGCCACCACTTCGGGCGGCGTCAGCTTGTAGGTGTCGAGCTTGTTCGGGTCCAGCCAGATGCGCATGGCGTACTTGGAACCGAACACTTCGATATTGCCCACGCCGGCGACGCGGCTCAGCGGATCGACCAGATGGGCGTTGACGAAGTCGGAGATGTCTTCGCCGTCCAGGCGGCCGTCCTCGGAGACGAAGCCCACCACCATCAGGAAGCCGGAGCTGGACTTCACCACGTTGATGCCCTGCTGCTGCACGATCTGCGGCAGCAGCGGCGTGGCCAGCTGCAGCTTGTTCTGCACCTGCACCTGGGCGATGTCGGGATTGGTGCCGTTCTCGAAGGTGAGCGTGACCTGCACCGAGCCGTCGGAGTCGCTGGTGGCGGACATGTACAGCAGGCCGTCCAGGCCCTTCATGTTCTGCTCGATGATCTGCGTCACCGAGTCTTCCGCCGCCTGCGCCGAAGCGCCGGGGTAGTTGGCGTTGATGGTGACCTGCGGCGGCGCGATCACCGGGTATTGCGATACCGGCAGGCGCAGCATCGACAGCGCGCCGGCCAGCATCACGATGATGGCGATCACCCAGGCGAAGATGGGGCGATCGATAAAGAAGCGTGCCATGGGTATGAGTCCTCAGTGCGCCGCGGCGGCAGCGTGTCCGCCGGCGGCGACAGCAGCCGCGCCGGCTTCGCTGGCGTGCACCGGCATGCCGGGCTGGATCATCTGCAGGCCTTCGACGATCACCTTGTCGCCGGCGGCCAGGCCGCTTTCGACCAGCCACTGGTCGCCGACGGTGCGGCCGACCTGCACTTCGCGCAGTTCCGCCTTGCCGTCCTTGCCGATGACCATGGCGGTGGCGCCGCCCTTCGGGTCGCGCGAAATACCCGCCTGCGGCACCAGCAGCCCATGCGGATTGCTGCCCTTGTCGAGCACCGCGCGCACGTACATGCCGGGCAGCAGCACGCCTTCCGGATTGGGCACGATCACGCGCAGCGCGAAGCTGCCGGTGGTGGGGTCGACGCTGACGTCGGCGAACTGCAGCTTGCCGTCGTGCGCGTAGGTGCTGCCGTCTTCGAGCAGGATCTTCACCGGCGTGCCGTCGGCTTCCTTCAGCGAGCCGGCGGCGATGCGCTTGCGCAGATCGAGCAGTTCGCCGCTGGACTGGGTGACGTCGATAAAGATCGGGTCCATCTGCTGCACGCGCGCCATCGGATCGGCCTGGTTGGCGGTGACCAGCGCGCCCGGCGTCACCGCGGACTTGCCGATGCGGCCGGTGATCGGCGACACGATGCGCGCGAAGGCCAGATTGACGCCGGTGCTTTCCACCTGCGCCTGGCCGGCGGCGACGTCGGCCTCGGCCTGGCGCCAGGTCGCGGTGGCGGTTTCATCGTCCTGCTTGCTCACCGCGTCGATACGCGCCAGCTCGCTGGTGCGCTTGGCATTGAGCTGCGCCGAATACAGCGCGGCCTTCGCTTTCGCCAGCGTGGCCTTGGCGTTGTTGTTTTCCGCGCGATACACCGCGTCGTCCAGCTGGTACAGCGGCTGGCCTGCCTTCACCAGCGCGCCTTCCTCGAACAGGCGCTGCTTGACGATGCCATTCACCTGCGGACGCACTTCGGCGATCTGGAACGCACTGGTGCGCCCCGGCAGCTCGCGCGTGACCGTGACCGCCTGCGGCTTGAGCGTTACTACGGTGACTTCGGCGGGACCGCCCTGCTGCTGCGCACCCTGCTGGCCCTTGCAGGCGGCCAGGGTAAGGACGGAAGCGGCCAGGGCCGTCAGGGCCAGGCCGCGCAAGAAACTACGATTTGAAGACATGAGAGACCTCGGTCCCTGCCGGAGGGGAGGGGCGGCAGAACAAGAGTGAACGATCATTCTCATTATTGAACCGAAATGGCGGCTCGGTCAATCGGACTAACGGCACGGGGGTAAAATGGCCGCGGATGGGCGCAAGTCTTTTCCGAACGCGGGCCGAGCATGGAAGGAAACGGCATCGGCGGCGTGCCGCTTTCTGCTCAAAACGGGTTTATCGCCGTCGCGCGCCATCGGCAATTTCTTGCGAATAGATGGTGGAGCCAGCCGCTGTCCGGGCGGCACTCAGGCCTCGCTGAAACAGCGTGCTGGCGTAGGTTGGGGTGAGCCGGAGGCGAACCCCAACATCGGGCGCATCGCATCGTTGGGGTTCGCCTGCGGCTCACCCCCAACCTACCCGGCTAAGCGGCGATGAGCGGCTTCATCGCCTCATGCAGCCAGGTCCATTCGTTGCCGGCCTGGAGCTCTTCGCCACGCAGCACGGCGAGCAGTTCCTGATAGCGCGCGGATCGTCCGTAATGCTGCCGGTACTGCTCCATCTGCCAGGCCATGAAAGCCTGATCGGGTTCGCGCTGCATCGCGCGCGCCGATTGCTCCAGCCATGCATTGGCAATCGCCGCGCCGCTTGGCGAGGTTGGCGATTCGCCGCGGTCGATGGCGTCGCGCACTTTCGCCAAGGTGGCGTTCGACGCTTCGATGTACGTACTTTGATCGAAACCGTCGTCCCACGCCTTCGCCATGTTCTGCCGCGTTTCCTCGATAAAAGCGCGGTCCGTGAGCATCGCCGCGAGTTCGTTCCACGCATCGATCTGCCGCGGCGTCAGTTCATCCGGAAGCTCGGGCAAGTTTGCCGCGATCATCTGCTGCCGCCATGCGGCGTCGATCGGCGCGCCCTCGGTCACGCTGTCGAAAAAGCCCTCGATCAGCTGGCGGAATTGCGTCTGGGAAAGTTGCGTCATGGTCCAAAGTCTCCGTAGGTCGGCCTCGCCGGGTTCCGGAGATCGCAAGGTGGCGCGCAGCACCGAAGCGATGCGCTGTTGCGCCGCGATCTCCGCTTCGAGCGTTTCCAGCCGTACACGCAGCACGTCGGTCAGCGACAGCCGCCGCGACAGGATCCTGCCGATCGCCTCCAGGCCAATGCCCGCTTCACGCAAGGCGCGGATCAGATCCAGCCGCGCGACATCCGCATCGGTGAATACGCGATAGCCGCCGAGCGTGCGCCCCAGCGGAGGCAGCAGGCCTTTGTCCGCGTAGAAACGGATCTTGCGCACGGCGCAGCCGCTGAGCCTTGCAAGCTCGCCGATCGTGTACGTCTTCTCGCTCATGCGGGCATCCTGCGGGCTCCACTTGGTGGAGAGTCAAGCACGCGGCGCTGTGGAGTTTCAGGCTTTCAGCAAGGCCTGGTAATCGGGACTGAGTTCCGCCAGCACCACCAGCGCCGCGGCGCCCAGCGCCACGCAATCGGGGCCGGCCGTGCCCAGCCGCAGGCGTTCGTGGCCGCGATCCGCACGCGCACTCACCGACGGATACAGCGGGAACGCCGCCTCGATCAGCCGGCGCAGGATGTCGTCGGACAAGGTGCCACCGACCAGCACCGTTTCCGGATCGAGCAGGGATTCGAGCACGTTCACCGCGTGGCGCAATGCGGGCACCGCTTCGGCGAGCCAGCGCTCGATGCCGGCAGCGTGGCGCGGGTCGGCGAGGTCCACATCGTTGAGGCTCTGGTCCGCGCCGATGCCCAGATGCTCCAGCAGCGACGCGCCGGAGACATAGCGCTCCAGGCAACCCTGCTTGCCGCAATAACACGGCTTGCCGTCGGGCCTGACGATCACGTGGCCGATTTCGCCCGCATTGCGCCAGTGGCCGGAGTACAGGCGGTTATCGAGATAGAAGCCCGAACCCAGGCCGTGCCCGAAGAACAGGTAGGCGAAATCGCGCAGCGCGCCGGCGATGCCGTACAGCCGCTCGCCCATCGCCGCTGCGGTGGCGTCGTTCTCCAGCAGCACCGGCAAGCGGGTCAGTTCGCGCAGGCGCGCGAGGCTGGCCGCATCGTCCCAGCCCGGCATGCTGGTGGGGCCGACCGCGCTCATGCCTTCCACGCCGAACGGGCCGGGCAAGGCGATGCCGATGCCGAGCAGGCGGTCCGGCGGCAGGTTGGCGCGGAAGGTCTCCACCGTGCCGGCCAGCAGCGGCAGCGCTTCGGCGAAGCTGGGATAGCTGACCGCATGCACGCGGCGGCCGCGCGTATTGCCTTTCAGGTCCAGCAGCACGGCCAGTACCTGGTGCTGCTCCACATGGAAGCCGACCGAGAAGCCGCCGTCCGGATTGATCGACAGCGGGATCGGCGGCTGCCCGCGCGCGGTCTTTTCCGGCGCGTGGGTGGTCAGCATCGACTCGGCAACCAGCTCGGCCACGATGTTGGAAATGGTCTGCGCGGTGAGCGAAGTCAGCCGGGTGAGGTCCGCCCGGGTCAGCCGCCCCGCCTGCCGGATCGCCGCCAGCACCACCCGGCGGTTGTGCAGGCGGGCGTGCTCGAGGTTGGTGCCCGTGACGGGGCGGTTGGACCGTGACGAATTTTGCATCGCTGGCTGGAGTTCTTCCGTGCGGGGGCGCGGGTGCCGGGACATTTTACGGGCGGTTCGGACCGGGAAAGCCCGATCTGGCGCGATTCCGGACTGAGACTACACCCGGCCCGATTAATTTCTTCAACTTGAATTAATAGAAATCCTGTGTTCTGCTTGGCCCCGACCCGCCCGGCCCACCGGGCGTTCCGCACTGTCGTTTGCTGTACCCGGAGCCTCCGAGCACATGCAAGACCCGACGTCCCCCAACCCCGACGCACCGCGGCTGAAGCCCCTGCTGGGCCTGCCCTCTGCCATCGCGCTCAACATGAGCCAGATGTGCGGCGCCGGCCCGTTCATCACCATTCCGGCGATGGTGGCGGTGATGGGCGGCCCGCAGGCTTGCCTGGGCTGGCTGCTCGGCGCCCTGCTCGCCCTGTGCGACGGCCTGGTCTGGGCGGAACTGGGCGCGGCCCTGCCCGGCTCGGGCGGTACCTACGTCTATCTGCGCGAGGCCTTCGGCAAGCGCACCGGCACCCTGCTGCCCTTCCTGTTCGTGTGGACGGCGATGCTGTTCATCCCGATGACCATGGCCACCGGCGTGATCGGCTTCGTGCAGTACGCCGGCTGGCTGTGGCCGGGCATGACGCCGATGCAGGGGCATCTGCTGGGCCTGGCGCTGATCTGGCTCACCGTCGCGGCGCTGTGGCGCAGCACCGGTTCGATCGGCCGTCTCGGCATCGTGCTGTGGGCGATCATGCTGGCCAGCATCGGCTGCCTGATCGTCGCTTCGCTCACGCATTTCAGCGCCGCGCGCGCCTTCACCCTGCCGCCCGGCGCGTTCGACTTCGGCGGCGCCGCGTTCTGGCTGGGCCTGGCCGGCAGCCTCACCATCGGCACCTACGATTACCTCGGCTACAACACCACTGCTTATATCGCCGCGGAGCTGAAAGACCCAGGCCGCACCCTGCCCGCGTCGATCGTCTATTCGATCCTCGGCATGTTCGCCGTGTACTTCACCATGCAGGTCGGCATGCTCGGCGTGGTCGACTGGCACCGCATGCTGGACACCAGCTCGGCCGCCTACAACTCCATCGCTTCGGTGGTGCTGGCCGAAACCTGGGGCGATACCGCGGCGCGCGTCGTCACCGTGCTGATCCTGATCACCTGCGCGGCCTCGGTGTTCGCCGGCGTGCTGGGCGGTTCGCGCGTGCCTTACGAAGCGGCGCGCGACGGCGTGTTCTTCCGCGCCTTCGCCGGGCTGCATCCGCGCCTGGGCTTTCCTACCTGGGGCCTGCTGGCGATGGGCGTGCTCACCTCGCTGGGTTTTGCCGTCGGGCGCGCCACCTCGCTGACCACGCTGATCCAGCTGCTCACCACGGTGATGATCCTGGTGCAGTCGATCGCGCAGATCGCCGCGCTGTTCGCGCTGCGCCGGCAGCGTCCCGCGCTGCAGCGTCCTTATCGGATGTGGCTGTATCCGGTGCCCGCGCTGATCGCGCTGGCGGGCTGGAGCTACATCTACGTTTCTTCCAATGCCAATGCGTCGGGTGCGTATCCGATCCAGTGGTCGCTCGCCTGGCTGCTGCTGGGTTCGGTCGCGCACCGGCTGTGGTCGCGCGCGCACGGCCTGCGCACGGAGCATGCATGAACCAGCCGTCTTCCACCGCCCCGGCGAACGGCGCGCGCACGCTGCTGGCGATCGACGTCGGCGGCACCAAGACACAGGCGGCCAGCTACGACATCGCCTCCGGCACGCTGCGCCGCTGCCGCCTGGAAACGCATGCGCCGAATCTGCGCGGCGCTGCGGCACTGCAGCGGCTGATCCAGGGCGTGCAGCGCGAACTGGCGATCGACGGGGCCACGCCGCTGCTCGGCATCGCCTCCGTGTTCCCGGGCGTGATGCGCGGCCAGCACCTGCTGCTGGCGCCGAACACGCCGGGCCTGGAAGGCATGAACCTGTTCGACGAACTCGCATCCGCGTTCGCGTGCACCAGCATCACGCTCGACAACGACGTCAAAGCCGGCGCACTCGCCGAACACGCCTGGGGCGCGCTGCGCGGCAGCGATCCGAGTCTCTATCTCAACGTCGGCACCGGCCTCGCCGCCGCCGCGGTGATCCACGGCGAGGTCTATCGCGGACGCAACGGCGCCGCGCTGGAGATCGGCTACCAGCTCACCCCGGCCACCAGCGTGCTTGCGCCGGAACTCTGGCGCGGCTGGCGCGACGGCGTGGCGCCGATGGAAAGCGCCTTCTCCGGCGCCTCGCTCGATGCACTCGCACGCCAGGCCCTGGGTGAGCACAGCCGCGCCGAAGACCTGTTCGCCAGCGACGACCCGAAGATCCGCCACGAACTGCAGCGCCGCATCCACGCACTCGCGGCGCAGCTGGTGAACCTGGCGATCGCGCTGGACGTGGAACGCCTCGCCATCGGCGGCGGCATCAACCGCCAGTTCGCGCTGTTCGAAGCCACGCTGTCCGGCCTGATGGACCGCCTGGTGCCGTTTCCGCCGGCACTGGCCCGCGCACGCTTCGCCGACGACGCGCCGCTGTGGGGCGCGCTGGAACTCGCACGCCGCGCAGCGGCACTGCCGCCACTGCCTGCATCGCTGTTCGAAGACATCACCAACGGCTCAGCGGAACCGTCCGCCGCGCCGTCCCGAAACATGCCGCACCCGATCACGCCACCTTAGGCCGGCACGGCGGCGCGCCGCGGGGGGAGCCGCACGCGCAGCGATCGTCCGGAACCGAACACGCACGAACGTTGGGGAGAACCTGTCATGCCGTACCGGATGTCTGTTTTGACGGCGGCCATCGCCGCCAGCCTGTTCTGCACCGCACCGCGCGCCAGCGCGCAGGACGCCACGCCCACGCCGGCACCCGCCGCGCAAACCAGCCAGAACGCTGCCGGCAAGAGCGCCACCGACCCGAAGAACGTCAAGGACCTGGCCGGCGTCACCGTCACCGGCATCCGCGCCAGCATGGCCAAGTCGCTGGACACCAAGCGCGATGCCGATGCCATCGTCGATGCCATCACCGCCGAAGACATCGGCAAGTTCCCCAGCACCAATGTCGCCGAAGCGATGGCGCAGATTCCCGGCGTCACCATCGACCGCCGCTTCGGCCAGGGCGAGCGCGTCAGCATCGACGGCACCGACCCCAGCCTCAACCTCACCTTCCTCGACGGCCATCCGGTGGCGCAGACGCCGTGGCTGGTCGGCGAGCAGCCCAACCGCGGCTTCGACTACACCTTGCTGGCGCCGGAAGTGCTCGGCCGCCTGGAAATCTACAAGTCGCCGGAAGCACGCCTGCCCGAAGGCAGCATCGGCGGCACGGTGGTGATGCACACGCGCGAACCGCTGGACCTGAAAGCCAACACCGTCACCGGCACGGTTGGCTACAACTACGGCGACCAGGCCGACAAGGGACGCCCGAACGCCTCGGTGCTGTACAGCTGGAAGAACCCCAGCTCCACCTTCGGCGCGATGATCTCGGCCTCGCATTACGAGGAGCAGACCGACCGCCAGGGCACCGAGATCTTCAACTACGAGTCGATGAATGACGCCGCGCAGGTCAGCCCCTACGTGGCCGGCCTGCTCGCCAGCGGCAAGGTGCAGGGCAGCGACCTGATGCCCGATTCGCTCAACGCGGCCTGGTTCCAGCAGCACCGCAAGCGCGACACCGTCACCGCCACCGTGCAGTACAAGCCCACCGACCGCATCGAGCTGCGCGCCAGCGCGCTGTACGTGCGCGAGAACTTCAGCAACTTCGAGCAATCGCTGTATTTCCAGGGTCCCGAGCAGAACCTCGACGGCTTGCAGGCGCCAGCCCAGCAGGGCGTGATCCGCGGCGGCCACGTGTGCGGCAACGATCCGGTGAACTGCGCACCGACCATCTACCTGGATTCCTTCGCACGCAAATCCATCGTCACCACCAAGGGGCTGGACCTGCAAGGCAGCTACCGCGGCGACGGCTGGAACCTCAGCGGCCAGGCCGGCGCCAGCAAGGCCAGCAATACCTTGCAGGAGTACTACCTGGGCTTCCTCTACGGCGGCGCCTACGCCTGGGACATCAAGCGCGGCATCCATTTCGACGACCCGTCGGCCGCGCGCGATCCGGCCAACTGGATCTCGCCGAACGGCAGCGACAGCCTGCTGCGCAATCCGCTGTCCTCGCGCGACGTCTACGGGCAGCTCGATTTCAGCAAGGACTTCGACGGCGCGGTGAACCAGCTGCTGATCGGCGCGCGCTACACGCGCCACAACGAAGGCTCGGACTACCGCTCCTACGCCCAGGGCATCACCAACGGCACGCTGGCCGACGTGGGCAGCATCAGCTACACCGACTTCCTCAACAGCAGCAACTTCTCCGGCTTCTCCGCCGACCAGCGCCGCCACGTGCAGACCAGCAACGGCGCCGAGCTGGCCTGGATCGACCACAGCCCGGTCGACTACTCCGACGTCAGCGCCGCCAACTACATCAACGGCACCTGGCAGGTGCGCCAGGAAGCCGAGGCGCTGTACGCCCAGGGCAATTTCGCCTTCGACTCGCTGCGCGGCAACTTCGGCGTGCGCTACGTACATACCAAGATCGACGGCACCTACATCCAGGCCATCGGCGCGCCGGTGTATCCGGTGCCCGGCGACTGGCACCGCACGTCAAAAGCCACCTATAACGACTGGCTGCCGGCCTTCAACCTGGCCTACGACACCCAGCACGACGTGGTGCTGCGCTTCTCCGCCGCCAAGGTCATCTCGTGGGCGCCGTACAACCAGCTGGTGCCCAACACCTTCCTCAACGACGACATCCTCAACGGCACCGGCGGCAACAGCGGACTGCAGCCGTACAAGTCCTACAACTTCAATGCCTCGGCGGAGTGGTACTTCGATACGCAGTCGGTGCTGGCGGCCTCGGTGTTCTACAAGCACGTGCTCAACTACATCGACCAGGTGGCCAAGATCGAGCGCCAGTACAACAGCTTCAACGACAGCGACCACGACAACTTCGTGCAGAAGTACGTCAACGGACAGCTCGGCAACTGCGACGTGTCCGGCTTCTGCGACTACACGGTGATCCGCCCCTACAACGCCGGCGCCGGCAAGATCCGCGGCTTCACCCTGAACTACCAACAGCCGTTCGGCAGCTCCGGCTTCGGCCTGTCGGCGAACTACACCTACACCCATGCGCGCAACAGCGCGGGCGAATCGCTGCCGTACAGTTCGGACAACGCGGTGAACCTCAGCCCCTACTACGAGAAGGGCCCGCTGTCGGCGCGCCTGATCTACGGCTGGCGCAGCAAATACCTGGCCGGCGGCTTTATCGCCGGCGCCGCGCCGGCCACCGTCGATGCCTATACCGAACTGGACGCCAGCTTCGGCTGGACCTTCAACCCCAACTTCTCGGTGACCCTGGATGCGATGAACCTGCTGGACGAGAAATACTTCCAGTACCAGGACACCAAGCGCGAACCGCTCAACACTTACACCACCGGGCGCCGCTATATGCTCAATGCCCACTTCAAGTTCTGATGCGGACATGACCCTGCGCACGCTCTGCTTTACCGCCCTGTTTTCCAGTTCGTGCCTGGCATTTGCACAAGGCAGCGAACCGCCGCTGATTCCCCGACCCTCAACGGTGGAAGCACGCGACGGCCAGCTGGCCATTGGCCCCGTGGCGATGCTGCGCGTCGACCCAGACGACGCTTCCTCTCTCCGTGTCGCCCGGATCCTGGCGCAAATGCTGACGCGAAACGGTGGCCCGTCCCTGCACGTCGCCGATGGACCGGCGGCGCGGGGACGGGCGGCCACGGAAACCGCCGGCATCGTGATCCGCCTGGATCCGCAGGCAGCCGTGGCGCAACGCGAAGGCTATGTGCTCGACATAACGGAAAACGGCGCCAGCCTCACCGCGCGGGATGAAGCGGGGCTGTTCTATGGCGCCATGAGCCTGGCGCAGTTGCTTCTACCCACCGGCGAGCGGCAGATGGCCGTGGTGCCCGCCGCGCACATCGCCGACTGGCCGCGCTTCGGCTGGCGCGGACTGATGATCGACTCCGCGCGGCATATGCAGAGCATGCCGGAGCTGGAACGCATCCTCGACCAAATGGCATTGCACAAGCTCAACACGCTGCATTGGCATCTGAGCGACGACCAGGGCTGGCGTATCGAGATCAAGCGCTATCCGGAACTCACGCGCACCGGCGCCTGGCGCACGCCGCCGGGCGCCGGCACGAACGGCGAACCGACGCGCTATGGCGGCTTCTATTCGCAGGACGATATCCGCCACATCGTCGCCTATGCGGCGGAACGCCATATCACCGTGGTACCCGAGTTGGACATGCCCGGGCACGCGCAGGCGGCAGTGGCTTCGTATCCCGAGTACGGCGTGACCGGGCAGCGTCCCGCCGTTTCCGGGGACTGGGGCATCAACCCGTATCTCTACAACGTCGACGAGCCGACCCTGCATTTCCTGGAAAACGTGCTCGACGAAGTGATGGAGCTGTTTCCCTCGCGCTATATCCATCTCGGCGGTGACGAAGCGATCAAGGACCAGTGGGAAGCTTCGCCCGCGGTGAAGGAGCGCATGCGTGCGCTGGGACTGAAGAATCCCGAGCAGTTGCAGAGCTGGCTGATGGGCCGGCTCGGGCGCTATCTCGACCAGCATGGCCGCCGCCTGATCGGCTGGGACGAAATCCTCGAAGGCGGCGTGCCCGGGGATGCGGCGGTGATGTCCTGGCGCGGCACCAAGGGCATCGACAAGGCGACGCGCGCCGGACATGACGTGGTGGTGGCGCCGGATCCCTACCTCTACTTCGATTACGTGCAGAGCAGCCGCCTCGACGAAACCGCCGGCCGCCTGCCCGTGCAGACGCTCAAGAGCGTCTACAGCTTCGACATCCTGCCGCCTGGGCTTCCGGCCAGGCAGGCCGCCCGCGTGCTCGGCGCGCAAGCCAATGTGTGGAGCGAGCACATGCCCCGCGCGGCGCACCTCCAGCACGCGATCTTCCCGCGCCTGGACGCACTCGCCGAGAACGCCTGGACGCCCGCGGCACGCCACGATTGGGCGAGCTTCCTGCAGCGCCTGCCGGTGCAGCTGGCGCGCTACCGCCTGGAGGGCGTCGCCTACGGCGACAGCGCCTATGCCGTCGATATCGACGTCGATCGCGCGCAGGCCCTGCGCGACGGCAAGGCCAAGGTGCACCTGGCCAACCAGGTCGGCAGCGGCGATATCCGCTACACCCTCGACGGCAGCGAGCCTTCGACGATCTCGACGCTGTACCAGAAGGATTTCAGCATCGCGCTGCCGGCCACCATCAAGGCCACCACTTTCTCCGCCGATACCGTGCCCTTGGCGGCCACCCGCGTGCGCATGCTCGACGAGGCCACGCTCCGCCGCGCCGACGGCGGCGAACTGAAGGCCTGCCCCGCCAAGGACATCGACGAGATGCGCGCGCAGCCATCGCCGGATGCGACGTCGCTGCAGCCCGTCTACGTCATCAACAACTTCGACACCTGCCGCCTGACGCCCGCACTCCATGCAGACGGCATGCAGGCACTGACGATCGAACTGGCACGCCTGCCGCGCAATATCGCCCTCGCCCACGATGCCCACCTGATCGTGCCGCGCAAGGCCGCGACGCCGTATGGCGAACTGGAACTGCGGCTCGACCGCTGCGATGGCAAACCACTCGCCGTGCTGCCGCTGCCCGATCCGGCCACCTCGCCCGCGCAGTTCGCGCTGAGCGCACCGTTGTCCGCCAGCGGCGCGCATGCCTTCTGCCTGATCGTCACCGGCGCGCCCGCCAACCCCTACTACGGCGTGGGCAGCGTGCAACTCGGCAAGGCGCCCGTCGCCAACGGCACGCGCCCATGACCGCACGCCTCGCCTCGATCGACGCCCTGCGCGGCTGCATGGTCGCTGCCATGCTGCTGGTCAACGATCCGGGCGACGAAAGCCACGTCTATGCACCGCTGGCGCATGCGGCATGGCATGGCTGCACGCCCACCGACCTGATCTTTCCGTTCTTCCTGTTTATCGTCGGCGTGTCGACCGCGCTGGCGTTCGAGCCGAAGCTGGCGCAGGGCGTGCCGCGCGAACAACTGCTGCGTACGGCGCTGTTGCGCGCCGCACGCATCGTCGCCCTGGGCCTGGCCATCCATCTGCTCGATGTATGGGTCTCCGACAGCCATCTGCGCGTCCCCGGCGTACTGCAACGCATCGGCCTGTGCTTCGCGGCGGCGAGCGCATTCGCGCTGTATAGGGGGCCGCGCACGTGGTGGGCCGCCATCGCGGCGCTGGCGCTCGGCTATTGGGCCTTGCTGCTGGCCGGCGGCACGCTGGAACCGTTCGGCAACCTCACCGACCGCATCGACACCTTCGTGTTCGGCCATGGCGCTTACCAGTTCGATGTCGCCACCGGCCGCGGCCACGACCCGGAAGGCCTGCTCAGCACCCTGCCCTCGCTCGCCACGTGCCTGGCTGGCCTGTGGGCAGGCCACGTGCTGCGCGCGGGCCGAACGCGGCAGCTCATGACGGCCGGCATCGCCCTGGCCGCCTTGGCCTGGCTGTGGTCGTACGCGCTGCCGTTCAACAAGCATCTGTGGACGTCTTCGTTCGCGCTATGGACGGCCGGCCTGGCGATGATCGCGCTCTGGCTGTTCCACACCCTGGTCGACCGGCGCGGCTGGCCGCCGCTCGGCCGCCGCTTCGGCGTCAATGCCGTTGCCGCCTACGCGGGTGCGGAAACCATGCAGACGCTGATGCCGCTGGTGCTGAAACCGGAGACCCAGGCGGCCGTGCTGAACGGGTGGGCGGCCGCATGGCAGATCGATCCGCGCATCACCTCGCTAGCCTGCGCACTGGCTTTCGTGTGCCTGTGGTGGCTGGTCGTGTATGCGCTGGATCGGCGCAGGATCTATATCAAACTCTGATGCCGCATCAGCGCCTGGTAGGTTGGGGTGAGCGCAAGCGAACCCCAACGTGCGCTCGATATCGCGTCGCCTCTGTTGGGGTTACGGGCTGCGTCAGCAGCCCGCCCTCCGGGCCATCCGCTACACGGATGTTCGCTACGGCATCCTGCCTTCGCTGTCGCCTTCGGCTCACCCCAACCTACGTGGGGCGAGCCTGCAGATTGGCTCAGAACGTGTACCGCAGCGTCGCCTGCACCGACCAGCGCGACTGCGCGCGGTCGTCTTCCAGCACATAGCCGCCGCTGTTGAAGTTGCCGTTCTTGTCGGTGGGCAGCGCATACACGTACTTGCCGGTCGCCGGATCGACACCCGCGAAGTTGGCAAGGCTGCGCATATACGGATAGCCCACGTCGCGCACCTGGCCCCAGCGCTTGTTCACCATGTTCAACACGTTGAACAGATCCAGGCGCAGCTCGCCCTTGTTGCCCTTGAACAGGCCGGGGATTTCCTGGCGGAAGGCCAGGTCCAGCTCGTTCACCCACGGCGAATGCGCACCGTTGCGGCCGGCCACCTTGCCCTGGTGGTCGCGCAGATAATCGTCGCGCTGGATAAACGCGTAGAACTGGTCGATCGCCTGCTGCGGCGTGCCCTTCTGGAACTGCACTTCGCCTGCACGCGGGATGTACATCAGCCCGGGCGGCGCCGACAGGCCGGCCGGCTTGATGCCGCTGACGTCGTTGCCGAACACCCAGCTGTACGGCTGGCCTGTATGGCCGTCGTAGAACGCGCTGATGCTGGTGGTGTAGTCGCCGAAGAAGCGGTGCTGCCAGGTCAGCGAGGCGATCACGCGGCGCGCGATCTCGAAGTTGCTGTGGCTGGCCTTGTCCGCGTTCGGCTGATACACCGCGTCGTTCGCCCAGGTGCTGGCGGCCACTTTCTCGTTGCCGGAGCTGACGTCGGTGGAGCGGCCGAACACCACGCCCAGCGAGCCGGACCAGTCGGAGTCGGCGGTGAACGGGCGGGTGAGCTTCAGCGTCAGGTAATCGGCCGAGCCGTTGCGGGTATTGCTCAGATAGATGACGTTGCCGAAGCGCTGGTCGCGGTTGGCGCGCGCCACCGCGCAACTGCGGTCGGCCGTGGCGCACAGCGACTGGCCGGTGGGGCTCTTGCCGTTGACCAGGAAGGCGTTCGGGTCGGTGGTGTTCCAGTAGCTCAGGCGGCCGTCGGGCAGCGCGCCGTTGGCCTGGCCCAGGTTGAGGTCCTGGAAGTACACGGCGTCGCGCGTGGACAGATGCTCCACCTCGGCGGTGAACACCGTGTTCCACCACGGCAGCTGGCGATCGAAGCCCAGGCTGGCCTTCCACACCGAGGGCATGCGGAAGCGCGCATCGGTCACGTCCACTTCCGGCGAGCCGCCCTTGCGCGCGCCGGCCGGGATCAGCGGGTTGTTCGGATCGGCCGAGAAACCCACGCCATTGGAGGCCGAGTAGCTGGTAAGCGACACGCCGTTATTGGTGTACGGGTTGGACAGCCACACGCCCGGAGGCGCGCCTTCGGACAGGCCCACGCCGCCGCGCAGCTGCATCGCGCGTTCGCCGTCGAAGCTGTAGTTGAAGGAGATGCGCGGCTCGAACAGGCCGTTGCCGTCGAAGCTGGCATGGTTCGGCGTGCCCGGATAGGCGGCATTGAACACCGGGTTGGCCAGCGGCGTGCTGCCCACCTTGGGCAGGTCGTAACGGAAGCCGTACTGCAGCGACAGGTTGCCGATCTGCCAGGTGTCCTGCGCGAAGAAGCCCCACTGGTTGAGCGTCCAGCGCGCGGCGATGCTCTGCAGGTTGCCGTCGGTGGGCCGGAACACGGAGTACTGGAACCAGTTGCCGGCCGCGAAGGCGTCGATGCTGGGGAAGGTATACGCGCCGAACTCGGTGCGGCCGAACAGGTTGTAGAACTTGTCGCGCTGGAAGTCGAAGCCCACCTTCACGCTGTGGTCGCCCAGCGCCCAGGTGCCGGCAAAGAAGGTATTGAGGCTCTTGATGTTGAGGATGTTGTAGTGGCGGAACTCTTCCTCGCCCAGGTACACGCTCGGGCCGGTGATGGTGCTGCCGCTGATGTTGCCATTGGTGAACACGCGCACCTGCGGCTGCTGCGCGAACGGCACCGGCGTGGCGTCATAGGTGGTGTAGGACACCGCCGCCTCGGTGGAGAAGCTGTCGGTCCACGCATCGTACGCATTGAGCACGTACTGCTTGCTCTCGCGGTGCTTGGTGAACCAGTAGCTGGAAAGGCTCAGGCTCGGCGTGGTGGATGAGGTGCTGTAGCCGTTGAGGTTGGGCTGAGTGCTCTTCACGCGGTCGAAGCGGAAGCTCACGCGGTGGCCGTCGGCGATGTTCCAGTCCAGCTTGAACAGCGCGCGCTTCTCGTCCTGGTCGGCGCCGGCGGCATTGACCACGCCGGGCTTCATGCCGAGCTGGCTGGCGATCTGGCTGATGCGGTCGATGTCGGCCTGGGCGATCGGCACGATATTGCCCTTGCCCGAGCCCTGCGGGCCGAAGTTCGGCGCCGCGGCAATGGTCTTGGACTCCTCGACGTTGGCGAAGAAGAACAGCTTGTCCTTGATGATCGGGCCGCCGAAGGTGGCGCCGCCGGTCCACTGGCGCTTGTAGCCGGTGAACGGGTTGCCGGCGCGGTCCTTGCCCACCCAGCCGTCCGCATTGCGGTAGGCGTAGTAGGTCGAGCCGTGGAAATCGTTGGTGCCGCTCTTGGTGACGATATTGATCGATGCGCCCACCGCGCGCTTGTTGGCCACGTCGTAGTTGGCGGTGGAGATGTTGTATTCCTCGATCGCATCCAGCGCCACCGGCTGGTTGAGCGCCGGCAGGCCGTTGTCTTCCAGGCCGAACGAATCGTTGGTCGGCACCGCGTCGATGCTGATGTTGTTGTAGCGGCTGTTCTGGCCGAGCGCGGAGATCTCGCCCTTGCTCTTGTTGGTTACCGTGATCATCGGGTCCATCCGCGCGATGTCCTGGATCGAGCGGTTGGGAATCGGCAGCACCTTCAGCTCGCGCTGCGAGACATTGGTGCTGATGCCCTTGGCGTCCGGCTGGAAGATCTGCGCCATCGCCACCGCCGAGCTGTCGGCGCTGACCTGCACGCCCTGCAGGTTGGTGGCATTGGCCGCGGCGGCGCCCAGGCTCAGGTCCAGCGTGGTCTCCTGCGCCAGCTGCAGGTATACGCCGTCCTTCTCGGCGGAAGCCTGCCCGTCCTTGCTCACGGTGATATCGAACGGACCGCCCACGCGCAGGCCCTGCGCCTTGTAGCGGCCATCGGCATCGGTGCTCACCACCTGGGTGGTGCCGGAGGGCACGTGCACGATCTGCACGCGCGCGCCGGCCACGGGCTGGCCCGCCGCGTCGAGCGCGCGGCCGCTGAGCGAGGAGGAGGTGTTCTGCGCGAAGGCCGGAGCGGCCAGCAGCGAGGCAATGACGAGCGGCAACAGCCGCGCGCGCGGACTGACGTTCATGTCGTTCCTTTCCCTTTGTTCGGCGGACAGGCCGCCCCCAGAAAGCCGCCCAAAACGGGTGGCGAAAGCGCCGAAGGTTAGAGGGGGTTTGTGACGGCGCGGTGATGTGTGCGTCACAGAGCCGGAAGCACAGCGCCTCCGCCGCGCCGGCTCAGGGCATGCCGGCCTGTGCCGCTGCCGTGTGCTGCGGCAGGCTCATTTCGAAGCGCGCCCCGCCCAGCGGCGAGTCATCGGCTCTTAGTTCGCCACCCTGCGCGCGGATCGCCCGCAGCGCGATCGCCAACCCCAGGCCGACACCGCCGGTGTCGCGGTCACGGCTGCGGTCCAGGCGGTGGAAGGGCTCGAAGATGGCCTTGCGGTCGTCGGGGGCGATGCCGATGCCGTTGTCGTCCACGCGGATCAGCAGCGCGCCGCCGGCCAGCCCGGCCGCGATGACAATGCGCCCGTGACCGTAGCGCATCGCATTCTTCACCAGGTTGATCAGGGCGCGCGCTGTAAGCCGCGGGTCGCAGACGATCTGCGGCGAAGGCAGGTCCAGGCGCACCTCGCAGTGCACCTCCAGCAGTTCCATCTCCAGCGCCAGTCCGCCGACCACGCTGTCGATCAGCTCGCCCAGATGCACCGGAAGGCGTTCGGGCGCGCGGCCCGGCTGCTCCAGAGCGCCGTAGGAGAGCAATTCGGCCACCAGCTGATCCAGCTCCGCCACGTCGCGCGCCAGCGCATCGGCATGGCGCTGCCGCTCTTCATCGGTGCGCGCGCCGCGCAGCAGGGCCAGCCCGAAACCGAAGCGCGCGATCGGCGTACGCAACTCGTGCGAGATCGCATGGATCATGTCGTTCTGGGTCGACACCAGGATCTGGATCCGCGCCGCCATGCTGTCGAAACGCCGCGCCAGCGGCGCGATGCTGGAACGCTCGGACAAACCGGCGCGCACCTGCAGCTGGCCTTCGCCGAAGCGGTCCGCGGCGGCGCGCAACCGCTCCAGGTCCAGCCAGTGCGGCCGCAGCCACAGGAACAAGCCGCCGAACAGCACGACGGCGATCACCAGCCAGGCGAGCACCTGGAACAGCGTCACCACCAGATCCGACGGCGCCGGCTTGCCCACCAGCAACAACCGGCTCGGCGGCAGCGTGGCCGCTACTTCACCCGAGGCACGCGTGACCACCAGGCCATGGTCGAGCTGCTGCGCCTCCTTGGCATCCGGCGCCCACGCGTCCCGCGGCACCAGCCTGAAATCGATCAGCGGCAGCGGCGCGCGGCGCGCCAGGAGGCCGCTCTCGCGCTCACTTTCCGGCAAGGCCAGCACCTGCTCGCGCGCCAGGTACAGCGTGGTGCGGATGTTGTCCGCGTCGGAGCCGCTTTCGCCGAACACGAACAGCCGCTGCATGCCCGGCACCACCGCCAGCGCGCTTACCAGCACGGCCAGCACCACCAGCAAATACAGCTTGTAGAAACTGCGCAGCATGCCGGCCTCAGTCTTCCCACGCATACGGATTGAACAGGTAGCCGCGGCCCCATACCGTCTTGAACTTCTGCGGCTCCTGCGCCATGTCGTCGAAGCGGCGGCGCAGGCGCGACACGCCGGCGTCGATGCTGCGGTCCAGGCCGTCGAACTCGATGCCGCGCAGTTGCTTCATCAGGTCATCGCGGCTCAGCACCTGGCCGGGCGCATGGGCGAAGGCCAGCAGCAGGTTGTACTCGCTGGTCTTCAGCTCCACCGGCTGCTCCTTCCAGCGCACGTCGCGCGCCAGCTCATCGATCGACAGATGGCCGAAGACGAGCCTGGCAAGCCGCGCTTCTTCCTTCGGCGTGGGGCGCTCGGCGCCGCGGCGCATGATCGCGCGCAGCCGCGCCAGCAGCAGGCGCGGCTCCACCGGCTTGAGCACGTAGTCGTCGGCGCCGATCTCAAGGCCCGCCACCTGGTCGATGGTGTCGGCGCGCGCGGTGAGCATCAGGATCGGCCGGTCGGTGATCTGGCGCAGCAGGCGGCACACCTCCACGCCGTCCATGCCCGGCAGCATCAGGTCCAGCACGACCACGTCGGGATCGATCTGGCGAAAGCTGGCCACGGCGGTATCGCCGCGCCCGGTGACATGCACGTCGAACTCGTAGCCGCAGAGAAACTCCTGGATCAGCAGCGCCAGGCGCCTGTCGTCCTCGATGAGCAAAAGCTTGTGCATGGCGGGGCCGGGCAAAAAGACGGCGCAACGTAGCACTGCCACCGGCCCCGGACAACGCAATGGCGTGGGCGAATTTGTGCGTATTTGTGCGATGGCGCGGCGCGGTTACACAAACACACAATCTCGCGCAAATCTTCCACAGCCTTGGACCGCCGGTGCTTCTTAGGATCGCCACTCCCCCACCTGGAGTGCCCCATGAAGAACCGTTCCATCGCTTTCGCCACCCTGCTCGCCGCGCTGAGCGGCGCCGCGCACGCCCAGACCGAGCCGACCTCGCGCTTCGCCTCCGAGTCGGCCTATGTCGGCGGCGGCGCCGCGTATGCGCCGCGCTATGCGGGCAGCAAGGACTATCGCCCCACGCCGCTGGTCGAGGCCTCGGTGCTGTTCAAGAACGGCATCTTCGCCGACACCGCGCAGGGCGTCGGCTATCGGCTGAAATTCACCGAGAGCTTCTACGCCACCGCGGCCTTGGGTCTGGACCCCGGCCGCAAGGACAAGGACGACGTGGCGCGCCCCGGCTCCGACTACCTGCACGGCATGGGCGACATCAAGGCCACCGCGCTGGCCAATGTCGGCGTCGGCTACCGCTTCGGCGACCGTGCCGATCTCGCCGTGCTGGTCAGCAAGCCGCTGGGCCATACCGAATACGGCATGAGCGCGCACCTGATCGGCCACGTGGTCGCCTGGCGCGGCGACCGCGACAGCATCGATCTGAGCGGCACGCTGGATGCGGGCAACCGCGACTACAACCAGACCTATTTCGGCGTCAGCACCGCACAAGCCGCCAGCAGCCGCTTCGCGGCCTTCAGGCCGGGCAACGGCCTGTATGCGGCGTCGGCCAGCGCCACCTGGACGCACCAGTTCAACGCGCACTGGTTCACCCGTGCCTCGCTCGGCGCTACCCGCTACCTGCGCGATGCCGGCCGCAGCCCGATCGTGCAGGAACGCACCAACTACCTGGCGGCGGTGTCGCTGGCCTACCGCTTCTGAGCCGGGGAGAGCGCCGATGACATCCGCAAACGCCTGGCGCGCCGGCCTGCTGGCTGCCTTCGCCCTGCTCGCCGGCTGTGCCGAGCAGCCGCCCATACGCGAAAGCCACCGTGAAATCCTCACCTGCAGCAGCGAGGCCTATGGCATGCGGCGCTGCGCGGCGGACGGGCGCGTGCTGCGCGTGCGCCTGTGGCAGCGCCTCTCGGAAGCCGACTGCGACTACCGCGAAAGCTGGGGCTGGAACCGCGACGGCATCTGGGTCGACAAGGGTTGCCGGGCGGAATTCGAAGTGACCACGCGCTAGCGGGCTGGACGTCCGTCCTAGCCGGTGTGGCCGGATTCCGGGCGCGTGGCGCGCCATGCGATGCTACGCGCCACGCGATACCGCGCCTTACGGGAAGCCGTCGCCTTGTCCTTCCTGCGCCTCTACCTGCGCGTGCTCGGCCTGCTGGCGCCGGAGCGCAAGCTCGCCATTTCGCTGGCGCTGGCCAACCTCGCGCTGGCCGGCGTGTTCTTCCTGGAGCCGGTGCTGTTCGGCCGGGTGGTCGATGCGCTGGCCGCGCCTTCCGCCAGGAGCGCGCCGCGCCTGATCGCGTGGTGGGCCGCGGTGGGCTTCGGCGGTGTGCTGGCCGGCGTGTGGGTGTCGCTGCATGCGGACCGCCTCGCGCATCGCCGCCGCCTCGCCGCGATCGCGCTGTTCTTCGAGCATGCCGCGGCGCTGTCGCTGGGTTTCCACAGCGAGCACCACACCGGCCGCCTCGCGCGCATCATGAACAACGGCGTGGGCAATCTGTTCGGCCTGTGGCTGGGCTTCTTCCGCGAGCAGCTGGCCACCTTGCTGGCAATCGTGGTGATGATCCCGCTGGCGCTGTGGATGAACTGGAAGCTGGCCCTGCTGATGGTGGCTCTGATGCTGAGCTTCGCCACGTTCAACGCGGTGGCGGTGCGCCGCACGCACCGCGCGCAAGGTGAAGTGGAGGAACTGCACCACGAGATCGCCACGCGCGCCGGCGACGTATTCGGCAACGTGACGGTGGTGCAGAGCTTCACCCGCCTGGCCGCCGAATCGGCTGCATTGAAAGACATGATGCGCCGCGTGCTGGATGCGCAGTATCCGGTGCTGCGCGGCTGGGCCATCCTCTCCGTGCTCAACCGCGCGGCGAGCACGCTCACCATCGTGGCGATCTTCGCGCTGGGCAGCGCGCTGCATGCGCGCGGCGAGGTGACGGTGGGCGGCATCGTCAGCTTCGTGGGTTTCTCGATGATGCTGATCGGCCGCCTGGAACAGTTGGCTAATTTCATTTCCGGCCTGTTCTTCCAGAGCCAGTCGCTGCGCGATTACTTCGCCGTGCTGGACGAACGCCCCGGCGTGGTCGACGCCATCGGCGCGAAAGACCTGCCCGCGGTGCGCGGCGAAGTGGCGTTCGAACACGTGAGCTTCGGCTACGACCCCGTACAGCCCGCACTGCACGACCTGAGTTTCCGCGCCGAACCCGGCTGCACCATCGCCCTGGTCGGCCCCACCGGCGCCGGCAAGACCACCGCCCTGAGCCTGCTGTACCGCGCCTACGACCCCAGCGGCGGCCGCATCACCATCGACGGCCACGACATCCGCGACATCACCCTGGAATCCTTGCGCTGGAACGTAGGCGTGGTATTCCAGGACCCCGGCATGTTCTACCGCTCCATCCTCGACAACCTGCGCGTAGGCAAACCCGACGCCGACCACGCCGAAATCGAGGCCGCCGTAGTCGCCGCGGAAGCAGCGGCGTTTATCGCGCGCAAACCCGAAGGCTACGAAACAATGGTGGCCGAACGCGGCCGCTCCCTGTCCGGCGGCGAACGCCAGCGCCTGGCCATTGCCCGCGCGATGCTCAAGAACGCCCCGATCCTGGTGCTGGACGAAGCAACCAGCGCCCTGGACAACACCACCGAAGCACGCATCCAGAAAGCGCTGGATGCCCTGACACGCGGCCGCACAACCTTCGTCATCGCACACCGCCTTTCCACAGTACGCAACGCCGATCTGATTCTGGTACTGGATCAGGGAAGACTGATCGAACAGGGCCGTTTCGAAGAACTAATTCGGCGCGGCGGCCTGTTCGCCCGGCTGGCCGAGGAAGGAAAGTTTGCGCCGGATGCGGAAGAGGTGAAGTAAGCCTTCGATGCGGCTCCACCGCGAGCCCCGGCCCCTCACCCTGCCCTCTCCCCGGAGGGGAGAGGGGTGAAGTGGTGAGGTATGCAGGGGCGAAGAGCAGAAGCTGGCCGCAGTTCTTGAACGTCCTCTTCGCCACGGCACGTTGAAGAACCCGCTACGTAAACGCACAGTCGTTTCGTATAGACCCAGGTTAATCAGGTTACCGCAGCCGCCCACCGCTCCTTCTAGTCGCGTCGCGAGCAGTTGCTCTTAGGCCATTTCTTTTGGGTTACTTTTTCTCTAGGTCCCCCTTGAGGGGATTGGGCCAGCAAAGAAAAAGTGACCCGGGCGCCGGCAGGTGCACGGAATGCCCGCTGCATAAGCGGCCAAATCGCGCTATCGCGACAATCGAACGTGGTCGTTACTGGATCCCGGCCTACGCCGGGATGACGAGCAAGTCGCAATGACGAGCACTACCCGTGCTTACGGAAGTACAACCACGCCGCGACAGCCAAAATCACCGCCGGCAACAAATTAGCCAACATCGGCGGCACGCCATACACAGTGCCGAAATTCACCATCGCCTTCTGCAGGAAGTACCAGCCGATAGCCAGCAGAATGCCAATAAACATCCGCTTACCCAAGCCACCCGAGCGCAGCGTCCCAAACGCAAACGGCATCGCACACAACACCAGCACCAACACATTCAGCGGATACAACGCCCGCGTCCAAAACGCCACCGCATACACACCAGGATTCTGGTTATTCGCCTCCAGATAGCGAATATTCCGCCGCAAATCGCGCATAGGCAGATACTGCGGCTGAATCACCGACTGCTCCAGCACCTGCGGATTCAAACTCGAATCCCACTGCTCCTTCGGACTCACCTTGCTATGCGTGCCCGCATCATCCAGCGTAGTGCTGCGCACGTCGCTCATGATCCAGTGGCGGCCATCGTGCTCGGCGGTCTTGGCCCAATCGAAGCGGGTGAGCTGGCCGTCCTTGCTCAGCGTGAACACGCGCACGTCCGCCAGCTGCACCGTGCTGCGCTCCTCGTGCTGCTTGGCCATGGCGGCCTTGGCATTGATCACGCGGTCGCCGTCGCGCGCCCACAGGCCCATGTTGCCGGCCATGCCGATATTGCTGGACTTCATGCGCAGCTGCATCGCCTGCGCCTGGCGGTCGCCCCACGGCGCGGCCGTCTCGCCCAGGATCACCACGCCCAGGATCATCGCCGCCACCACGCCTACCGCGGAGACGCCGATGCGCAGCTTGGACATGCCCGCGGCGCGCAGCGCGGTCAGCTCGCCGCTGGCGGCCAGGCCGCCGAGGCCGAGCAGGCCGCCGATCAGCGCCGAGTGGCCGAACATCTCGTACATGCGGCGCGGGAAGGTGACCAGGATGTACACCACCGCATTGGTCAGCGTGTAGCCGTTCTTGCCCACCGAGGCGAGCTGGCGCAGGAACTGCAGCACCGCGTCCAGGCCGGTGAGCAGCAGCCACACGGTGAGCAGCGAGCCGAGCACCGTGGTGCCGATCAGCCAGTCCACGCGCTTGAGCCGGAGCGACACGGCCATCACGCTTTGGCCTTGCGCGGGGCGCGCGCCACGTACTGGCTGCGGAACATCCACGCGGCGCCGCCCAGGATCAGCAGGCTCACCAGCCACAGCGGCCCGGCGTTGTGCCAATGGCCCTTGATGATCTGGCCGCGGCACAGGGCCAGCAGGTTGAAGTAGAGGAAGAACGCGGCCACCGCCAGCATCATGCGGCCGTAGCGCGGCTCGCGCGGGCTCTGCTTGGACATCGGCAGCGACATCATCATCAGCACCACTGCCATCAGCGGCACGGTGATGCGCCAGGCGAACTCGGCGCGGGCGTCCGCGCTGGTCACGCGCGACAGCGCGATGGTGTCCAGCGTATGCGCGGGATCTTCGTCGCTGTCGTCGTTCTGCACGTTGGAAAGCGCGGCGTCGTTGCGCGCGTAGTTCATCTTGCGCCAGTTGTCGGCGCCGAGCGGGATCTCGTATTGCCAGCCGTCGTGCAGCGACAGATAGCGGCCATCGCCGCTGGTGTCCTGATAGAGCTGGCCGCTGCGGCCGGTGACCACTTTCAGCACCGCCGGGCCGTTGTCCTTGCCGGGGCGCTCGGTGACCATCAAGGTGTTGCCCAGCACGCTGCCGTCGCGGCTCAGGCTGTCGACGAAGATGATGCCGCCCTTGCCCGGCAGCTGGGTGAAGCGGCCGGCGTCGAGGCCGGCGGCGATCACCGAGCGGTTGGCATTGGCCACCAGCGCGTCCGAGGTGCGCGCGGCCCACGGCCCCAGCCACATCGACACGATGCCCGACAGCAGCGCCAGCCCCAGCGCCAGGATGCCCACCGGACGCAGCAGGCCCATCGGCCCCATGCCGGAAGATGCCAACACGTGCATCTCACTCTCGCGGTACATGCGGCCCAGCGCCCAGAACACGCCGAGGAAGCCAGCCAGCGGCAACAGATTGGACAGGCCGTCGAGCATGTTCAGGCCCAGCACCTGGAACATCACGCTGGCCGGAAAGCTGCCGTTCGCTACCTGCTGCAGCACGCGCGCGAATGCCGAGCCGGCCATGATGACCAGCAGCACGATAGCCACGGCGGCGACCGTCTGGGCCAGTTCCCGCAGGAAGTATCGGTCGAGGATGCTCAGCATGAGGTAAAGTTAAAGGCTCCGTGCCGCGCCCGCTCGGGTCCGGCAAACCCCAAGTCTAGCCTGTCCGCCGCTCCGGCAGGACCTCCGCAGGATCTTATCGATGACGCTCCAGTTCAGCCTCGGCCCCGTCGCTCCCGAAACCGTCGACACCCCCTGCCTGGTGGTGGGCGTGTACGAGAACGGCGTGTTCAGCAGCGCGGCTGCCCGTGTGGACACCGCCGCCCAGGGCGCGCTCAAGCGCCAGGTGGAGAGCGGGGACATCAGCGGCAAGGCCGGCAGCACCAACCTGCTGTTCGCGCCGGAAGGCGTGGTGGCCAGGCGCGTGCTGGTGGTGGGCCTGGGCGGGCAGAAGTCGTTCGACGGTGCGCGCTTCCAGAAGGTGTGCATCGAAGCGGCCCGCGCGCTGGGCCGGCTGCCGATCGAGGCGGCGGTGTCCTGCCTGACCGAAGTGGACGTCCCCGGCCGCGACGCCGCCTGGCGCGTGCGCATCGCCGCGCTGGCCGCCGACCATGCCGCCTACCGCTACACCGCCACCTTCAAGCCGCGCGAAAAGAGCTCCCAGCCGGAACTGGGCGCGCTGGCCTTTGCCGGCGGCGACGAAGGCAAGGCCGGCCTGGAGCAGGCCGCGGCCATCGCCGAGGGCGTGCGCTTCGCCCGCGAGCTGGCCAACCTGCCGCCGAACATCTGCAACCCCGCCTATATCGCCGCCCAGGCGCAGGCCTTCGCCGAAGGCCAGGACAAGGTGGCATGCCGCGTGCTCGACCACGTGGAGATGGAAAACCTCGGCTTCGGCTCGCTGCTCGCGGTAGGCCGCGGCTCGGCCAACAAGCCCAAGCTCGTAGTGCTGGAGTACAAGGGCGGCGCCGAGGGCGACAAGCCCTACGCCTTCGTCGGCAAGGGCATCACCTTCGACACCGGCGGCATCAGCCTCAAGCCCGGCGCCGGCATGGAAGAAATGAAGTACGACATGGGCGGCGCGGCCGGCGTGCTCGGCGCCTTCGTCGCCACGGTGAAGATGGGCCTGCCGGTGAACCTGGCCTGCGTGGTGCCGGCGGTGGAAAACATGCCCGACGGCGATGCCTACCGCCCCAGCGACGTGCTCACCAGCCTGTCGGGCCTGACCATCGAAGTGCTCAACACCGACGCCGAAGGCCGCCTGATCCTGTGCGACGCGCTCACCTACACGGCGCAGACCTTCCAGCCCAAGGTGCTGATCGACGCGGCCACGCTTACCGGCGCCTGCGTGGCGGCGCTGGGCAAGCACGCCAGCGGCCTGATGAGCAAGCACGACGACCTGGCCGCCGAACTGCTCGCCGCCGGCGAAGCCTCGCTGGACCGCGCCTGGCGCCTGCCGCTGTGGGACGACTACCAGGTGCAGCTGGATTCCGGCTTCGCCGACGTAGCCAATATCGGCGGCAAGAACGCCGGTGCGATCACCGCCGGCTGCTTCCTGGCGCGCTTCACCGAAGGTCAGCGCTGGGCGCATCTGGACATCGCCGGCACCGCCTGGGACGAAGGCCGCAAGGGCCTGGCCACCGGCCGCCCGGTGCCACTGCTGGCGCAGTGGCTGCTCGACCGCGTGGCGGAATAAGCGCGCAGCCCATGCCCCGCGCCGACTTCTACCTCATCGACAAGCCGCGTTTCCGCGAACAGCCGCTGCTGCTGGTGTGCGAGCTGTCCAAGCGCGCTTACGCGGCGCAGCAGCCGACGCTGATCCTCGCGCGCGATTTCGAGCAGGCCGAGGCGATCGACCAGCTGCTGTGGGATTTCGACGAGGACACCTGGATCCCGCACCAGATCGCCGGCGACGAAGAGGACGACAGCACCGCCGTGCTGATCGTGCCGCCGGGCGTGGAAACGCCCGACCGCCCCATGCTGATCAACCTGCGCGAGACCTGCCCCGCGGGGCGCTTCGAGCGCGTGCTGGAAGTGGTGGCGGCGGAGCCTGCGGAGCGCGAGGGTTCGCGCACGCGCTGGGGGGAATACAAGCGGCTCGGCATCGAGGTTGCCAAGCACGATATGTAGGTTGGGGTGAGCCGCAGGCGAACCCCAACGCTGCGATGCACATCCTAAGGTGGCGATGTTGGGGTTCGCCTTCGGCTCACCCCAACCTACGTCGCGGGCTCGGCCACCACCGTCGCCGCCAGCGCCTCCGCCAGCTGCTCGCCGGTCAGCGGCTTGCGCAGGAAACCGTCCATCCCCGCGGCACGCGCACGCTCTTCCTCATCGCCGCCAGAACGCGCGGTGATGGCGATGATCGGCAGATGCGTGCCGCTGTTTTCGCGCTGGCGGATCAGGCGCGCGATCTGGAAACCATCCACACCAGGCAGGTCCAGATCCAGCAGCATCGCGTCGCTGTCGTTCTGCGCCAGCTCGGTCATCGCCGCCAGGCCGTTGCCCACGTAGCGCACCAGATGGCCTTGCCGTTCGAGCAGGCCGCGCACCACCGCCGCGATGATGGTGTCGTCTTCCACCAGCAGCACGCGCAGGCCGGCGGCGCCGGGCGCGCGCGCAGGCGCGGCGCTGGGCGCGGCTTCTTCCTGCACCACCTCCAGTGGCAGGTGCACGTGGAAGCTGCTGCCGTGCGCCACCTTCGACTCCAGTTCGATATGACCGCCCATCAGCGCCACCAGTTCGCGGCAAATGGCCAAGCCCAAACCGCTACCGGCGCGCCGCTGCGGCCCGTTGGCCTGCTCGAAACGCTGGAACAGGCGCGCCTGGCTGGCTTCCGGAATGCCGGGGCCGGTGTCGATCACGCTGAAGCGCAACTCGCTGCCTTCGCGCCGCGCGCGCAGGATCACGCTGCCGCGCTCGGTGAACTTCAGCGCGTTGTTGGCCAGGTTGAGCAGGATCTGCTGCACGCGCAGCGCATCGCCCATCACCCGCGCCGGCAGGTCGTCGGCGATCTCCAGCTTGAAGGCCAGGCCCTTGGCGCGCGCCTGGCCCTGTTCCAGCGCGGCGATGTCGCGCAGCAGCGCGCGCGGATCGAACGGCGCCAGATCCAGCGACAGCTTGCCGGCTTCGATGCGTGCCAGGTCCAGCGCGTCGTTGAGCAGCTTGAGCAGCATCTTGCCGGAGCGCTGGATCGCTTCGGCGTATTCCTGCTGCTGCACGCCCAGGCCGCTGTTCAACAGCAATTCGGCCATGCCCATCACGCCGGTCATCGGCGTGCGGATCTCGTGGCTGAGCGTGGCCAGGAACTGCGTCTTCGCCGCGCTGGCCTGTTCGGCCAGGCGGCTGCGCTGCTCCGCCAATTGCATCTGATGGCGCTGCGCCAGGCGGCGGCGCCATACCAGCAGCGCCATCCACGCCAGCATCGCCACCGCCAGCACGTACATGCACCACGCCCACCAGCGTTCCCACGGCGGCGCCTGCACATGGACCTGCAGCGGCGCGGACATGCGGCCCCACACGCCGTCGGCGCCCGCGCCCATCACGGTCAGCGTGTAGTCGCCAGGCGGCAGGCTGGCGAATTCGCGTTCGCCGCGCGTGCCGGTGTCCACCCACTCGGTATCCAGGCCTTCCAGGTGGAAGCGATAGCGGTTCACCGCCGGGTCGATATACGAGAACACGCGCGCTTCGATATTCAGGCCGCGCGCATGCCAGTCCAGTTCCAGCGGACCGCCGCCCAGCACCGCCGGCTGCAGGCCGTTGCGGCCGCGCACGCTCACGCCGGTGATCGCCACCTGCGGCTTCGGCGCGTCGGCTTCGTCCAGGTCGGGATTGAACGCCACCACGCCGCCCATGGTCGGCGCGTAGATATAGCCGTCCGCCATGGCGGCGTAGCCGCGCACGAATTCGCCGTTGCTCAGGCCGTCCTGCAGGCCGAAGGTGCGGAAGCTGCCGGTGTCCGGATCGAAGCGGCGCATGCCGTCGCGGCCGAGCATCCAGACGCGGCCGCGCTTGTCCAGCGCCAGGTCCGCCACGTTCACCGAAGGCCAGCCCTGGCGCGCATCGACGCGGCGCTCCAGCACGAAATGGTCGCCCTCCAGGCGATAGCGCTCCAGGCCGTCCGGACGCGCCATCCACATGTGCTTGCCGTCGGGAGTGAAGATGAAGGCGTCGACCTTGCGATCGTTGTTCACGCCCGGCGCCGGTTCGAAGTGGTCGAAAGTGGGGTCGAGCCGCCACATGCCGCCGTCGCTGGCGTACCAGAACACGCCGTCGACCAGGGTCAGCTGCGCGCCCCAGCGGGTTTTCTCTTCGGCGGGCAGGAAGCTCACCGGCGTCACGTCGAGCGTGTCCTGGTCCACCCGGAACAGCCCCTCGGCGAAACTGCGCGCGTAGAGCTTGCGGTCGGGCCCCAGTTCCACTTCCAGCGGATGCACCATGCCGTGCTCGGCGGTGGGCACCTTGTCGAGCTTGCCGTGCGCGTAGCGATACAGGCTGCCTTGCGTGGCGACCCACAGGCGGTCGTGATCGTCCTCGGTCATGCCGATCACGTCGCCGCGCATCTCGGTGATGACGTGCTCGGCCTTGCCGGTGACCGGATCGAGCTTGTCGACGCGGCCGCCGCGCTCGCCTACCCACACGCGTCCGTCATGGCCGCGCGCCATCGCGGTGGCGACGCTGTCGCGCAGGCTGTCGGCGTCTTCCGGAATATGCGTGAAGCGGCTGATGCCGCTCCAGCCCGGCGCGAGATAACCCACGCCGCCGTCGAACAGCGCCACCCACAGGCCGCCTTCGCGGTCCTGCTTGATCGCCCACACCCAGGTGCCGGGCAGGTTGCCGTACAGCAGCGGCTGGTCCAGCACCTTCTTCACGGGGCCGCCGCGGCGCATCTGCAGATACAGGCCGCGCTGCGTGCCGATCCACAGGCGCCCGGTGCGGTCGCGCACGCTGCTGAGCACGTTGAAGTCGGCAATGTCCTTGCAGAACTTGCGCGCGATGCCGTCGGCGCCAACCACCAGCAGGCCGTGCGCGGCGGCGATGCGCACTTCGTCGCCGTCGCCTTCGATGCGCCACACCGAGATGGTTTCCTTCGGGTCTTCCTGCGGCACCAGGCTGATGCGGCCGTCCGGCTCGCGCACATAGACGCCTTCGTCGGTGCCGATCCAGATGCGGCCCTTGGGGTCCAGATACAGCGCGCCCACCGCGCCGAAGCCGCTGGGGTCGTTGCTCGGCGGCGGCGCGGCGATGTGATCGAAGCCGCTGCCGTCCGGACGCATGCGGTCCAGGCCGTGCTGGGTGCCGATCCACAGCGCGCCATCGGGGCCGACGATGGCATCCCACACCTTGTCGCTGGCGATGCTCTCGGGCACGGCCGGGTCGTGCGCCCAGTGCTGGAAGGTCTGCGTGGCCGGGTCGAAACGATTGAGGCCCGCTTCCAGTCCCGCTGCCCACAGCTGGCCCTTGCCGTCGAACAGCAAGGTGGCGATGCCGTTGTCGTGCAGCGAGCCCGGATCGTCCGCCACGTGGCGGTACACCTTGAACGCCACGCCGTCGTAGCGCGCCACGCCGCCCTTGGTGCCGAACCACATGGCGCCGTCCGGCGCCTGCGCCACCGCATACACACTGCTGCTGGGCAGGCCGTTGAAGGTGCCGTAGCGGCGGAACTGCGGCGTGGGCAGCACGCCGGCCATGCCGGCGGACGCCGCGGGCGCAGGCATGGGGGCATGCCCCTCCGCGGCCTTGTCGGCGACGGACGCCGACGGTGCGAGCAGCGCTAGGCCCAGCAGCAGTGAAGACAACATGAATTTCCCCCTAAGCAGGGGGATCATGCCAAATCGGACAGGCGGGTACGAGACCAGAAGTGTGAAGATGCCTTCACCCCAGAACCCAGGCGCCATGGCGCTTGCGAGGCCCCGCATAGAATGCCCGTCATGCCCCGCCGCTCACGCCTGCTGACCGCCGCAATCGCCCTGGCCGCCCTGGCCTGGCTGCTGTTCGCCGCGGCCGAACGCGCGCTGGCCCTGGCCCAGCGTTTCCTGCAGCTGCCGGCCTGGCTGCAATGGACCCTGGGCAGCGCGCTGGGCCTGTTCGCCCTGGCCGGCCTGGCGGTGCTGTGGTGGATCCTGCGTCCACGCCGCGCGCGGCGCGCGGTGGCCGCGCCGGACCGCGGCACGCTGGAGCGCCGCATCGATCAACTGCATACGCGCGGCGCCGACACCGGCACGCTCGCCGCGGAACTGGGCGAGCTGGATCGCCGCCGCGGCGAGGCGCGCGTCTACGTGGCCCTGTTCGGCGAGATCTCCACCGGCAAGTCCACCCTGATCCGCGCGCTCGCGCCGCAGGCCACCACCGTCAGCGATGCGCGTGGCGGCACCACGCGCCAGGTGCTGCACGTCGACAGCGCCTTGCCGGATGGACGTCCGCTCACCCTGGCCGACGTGCCCGGCAGCCGCGAAGCCGGCGGCGAGGCGCGCGAAACGCTGGCGCGCGAGGAGGCGCTGCGCGCGCACGTGGTGGTGTATGTCTGCGCTGGCGACCTCACCCGCACGCAGGCGCAGGAAGTGCACTGGCTCGCCGAATTCGGCAAGCCGCTGCTGGTGGTGCTCAACAAGGCCGACCAGTGGAGCGAGGCGGAACTCGCGCAGCTGCTGGAACGCCTGCGCCGCCAGACCGACGACGATGCGGCCGGCGTGGTCGCGGTGAGCGCCGGCGGCAGCGAGCGTTTCCAGCGCGCGCTGCCGGATGGCGGCGTCGAACAAGTGGAACGCCAGCGCAAGCCCGCCATCGATGCGCTGTGGAAGGCATTGGCGCGGCTGTCCTCGCCCGGCGCCGAAGGACTGGAAGCGCAGCGCGAACGCGCGGTGCTCGCCGGATTGCACGAACGCGTCGGCACGCTGGAAACGCAGACCCGCGCGGCCGAGGCCGAACGCATCGTGCGCCGCTACGCGCAGCGCGCGGTGATCGGCGCCATGGCCGCGATCGCGCCCGGCAGCGACCTGGTGATCCAGGGCGCGCTCGCCACCGCACTCACCCGCGAGCTGGCGAAGCTCTACGGCGTGCCGGTGAGCGACGTGCAGATCGACGACTTCCTGCGCCAGGCCCGCCTGACCCTGCGCACCGGCAGCTCGCTGGTGCTGGCGATCGCCGGCAATGCGCTGAAGGCTTTTCCGGGACTGGGCACCTTGGGCGGCGGCGTGCTGCATGCGTTCGCCTATGCGCTGATCTTCGACAGCCTGGGCCGCGCGCTCGCCGCCTCGCTGGCCGAACGCGAATCGCTGGACCAGGAAGACGCGGCGGACAAGCTCAAGGCCTTGCTGGCGGATGCGGGCGGGGTGCGCATGAAGGAGCTGGCGACGTTGACGCTCGATGCGTGGAAGGAAAAAGCGCAGCCGTAGGTTGGGGTGAGCCACAGGCGAACCCCAACATCGCCCGCTGCCTACGTTGCATGTTGTTGGGGTTCGCCTGCGGCTCACCCCAACCTACGCCGGCTTCGGGCGCACTTACCAGGAGGTGGCAACGCCAGGGAAACAATCCGTTCGGCGCCCGCCCGCTGGCGCCCCCTCCCACCTTCGGCCAGACTTCCCCGCCATGTCCTTCGCCCGCGCCACCGTCCTTGCCCTGATCCTGGCCGCCTGCGCCAGCGGTGCGCATGCCGCGTCCGCGAACTACCGCTACGACACCGTCCATAGCCAGATCGTTTTCAGCATCGACCACAACGGCTACTCCCGCCCGTTCGGACGGCTGCACATCGCCAAGGGCTGGCTGCGCTTCGATCCCGACGACTGGAGCCGCTCGGCCACCGAGCTGGATATCGACCTGGCCTCGCTGGACCTGGGCGATGCGGACTGGAACAAAGCGGTGCTCGGCGGGTCGTACCTCGACAGCGCGGGCGCCCGCTATGCCCATTTCGTCTCCACCTCGGTGGAGCGCAAGGACGGCGACAACGGCGTGCTGCGCGGCAAGCTCACCCTGCGCGGCGTGACGCGCGAAGTGGAACTGCCGTTCAGCGCCAACCGCGTGGGCAAGACCATCTACGGACTGCATACCGTGGCCGGCTTCTCCGCGCGCACCACGCTGGACCGCACCGACTTCGGCATCACCGCCAACCCTAATTCGATCGGCCGCAGCGTCACCGTGTGGCTGGAACTTGAAGCCATTCTCGACGACACGGTCGACAACACTCACAAGGAAACCCCATGAGCCTGCGCAGCAACGACCGCCAGTGGGGCTCGGTCGCCAAGTTCTTCCACTGGACCGTGGCCCTGCTGATCATCGGCAACGGCATCTTCGGCCTGTGCATGGACCTGGCGCACGGGCCGATGCAGAAGATCAACTGGCTGGCCCTGCACAAGTCGATCGGACTGACGGTGCTGGCGCTGTTCGTGCTGCGCCTGCTGTGGCGCATGAGCGAACGGCGGCCGCGCGAAGACCCCGCGCCGCGCTGGCAGCAGCTGGCCGCGCATACGGTGCATGCGCTGCTCTATCTGCTGATCGTGGCGCTGCCGCTCAGCGGCTGGTGGTTCAACTCCATCGCCGGCAAGCCGCTGCAGTATTTCAAGATGTTCAACCTGCCCGCGCTGGCGCAGGCCGACCAGGACATGCGCGGCCTTGCCGGCGACGTGCACGAATATCTGTTCTGGTTCCTGGTGCTGGTGCTGGTGGCGCATATCGCCGGTGCGCTGAAGCATCATCTGGTGAACCGCGACAACACCCTGCTGCGCATGCTTCCCTTCCGCCGCCTGCGCGGCGATACCTCTCAAGGAGACCGCTGATGAAACGCTATGCCTTTGCCTCGCTGCTGCTCGCACTGGCCCTGCCCGGCCTGGCCGGCGCCGCCGACTATGCGGTGCAGCCCGCCGGCAGCAAGCTGGGTTTCACCAGCAGCTTCCAGGGCGCCTCGTTCGACGGCACCTTCGGCAAGTTCACCGCGGCGATCAGCTATGACGCCGCCAAGCTCGCCACCTCGAAGTTCGACGTGGAAGTGGACCTCGCCAGCGTCAAGACCGGCGACAAGGACCGCGACGGCGCCCTGCCCGGCTCCGACTTCTTCAACGTCGCCAAGTTTCCCAAGGCGCACTTCGTCACCACCGGCTTCCACCAGAACGGCGCGCAGGTGATCGCCGACGGCAACCTCACCCTGCGCGGCGTGACCAAGCCGGTCAGCCTCAACGTCACCTTCAAGCCGGCCGGCGCCGGCGCCACGCTGGATGTGAGCGGCACGGTCAAGCGCCTGGACTTCGGCGTGGGCGGCGGCGAATACGCCGACACCTCGGTGATCGGCGCCGACGTCAAGGTCAGCGCACACCTCGTGCTCACCGCCAAGTAATGAGCGGCGACACGCTGTGGCAGCGCCTGCGCGGCTGGCTGGTAAAGCCGGACGCGCCAGGCGCCGCCGCGGCACCCGTGGCAGAGCGCGCACAGACGCGCATGGCCGACAGCCTGCGCCGCCTGCTGGATGACCCGGGCATTCCGCCGGCCATCCGCGAGGAACTGGCCGGCGATTTCGGCCGCATCGAAAACATGCTCGAACGGCTGCAGCGCGGTGAACTGCATGTAGCCGTGTTCGGCCGCGTCTCTGCCGGCAAGTCGGCGCTGGGCAATGCGCTGCTGGGCCGCGAGGCGTTCACCGTCGGCGTGCTGCACGGCACGACCACCCAGGCCGAGCAGGCCGCGCTCGACGAAGCGCGCGAAGCGGGCCTGGTGCTGATCGATACGCCCGGCATCAACGAACTCGATGGCGAGGCGCGCGAGCGGCTGGCCTTTGAAGTGGCCGAAGTCAGCGACCTGGTGATCTTCGTCGCCGACGGCGACCTCACCCGCGACGAACTCGATGCGCTGAAGACACTGGCCGCCACCCAGCGCCCCGTGCTGCTCGCACTCAACAAGGCCGACCGCTACGCACCCGCCGAACGCGATGCCCTGCTTGCGCAACTGCGCGAACGCGCGCATGGCCTGGTGCGCGACGACGACGTGGTCTCCGTAGCCGCGCGCCCTACGCCGCAGCGGCGCATGGAAACCGACGAACACGGCCGCGAACATCTGCGCGAACTGCCGGCGCCGCCGGACGTGGCCGCCTTGCGCGAACGCCTGCTTGCCATCGCGCGGCGCGAAGGCAAGACGCTGTCCGCGCTCAACGCCGGCCTGTACGCAAGCCGGCTTACCGACCAGGTAAGCGAACGCATCGCCGAAAGCCGGCGCCGGCTGGCCGACAAGCTGATCCGCAACTACTGCCTGGCCAAGGGCGTGGCGGTGGCGCTCAATCCCATCCCCGTCGCCGACCTGCTCGCCGCGGCGGGCATGGATGCGGCGATGGTGCTGCAGCTGTCGCGCGTGTATGGACTGCCGCTGACGCGCGCCGAATCCGGCAAGCTGGTGGCGGTGATCTCCGCCCAGCTCGCCGCGCTGATGGGCGCGGTATGGGGCATGCAGCTGGTGGCTTCGGCGCTGAAGGGCGTGAGCGCGGGTCTGTCGGTGCTGGTGACCGCGGCCGCGCAGGGCGCGCTGGCCTGGTACGCCACGGTGCTGATCGGGCGCGCTGCGGAGCGCTACCTGGTGGCGGGCAAGTCCTGGGGCGAGCTGGGGGCGAAGCGGGCGGTGGCGGAGATCGTGGCCGGGCTGGATCGCGATTCGATCCTGCGCGAGGCGCGCGAGGAGATCCTGCGCCGGCTCAAGTCGCGCTGAGCTTGACCGCCAGAAAGGCGCGCACCGCCGCCGCATCGAACGGCCAGTCCAGCTCCCGCCCGTCGCGCACGTCGCGCAGCACCGGCACGCGGGTGCCGTAGCGGTCTTCCAGCTCCTGCGCGTCGTCCACCCACACGCTGTCGAAATCCGGTGCGCGCGCCTCAGCCATCACGGCCAGGGCCTGGTCGCACAGATGGCAGTAGTCGCGCTGGTAGAGGATCAGGTCGGCCATGGCGGCAACAGACGCTCGCGTACGGACTGCGGGGCAGCGGGGGGATGCGTAGAATAGCGGGTTCCCCGTCCAGCCCCAGCACAAAGCCATGGCCGTCAGCGTATTCGACCTCTTCAAGATCGGCATCGGACCGTCCTCCTCGCATACGGTCGGCCCCATGCGCGCCGCCGCGCGCTTCGCCGAACGCTGGCTGGACGAAAAAGGCGTGCTGGGCCGGGTGGTGCGCCTGCGCGCGGAGCTGTTCGGTTCGCTGGCCATGACCGGCCGCGGCCACGGCACCGACAAGGCGGTGCTGCTGGGCTTCGAAGGCGCGCATCCGGACACGGTCGACCCGGACCGCATTCCCGAAACGCTGGAACGCATCCGCCACAGCAAGCGCCTGCGCGTGCTGGGCCGGCACGAGATCGAATTCGACGAGAAGCGCGACCTGGTCTTCAACAAGCGCCAGAAGCTGCCGTTCCACACCAACGGCATGCGCTTCACCGCGTATGACGCCGAAGGCCACGAGCTGGGCACGCGCGACTACTACTCGGTGGGCGGCGGCTTCGTCGTCAACCAGGACGAGGCGGCCGAAGACCGCATCGTCGCCGACACCACCGCCCTGCCCTATCCGTTTTCCACCGGCGACCAGTTGCTGGCGCTGTGCGCGCAGCACGGCTTGAGCATCGCGCAGCTGATGATGGAGAACGAAAAGGTGTGGCGCAGCGAGGAAGCAACCCGCGCCGGCCTGCTCACCATCTGGAAGGCCATGCAGGACTGCGTCACCCGCGGCCTGCGCTCGCCCGGCACCCTGCCCGGCGGCCTGAAGGTGACGCGCCGCGCGCCGGCGATGGCGCAGGAATTGCGCAACCAGCCGGAAGCCGCACTGAAGGACCCGCTCACCATCCTCGACTGGGTCAACCTGTACGCGCTGGCGGTGAACGAAGAGAACGCCGCGGGCGGCCGCGTGGTCACCGCGCCGACCAACGGTGCGGCCGGCATCGTGCCGGCGGTGCTGCACTACTACCACCGCTTCTGCCCCAAATCGAACGACGACGGCGTGATCGAATTCCTGCTCACCGCCGCCGCGGTCGGCATTCTGTACAAGGAGAACGCTTCGATCTCCGGCGCCGAGGTCGGCTGCCAGGGCGAAGTGGGCGTGGCCTGCTCGATGGCGGCCGGCGGCCTCACCGCCGCGCTGGGCGGCAACGTGCTGCAGGTGGAGAACGCCGCCGAGATCGGCATGGAACACAACCTGGGCCTGACCTGCGATCCGATCGGCGGCCTGGTGCAGATTCCCTGCATCGAGCGCAATGCGATGGGTTCGGTGAAGGCGATCAATGCCAGCCGCATGGCGCTGAAGAGCGACGGCAAGCATCGCGTGTCGCTGGACAAGGTGATCGCCACCATGCGCGACACCGGCCGCGACATGAAGGACAAGTACAAGGAAACCTCGCGCGGCGGCCTCGCGGTGAACGTGATCGAGTGCTGACGGCACAGCCGTAGCGCGGCTGTCACCTAGGGAAACTCCTTATTGCGGCTCCATGACAGGCCGGCGCTGAATGCGCCGGTCTTTTCATTTCCGGAGTGCGCCATGTTTCCCGTCGACGCAGGATCTTCCGTCCGCTACACGCCCCCGGCCACACCGCCTCCGCCCCCGCCGCACATCGTCAAGCCGCAGGAGACGGTCGCAACGATCGCAAAAACTTACCAGGTGACGCCGGAAGAACTTGCGCGCACCAACCACATCACGGTCGACACCCAGCTCACGCCCGGCCAGCAGCTGCAGCTGCCGCCCAACGCGGTGCAGCCCGCGCAGACCGATGCCGCGCCCGCCGCCCCCGCCACGCCGGCCGCCAAGACAGACGCCGCCATCGCCGCCTACCAGCAGGCGGTGAAGGACCGCACCGAGGCCACCAGCAACATGCCGCAGAACGGCGCGCTGCGGCAGGAGATCCGCCAGGGCGCGGACGATGCAGTGAACAAGGCCAAGACCGCGATGGACCAGGCCATCCACGACGAGATCGCCGGCGAAGTCGCCCAGCGCAACCAGGGCGTGCCAGGCCAGTTCCGCACGCCCACCGACCAGCTGGTGGCGAATGCGGGCGATGCCATCCTCGCGCGCCACCAGGGCGATGCCGGCGCCACGCCGCTGATCAAGGACGCGGTGCACACCTACCAGGTGCAGGCCAAGGCCGACTCGCTGATCCCCGGCTACTACGGCGACTGGAGCGCCGCGGACAAGCTCAAGGGCATCAACCTGCAAGGCCAGCCCAAGGAAGTGGTGGATGCGGTGCTGGCCGATCCGCGCGTCAAGCAGTGGGTGGCCGATGCGGCGCACGATGCCAGCGGCAAGTCGGCGGCCGATTGCGCCAAGTACCTGGCCGACCTCACCCGCGCATCGCCGGAGCTGGGCCGCGAAGTCACCACGCATTGGTGGAACGCCCAGGACACTCAATCGTGGATGTCGAGCAACAGCGAAGTGCTGAGCGCGATGTCCGACCCGGATATCTACCGCGACCTCAGCGTGGTGTACCGCAACCTCGGCGGCAGCGACGCCGGCCAGGCGGCGCAGAGCGACTTTGCCGGCGACGTGGCGAAGTATCTGGAACGCAACTCCATGCTCGCCAACAACAACGACGTGACCAAGGCCATCTCCGATGGCGGCGATCCCGCGCTGGCGCTGGCCGTGGCCAGCAACCTGCAGGCCGACGGCAAGAACACACTGGCCATGCAGATGGTGAGCTCGGTGAAACTCGGCATGGGCAACCTGCAGCAGGTGACGCTGAAACAGGACATGCAGGCCTACGCCAAGCAGACCGAGGAACTCAACAACCTGATCAAGGACCTCGGCCCCGGCCTCACCGACGACCAGAAGCAACAGGCCATCCAGAAATACATCGACGGCAAGGGCAAGGACTGGCAAGACCAGTTGAAGGCGAACAAGGACAAGCTCGTCACCGACGTGCGCGCGCTGGACCTGGACATCACCTCGCTCACCAGCGTGCCCGACAACTTGAAGAGCTACGGCCTCACCAAGGAAGGCGCCGCCAAGCTGCTGGACGACGACACCACCAAGCAGTCGATCGAATTCGCCGCCACGCAGGACCCCAGCGTGTTCGACGGCGAGGAAGGCGGCGAAGCCGCGAAGCTGCTGATCGAGCTGGGCCACAAGGATAAGGACTTCACCGCCGCGGTCGGCAAGGCCTATGTGGTGAGCCACCTGATGCCTTCGCTGGGCGAGATGAACCCGTCCGACGACGCCAGCATCGCCAAGGTGAAGCAGGCGCTGGAATCGTTCCGCGGCCTCGGTGCGCAGATGCTGGGCATTCCGCAGGGCGAAGTGGACAAGGGCATCGACAAGCTGGAGGAAGTGGTCAACTCGCTGCGCACCGAAACGCTGGAAGACGCCAAGCAAGGCAAGGCGGTGAACGAGTTCGCTTCGGTGCAGAAGGAATTGCAGGAGCTGAAGGAACTGCCCTTCAGCGACGCCAAGGCCGGCATGCTGTTCCGCACGATGGCGCTGGGCATCACTGGCGCGGCCTTTATCAGCCAGACCGGCAAGACCATCGAAGACCCCAGCGTGCAGAACGTGATCGGTTCGCTGGCCTTCGGCCTGGACCTGGCGCCGGCCAAGAACGCCCTGACCGGCACCATCCAGGCCCTGGACAAGAACAACGTGCTCGAACAATGGGGCCATGCGGCGCCGGAGATCACCGAGAAATTCATCGGCGTGCTCAACGTGGCCTACTTCGCCGCCGGCGCGGTGAAGGGCGTGGCCGACCACGACTATCCCACCGCGATCTTCTCGGGCGTGGGCGCGGGCGGCGCGGCCCTGGCGGCTTTTGGCGGCGAGGAAATGCTCGGCGGCTTTGCCGGGCCGATCGGCATCGCGGTGGCGACCATCGCCGTGGTGGCGCTGCACTTTATCGAGCAGCACCACAAGGACCAGGAATACAAGGAAGCGCAGGACAAGTTCCTGGAAGGCGCCGGCATCGAGAGCAAGGACGAGCGCGAGGCGCTGATCGGCGCTGGCCCGGACCAGCTCAATGCGATGCGTGCTCGTGGCATTACGCCGGAAAATATCCAGGAGATCGCCGAGACGGATCCGCGGCTGCTGCATATCGCTTATGGCACGGATGGCCAGGGGCGGCCTTATTGACGGCTACCGACAGGACCCGTCACCCCAGCGAAAGCTGGGGTCCAGTGCCTTCGGAACCTTAAAGGCGCTGGATTCCAGCTTGACCAGCTTCGCTGTTTTGAAGCGCCTCGCTGGAATGACGGGGGTCGATACGTTGCCGAGTTTGCGCGCGCATCGAATGACGTAATTTTTTTCCGCAAGCAGCGCATGCTTCTTCTTGTTAATCGGCTGCACACAGCGATATCGAGCGAAAGATCCTGCAGCTAGGGAAACTACGTATTGCCGCTCGATGACGGCGGGTCTAAATGCCAATGCCAGTCCCCACGGCAACACGGCAAGGAGTCCGCCATGAACATCATCCCTGCAGATGCATCCACCAGCTACGCGCAGCCGCAGCTGCCGCCGCCTGCGACCTACACCGCCACCGGCAAGGAAACGGTCACGCAGGTGGCGCAGCAGTTCAACCTCGCCCCGGAAGAGCTGGCCAGCATCAATCGCATCAGCGTCGACAGCACCCTGTCGGCCGGGCAGGTGCTCACGCTTCCGGCGCACGCCGCGGCCACCGCGCAAGCTGCACCGGCGGCGCAGACGCCGGCGCAGAAAACCGATGCTGCGATCGCGGCCTATCAAGCCGCCGTCAAGCAGCACGACGACGCCATGCACGATGCGCCGCGCAATGGCGCATTGCGCGGCGATATCGACCGCACCGAGCAGGACAAGGTCAATACGGCGAAGCAGGCCATGGATCAGGCGATCGGCGATGAGATCGCCGGCGAAGTCGCGTTCCGCAACCAGAACACGCCGCCGGACTTCCGCGCGCCGGCCGACCAGCAGATCGCCAGCGCCGGCGCCGCGATCATCGCGCGCCACCCCGGCGATGCCGCGCTTGCCACGACGCTGCAGGCGAGCGTGGATGCCTGCAAGCTGCGCAGCCAGGCCAACGCGCTGATCCCCGATTTCTCCGGCGACTGGAGCGCGGCCGACAAGCTCAAGCACATCGCGCTGGATGGACAACCGCAGGACGTGGTCGATGCGGTCGCCGCCGACCCGCGCGTGCAGGCCTGGGCCAAACAGGCGGCCGGACAGATCGACCAGGCCTATGCCGGCGGCAAGAACGGATCCGGCTCGCTCGACGCCGCCCACGCCCTGCTCGACAGCATCCAGGGCCTGCCGCCGCCGCTCGCCGCGGAAGTGGTGCGCCAGAGCCTGCCGACCATCCAGAAGATGGGGCAGATGTCGATGAACGGAGACGGCGAGCAGACCTTCGGCACCATGCAGCGCGTGATCAGTGCGCTTGGCACCGGACCCGACGCGCAGGACCTGGCCAGCCAGGTCGCCGGCGCCTATCTGCACCAGGCCGAGGACTGGAGCCAGCGGACGGTGGATTCCGTCACCACCGCGATGAACGGCGGCGTCCGCCCCACGCTCGCCATGGCGCTGGCGAATGCGCTGCAGAACGACGGCAAGACCGATCAGGCGCAGGACATCACCGTCGCGGCCACCGTCGGCCAGCAGAACTACCTCGCCAACGTACCGGGCAGCCCGCTCAAGGCCTACAACGATGCGCATGGCGCCAAGCTGGAGAAGGACGAGCATCTGGCCGAGCTGCTCAATCATGCCGGGCCGTTGAACGACCAGCAGAAGCAGGCCTTTATCAAGGCCTACCGAGCCGACCCCGACAACGCCAAGGTGTATCAGGCCGAGACCGATGCCGGACGCACCCTCGCCTCCTACATGAGCGCCCACCAGGACGAACTGGTCGCCGCCGCCGGGCGCAGTCCCGATAACGCCAAGCAGCTCTACGACTCCATCGAGGATCTGAACCAGTCCGGCCAGGGCAAGACGGCGCTGGCCTTCGTCGTTGCCATCGACGCCGATCCCGCGGCGACCAAAGCCTTCAACCAGTTCTCCGATTACCAGAGCAAAGTCGTGAACGACTCCATCGCCGCGGCGCAAGCCCAGCTGCTGGTGGAAGGCCATGGCGACGCCAAGGGCGCAGCTACCCAATTGCTCGCTCTCGCCGCACCGTTGTTCCAGGCCAACGACGGCTGGTCGCAGCTGACCACCAACTACACGCGCATGGCCGAGAACAAGGAAGACGCTTTCACCGCCAAGGTGCTGGGCGAGGAGTTCAAGGAACTCGGCCCGGGCGGCAAGGGGCTGGCGATGGCTTCGATCATGGTCAATGCCATCAACGGAGATCTGGGAGACAACATCAGCGGGGTGATCAACTCCTATTCCACGGCCGGCGGCACCACCGTGGGACTTGCCAGCGGCGCCCTGCAGTCCCTGGTGGACGCCGAGAAAGCCGGCAGCAAGACCGCGAGCCTCGCCGAGTTCAGTGCACGCCTGGTTCCCGGCCTGTCGCTGATCGCCGCCACGAGCGCGTGCAAATCGGATTTCGACAGCATGCAAAACAACCCCGTCTATGCGGGCGCCGTGATCGGCGATCTGTTCTCGGTGATCGGCAGCACGCTTGAGGTGGGCGGGGTCGAAGTGCCTGGCGCCTTCATCAATGCCATCGGCTCGCTGGTGGCGGCGCCGTTCCAGTTCGCCGGCGGCATCATCGACGACATCACGGACGCCAACCAGATCCACGCGGACGTCAGGAAATACCTGGGCGCCGATGGCGTGAACCTGAAGCCGAGCGACATCGACATGATGGCGAACGCCGATCCCGGCCAGGTCAACCAATGGCTGGGCACCGGCATCTCGCCCGACGAGCTGCAGGACCTGGCGCGGATCGTTCCGAACATCTTGCAGAGCAACCACTCCGGTGGTCCCGCCATCAGCTCGCTGCAGGATGCGGGACTCAGCGGCCAGGACGTCTACGACATGCTCAAGGCCGCCGATGCGCAGGCACCGTGCGTGGGCGCGGCCGAATTGATGCGAGTGCTCTCCAACCCGCATGCGTTCGACATCGGCGGTGCGCGCAACAAGGCGACCCTGGCCGACGACCTGCGCGCCATCGCGCAGCAGGAGCGGAACAACACCGCGGGCGACCCGGCGGAGAACCTTCGTACCGCGAACGCGGCGCAAACCGCTTCCGACTGGCTGGAACTCCACATCACCGCGTAAGGCGCGAGGCAGCACCACACTGGAGAAGCGCGCCCATGGATGGGCGCGCCAGCTTCCCAAGCGCCCTCCATACGCCCCTGAAGGTGCCGCAAACCCCTTGCCCTCACGGCAAATGTTGCGCCGCGCCATGCACTTGCCGCACCCGCAGAATCTTCCGAAGTTCCGTCCCGCCGGGCTGACAGCCGCGCTAGGGGCTGTCATCATCCGGCCCTTGTGCCGTCCGCGGGGGCGGCCTTCGAGATCCAGATCCTGCGGGAGTTTGCATGTCCTCTTCCAGCTCCATCCGGCGCGACGTCGGTCCTTTTGCGCTCATGCTTACCGGCCTGGGTTCCATCATCGGCTCCGGCTGGCTGTTCGGCGCGTGGCGCGCGGCAGGCCTGGCGGGACCCGGCGCCATCTGGGCCTGGGTGCTCGGCGCGGCCATCATCATGACGATCGCGCTGACCTACGCGGAACTGGGCGCGATGTTCCCCGAGTCCGGCGGCATGGTGCGCTACAGCCACTACTCGCACGGTTCGCTGGTCGGCTTTATCGGCGCATGGGCCAACTGGATCGCCATCGTGTCGGTGATCCCGGTCGAAGCCGAAGCGTCGGTGCAGTACATGGCCTCGTGGCCGTGGAAGTGGGCGCAGGACCTGTACATGCACATGCCCGACGGCAGCGGCGAGCTCAGCAACGCGGGCATCGCCATCGCCGCCGTGTTGGTGATCGTGTACTTCCTGCTCAACTTCTGGAGCGTGAAGCTGTTCGCCCGCTCCAACACGGCCATCACCGTGTTCAAGCTGATCGTGCCGGCCGCCACCGGCCTGGCGCTGATCGCCAGCGGCTTCCACAGCGAGAACTTCTCGGTGGGCGTGCACGGCGACGCGCATGCGATCGACTTCGCCGCGGTGCTCACCGCCGTGGCCACCGCGGGCATCGTATTCAGCTTCAACGGCTTCCAGAGCCCGGTGAACCTCGCCGGCGAAGCGCACAACCCGGGCAAGAGCATTCCGTTCGCGGTGATCGGCTCGATCGTGCTGGCCACCATCGTGTACGTGATCCTGCAGCTGGCCTATCTCGGCGCGGTGCCGCCGGAGATGCTGGCGAAGTCCGGCTGGCACGGTATCGATTTCCGCTCGCCGTTCGCGGAGCTGGCAATCATCGTCAACCTGCACTGGCTGGCGATGCTGCTCTACGTCGACGCCTTCATCAGCCCCAGCGGTACCGGCATCACCTACACCGCCACCACGGCGCGCATGATCTACGGCATGGAGCGCAACGGCACGCTGCCGAAGCTGCTGGGCCGCATCCATCCGAAGTGGGGCATCCCGCGTCCGGCGATGTGGTTCAACCTTGCGGTGTCGTATCTGTTCCTGTTCAAGTTCCGCGGCTGGGGCACGCTGGCAGCGGTGATCTCGGTGGCGACGATCATTTCCTACCTCACCGGCCCGGTCAGCGCGATGACCCTGCGCCGCACCGCTCCCAACCTGCACCGCCCGCTGCGCATCGCCGGCCTGCCGGTGCTGGCCGGCGTTGCCTTCATCATGGCGACGGAACTGTTGTACTGGGCGAAGTGGCCGCTGACGGGCGAAATCATCCTGCTGATGGTCGTGGCCCTGCCGGTGTACTTCTACTACCAGCTCAAGGCCGGCTGGCACGACTTCGGCCGCCAGCTCAAGGGCGCGTGGTGGCTGATCTTCTACCTGCCCACCCTGGCCCTGGTGTCCTGGGCCGGCAGCACCACGTTCGGCGGCAAGGGCTACCTCAGCTACGGCATGGACCTGGGCGTGGTCGCCGTGGTCGGCCTGGTGTTCTATCTCTGGGGCGTGAAGTCCGGCTGGCGCACGCCGTCGGTGGAAGCGGCCGAGCTGGAGGCGCAGGCGCATCCGGGCGCGCCGGTGGTGCCGCCGGATGAGTTCGAGTCGGAGCGCATCGCGAAGCATTGAGCTTTGCGGACGTCCAAATAAAAACGCGCGGTGAGAGCCGCGCGTTTTTTTATGCTCCGGTCCCGGCGACGGAAGCCGGCGTAGGTTGGGGTGAGCCGCTGGCGAACCCCAACAATGCGATGCGCTTGAAGGTGGTGATGTTGGGGTTCGCCGTTGGCTCACCCCAACCTACGTCGAGGTCAGGCAAGAGCGAGCACATCGCCCAGCAACGCCTGCGCCGTCACCTCCGGCCCCGCACCCGGCCCCTGGATCACCAGCGGCTGTGAGTGGTAGCGCGTGGTGGTGAGCGCGAACTGGTTGTCCGTGCCGTACAGCCGCGCGGCCGGATGCGTCGCCGGCACTTCGACCAGCCCCACCCGCGCCTTGCCGCGCTGATTGAGCCGCGCCAGGAAACGCAGCACGCCGCCACGCGCCTTCGCCTCGGCATGCCGGCGGGCGAGCGGTTCGTCGAGTTCTTCCAGGCGGGCGAGGAAGGTGTCGGTGTCGACCTTGCGCAGCGCCTCGGGCACCAGGCTTTCGACGTCCACTTCGTCGGTGCCCAGCGCAAAACCGGCATTGCGAGCGATGATCAGCAGCTTGCGCGCCACGTCTTCGCCGGACAGGTCGGAACGCGGATCGGGTTCGGTATAGCCCAGCTTGCGTGCCTCGCGCAGCAGCGCGGAGAACGGCTGGCTGCCGTCGTACTGGTTGAACAGGTAGGACAGCGAACCGGAGAACACGCCTTCCAGCGTGAGCAGCGCATCGCCGCAGCCGCGCAGGCGGCGCAGGGTGGACAGCACCGGCAGGCCGGCGCCCACCGTGGCGGAATCGCCATAGCGGCCGCCTTCGGCCACCGCCGCCTGCAGCGCGCGCCAGCCCGGCAGCTCGCCGCCGGCCAGCGCCTTGTTGGCGGTGACCACGTGATAGCCGCGCGCCAGCCAGTCGGCGTGGCGTGCGGCGAGGCTGGCGCTGGCGGTGGCGTCGATGATGACTTTCACCGCCGCGCCGCTGGCGTCGAGCGCGCGCAGCAGGGCTGCGTCGTCGCGCGGGTCGCCATGGCTCTTGAGCTTCTCGCGCAGGGCGCGGTCGGCCAGTTGCTGGGGATCGGTCTGCTGGCGGCGCGAGTTCGCCGCGGCCACCAGCTGCAGCGAGGCAGCGGCCGGCGTATTGAGCAGCTTGAGCAGCGCGCCACCGACCACGCCGGTGCCGAGCAGCACGATGGCCGTGCCGCTGGCGGCAGCGGCCGGCCTGGCCGTCTGGACGTCCGCTTCCGCCAGCACCGCGCTCATGCGTTCACCCGGCGTTTGTTGGCCAGCGAAGCGAAGGCGCGGCCCAGGGCGGCGTCGATGTCGCGCACCAGGTCGTCGCCGTCCTCGATGCCCACCGAGATGCGCAGCAGGCTGTCGGCGATGCCGGCGGTGCGGCGCGCTTCCGGCGCCATCGAGGCATGGGTCATGGAGGCCGGGTGCGCGATCAGGCTTTCCACGCCGCCCAGCGATTCGGCCAGCGAGAAATACTGCAGCTCGTTGACGAAGGCTTCGATCTGCGCCACCTCGCCTTCCAGCTCGAAGCTCAGCATGGCGCCGAAGCCGACCTGCTGGCGCGCGGCCAGGGCGTGGCCGGGGTGGCTGTCCAGGCCCGGGTAGTAGACCTTGCGCACGGCGGCGTGGCCGTCGAGCAGGTCGGCGATGCGGTGTGCGTTTTCCTGGTGCTGGCGCAGGCGCACGCTCAGCGTGCGCAGGCCGCGCAGGGTGAGGAAGCTGTCGAACGGCGCGCCGGTGAGGCCATTGCAGTTGCCCCACCACTTCAGCTGGTCGGCCACCGCCTGGTCGCGCGCGATCACCGCGCCGCCCACCACGTCGCTGTGACCGTTGATGTACTTGGTGGTGGAATGCACCACCACGTCCGCGCCCAGCACCAGCGGCTGCTGCAGCGCGGGCGAGAGGAAGGTGTTGTCCACCACCACCAGCGCACCGGCAGCGTGCGCGGCCTGCGCCACGTGGCGGATGTCAGTGATGCGCAGCAGCGGATTGGACGGCGTCTCCACCCACACCAGCGAGGGCTTGCTGGCCAGGCCGGCGGCCAGCGCCACGCTGTCGGTGAGGTCGACGAAGTCGAGCGTGAAGCGGCCCTTCTTGGCCCAGGCGTCGAGCAGGCGCCAGGTGCCGCCGTAGCAGTCGTGCGCGGCCAGCACGCGGCCGCCCGCCGGCACCAGTTCCAGCGCCAGCGCCACCGCGGCCATGCCGCTGGCCGTCACCACCGCGCCCGCGCCCTGTTCCAGTTCGGCCAGCGCATTGCCGAGCAGATCGCGCGTGGGGTTGCCGCTGCGCGAGTAGTCGTAGGCGCGCTTGCCGCCCAGGCCTTCGAAGGCGTAGTTGGTCGACAGGTGCAGCGGCGGCACCACCGCGCCGTGCTGGGTGTCGGACTCGATGCCGGCGCGCACCGCGCAGGTGCTGGTGCTACAGGGGGCGGTGGTGTCGCTCATGGTGATCTCCGTTTCTTGTTTGCTGGTGCGCAAAAGCGTGGGGACGAATGGGTTCAGGCCAGCGCTTCGCGCAGCAGCGGCGCGAGGCGATGGGTTTCCTTGAGAAAGGCGTCGTGGCCGTACGGCGACTCGAGCACTTCGAGCGTGGCCGGGCCATGCAGGCGGCGCTGCAGTTCGCACAGGTCGGACAGCGGCACCAGGCGGTCGGACGGGAAGCCGATCAGCGTGGCGGGCGCGGCGATGCGCTCCGGCGTCACGTCGTGCAGGTCGATCGATTCGGACAGGGCGAGGAAGCGCTCCACGTCGAAACGCTCGACGAAGCGGCGGCCCTGGTGCACCAGGTAGTCCTCGACCGGGAAATGGAAGCGCCCTTCGCGGAATTCCGGCGCGGCGGTGAAACGGCGCGAGAACTCCTCGCTGCCGCGGTAAGTGGTCATGGCCAGCTGGCGCGCCAGCGACAGCGCCTGCTCCGGCTGCCCGGTCTCCAGGCCCAGCCGCACGATGCCGCGCTGCACGGCGCGCTGCGCGGTGGCCAGCGGATGCGGGCGGTGCGCGCCGGCCAGCAGCACCAGGCGGTCCAGCGCATAGGGGTGGCGCGCGGCGAAGGCCAGGCCGGCCATGGCGCCGTAGGAAGAACCGATGAAGGCATGCACGCGCACGATGCCCAGCGCCTCGACCAGGGCGGCCAGCGCGTCGGCCTGGTCTTCGCTGGAGACGGCGGTGGCGCCGTCGAGTTCGGCCGGGGTCAGCCAGTCGATGCACAGCACGCGGTAGCGGTCGAGGTCAATCGGGCGGCCGGCGCCGACGGCTTCCTGCCACCAGCCGGGGGTGGCTTCGTCATCCAGCGCCACCACTTCGCGGTTGGCGGAAATGCCGCCCTGCACGATCACGGTGGGCGCGTCCGGCGCGCCGCACCACAGGTAGCGCACGTCGACTTCGCAGGGGCGGCTGCCGTACTTGGGCGAGAGACGGATGCGGCGGGAGCTGCGCTGCGTCGTGAGATCCGCGCGGACAACGCCCGCCTGGATACAGGAGGCTGCGGCGCTGGTGACGGGCTGGGGCTGGCTGGACATCTCGCTCTCCGGTTCGGGCATCGCCCTGCGGATCGGAGAGAGGTCGCCACGCGGCCGGCATGAGTGCCGGCACGAAGCTCGCCCATCTCTCGGCGGCGCCTGATTGCGCCTCCGCAGGAGTTGGCACCGTGGCGGGAAATCCCGCAGGTTGCCCCGGCTTCAAAGGGCCTGTCCCTCAGCCGGTCTCGATGAGTGATGCGGACTGTATCGGCGCCCGCGCGGCGCTGTCAATAGTTTGGCCGTCTAAACGTCTACACGCCCAATCGTTTCAAGATTATTCGCACAACGCCCGCCAAGCCGCGCCAGGCAAGGCGCCAGCCGCCCTGCGGCAGGCCGCGCGCCGGCCATGTGCCGCGCCCGCGTCGGCGCTATGCTTGGCCGCTTTCCCACTCCCCCGGGACGCCCATGACCGCCCCCGAACACCAGGCCACGTCCGCCCCGGCCCTGCGCGAGCTGCTCCAGCGCGACGGCTTCGCCTTCGCCACCCACCTGGCGATGGAGCACCTGCTGGAAGAAGGCTCCCGGCAGGCGATGGCGGACTGGGCGGCATTCGCCGGCAGCTGGAACGAGTTGGGCCCGGACGATTACCTGGCCGCCAAGGGCCGCCACCGGCGCCGCCGCCATGCGGTGTTCGCGGCCGGCGCGGCGGGCCCGTTCGAGCTGCGCCTGCAGCAGCCGCACTACCAGAGCCTGGACTACAACAACCTGCAGGGCGGCATCGAACGCTGGTTCGAGCCGGTGCGCCCGGCCATCGCCGAAGGCGCCAGCCTGCAGCGCATCCTGGGTTTCGCCCGCGATTTCTTCGGCGCACTGGCGCCGCAGGTGGCGCAGTGGCACATCGAGGTGCACCAGTTCCGCATCGAGGCCCGCGCCGGGCTGGCCGGCGAGCCCACGCCCGAGGGCGTGCACCGCGACGGGGTGGATTACGTGCTGGTGCTCCTGGTGGACCGCGAGAACATCGAAAGCGGCACCACCACCATCCATACCGCCGACGGCAGCCTGCTGGGCAGCTTCACCCTCACCCACCCGCTGGATGCGGCGCTGGTGGACGATGCGCGGGTGTTCCACGGGGTGACGCCGGTGATGCCGCGCGACCCCGGCCGGGCCGCGCACCGCGACGTGCTGGTGGTGACCTTCCGCAAGGCCTGAGCCGGGGTGCGCCTGCGGCTCACCGCCACCTACAATGCAGGTTCAACCAAGGAGCCGCCGTGTCCATTGCCGCCCAAATCGTCATCGCCCTGGTCGCCGTGCTGCACGTATGGTTCCTGGTGCTGGAAATGTTCCTGTGGGATAAGCCGGCCGGCCGCAGGGCCTTCGGCACCACCGCGGAATTCGCCGCGCAGTCGAAGGTGCTGGCGGCGAACCAGGGCCTGTACAACGGCTTTCTCAGCGCCGGCCTGCTGTGGTCGCTGTGGCTGGGCACGGACGGCCTCGCCGTAGCGCGCTTCTTCCTCGGCTGCGTGCTGGTGGCCGGGCTCTACGGCGGCTTTACCGCCTCGCGCCGCATCCTGCTGTTCCAGGCCGTGCCGGCGGCGCTGGGCCTGATCCTGCTGTGGATCTGAGCGCCATGACCGCGACCCCGCGCGAAGCCGTCGGCGCCCCCTACGACCCCGCCCTGATGCTGCGCGCCCGCGAGCGCAGCTGGGCCGTGCTGCAGGGCATCCGCGAGCGCATGCGCCCGGGCATCAGCGAGGAGGAAGCCCGGGCCGAGGCAGCCGAGGTGTTCCGCGCCCATGGAATGGAGCGGCTGTGGCACCCGGTGGTGATCCGCATCGGCGCCAACACCCTCAAGACCTTCCGCGAAGCCTCCGACCCCGCCCTGCGCCTGGGCGTGGACGACATCTATTTCATCGACCTCGGCCTGGTCTTCGACGGCCACGAGGGCGACGTCGGCGACACCTTCACCACCGGCGCCGACCCGGCCAGGCACGCCTGCGCCGAGGCCGCCCGTACCCTGTTCGACGAAGTGGCCGCGGCCTGGCGTACCCAGGGCCTGAGCGGCGAAGCGCTGTACGCCTTCGCCGCCGAGCGGGCCGAAGCGATGGGCTGGCGCCTCAACCACGCCATCAAGGGCCACCGCGTGGGCGATTTCCCCCATGCCATCCACAAGGCCGGCGACCTGGGCACGCTGGAGCAGGCCCCGTCCAGCGGCCTGTGGATCCTGGAGATCCAGATCGCCCACCCCAGCGAGTCCTACGGCGCCTTCTACGAGGACCTGCTGGTCGAGTAGGCTGGGCCGTCCGAATCTCGGGAGCCAGCGCGATGGCGGTCGAGTTCCTGCCCCTGGATGGGGGTTGCACCTGCGGCGAAGTCCGCTACCGCCTAGCCAGCGGCCCGCTGATCGTGCACTGCTGCCACTGCCGCTGGTGCCAGCGCGAAAGCGGCTCGGCCTTCGCCCTCAACGCCATGATCGAAACCGACCGCCTGCGCCTGCTGCGCGGCCGCCCGCTGGTCGAAACCATCCCCAGCTTCAGCGGCAAGGGCCAGCAGGTGGCCCGCTGCCCGGACTGCATGGTCGCCCTGTGGAGCCACTACGCCGGCGGCGGCGCCACCTTCGCCTACGTGCGCGTAGGCACCCTGGACGACCCGGACCGCCTGCCGCCGGACATCCACGTCTTCACCGCCAGCAAGCAGCCTTGGGTGGTGATTCCCGAGGGCGCCCGGGCGGTGCCGGAGTTCTACCGGCGCAGCGAGGTGTGGACGGCGGAGAGCCTGGAGCGGCGGCGGGTGGCGCTGGAAGGACCTCCGGCGACGTGAAACATCGTATTGCGCCGCCAACTACGGCACTTCAGTATCGATTTCATGCATACCAAACCCAGCACCCCACTTGAGTATCCGACGTCCGAGACGCTCAGCGAATTTGCTGATTTCGAGCAGCTTCAACGACGCACGGCCCTACTGGATGGCATCACCAAGGGCGAGCGGGCATACGAGGAAGGCCGCAACCTGCCTCAACCGCTGGCTAGAGCACGTATGGCGCGTTGGCTGAAATAAGTCCCGCTCCCTGGCTTTTCCACAAAGCCCAGAGCACGGCCAGACCACTGGTATCATTAGTGGTTTCGCATCTCCAGCCGCCCCGCCATGTACACCCACCTCGACGAAACCCTCCGCCGCCGCACCTTCGCCATCGTCAGCCACCCTGACGCCGGCAAGACCACGCTCACGGAAAAGCTGCTGCTGTTCGGCGGCGCCATCCAGATGGCCGGCTCGGTGAAGGGGCGCAAGGCTGCGCGCCATGCCACCTCGGACTGGATGGCGCTGGAAAAGGAGCGCGGCATCTCGGTCACCTCGTCGGTGATGCAGTTCCCGTACGAGGGCAAGATCGTCAACCTGCTCGACACCCCGGGCCACGCGGACTTCTCGGAAGACACCTACCGCGTGCTGACCGCGGTGGACTCCGCGCTGATGGTGATCGACTGCGCCAAGGGCGTGGAGGAGCGCACCATCAAGCTGATGGAGGTGTGCCGCCTGCGCGACACGCCGATCATGACCTTCATCAACAAGCTCGACCGCGAGGGCCGCTCGCCGATCGAGCTGCTGGACGAAGTGGAATCCGTGCTCGGCATCGCCTGCGCGCCGCTGACCTGGCCGATCGGCATGGGCAAGCGCCTGAAGGGCGTCTATCACATGCTGCTGGACGAAGTGCATGTGTTCGAGCCGGGCAAGAACTTCACGCGGCAGGATTCGACCATCTTCAAGGGCCTCGACGCGCCCGGCCTCGAAGCCGCGATCGGCACCGAAGCGATGAAGGAACTGCGCGACGAACTGGAACTGGTGCAGGGCGCCTCGCATCCGTTCGACCTGCAGCAATACCTGGATGGCAAGCTCACCCCGGTGTTCTTCGGCTCGGCGGTGAACAACTTCGGCGTGCAGCTGCTGCTGGACTTCTTCGTCGAGCACGCACCCTCGCCCAAGCCGCGCTCCACCCTGGGCCGCGAGATCGAGCCGACCGAGGAAAAACTCACCGGCTTCGTGTTCAAGATCCAGGCGAACATGGACCCGGCACACCGCGACCGCGTGGCCTTCATGCGCGTGTGCTCCGGCACCTATACCGCCGGCATGAAGATGATCCAGACCCGCACCGGCAAGGAAGTACGCATCGCCAATGCGCTCACCTTCATGGCCAGCGACCGCGAGATCGTCGAAAGCGCCTTCCCCGGCGACGTGATCGGCCTGCACAACCACGGCACCATCAGCATCGGCGACACCTTCAGCGAGGGCGAGCCGGTGTCCTTCACCGGCATCCCCAACTTCGCGCCGGAACTGTTCCGCCGCGCGCGCCTGCGCGATCCGCTGAAGATGAAGGCGCTGCAGAAGGGCCTGGCGCAGCTGTCCGAAGAAGGCGCCACGCAGTTCTTCCGCCCGCTGATGAGCAACGACCTGGTGCTGGGCGCCGTCGGCGTGCTGCAGTTCGACGTGGTGGCGTATCGCCTGAAGGACGAGTACAGCGTCGACGCCGCGTTCGAGACGGTGGGCGTGGTCACCGCCCGCTGGGTGCACTGCAGCGATGAAAAGAAGCTGGAAGAATTCCGCGAGAAGAACGCCATGAACCTGGCGGTGGACGCGGCCGGCGAGCTGGTTTACCTGGCGCCGTCGCGGGTCAACCTGCAGCTGGCGCAGGAGCGCTGGCCGCAGGTACGCTTCTCGGCCACGCGCGAGCACGCCGCCTCCGTCGACGTCTGATTCTCCAAGGAACGCATGGACGCTAACTCCCAGCTGGCCTTCGTCACCCCCGCCCACGCCACCGTCTGGCAACGCCGGCTGGTGTTCTCGCCGCTGGGGCGCATCGTCAACTTCGTGGTGACGATGATCGCCGCGGGCTTCTTGATCGGCACGGTGTTCCATGTGCTGGGCTGGAACGCCAAGAATGCCGATCCGCTGCTGTTCGCCGTGGCGCAGATGATCGAACGGCTGGTACCGGCCCTGCTCGCCTACGTGGTCCTGGTGCGCGGCGTGGAGCGCCGGCCTGTCGCCGAGCTGTCGCTGCGCCGCCTGCCCGCACAGGGCGGCTTCGGCCTGGCCATCGGCATCGGCCTGATGAGCCTCACCGTGGCCGTACTGTGGCTGCTGGGCAGCTACCACGTGCTGCACACCAACCCCGCTGCCGACTGGGCGCCGGCCGTGCTGGTGGTGGGTATCGGCGCCGGGCTGGGCGAGGAGATCCTGTTCCGCGGCGTGCTGTTCCGCATCGTCGAGGAAGGGCTGGGCACCTGGTGGTCGCTGGCCATTTCGGCGCTGTTCTTCGGCGCCGTGCATCTGAACAACCCCGGCGCCACGCTGTGGAGCTCGCTCTCGATCGCGATCGAGGCCGGCATCCTGCTGGGCCTGCTCTATCACGTAACCCGCTCGCTATGGATCTGCGCGGGCATGCATCTGGCCTGGAACGTGCTGCAGGGCACCGTCTTCGGCATCGCCGTTTCCGGCCTGCCGCCGGACGGCTTCCTGGTCGCGAAGATGACCGGCCCGAGCTGGCTCAGCGGCGGCGACTTCGGCGCCGAGGCCTCGGTGGTCGCCCTGCTGGTGTGCACCACGCTCAGCGGCGTGCTGCTGGCGATCGCACTGCGCCGCGGCTCGATCGTGCCGCCGGCATGGCGGCGGCGCGCTTCCGCCGTACCAACCACACCGGGCTGACGCCCGCTGCGCTACCCTGCGCCGAACGCCTGGCAGAAGGCTGTGCGCCGGGCCATCGATACAGGGAACCCGCATGGCCACCACCGCCCCCCGCCAGTATTCCTGGCTCGCGCACCAGCCGATCCAGCGCAAGATCCTCCTGGCCATCGGCAGCCTCACCCTGCTGTTCGTGATCAGCGGCTCGGTCACCCTGCTCTCGCTGTCGCGGCAGGACGAGAGCTGGCAGTGGTCGCGCCATACTTATGAAGTGCGCCAGGCGCTGGACGACATCATCGAAGGCCTGCAGGACAGCCAGGCCGCCGTGCGCGGCTACCTGCTCACCCAGAGCGCCAAGGAACTGGCCGCCTTCCAGAACGGCAACCGCCGCTGGCAGGTCGGCATCGATACGGTGCGCAAGCTCACCGCCGACAACCCGCTGCAGCAGACCCGCCTGGACCGCGTGCAGGCAATGACCACGCAGTGGGAACAGGAAGCGCAGCGCAACGGCATCGAAGCAGTGAACGCGATCAAGGTCTCCGGCGACGCCGAGGTGGCGCTGCTGCGTTCGCGCGCCCAGGCCACCTACATGGAACACCGCACGGTCACCGGCAACGACGTGGTCGGCCTGATCAACCAGATGGACGCCACCGAAGCCGCCCTGCTCAGCCAGCGCGAAATCGCGCAGCGCCGCGACGAGGTGATCGTGCGCGCGGTGACCTGGGCCGGCATGCTGATCACCGTGCTGTTCGGCCTGGCCGTGGTGCGGCTCACCTACCGCCTGATCACGCGGCCGATCCGCCGCATGACCGACCTGATGACGCGCCTGGCCCAGCACGACCACACGGTGGAGATCCGCCAGACCGAACGCCGCGACGAGATCGGCGAGATCGCGCGCGCCCTGCTGGTGTTCAAGCAGATGGCGATCGAGACGGCGGCGCAGACCTGGGTCAAGGGCAATGTCTCCGACATCTCCGGCGAGCTGCAGAAGGTTTCCGACCAGCGCGAATTCGGCGACCGCCTCACCGGCACCCTGGTGCCGCTGCTGGAAGCGGGCGTGGGCGTGTTCTACGGCTTCGACGAGGAGCACGGCAGCCTCGAACTGCAAGGCAGCTACGGCTACCGCGAGCGCCGCCATCTGAGCACGCGCTATGCGCTCGGCGAAGGCCTGGTCGGCCAATGCGCACTGGAGCGCAAGCCGATCACCCTGCAGGACGTACCGGCCGACTACGTGCGCATCCATTCCGCCACCGGCGAGGCCTCGCCGTCGAGCATCAGCGTGCTGCCGCTGCTGTCGCGCGACAAGCTGATGGGCGTGCTGGAGCTGGCCAGCTTCAAGCACCTGAGCTACGCGCAGGAAAACCTGCTCGACGAACTGCTGCCGATCGCCGCGCTGTCGCTGGAAAACCTCGGCCGCGCCCTGCGCACCAAGGACCTGCTCAACCGCACGCGCGAACAGGCCGACGAGCTGCGCGCCTCCGAGGAAACGCTGCGCAACCAGCAGCACGAGCTGCAGGCCAGCAACGAAGAGCTCAGCCTGAAGACGCACGAGCTGCAGGAGCAGTCGCAGCGCCTGCTGGCCTCCGAGGAAGAACTGCGCGTGCAGACCGAAGAGCTGCAGGCCAGCAACGAGGAGCTGCGCCAGAAAAGCGAGACGCTCAACCAGCAGAAGCACATGCTGGAAGCGCTGCAGCACGAGACGCAGGAGAAAGCCGACGAGCTGGCCCGCGCCAGCCAGTACAAGTCGGAGTTCCTCGCCAACATGTCGCACGAGCTGCGCACGCCGCTGAACAGCCTGCTGATCCTGTCGCGCAGCCTGGCGGAGAACCGCGAAGGCAACCTCGACGGCGAGCAGGTGGAATCGGCGCGCATCATCCACGACTCCGGCAGCAACCTGCTGCGCCTGATCAACGACATCCTGGATCTGTCCAAAGTCGAAGCCGGCAAGATGGAACTGGTGCTGGCCGAGCTGCCGCTGGCCGACCTGGAGCGCACGCTCAAGCGCACCTTCAACCACGTGGCGCAGGAAAAAGGCCTGGAGTTCCGCGTGGAGATCGAAGCCGGCGTGCCGGCCGGCATCTTTACCGACGCCGCCAAACTCGAACAGGTGGCCAACAACCTGGTGGGCAACGCGTTCAAGTTCACCCACCAGGGCGGCGTCACCGTGCGCATCGCGCGGCCGCCGTCCGGCCTGGCGCTGCCGGCTTCGCTGCAGGGCAAGCCGGCCATCGCCATCGCCGTGCACGACACCGGCATCGGCATCCCGCGCGCCAAGGCCGAGCGCGTGTTCAACGCCTTCGAACAGGTCGACGCCAGCACCAGCCGCCAGTACGGCGGCACCGGCCTGGGCCTGGCGATTTCGCGGCGGCTGGTGGAACTGCTCGGCGGCGACATCGTGCTGGACAGCGAGGAAGGCCGCGGCAGCATCTTCACCATGCTGCTGCCCGAGCGCGCGGACGGCACCGCCGCACCCGCGCCGACCCCGGGCGCCGCGGCCGAACCGCGCCCCGCGCCGGTAAGCGCGCTGCTGCCGGAAAGCATCGAGGACGACCGCGACACGCTGGCCGAGGGCGACACCGCCATCCTCATCGTGGAGGACGACCCGGTGTTCGCGCGCATCCTCGCCGACATGGTCCGCCGCAAGGGCTACCGCGCGCTGGCCGCGGCCGACGGCGAGTCCGGCCTGCAGCTGGCGCAGCGCTTCCGCCCCACCGGCATCCTGCTCGACGTGATGCTGCCGGGCATGGACGGCTGGACGGTGATCGCGCGGCTGAAGGAAAACGCGGTCACGCGGCATATCCCCGTGCACTTCATTTCCGCGGTGGACGACGCCAGCCGCGGACGCGAGCTGGGCGCGGTGGGCTTCCTCACCAAGCCGGTGAGCCGCGAATCGATCGACGGTGCCTTCGAGCGCATGCTGCATTTCGCCGAAGGCCAGGCGCGCCGCCTGCTGATCGTCGACGACGACGCCGATTCGCGCGCCGCCATGCGCACCCTGCTGCGCGGCGACGACGTCACCATCGACGAGGCCGCCAGCGGCGAGGAAGCCTTGCAGCGCACCGGCGAGGCCGAGTACGACTGCATCGTGCTGGACCTGGGCCTGCCCGGCATGTCCGGCATGGAATTCCTCGAACGCATGGGCAACGGCGGCAAGGTGCCGCCGGTGGTGATCTATTCCGGCCGCGAGCTCAGCCGCGAGGAAAGCCTGAAGCTGCGCCAGTACACCGACAGCATCGTGATCAAGGGCGCGCGCTCGCCGGAGCGCCTGATGGACGAGGTCAGCCTGTTCCTGCACAGCATCCGCGGCGGCCACGCGCGCGCGGCGGCGCCGGCCGCCGCACCCGCGCACGCGCCGGCCGTCAACGGCATGCCCAGCGAACTGAGCGGGCGCAAGGTGCTGCTGGTGGACGACGACATGCGCAACCTGTTCGCGCTGTCCAAGGTGCTGCGCGGCTGGGGCATGCAGGTGAACATGGCGCAGGACGGCCAGAAGGCGCTGAAGGCGCTGGACGAGCAGAGCGGCGTCGAAGTGGTGCTGATGGACATCATGATGCCGGTGATGGACGGCTACGACACCATCCGCGAGATCCGCGCGCAGCAGCGCTTCGCCAAGCTGCCGATCATCGCGCTCACCGCCAAGGCCATGCGCGGCGACCGCGAGAAATGCCTGGAAGCCGGCGCCAACGACTATCTGTCCAAGCCGATCGACATCGACAAGCTGTCGTCGATGCTGCGCGTGTGGCTGCACCGATGAAGGAGCGCGGCGCCGGCAGGACGGACGGCGAACTCGAGGACATCGAGGTCGAACTGTTCGTGCGCGCGCTGCAGGCGCGCCACGGCTACGACTTCAGCCAGTACGCGCCGGCCTCGCTCAAGCGGCGCGTGCAGCAGCTGGTGATCGCGCACCATACCGACACCATCAGCGCGCTCACCGGCCGCCTGCTGCACGAGCCGGCGTTCCTGGCGCCGGTGCTGGAAGGCCTGTCGGTGCCAGTGTCGGAAATGTTCCGCGACCCGGAAGTATTCAGCGCGCTGCGCCAGCAGGTGCTGCCGATGCTGGCTTCGTATCCGCAGATCAATATCTGGCAGGCCGGCTGCGCGCACGGGCAGGAGGTCTATTCGCTGGCCATCCTGCTGGAAGAAGCCGGGCTGTACGACCGCACCCAGATCTACGCCACCGACTTCAACGAAGCCGCGCTGCGCCATGCGCAGGAAGGCATCTATCCGGCACGCGAGGCGCAGCTGTGGTCGCGCAACTATCTGGCGGCCGGCGGCAGCCATACGCTCGCCGACTACTACAGCGCACGCTACGAACTGCTGAAGCTGGACGGCAGCCTGCGCCGCAACGTGATCTTCGCCAACCACAACCTGGTCACCGACGAAGTGTTCTGCGAAGCGCACCTGGTGCTGTGCCGCAATGTGCTGATCTATTTCTCCGACCCGCTGCAGGACCGCACCCTGGGCCTGTTCCGCGACAGCCTGGTGCGCGGCGGCTTCCTCTGCCTGGGCACGCGCGAAAGCCTGGATTTCGCGCCCTCGGCCGCCGATTTCACGGCCGTGGACGCGGGCCTGCGCATCTACCGGCTCGGCGCCAAGGCGCCGCGGGCGGCCTGAGGTGGCGGTGCCGGAAGCCATCGCGATCGGATGCTCGGCCGGCGGCCTCACCGCGCTGGAGCGGCTGCTGGCGCAACTGGATCCGCGCCTGCCGCAGACCCTGCTGGTGTGCTGCCATACCGGCTCGGCCACGGTCGAGCTGATGTGCGAACTGCTGGCGCGGCATACCCGCCTGGCGGTGACCGAAGCACGCGAACGCGCACTGCCGCAGCCGGGCACGGTACACGTGGCGCCCAGCGGCTATCACCTGCTGCTGGAGCATGACCGCCGCTTCGCGCTCAGCGTGGACCCGCGCGTGAGCTACGCGCGTCCTTCGATCGACGTACTATTCGACTCCGCCGCCGAGGCGTATCGCGAACGCCTGGTTGGCGTGGTGCTCACCGGCGCCAACAGCGACGGCGCCGAAGGACTGGCGGCGATCCGCGCGCAGGGAGGCATCGCCATCGTGCAGGAGCCCGGCGACGCGGAAGTGCCGACCATGCCGCAGGCCGCGCTGGAGCGCGCCGGCGCCGACCATTGCCTGCCCCTGGCGGAGATTCCTTCGCTGCTCAACCGGCTCTGTCTCGCATGAATATCGCCCGCCCGAAAATCCTCGTCGTCGACGACACCCACGCCAACCTGGTGGCGATGCGCGTGCTGCTGGCCGATTGCGGCGCCGAGCTGCTGGAAGCGAGCAGCGGCAACCAGGCGCTGGCGATGTGCCTGGACCACGAGTTCGCGCTGATCCTGCTGGACGTGAACATGCCGGACATGGACGGCTTCGAGGTGGCCTCGCTGCTGGGCGAATCCGGCCAGCTGCAGGAGACGCCGATCATCTTCGTCACCGCGGCCTACGCCGACGACATCAACCGGCTCAAGGGCTACCGGTTCGGCGCGGTGGACTACATCGCCAAGCCGGTGAACGACGCCATCCTGCAGTCGAAGGTGCGCGTGTTCCTGGAGCTGTACGAAGCGCGCGCGCAGCTGCGCGCCACGCTGGACGAGCTGTCCGAGCGCAACCGCCAGCTCGGCATCGAGATGGCCGAGCGCGAACGGGTGGAGGCGCAGATCCGCCACCAGGCCACCCACGACATGCTCACCGGCCTGCCCAACCGCGTGCTGTTCCACGACCGCCTGCGCACCGCCATGCAGCGCGCGCCGCGCCACGGCGTGGCGTTCGCGCTGGTGCTGCTGGACATCGACGGCTTCAAGGGCGTCAACGACGAACACGGGCATCCGGCCGGCGATGCGCTGCTGCGTGCGATCGCCGCGCGCCTGCATACGGCGCTGCGCGCGAACGACACCGTGGCGCGCCTGGGCGGCGACGAATTTGCGCTGATCCTGGAAGACGTGTCCGATGCCGCGGGGCTGCTGCACCGCTGCCAGGAGCTGGGCGGCGAACTGGCCGCGCCCTACCCGCTGGACGGCAGCCGCGGCCCCTTCGTGGCGCAGGTGAGCGCCAGCCAGGGCATCGCGCTGTGGAGCGGCGATGCGCGCAGCGACGAAGACCTGATCCAGGCCGCCGACCGCGCGCTGTACAAGGCCAAGGAAGACGGCAAGAACTGCTGCGTCATGGCTCCCTGAAAAACAGCGCCGTAGGTTGGGGTGAGCGCAGCGAACCCCAACAAGCCTCTCAGGCCATCGATACGTCCGATCTTCCGGTTACCACACTCGATGGCGTGGTAACCGGGGTGGTCTGTTGGGGTTCGCTGCGCTCACCCCAACCTACGCCTACGCCGCGTCGGCGAGCTTCTTGATCTCTTCCTTGGTCTTCGCCGCGCCCAGTTCCGACGGGTCGAAATCGTCGACCGAGATGAACTCGAACACGCCCTCGCGCACGCGCTTGAGCAAGGCCGCCTCGGCGCTGTCGATGATGCCGGCCTTCTCCGCCTCGGCCAGCTGGCCGAAGTAGTCGTGCGACTTGAACTGGCCGGCCTTCTGCGCCTTGAGGAACTTGCGCTCCACCGGCTCGGCGGCGATCACGTCCGGCAACAGCTCGTTCATGCGGCCGACCGTGTTGTTCGCCGTCGGGGTGAGGTAGACCCACTCCAGCAGGCGGTCGCGCGCTTCGCCGGGCGCGGTGATGATGGCGGCGACGCGGCGGCCCAGGCGGTCCGACGGCGGCACTTCGCGGCGGCCGAACGGGAACACCAGCACGCGCAGCAGCCAGGAGACCGGCCGCACCGGGAAGTTGCGGATCGCGCCGTCCAGCGCCATCTGCGTACGCCACATGCACTCGTGGAAGGCCCAGGCCAGCAGCGGACGGTCCGCCTCCGGACGGCCGGTGTCCTCGTAACGCTTGAGCATGGCGCTGGCGATGTACAGATAGCTCAGCACGTCGCCCAGGCGCGCCGACAGTTTTTCCTTGAACTTCAGCTTGCCGCCGAGCACGCCCATGAAGGTGTCCGCGCACAGCGCCAGCGCCGCCGAGTAGCGGTCGAGCTTGCGGTAGTAGCGGCGCGTGTAGGCGTCGCCCGCGGTCTCGCCGATGCGCGAACCGGTGATGCCGAAGGTGAAGGCGCGCACCGCATTGGAAATGCCGAAGCCGATATGGCTGAAGAGCAGGCGGTCGAAGGTCTTCAGGCGGTCGCCGTAGTCGGCGATCTGCAGCGCCTGCATTTCCTTCAGCACGTACGGATGGCAGCGGATCGCGCCCTGGCCGAAGATCATCAGGCTGCGCGTCATGATGTTCGCGCCTTCCACCGTGATGGCGATCGGCACGCCCTGCCAGGCACGGCCGGCGTAGTTCTTCGGGCCCAGCTGCACGGCCTTGCCGCCGTGCACGTCCATGGCGTCGCCGGCGATGATGCGGCCCCATTCCGTGGCGTGGTACTTGGCGATGGCCGACGGCACAGCCGGCTTCTCGCCGCGGTCCACCGCGGCGGCGGTGGCGCGCGACAGCGCCGCGGTGGCGTAGGTCAGGCCGCCGATGCGCGCGAGCGCTTCTTCCACGCCCTCAAAGCGCGCGATCGAAAGACCGAACTGCTTGCGCATGCGCGCATAGGCGCCGGTGGCGGCCACGGCGGAACGCACGCCGCCGGTGGCATTGGAAGGCAGCGAGATGGCGCGGCCCACCGACAGGCATTCCACCAGCATGCGCCAGCCGTGGCCGGCCATGCTCGGGCCGCCGATCAGCACCGACATCGGCACGAAGATGTCCTTGCCGTGCACCGGGCCGTTCTGGAACGGGATGTTGAGCGGGAAGTGGCGGCGGCCGATTTCCAGGCCCGCGGTGGAGCGCGGAATCAGCGCCAGGGTGATGCCGAGGTCGTCCTTGTCGCCCAGCAGCTTCTCCGGGTCGTACATGCGGAAGGCCAGGCCGACCACGGTGGCGATCGGCGCCAGCGTGATGTAGCGCTTGTCGAAGGTGAGGCGGATGCCGAGCGTCTCGACACCGTCCACCAGCTGCTTGCAGACGATGCCGAAGTCGGTGATCGAGGTGGCGTCGGAACCGGCATACGGGCCGGTAAGCGCGAAGCAGGGAATCTCCTCGCCCACCGCCAGGCGCGGCAGGTAGTAGTTCTTCTGCTCGTCGCTGCCGTAATGCAGCAGCAGCTCGGCCGGGCCGAGCGAGTTGGGCACGGCGACGGTGGATGCGACCGTGGCCGACATGGTCGCCAGCTTCTGCAGCACCGCCGAATGCGCCAGCGCGGAGAAGCCCAGGCCGCCGTACTGCTTCGGGATGATCATGCCGAAGAACTTGTGCTTCTTGATGAAGGCCCAGACTTCCGGCGGCAGGTCGGCCAGCTCGTGGGTGATCTGCCAGTCGTTGAGCATGCCGCACAGCTGCTCCACCGGGCCGTCCATATAAGCCTGTTCCTCGGTGCTCAGCTCCGGCTTGGGCTGCTTCATCAGCTCGTGCCAGTCCGGCTTGCCGGAGAACAGCTGGCCTTCGAAACCGACGGTGCCGGCTTCCAGCGCGGTCTGCTCGGTTTCCGACAGCTTCGGCGTGACCTTGGCGAACAGCTTCAGCAGCGGCGCGCTGATCTTCTTGCGGCGGAAGTCGATCATCAGCAGCGGCACCGCGACCAGCAGCTCGAGGATCAGCAGCACGACGGTGGTGACCGGCGCGCCGGCGATCAGGCCCACGACCAGGGTGGCGCCGACGGTGACGATCGCCCAGGTCCGCAGGCTGCTGCGATGGTAGGCACAGGCGCCGGTGGCGATGAGGGCCGCCAGCAGGGTGAGGATCACGGACATGAAAGCACCTCGTCGCGAATGGCGTTGTGGCGATGGACAGGCATGAGCATTACGTCAGTCAAGAAACCGCATCCGTGCGGGCGTTCAATGCGTTGCTTCACCGCCCAGAGTGCGCAGGAATCGTGCGATCTCACGGGTGAAAGCGTCGTTGGCGTCGCCCGCCACCATATGCGTGGCACGCGGCAGTTCCACGTGTTCGGCATGCGGGGCGAGGCGGAGGAATTCGTCCACGGTGTCGCGCGAGACCACGTCGCTGCGGCCGCCCGACAGCAGCAGCAGCGGCACGCGCACATTGGCCGCGGCGCTCATCAGGCGCGGCTGGTAGCGCTCGCTCTCGCGCACCAGGTCGCCGCCGAGCAGGGCCGGGTCCCAATGCCAGCGCAGGCGGCCGTCGGCGCCTTCGCGCAGCAGGGGGCGCAGTTGGTCTTCGCTCTTGCGGCCGGCGCGGTGCGGCAGGTAGGCCGCGATCTGTTCGGCCGCTTCGGCGTAGTCGGCGAAGCCTTCCGGATGCGCCTGCATGAAAGCCAGGATGCGTTCGACGCCGGCGGTTTCCCAGCGCGGGGTGATGTCCACCAGCACCAGGGCGCGGAACAGGCCGGGGTCGATCTCGCCGGCCACTACCAGGCCGAGCAGGCCGCCCATCGAGGCGCCGACCAGCACCGGCGGTTCCGGCTGGGCGCGGGCGAGCCCGACCAGGTCGGCCACGAACTGTTCCATGTGGTAGTCGCCGCCTGGCACCCGGCCGCTTTCGCCATGGCCGCGGCTGTCGAAAGTGACGCAGCGCAAGCCCTCGCCCGCCAGCGCGGCGGCGGTGGCGGTCCAGGCGTGGCGGGTCTGGCCGAAGCCGTGGGCGAACAGCAGGGCGGGACTGCCGTCGGGCTGGCGTACGTCCACCGCCAGGCGCACGCCATCGGCGGCGGTATAGGAATCGGACGAAACGGCAGCTGGCGCGACGGTAACCATACGGACGAGTATGGATTGCCGTCCGAGCCGCCGTCAACCATGGCCGTTCGGATTGCAAAGCCTAGGACTGGGGCTACCATGCTCGAATGAATGCGAGCGCCAAACCCGAACGTACCCGTCTTTCCGCCGAAGATTGGGAAGATGCCGCCCTCAAGCTGATTGCCGACCAGGGTGTCGGCGCCCTCGCCGTCGAGGCCCTGGCCCGCCAGCTCGGGGTGACCAAGGGCAGCTTCTACTGGCACTTCCGCACTCGCGAAGCCCTGCTGCAGGCCGCGCTGGAACGCTGGGAGCAGTACGGCGAGCGCGAGGTGATCAGCCAGATCGAGGCCATGCCCGACCCGCGCGCCCGCCTGCCGGAACTGTTCCGCCGGGTCGCCCACGAAATCGCCCCGCACCGCGTCTACGCCGCCCTGCTCAAGGCGCTGGACCACCCGCAGGTGGTGCCGGTGATGGCCCGCGTATCGCAGCGGCGCATGGAATTCCTCACCACGATCTACCGCGAAGCCGGCCTGGCCCCGGCCGAGGCGCTGAACCGCGCGCGCCTTACCTATGCGGCCTACGTGGGCTTCCTGCAGCTCAACTTCACGCTGGGTCTACCGCGCATCAGCCATGAAGACTTCGATGCCTACGTCGAGCACATGATCAAGACGCTCACGCCGGCCTGAAAGACCAGCCGCATCAGCGGCTTGGCGGCATTCCAAGGCCGCTTTGCTGCACTCCGCCTTGCAATGCCAGTACACGCAAACTACCGTTTCTGCTCTTTTTTGTTCTAAGACCAGAGTGAGGAACGCATGGCGAGCAAGCTGGCAGCGCTGCAGCGCTGGGTGGACGAGGTGGCGGCGCTGACCCGCCCCGCCCACATCCATTGGTGCGATGGCTCTGACGCCGAATACCAGGCCCTGGTGCAGCAGATGCTGCAAACCGGCGACCTGGTCGAACTGAACCAGCAGACCCATCCGGGCTGCTACCTGCACCGGTCGAGTCCTTCCGACGTGGCCCGCGTCGAGCACCTCACCTTCGTCTGCACGAAAGAGCAGGAAGACGCCGGCCCGAACAACCACTGGATGGACCCGGCCGAGGCGAACGCCAAGATGGATGGCCTGTTCGCCGGCTGCATGGAAGGCCGCACCATGTACGTCATTCCGTACTGCATGGGCCCGATCGATTCGCCGCTGGCCCGCTGCGGCGTGGAAATCACCGACAGCCCCTACGTGGTAGCCAACATGCGCACCATGACGCGCATGGGCGCCGCGGCGCAGGCGCGCATCGAGCGCGAAGGCACGTTCGTGAAGGGGCTGCACTCCACCGGTGAGCTGGATCCGGAGCGCCGCTTCATCATGCATTTCCCCGAGGACCTGACCATCAAGTCCTACGGTTCCGGCTACGGCGGCAATGCGCTGCTGGGCAAGAAGTGCCATGCGCTGCGCATCGCCAGCTGGCAGGCCAAGTCCGAAGGCTGGCTGGCCGAGCACATGCTGATCGTGGGCATTGAGAACCCGCAGGGGCAGACGCACTACGTCGCCGCCGCGTTCCCGTCGGCCTGCGGCAAGACCAACCTGGCCATGCTGATTCCGCCGGAAGGCTATCGCCGCGATGGCTGGAAGGTATGGACCGTGGGCGACGACATCTGCTGGATGCGCCCCGGTGCCGATGGCCGCCTGTACGCGATCAACCCGGAAGCCGGCTTCTTCGGCGTGGCGCCGGGCACCAGCGCGGGCAGCAATCCGAATGCGCTGGCCAGCATCGCGCGCGACACCATCTTCACCAACGTCGCCGTCACCGCCGACAACCAGCCCTGGTGGGAAGGCCTGCCGGGCGAGCCGGCAGTGGACTGGCAGGGCCGCGCCTACGACCCGGCCAACGGCCCGGCCGCGCATCCGAATGCACGCTTCACCGTCAGCGCGAAGCAGTGCCCGACCTGGTCGCCCAAGGCCGAGGACGCGCAGGGCGTGCCGATCAGCGCCATCGTGTTCGGCGGCCGCCGTCCTTCGCTGGTGCCGCTGGTGTTCGAGGCGCGCGACTGGGCGCATGGCGTGCTGGTCGGCGGCGCGATGGGTTCGGAAACCACCGCCGCGGCCACCGGCGCGGTGGGCGTGCTGCGCCGAGACTCGATGGCAATGAAGCCGTTCTGCGGCTACCACTACGGCGACTACTTCCAGCACTGGCTGTCGTTCGACCAGCCGGGCGCGCAGCTGCCGAAGATCTTCCACGTCAACTGGTTTCGCAAAGGCAAGGACGGCAAGTTCCTGTGGCCGGGCTTCGGCGACAACCTGCGCGTGCTGGAGTGGATGATCGCCCGCGTCGAAGGCAAGGCCGCCGGCGTCGATACGCCGATCGGGACCCTGCCCGCGCGCGACGAACTGCGCACCGAAGGCCTGGCGCTGGACGGTGCTGCGCTGGACGAGCTGCTGCACGTCGACCAGGCCGGCTGGCAGGCCGAAGCCTCCGCCATCGGCGACTACCTGCGCGAATTCGGCCAGCGCATGCCGCAGCGCCTGCACGACGAACTCGAACGCGTTGCCGCCGCGCTCGCCGGCGCGCCGCGGGTTTCGGCGGTCGCTTCCTGACCGTCCGCGGCGGCCGTGGCGCAAGGCCCGGCCGCCGCTTCCCGCCGTCCATGACTGATGGCGGATGAGCGCCTTTCTCTAAACCCTGCAGCGCAACGCTGCATCCAAGCTGGCAAGATGATCACCGCCTGCGCCGCCACCGGAAACCCCATGCCGCCTGCCACCGTCGCAGCGCCCGACGACGACGTCGCCGATGTGCGCGCGGCTGCGGACGGCGACCGCGCGGCCTTCCAGCGGCTCTATCGCCGGCATGCCGACCGCGTCTACGGCGCCGTCTACCGCCTGGCCGGCTACGACCACGCCCGCGCCGAGGATCTGACCCAGGACGCCTTCGTGCGCGCCTGGCAGAAACTGGCCGGCTTCCGCCACGAAAGCGCGTTCGGCACCTGGCTGTACCGGCTGGCGGTGAACGTGGCGCTGATGGATATCCGCTCCCGCGGCGCCGACCCGGTCAGCATGATGGACGAGGACAGCCTGCCCGACCGCGGCGAAACCCCGTTCTGTGCCGCCGAACGCGACGAACTGGAACGTGCGATCGGCAAACTGCCGCCACGCGCACGCGCCGTGCTGGTCCTGCACGATGTGGAAGGCTGGCGGCACGAGGAAATCAGCGCCGAGCTCGGCATGGCCGTCGGCTCGTCGAAAGCGCAACTGCACCGCGCACGCGGACTGCTGCGAAAGGTACTTGGAGAAGCGTCATGAACGAATTCGAATGGCATCGCCAGATGCGCGCCCTGCGCGAACCGGTGTCCCCGCGGCGCGACCTGTGGGCCGACATCGAAGCGAAGCTCGATGCCGGCACGCCGGCCGCCGCTACCACGGCACCGCGCGCCCGGCGCGGCCAGCGCTGGCTGCTCGCGGCGAGCTTCGCGGGACTCTCGCTGCTGGCCGTCGCCCTCAATCACCAGTTGCGGGTGGAAACGCCCGCGACGCTCGAAGCGCAGGTGCCGGCGAACTGGAAACCCACCGACCCGCGCCTGGCCGGCGCGGCAGTGGAACTGGACGCGGCACGCGTCGAACTGCAACAGGCCATGGAGCAGGCCCCGCATTCCCCCGCCCTGCAGCGTCTGCTGGACCGCACGGCCAAACGTCAATCGCAACTGCGTCAGATGGAACAACAGGCAGGCTGAGCCACCGGAGCACAATCATGAAAACCGCACGCTATCTCCCTGTCCTGCTGGCGCTGGCAATCGGCCAGGCCTACGCCGACACGCCGATCAACATCAGCCACGACGCCAAGCCCAACGTGCAGCTGCAGATCAGCAACGTCAAAGGCTCGGTCACCGTCACCGCCTGGGACCGCAACCAGGTGCAGGTCACCGGCCGCCTCGGCGACGGCGCCAAGCCGCTGGAGTTCGAAGGCGACAACGGCGACCTGGAACTGAAGGTGGAATCCACCGGCAAGTCGCGCTGGTTCAACTTCAACAGCGATACCTCGATGGGCAACACCACGCTGGACGTGCGCGTGCCCAAGGCCGCCTCGCTCGAAGTGGAAGTGGTGAGCGCGCCGGCCAGCATCGACGGCATCGATGGCGGCACCATCAAGATCAACTCGGTCAGCGGCAAGGTGCGCATCAATGCGCGCTCGCCTTCGGTGGAAGCCGAAAGCGTCAGCGGCAGCCTGGAACTGGCCGGCCATGCGGAGAAAGTCGACCTGCAGACGGTGAGCGGCGACATCCTCGCGCCGTCGGTGGGGCGCGAGGCCGAGCTGCAGACGGTGTCCGGACGCATCCGCGTGAATGGCGGGCCGTGGAAGCGGCTCAATCTCAGCACCGTCTCCGGCGACGTGCAGGTGGGTGGCGGCATGCAGGCCGGCGGCGACATGAATGTCGACAGCATGAGCGGCGACGTGCAGGTGCAGGTGCCGGGCAATGTTTCCGCGCGCATCCACGCCAACACGTTCAGCGGCGACCTGCGCAGCGATTTCGGTTCGCCGCGCAAGGTGGAACACGGCCCCGGCATGGAGCTGGATGCCAACGCGGGCAGCGGCGGCGCGAACATCAAACTGGAAACCTTCAGCGGCGATCTGAAGATCCGCAGGCAGGATTGAAGGCGGGCGGTTGCCGCCGCTGCAAACGAAGAAGCCGTCGCTGCGAGGCGACGGCTTCTTGCTTTGTGGCGTTCAAGCTTCCGTGGAAGACGGCGGCTTAGAGATCCTGGTGGTACTGCACGTACGGCGTGCGCGACTGGTCCGGCTCCGGACCCACCGGCGTATTCACCGCGTTGCCGGACGACCACACGTTCTGCGCGCCGATGCTCAGCTCGCCCTGCCAGGGCAGGCGCAGGGTGACGCCGAGGTCGATGCTGCTCCAGCGGCGGTCGCTGTTGTAGCCCGTGCCCGGCAGCGCCGGCTGCATCACGCGGCCGACCACGCCGCCACTGAGCGGGCCGCGGTCGACGCCGAAGCTCAGCGCCTTTTGATCCAGGGTGTTCACGCCCAGCAGGTTGCCCGGCAGCAGGCGGACGCGGCCCACGCTGGCGCCGAGGTCGATGCCGCTCTTGTTGTCCAGCGCAACGCGGCCGCGGGCGTTGAGCTGGGCGCTGCTGTCGAACGCGCTCAGGCCGTTGACCCCGGCCGGGGCGCCCGGCAGCAGGCGCGGCAGCACCGAATTGTTCGGCGTGCTGTTGGCGCCCAGGCTGAGGCCCACGCTGTAGCGGCCGCTGCTATAGGTGGCGCCGATCTCGCTGCCGATGACACGCGGCACGCGGTTGTTGATCCAGGTGTGCTCGCTGACGCCCACGTGGGCCTGCAGGTTGGAACCCAGGCCATAAGTAAGGTCGGTGGAGACGGCGCGCGAGGCGTCGACCACGGTGAACTGCAGGGGGCCGTCGTTGCGCTGGGCGGCGCCGAAGCTGCTGCTGTCGGCCTTGAGCGCCAGCCAGCGGCCGTCGCTGCCGCGCCACAGCGGTACCGCCGCGTCGGGACCGAGCTGAACCACCTGGTCGGGCTTCTGGGTAAGCAGCCGGTTGGCCAGTTCATGCGTATCGCCGGCCAGCGACTGCCCTGCCGCGGCGAGCGGCATCAGCAGAAATGGCACAGACAACAACAGGCGGCGCATGGAATTGGACCGAATCAAGGCTCTACGTGGATGGAACCCACACCCTCCCCAGGGCTCGGGTGGACGGAGCTTACCACAATTTAACTTTTACGCGCGATCTTTTTGCCCTGGTAATTGGGTGATCCAGACCGCAGAAAACCCTGGAGTCCGATCGGGGCGAAAAGCGTCCGCGCCTGCCCGCCCCGTCAGCGACAACGCTGAACAGAGACGATATAAAGGCGCATGTAACCTACGCATGGACCGGTCCGCGCCGGATGAGTTCAGTACCCACCAGTTCCACCCCGATGTTTCCGTCTGCGGAGCCCCACTCCGCGGCGTTGCATGCGGCCGTGGAGGGCCTGTTCCGGGCCAGCGACGCGGCCGGGGTCACCGAGGTCTGCGGGGCCGTGCTGCGTGCGCTCGGGGTCCGCGGCGCCCTGCTCTGGCGTGCGCTGGAATCGCCGGCCGACCCGCTCCTGCCGGGCCAGCTGGCCCTGGCCGAGGATCCCCAGTGCCAGCGCCTGCTGGTCCTGGCCGCGGAAGGGCCGGTGCCGGCCGCCGACACCGAGGAAATCGCCTGGCTGGGCCGCATGGCCGCCACCCGTCTGCGCCAGCTGGCCGAGACTTCGCGCCTGTACGAGGCGATCTCCCGCCTGGCCATGGCCGAGCGCCTGCAGCGCGCGCTCTACGCCATCGCCGACCAGGCCAGCACCGAACACAACATGGCCGAGATGATGCACGCGCTGCACGGCATCCTCGGCAGCCTGATGTACGCGGAAAACTTCTACGTCGCCCTGTACGACCCGGCCACCGACAGCGTGCGCTTCCCGTACTACGTCGACACCATGGACAAGGACCCGCCGCTGCCCGACCAGAGCGTGCCGCTGCAGGACATGCGCCACAGCCTCACCTGGAACCTGCTGCAGAGCGGCCAGCCGATCATGGGTTCGGTGGAGGAACTCTCGCGCCAGTTCGCCGGCCAGTTCGTGCTGCTCGGCCCGGTGTGCGAGGACTGGCTCGGCGTGCCGTTGCAGCGCGACGGGCGCGTGGTCGGCGGCATCGTGGTGCAGAGCTACCGCGAAGACACCCACTACACCGAACACGACCGCGAGCTGCTCAGCTACGTCGCCAAGCACGTGCAGACCGCGCTGGAACGCCGCGAAGCCCACGCCGAACTGGAACGCCGCGTGGCCAGCCGCACCGCCGCGCTGCGCGAAGCCAACCGCGTGCTGCGCCAGCAGGTGCTGCAGCGCCAGCGCGGCGAACGCCTGCAGGCAGCGCTGTTCCGCATCGCGGAACTGGCCAATGCCTCGGAAAGCCTGGACAACTTCTACGCCGCCGTGCACCGCGTCATCGGCGGCCTGCTGTACGCGCGCAACTTCTATATCGCGCTGCTGGACGAAGAACCGAACCAGCTCACCTTCCCGTACTCGGTCGACGAATTCGACACCGTGCGCCTGCCGCGCTCGCACGGCCGCGGCCTCACCGAATACGTGCTGCGCCATGGCAAGCCGCTGCTGGCCTCGCCGGATGACATCGACCGCCTGGCCCGCCTGGGCGAGATCGGCCACCACGGCTCGCGCTCGGTGTGCTGGCTGGGCGTGCCGCTGATCTGGGGCGAGCGGGCCATGGGCGTGCTGGCGGTGCAGAGCTACTCGCCCGAACACACCTACGACGTGCGCGACCAGGAGCTGCTCACCTTCGTCAGCTACCACGTGGCCAATGCGCTCCAGCGCAAGCACACCACCGAATCGCTGAAGCAGGCCTACGCCAGCCTGGAACGCCGCGTCACCGAACGCACCCGCGCGCTGGCCCTGGCCAACCGCGACCTGCGCGAACAGATCGCCGAGCGCGAGCGCGTGGAGCGCCGCCTCAAGTACGAAACCCTGCACGACTCGCTCACCGGCCTGCCCAACCGCACCCTGCTGCTGCAGCGGCTGGAGCAGGCGCTGCAGCGCTACCACGGCAGCCCGCAGGACATGTTCGCGGTGCTGTTCATCGACCTGGACCGCTTCAAGGTCATCAACGACTCGGTCGGGCATCTGGTCGGCGACGACCTGCTGTTCCAAGTGGGCGGGCGCATCCGCGCCTGCCTGAAGACCCGCGACGTGGTGGCGCGCCTGGGCGGCGACGAATTCGCCGTGCTGGCCGAAGGCATCACCGACTACCGCATGGCGCTGGTCATCGCCGAGCGCATCATCGCCGAGCTGCAAACACCATTTCGCCTGGGCGCCAAGGAGATCTTCACCTCCGCCTCGATCGGCATCGCCCTGCCCGGCCCGCATTACCAGCGACCGGAAGAACTGCTGCGCGACGCCGACGCCGCCATGTACCGCGCCAAGGACGAAGGCCGCCACCGCGCCGCGGTGTTCGACGACCGCCTGCGCCGCGAGGCGCTGTCCCTGCTGGAAATGGAAGGCGACCTGCGCCGCGCGCTGAGCCGCAACGAATTCGTGCCGTTCTACCAGCCCATCGTCTCGCTGGAAGACGGCCGCACCGTGGGCTACGAGGCGCTGCTGCGCTGGCGCCATCCGGACCGCGGCCTGCTCACGCCCAGCGACTTCCTCGCCGTGGCGGAGGAAAGCGGCTGCTCGGAAAGCATCGACTGGCAGATCTTCGAACAGGTCTGCGCCCAAGCCGAGGCGCTCACCGGCAGCGACGGCTTCGTCAGCATCAACGTGTCCGGCCGCCATTTCCGCTCACCGGACCTCGACCGCCGCCTGCTCGACCTGCTGGCAGCGCATGGCGTGCCCACGCGCTGCCTGCGCATCGAAGTCACCGAGCGCGCGCTGCTGGAAAACGCCTCGCAGGTGAAGCGCATCCTGGACAACCTGCGCGCCCACGACGTCGGCATCGCGCTGGACGATTTCGGCACCGGCTACTCGTCGCTGAGCTACCTGCACCAGTACCCGATCAGCACGCTGAAGGTGGACCGCTCCTTCATCACCGAACTGCCGCGCGAAGGCGGCCACAGCCTGGCCGTGGTGCGCGCCATCCAGGTGCTGGCCGATTCGCTGCAGATGCAGGTGATCGCCGAAGGCATCGAGCAGGAAGACCAGCGCGAGGCGCTGCTGCGCGTCGGCTGCCGCTACGGCCAGGGTTTCCTGTTCGCCACGCCGCATGCCGCGGACGTGTGGCTGCAGCGCGAATATCACTTCGCGCTGCCCTGAAGCGCCGCTCTTACTGCGCCGTGCCCGGCGCACTCACCGCGGAATGGCTGAGCAGGTGCTCGGCGTCGATGCGGTCGAAGGTGTAGCGCTGCGCGCAGAACTCGCAGGTCACCTCGATCTCGCCCTCGCGCGCTTCCAGCGCGGCTTCCACTTCTTCGCGGCCCAGCGAGCGCAGCATCGATTCCACGCGCTCGCGCGTGCAGCTGCAGCCGAAGGCCAGCGGGCGCGGGTCGAACAGGCGCACGGATTCCTCGTGGAACAGCCGGTACAGCAGTTCCTCCGGCGCGGTGGCCAGCATTTCTTCCTTGCCCAGCGTGTCGATCAGGTGGCCGATGCGCGGCCAGGCGTCGTCGTCCTGTACGCCGTCGCGGCCGCCTTCGCCGGGCAGGCGCTGCAGCATCAGGCCCACGGCGTGCTCGCCGTCGGCGGCCAGCAGAATGCGCGCCGGCAACTGCTCGGACTGGGTGAAATAGCCTTCGAGCGCACCGCCGAGCTGCGGATGGCGCAGGTCGACCAGGCCCTGGTAGCGCTGTCCGCGCTCGGCGTGGCCGATGGTGATGGCCATGACCGCCTCCGGCAGCTCTTCCAGCGCCAGCGGCGCCGGCAGCATGCCTTCCCAGCGCGCCAGGCCGCGCAGGCGGCCCTGGTCGGTGCATTCGGTGAACAGCAGGCGCAGCGCGCCGCTGCTCTTGAGCTCGATCGACAGATTGCCTTCCAGCTTGATGTTGCCGGTCAGCAGCGCGCTGGCCGCCAGCGATTCGCCCAGCAGGGAGCGCAGCGCTGGCGGATAGTCCGCGCGCCCGGCCACTTCGCGCCAGGCGGCGCCCAGCCGCACCAGCACGCCGCGCACGCCGGCGCGCTCGAGCAGGAAGCGGTGCAGCACGTCTTCGACAAGAACGGTTTCCACGGATTCGAACCTCTAAGGACAAGCGCGCAAAGATGGGGGCGCCGCTGGGGCATGCAAGCCGGCAGGCCGGGAGGCGGCGGCGCAGCCCAGTGTATGCCAGCCGGGCCGGCAGGCCGGCTTGGCGCGGCCGGGCGGCCTCTTATACTGCCGCGTCCCTTATGACCGGGTTCCCATGCCACCCAGCCGCTCCCTCATCGTCCGCCTGCTGCGCCCGGTCGCCATCCTGGCGGTCGCCTGGCTTGCCCTGAGCTGGTTCGCGGTACTGGTGCTGCGCTTCGTGCCGCCGTGGACTTCGGCGGTGATGATGGAACGGCGCCTGAGCGCTCTGATCCACGGCGAGCCGGATTTCCACCTGCGCTACCGCTGGGTGCCGTGGTCGGAGGTGTCGCCCTACGTGCCGATGGCGATGGTGGCCGGCGAGGACCAGAAATTCCCGTTCCACCACGGCTTCGACTTCGACTCCATCCAGAACGCCATGGACGCCGCCGAAGACGGCAAGCGCCTGCGCGGCGCCAGCACGATCAGTCAGCAGACCGCCAAGAACCTGTTCCTGTGGAACGGGCGCAGCTTCGTGCGCAAGGGGCTGGAGGCGTATTTCACCGTGCTGATCGAGGCGACCTGGCCCAAGCAGCGCATCCTCGAGGTGTACATGAACATCGCGGAGCTGGGCGATGGCGTGTACGGCGTGGGCGCGGCCAGCGATGCCTATTTCCATGCGGCACCCGCGCGGCTGGCGCCGGCTCAGGCGGCGCGCCTGGCGGCGGTGCTGCCCAGCCCGCGCCGCTTCAAGGTGGCCCAGCCCAGCCCTTACGTGCTGAGCCGCGCCGCCTGGATCCAGCAGCAGATGGGCCAGCTCGGCGGCCCGGGCTATCTGCGCGGCGACACGCCGGCGCAGGTGCGCCGCACGCGCTGAAAACGTCGCCGCCGTGCGGTCGGTCCGCTAGCATGCGCGGGTTTCCCGCATGGACCCGCACATGCCGCAGCTGACCGTCATCGTGCCCGCCTACAACGAAGCGGCAGTGCTCGACACCTTCCACCAGCGCCTGGCGCGCGTGTTCGACCAGCTGCCGCTCGACTGCAGCGTGCTGTACGTGGACGACGGCAGCGCGGACCGCACCTGGGACATCATCGAAGCGCTCACCCGAAGCGACCCGCGCGCCACGGGCCTCAAGCTCTCGCGCAACTTCGGCAAGGAGGCGGCGATGACCGCCGGCCTGGACGAAGCCGATGCCGACGCGGTGGTGGTGATCGACGCCGACCTGCAGGACCCGCCCGAACTGATCCCCGCCCTGGTCGAACAATGGCGCGCCGGCTACGACGTGGTCTACGCCACCCGCAGCGTCCGCGCCGGCGAGACCAGCTTGAAGCGGTTCACCTCGGCGGCGTTCTACCGCACCATGGAAAAGCTCTCCGACACGGCCGTGCCGCGCGACACCGGCGACTTCCGCCTGCTCTCGCGCCGCGCCCTGGACGCGCTGCGCCAGCTGCGCGAAAGGCAGCGCTTCATGAAAGGCCTGTTCGCCTGGATCGGCTACCGCCAGACCTCGGTGCGCTACGAGCGCGACCCGCGCCACGCCGGCCAGACCAAATGGAACTACTGGCGCCTGACCCAGCTGGCGGTGGAAGGCATCACCTCGTTCTCCACCGCGCCGCTGCGCCTGGCTACCTGGATCGGCGTCAGCGCCTCGCTGCTGGCTTTCGCCTACGGCGTGTGGGTGCTGACCAAGGCCTTGATCTGGGGCGACGCGGTGCGCGGCTATCCCACCTTGATGCTGGTGATCCTGTTCCTGGGCGGCATCCAGTTGCTGGCGCTGGGCGTGATCGGCGAATACCTGGGCCGCAACTACGCGGAGAGCAAGCAGCGGCCGCTGTACTTCGTCGAGGAACGGCGCCGCGGCGGACGCGGCTGAACGCCGGGCGGATTCACGTCCGCGCTACACCTCCAGCAGGCAGCGGCGCTAGACTGATGCGGCGATCGTCCACCTTCACTCCGGAGGCCAGGCATGCGTCAGGTCAAGCATCTGCTGGACAGCAAGGGGCACCAGGTCTTCAGCATCGCGGAAGACGCGACGGTGCTGGACGCCATCAAGCACATGGCCGAACGCCAGGTCGGCGCGCTGCTGGTGATGCGCGGCGAACAGCTGGTCGGCATGGTTTCCGAGCGCGACTACGCGCGCAAGGTGATCCTGCAAGGCCGCTCTTCGGCGCAGACGTCGGTGGCCGAGATCATGAGCAGCCCCGCGCTCACCGTCGGCCCTGAAACGGAAGTCGAATACTGCATGCGCCTGTGCACCGACAGCCGCATCCGCCACCTGCCGGTGGTGCACGACAGCCGCGTGATGGGCGTGATCTCGATCGGCGATCTGGTCAAGGCCGTGATCGAGGAACAGGCCGAGCAGATCGACCACCTCGAGCAGTACATCGCCGGGCGCTGATCAGGCCTTTACCGCAGGACCGGGCGGCGTCTCGTGCGAAGCGGGCGCCTCCGGCGCAAGGTCGGGCGCGTGCCCGGCACGGCGCGCGATCCATGCGGCCAGCGCGGAGATACCGACGCCGACCGAGGCCATGCCCGACAGCGTCACGCCCAGCATGCCGAACAGGTTGACGCCGCTGGTGACCAGCACGTCGCCGAAGCGCCACACCGCGGTCTCCACGAAGTTCTTGCCCTTGTAGCGCGTCTCGCGCGGCACGCGGGTGTACAGCGCGTCCTGCGCCGGCTTGGTCATGCCGTAGGCGAAGGCGCGCGAGCCGACCATGGTCACCGCCAGCATCGGCACCGCATAGCCGAACAGCGCGATCTGGCCGCTGCCGACCAGCGCCAGCCCCAGCAGCAGCACCAGGTTCACCAGCGCCGGCACCACCAGGCCCCAGCCCGCGCCGTGGCGCATCATCAGCCAGCGCGTGACGGTCAGCTGCAGCACCGCGCCGATCACATTGGTGTAGAGGTCGATGTCGTTGTAGAAGGCGGTGCGCGCCACTTTGTCGGCGATGTGCGCCTTGGTGTAGTCGGCCATCAGCGCATAGGCGAGCGTGCCGATGCCGTCGCCCAGCAGCATCAGGATCGCCATGTAGCGCAGGAAAGGCCGCGACCACAGCTCCTTGATGCCGGCCCAGATCGAACCGCCCAAGGGCTCGTCCGCGCCGGCTCCGCGCTGCTGGCTGCCGGACAGCAACAGCAGCAAGGCCAGCGCCACCAGCAGGGTCACCGCCGACACCACCAGCAGCGGCGCCACGCCGATCGCCGTCACCAGCAGTTTGGTGATGACAGGGCCGGCGACCGCGCCCGCCATGCCGCCCAGGGCGATCAGCGAGAACACCTTGCGCGCGCCGGCGCTGTCGAAGATGTCCGCCATGAAGCTCCAGAACAGCGACACCACGAACAGGTTGAACACGCTGCCGAAAACGTAGAACGCCATGCCCAGCGAACGAGCGCCGATGCGGTCCTGCGCCACGAAGGCGGGCACGAAGGCGAGCAGGCACAGCGCGAAGAAGCAGTAGCTCCAGCTCAGCAGCTGCTTGCGCGGAAAACGCGCCACCAGGATGCCGAACAGCGGCGTGAGCAGCAGCATCACCAGCAGCACCGCGCCGTAGAACAGCGGCAGCGCCTGCGCTCCCACCGCGCCGCCGAGCTGGTCGCGCACCGGACGGATGATGTAGTAGCCCGCCATCACGAAGAAGAACGCCACGGCGGACAGCACGGGGGCATGCGCCTGGCCGGTCGCGGTAGGACGAGGTGAGTTCACCGGGGACATCCTGCGTAGGTCGCGCGCAGACTAGCATGCGAGCATGACGCGCCAGCGGCGGCCTGGCCTGGGACAAGGATGGGGACGAGCCATGGAGACGAGCATGGGGACGAGCATGGGCAAGCGCATCGACTACGACTACGTGATCGTCGGCGGCGGTTCGGCCGGCTGCGTCCTCGCCAACCGGCTCAGCGTGGCGCCGGGCAAGCGCGTGCTGCTGCTGGAAGCCGGGCCGCGCGACCTGAATCCGCTGATCCACATGCCCGCCGGCATCGCCAAGCTGGTCGGCGACCATCGCGGCCTGGCGCGGATCTACGGCAGCCAGCGCATCAACTGGGGCTACCGCACCGAACCCGAAGCGCAGCTCGGCCACCGCCGCCTGTGGTGGCCGCGCGGCAAAACCTTGGGCGGCTCCAGTTCGATCAACGCCATGTGCTACATCCGCGGCGCCGCGGCCGACTACGACGCCTGGGCGCAGGCCACCGGCGACGAACGCTGGAGCTGGAACGCCGTGCTGCCGTGGTTCCTGCGCGGCGAAGACAACGCGCGCGGCGCCGGCCCCTGGCATGGTGCGGGCGGGCCGCTGGGCGTGGCCGACCTGCGCTTCCACAGCGAGCTGTCGGATGCCTTCGTCGATGCCGGCGTCGCCGCGGGTTACTACCGCAACCCCGACTTCAACGGCGAACGGCAGGACGGCTTCGGCCTGTACCAGGTGACCCAGCGCGACGGCGCGCGATGCTCGGCCGCGGTGGCGTATCTGCGGCCCGCCCTGCAGCGCGCCAATCTCGAAGTGCGCACCGGCGTGCTGGTGCAGCGAGTGCTGATCGAGCAAGGCCGTGCGGTGGGCGTGCTGATCGATGGACGGCGCATCGAGGCCGGCGAGGTGATCCTCGCCGCCGGCGCGATCAACACGCCGCAGCTGCTGATGCTGTCCGGCATCGGTCCGGCCGATCATCTGCGCGAACACGGCGTGGCATTGGCGTTGGACCAGCCCCACGTCGGCGCCCATCTGCAGGATCACCTCGACATCTGCAGCGTCACCGGCACCCGCAGCCGCGCCACCTTCGACCATCTCAACGACCTGGCCGTGGCCTGGCGTTATGCGCGGCACCGCGACGGTATCGGCAGCTCGAACGCCGCCGAAGCCGGCGGCTTCGTGCGCAGCCGCCACGCGCCGGACGAGCGCTGCGATATCCAGTTCCATTTCATCCCCGCGCAGCTGGACGACCACGGCGCACGCGCCCTGCCCGGCCGCGGCTATACGGTGCACGCCTGCTATCTGCATCCGCGCAGCCGCGGGCAGCTGCGCCTGCGTTCGGCGAACCCGGCGGCGCCCATCGCCATTCACGCCAACTACCTGGGCGATGCGGAAGGCCACGATCTGAAGATGATGATCGAAGCGGCGCGCCTGTCCCGCGAGATCTTCGCGCAGGCACCGTTCGACGCTTTCCGCGGCGCACCGGTGCAACCGGCCACGGAACTGCGCACCGACACGGAGTACGAGGACTTCATCCGCCGCCGCGCCGAGACCATTTATCACCCTGTAGGCACCTGCCGCATGGGGCGCGAGCGCAAGGCGGTGGTGGACAGCGAGCTGCGCGTGTGGGGCGTGCCGGGCCTGCGCGTGGTGGATGCCTCGGTGATGCCCACGCTGATCACCGGCAACACCAATGCGCCCACCTTGATGCTGGCCGAGCGCGCCGCGGCGCTGATGCTGGAAGCGGACTTGTCGTCGAGGCCGGCTGCGCAGCCGTCCGCCGCGTGACTGGGGCCACGGCAGGCCATGGGAAGTCCGTTGTAGAGCGGCACGAAGTGCCCCACAATTGGAATGTCTAAAACCGGGAAGGATCCCGCCGATAACCTCAGGGAATCCAGGTACTCCCGTTTACGGCGCCAGCGGCGCCCATACGACGCCAGAGCAGCATGCAGTTTCGCCATCTCTTTCTGTTGATCGCCGGTGTGCTCGGCCTTGCCGGCGGTCCACTCCCCGCCGAAGCCGCGTCCGCGCCGGCTCAGGCCGGCTCACCTCAAGCCAGTTCACCCCAGGCCAGCGCGCCTCAAGCCGCCTTGCCCCACGGTGTCCTGCCCCAGGTCGCGATTCCTTCGCAGGTGACGCCGCCGCCGACCCAGCCGCAGGTGTCCATGCAGAGCGCGAATCCCGCGCCGCAGCACCTGCCGGACGATCGCATCAAGGCCACCGTCGCCGCCTATCAGGACTGGCTGCAGAAGCTCGACGAACGCCACGCCGTCGCCGGCCTGGCCACCGCGATCGTGGTGGACAACAAAGTGGTGTACGAGCACACGCTGGGCTACGCCAACGCCAGCACGCAGGAACCGATCACGCCGGAGACGGTGTTCCGCCTCGCCTCGCTGTCCAAGGCCTTCGCCACCGCGGTCGCCGGCGTGCTGGTCAACGACGGGCGCTTCAGCTGGGACACCAAGCTGGCCGACGTGCTGCCGTTCTTCAAGCTCAAGGACGCCGCGGCCGCCGAGAAGGCCACGGTGCGCGACATCCTCGGCCAGCGCCTGGGCCTGCCGCGCAACACCTACGACAACATGCTCGAAGGCGACGTGCCCTACGAGGAGCTGGTGCGCCGGCTCGACGAAGTGAAGATGACCTGCGGCGTCGGCCAGTGCTACGGCTATCAGAACGTGGCCTTCAGCATGATCGGCGACGTGATCTACGGCATGACCGGCGACTTCTTCTACCGCCAGGTCGACAAGCGCATCTTCTTCCCGCTCGGCATGAAGACCGCCAGCTACGGCCGCGAGGCGCTGGAGAACAGCGCGAGCTGGGCGCGCCCGCACCGCCCCGCCGGTGCCGGCACCTGGCGTCCGTTCGAGCCGAAGGAGGCCTACTACCGCGTGGCCCCCGCCGCCGGCGTCAACGCCAGCCTGCGCGACATGGAGCAGTGGCTGGTGGCGCAGATGGGCGGCCGTCCGGACGTCCTTTCGCCCAGGCTGCTGGAAACCCTGCACGCCCCGGAAGTGAGCACGCCGGTGGAGCTGCGCTCCACGCCGTGGCGCCGCGAACGGCTGACCGAGGCCTCGTACGCGCTCGGCTGGCGCGTGTTCCAGTACGGCGGCGAGACGCTGATCTTCCACGCCGGCGCGGTCGAGGGTTACCGCACCATGATCGGTTTCTTCCCGAAGTACCGCACGGGCGTGGTGACCATGTGGAACTCCGCCAGCCCGATGCCGTCCGGCCTGATGCCGATGGTGTTCGACAGCATGCTGGGCCTGGAGCACGTGGACTGGGCCGGCGTGGAAAGCGACGCACCGGTGGTCGCGGCGGCCAAGTCCACTGGCAAGGGCAAGCTCAAGGCGCGCAAGAGCGGCGGCACCAAGGCGGCATCGAGCAAGCGCGGGCACCGGCGCTGAGCCGGTAGCCGCGGATCCGGAGAAGGCGCCCTGGTGGCGCCTTTTTTGTCGGGCGCAAAACCCACGCGCAAAAAAAGAGGCGCCGCAGTGCGGCGCCTCCTTCGTCTGCCGGTCGCCCGGCCCTTACAGCTTGAACTCGATGCGCTGGCGCTTGGTCGATGCCACCGGCGTGCCGTCCTGGGTCGCCGGCTGGTACTTCCAGCGGCTCACCGCGTCGATCGCCGCGCGGTCGAACACGTGGCGCGGCTGCGCGTCGACCACCTTCACGTCGCTGACGTCGCCACCCGTCGTGATGGTGAACGACAGCTCCACCCAGCCTTCCTGGTTCGAACGCATCGCCGCAGTCGGATAGCGCGGCGCGGTGTTCTTCACCAGCACCGCGCCATGCGTCGCCGCATCGCTGGGTGCGGCGGCCGCCGGTGCCGAGGTCTGTGGCTGGCGGGCGGCTTCGGCCTGCTGCTGCTGCGCCTGGCGCGCCTGCGCCACGCGCGCCTGCTCGGCGGCGGCGGCCTGCTGGGTCTTCAGCTCGGCCTGGCGGTCGGCTTCCACCTTGTCGGCGGCGGCCTTCTGGGCGGCCAATTGCGCCTGCTTCTCCTTGTCGGCGGCCAGCTGCTGTTCGCGGTCGAGCAGCTTGCGCTGGGCGTCCAGCTTGGAGCGCAGGATGGTCAGCGTGTAGTTGGCCGGATCCGCCTTCGCCAGCAGGTCGATCTGGCGCTGCGCATCGTTGAAGTCGCGCTGGTTGATGGCCTGTTCGGCCGCATTGGCGGCGAACGGGAAGGTTTCGCGCAGCGCATCGGTGGCCACCTGGTTGCCAGGCTGCTTCTGCAGCACCTTCTGGTAGAACTCGAACGCGTTGTTGCCGGCCGGCGCGAGCAGGCGCTGCTCGTTCATGGCGCGGCGCGCTTCGGCGAGCAGCTGGTTGACGCTCATCGCCTCCACGTTTGCCGGCGGCGGTGCCGCTTCCGTACCGGCCGAGACCGGCGTGGACGGATGGCCGCCGTTGTCCGACTGCATCAGGTCCTGATGCGGTTTGATGATGAGGAACCAGGCCGCTGCCGCCAACACGACGACGACCACCAGAACGGCTATGACAATGGGCTGGATAGCCCCGCGCGCGTGCGTGCGCGCATGACGTATGTATCGGGTATCCATGGTCTCTCGCTGAGTGTCATCAGATACCCGCGCTTTTTCCCCCTGTGTACCCAGGAGCGGCGGACCCCCCGGCCTGCCGCGGCGCGGATACGCGAAAGGTAACCGCAATGCAGCACTACGGCAAATCGCGCTTAATTTCACGGTGCTGGAAGGGGGAATGCGCTAGCGGCGGCCGGCCGGATGGCGACGGAAAACGGACGTCCGGACCTCGCCGGCGCGCGCTCCGGCAATTTTCATACCCCTGAAACGAAGCGTCCCGGCACGAAGGCCGGGACGAAAACTTTTTCGAAGTGCCCCTCCCTGCGCTGGGCACCGCAGGGAGAGAAAATCGAGGTAAAGCTTTTTTAGTCGTGCTTACTTCTTGGCAGCCTTGGGCTTGGCCGTCTTGGTGGCCTTGACCACCTTGGCAGCGGCAGCCTTCTTCACGGTGCGCTTCTTGGCAACCTTCTTGGCGGCCTTCTTGGCAACCTTCTTCACGGCGACCTTCTTGACGGACGCCTTCTTGGCAGCAGCCGGACGCTTGCGCGCGGCAGCCTTCTTCGCAGTCTTCTTGACGGCCTTCTTGGCGGCCGGCTTCTTCGCGACCGGACGCTTGGTAGCGGCCTTCTTCGCGGTGGTCTTCTTGGCAGCCTTCTTGGCGGCCGGTTTCTTCGCAGCTTTCTTGGCAGTGGCCATAGTTCGTCTCAGCTCCTCATCAGTTGGCAGTGGTTGCCCAGTAAAAGCATGTAGGAACGCCTCAACCAGCAGATCGCTGTTGGTGGCGTGCCTTAAATTGTTCACTTGACGACGGGTACGTTCGTCCGACAGCAGCCGCAAAACGTGGACCGGAATGGAGACGGTGATCTTGCGTACCGCTCCGGCTTTCTCGCCGTGTTCCACATACGGCTTGATGAACTTCGATGGTGCCATAACGCCTGTTCCCCGTTATCTGGTGCGAAAACTATTCCCGATTATTTCGGCTGTCAATTGATTTCAACCGGGAATTCAATCCGGCCGACCTGCCGCATCCACCCCGGAAGCCCCGTCCCACAAGGCTCCGCGGGTCCGGAATGGATTATCCGTTTGGACGTCCATACGGCCATACTAGAAAATCGGAAAAAATCAAAAACCGGCCTAAATCCCGCATAAAACGCGCTATTCCGCGCCACTCGCTCATAATCGCGTGAGCCAATCAAGCTGAACGCCTAACCCCTTGGCGAGCAAGGGCTTAGCCCCCTCGCGGGGGTGTTTTTCGGTGGATGAACGAATTTCGACCGGAGGCCCCTCGGCGGCCCTTCCGACCCGCCCGAAGGCGTCCTTCCCCCTCCGACGGCTCGCTCGAGCTCCTCGATCGAGCTCCTCGCGCGAGCCGCCTCACACAAACCGACGGCCGCTTGCGCGGCCGTCGTTCGATCCACTTTCGCGCACTCGCGATCAGTGGTCTTCGTTCTCCAGCTGCTCGGCGTACGCGTCCGCGTCGAGCAGTTCGTTGAGCTCGGCGCGATCGCTCGGCTTCACCACGAACAGCCAGCCTTCGCCGTAGGCGTCTTCGTTGATGGTCTCGGGCGAATCGGCCAGCGCCTCGTTGACCTCGACGATCTCGCCGGACACCGGCGTGTAGATGTCGGAAGCGGCCTTGACCGATTCCACCGTCGCCACGCCGTGGCCGACCTGCACGCTGGCGCCGACTTCAGGCAGCTCCACGTACACGACGTCGCCGAGCTGGCCCTGGGCATGGTCGGAGATGCCCACGCGGACGTTGCCGTTGTCTTCGGCGCGAGCCCACTCGTGGGACTTGAGGAATTTCAGATCGCCGGGAATCTCGCTCATGATCGGGTCCAGTCCTGGGTTGAAGGAGGTTGGGTGGTATAGGGGTCAGACGATGCGCGGCATTCTAAGCCGCTTCGCCGGAAGGGCAACACTCGGCCGCCGTTTCAGATGCCTTCGCAGGGCTTGCCGTCGCGCACGAACGGGTACTTCACCACGCGCACCGGCACCTCGCGGCCGCGGATGTCCACCCGCACCTCGCCCGGCTCGCCGGCCGGAATGCGTGCGAACGCCACCGCCTTGTTGAGCGTCGGCGCGAAGCTGCCGGACAGGATCTCGCCCTCGCCGTTGGCGGTCAGCACCTTCTGGCCGTGGCGCAGCACGCCCTTCTCGTCCAGCACCAGGCCGACCATCACGCGCTTCACGCCGGCGGCCTTGTGCGCCTCCAGCGCCTTGCGGCCGATGAAGTCGCGGCCCTCGTCCAGCGAAATCGTCCAGCCGAGGTTGGCTTCCCACGGGCTGACGGTCTCGTCCATGTCCTGGCCGTAGAGGTTCATGCCGGCTTCCAGGCGCAGCGTATCGCGCGCGCCCAGGCCCGCCGGCTTCACACCGGCCGCGGCCAGCGCTTCCCACAGCGCGACGGCGTGGTCTTCCGGCACCAGGATCTCGAAGCCGTCCTCGCCGGTATAGCCGGTGCGGGCGATGAACAGCGGCATGCCGTGCGGACCCTGCGCGGCGGCGGCGACGAACTTGCCGAGCTTGCGGATGCGCTCGCGGTCCACCTCGTGCAGCAGGCCGATCGTCTTGTCGCGGGCGTTCGGTCCCTGCACGGCGATCATGGAGAAGTCCGGCCGCTCCTTCACCTCGACGGCGAAGGCCTTGGCCTGCCGCTCGATCCAGGCCAGGTCCTTGGCGCGGGTGGCAGCGTTCACCACCAGGCGGAAGTGGGCGTCGTCGAAGAAATACACGATCAGGTCGTCGATCACCCCGCCCTGCTCGTCCAGCATGCAGGAGTACAGCGCCTTGCCCTGCACCTTCAGCTTGTCGACGTTGTTGGCCAGCAGGTGGCGCAGGAACTCCCGGGTGCGCGCGCCGTGCAGGTCGACCACGGTCATGTGCGAGACGTCGAACATGCCCGCGTCCTGGCGCACCGCGTGGTGCTCCTCGATCTGCGAGCCGTAGTTGATGGGCATGTCCCAGCCGCCGAAATCGACCATGCGCGCGCCGAGCGCGCGGTGGGTGGCATTGAGTACGGTCTTCTCGGTCATCGGAATGCGCCTGGGGAAAAGCCGCATTATCGCCGGGCGCCGCACCGCATTCCAAGCCGCGGCCATGCTGCGATGCGGCGGCGGGTGTACGCGGCCGCATGGACGTCCGTTTTCAGCAGGGCGTTTCTTCGCGCGCGAGCAGATAGTCGACTACGCACTGAGCCAGGGCTTCGGCACGCATCGTGCCCGCCTGCAGATGCAGCTCCGGCGCCTCCGGCAGCTCATACGGCGAATCGATCCCGGTGAAATTTCGGATCTCGCCGCTACGCGCCTTGCGGTACAAGCCCTTGGCGTCGCGGCGTTCGCATTCCTCCAGCGGGGTGTCGACGAAGATCTCCACGAACTCGCCGTCCTCGAAGCGCTCGCGCGCGAAGCGCCGCTCGCTGCGGTACGGCGAGATCACGCAGGCCAGCACGATCAGCCCGGCGTCCACCATCAGCTGCGCCACCTCGGCCACGCGGCGCACGTTCTCCACCCGCGCCTCGGGCGTGAAGCCCAGGTCCTTGTTGAGGCCCAGCCGCAGGTTGTCGCCGTCCAGCAGATAGGTATGCCGCCCCAGCGCGTGCAGGCGGCGCTCGACCAGGTTGGCGATGGTCGACTTGCCGGCGCCGGACAAGCCGGTGAACCACAGGCAGCGCGGCGTCTGCCCCTTGGCCAGGCCGCGCGCCGGCTTGCCGATGTCCAGGTGCTGCCAGTGCACGTTGGTGGCGCGGCGCAGGGCGAAGTCGAGCATGCCGCAGGCCACCGTGGCCTGGCTCTGGCGGTCGACCAGGATGAAGCCGCCGAGCGTGCGGTTGTCGGCGTAGCGCTCGAACGGCACCGGCTGGTCCAGGTCGAGGTTGCAGTAGCCCACCTCGTTGAGTTCCAGCCGGCGCGCGGCCAGCGCGGCCTGGCTGTTCACGTCCACCTTGTGCTTGATCGACGACACGCGCGCGTGGACGCTGCGTGTGCCGAGCTTCAGTTCGTACGTACGGTTGGGCAGCAGCGCCTCGTCGCCGAGCCACAGCAGGTGCGCGGCGAACTGGTCGGACACCGGCGCCGGCCGCGACGCGCAGGCGAGCAGGTCGCCGCGGCCGATATCGAGTTCGCGGTCCAACGTCAGCGTCACTGCCTGCCCTTGCACCGCCTGCGCCAGATCGCCGCCGGCAGTGACGATGCGCGCCACGCGCGCCCGCTGCGTGCCCGGCTGCACCACGATCTCGTCGCCCGGCGCCACGGCGCCGCCGCAGACGGTGCCCATGTAGCCACGGAACGCTTCGTGCGGCCGGTTTACCCACTGCACCGGCATGCGGAAATCCGGGAAGCGCGCGTGGGCCGGCTGTGCGGCTTCAAGCAGCTCCAGCAGGCAGGGGCCGTCGTACCAGGGCAGGCGCGCGGAACGGCGGCCCACGTTGTCGCCATCCGGCGCGACTACCGGCAGGCAGTGCACTGTGGCGATGTCCAGCGACGCGGCCAGCGCCCGGTACGCTTCAACGATCTCGTCGTAGACCTCCCGCCGCCCGCCGACCAGGTCCATCTTGTTCACCGCCAGCACCACCTCGCGCACGCCGAGCAGGGCGCAGATATAGGTATGCCGGCGCGTCTGCGGCAGCACGCCTTTGCGCGCATCGACCAGCACCACGGCCAGCTCCGCCGTAGACGCACCCGTGGCCATATTGCGGGTGTACTGCTCGTGCCCGGGGCAGTCGGCCACGATGAAGGCGCGCCGGCTCGTCTGGAAATAGCGGTAGGCCACGTCGATGGTGATGCCCTGCTGGCGTTCGGCGTCGAGGCCGTCGGTGAGCAAGGCGAAGTCGAGCCGCCCGGCCTGACTGTCGCGCGCCAGTGCGTCGAGCTGGTCGTCCGGCACCGCGCCGACGTCGTACAGCAGGCGTCCGAGCAAGGTGCTCTTGCCATCGTCGACGCTGCCGCAGGCAATAAAGCGCAGCAGGCCCGCCTGCTGCCCGGCGATCGCCGCCATCAGAAGTAACCCTCCTGCTTCTTGCGCTCCATCGAGGCGGCGCCGTCGCGGTCGATCACCCGTCCCTGCCGCTCGGAACTGCGCGAGGCGGCCATCTCCTCGATGATCGCGTCCAGCGTGGCCGCGGTGGATTCGATCGCGCCGGTCAGCGGATAGCAGCCCAGGGTGCGGAAGCGCACCGTGCGCGTCTCCAGCCGCTCCCCATCGCGCAGCGCCAGCCGCTCGTCGTCGGCCATGATCCAGGCGCCGTCGCGCGCCACCACCGGCCGCGGCCGGGCGAAGTACAGCGGCACCACCTCGATGCCTTCGCGGCGGATGTAGCGCCACACGTCCAGCTCGGTCCAGTTCGACAGCGGAAACACCCGCACGCTCTCGCCCTGGCCCAGCCGCGTGTTGTAGTTGCCCCACAGTTCCGGACGCTGGCGGCGCGGGTCCCAGCGATGCTGGCCGTCGCGGAAGGAAAACACGCGCTCCTTGGCGCGCGACTTCTCTTCGTCGCGCCGCGCGCCGCCGATCGCCGCATCGAAACCGTAACGATCCAGCGCCTGGCGCAGCGCCGCGGTCTTCATCACATCGGTATGCACGACAGGCCCGTGCACCAGCGGCGAGATGCCCTGGCGCAGGCCGTCCTCATTGATATGCACCAGCAAGCGGATGCCCGGCTGCGCGGCGAGGCGGTCGCGGCTGGCGATCATCTCGCGGAATTTCCAGGTGGTGTCCACGTGCAGCAGCGGCATCGGCGGCGGCGCGGGATAGAACGCCTTGCGCAGCAGGTGCAGCAGCACCGCCGAATCCTTGCCGATCGAATACAGCAGCACCGGCCGCTCGAAGCCAGCCACCGTCTCGCGCAGGATATGGATGCTTTCCGCCTCAAGGGCATCGAGCCAGGAGCTGGGCCAGAGGGCGCTTTCGTTCATGTCGATTCCGCTTGCCGTAAAAAAACGGGTGCCATCAGCCGCGCCCCGAACCCTTGGCTAACGCAGCAAGCGCGATTCGGACGACAGCAAGCACGCATGCATGCACGTCGCCCACACAGCGCCGCGCATACAAAAACCAGCCGCTGCCTATAAGATCGCCCTTCATGAGTCCAACGCCCGCGACAGGAAGCGCCGAACTCGATGCTAGCGCGCAACCGCCGCGGCTGCGCGTCGCCGGCGACTGGACCCTGGCCCACTACGCCGAACTCGAACGCCGCGTCGGCGCCTTCGCCGCTCCGCTGCCGCAGGGCACGCAGATCGACCTGGCCGGCCTCTCTGCGCTGGACACCGCCGGCGCTTCGCTGCTGGTGCGCCTGCTCGGCACCGACCGCATCGCCGAACTGGCGCAGGCCGACGGACTGCCGCCCGCGCGGCGCGCCCTGCTCGACACCGTGGGCAAGGCGCTCGACGCCTACCGCACGCCGCAGAAGCCGCGCCGCCATCGTTCCGCCGTCACCGAAGTGCTGGCGCGCATCGGCCGCGCCATGGACAGCGTGTGGCGCCAGCAGCTGCAGTTGCTGGGTTTCATCGGCATGACCCTGGAATCGCTGGCGCGCGGCCTGCCGCATCCGCGGCGCTGGCGCGTCACCTCGCTGGTGGCGCACGTGGAGCAGACCGGGCTGGATGCGGTGCCGATCGTGGCCCTGCTCACCTTCATGGTCGGCGCGGTGGTGGCCTTCCTGGGTTCCACCGTGCTGGCCGACTTCGGCGCCACCATCTATACGGTGGACCTGATCGCGTTTTCCTTCCTGCGCGAATTCGGCGTGCTGCTCACCGCCATCCTGATGGCCGGCCGCACCGCCAGCGCCTTTACCGCGCAGATCGGTTCGATGAAGGCCAACGAGGAGATCGACGCGATCCGCGCGCTCGGCCTGGACCCGGTGGAACTGCTGGTGCTGCCGCGCGTGCTGGCCCTGCTGGTATCGCTGCCGATGCTCACCTTCCTGGCCATGCTGTCGGGCCTAGCCGGCGGCGCGGTGGTGTGCGCGCTCACCCTGGATATCTCGCCGACCATGTTCCTGACCTTGTTCAAGGCCGACATCGGCGTACACCATTTCCTGGTCGGCCTGTCCAAGGCGCCGATCTTCGCCTTCCTGATCGCGGTGATCGGCTGCCTGGAAGGCTTCAAGGTCAGCGGCAGCGCGCAGTCGGTGGGCGAACACACCACCTCGAGCGTGGTGCAGTCGATCTTCGTGGTGATCCTGCTGGATGCCGTGGCCGCGCTGTTCTTCATGGAGATGAACTGGTGAACGCCGTCGCGCAGCAAGCCGCAGCGCAGGAAGACGTGATCCAGGTGCGCGACCTGGTCAACCGCTTCGGCGCGCAGGCCGTGCACGAGCACCTGGACCTGGACGTGCGCCGCGGCGAGATCCTCGGCGTGGTCGGCGGCTCGGGCACCGGCAAGTCGGTCTTGCTGCGCACCATCGTCGGCCTGCGCCGGCCCACCTCCGGCCAGGTGCAGGTGTTCGGCCAGGACCTGCTGCGCCTGCCGCAGGAACAGCGCTCGCGCATCGAGCGGCGCTTCGGCGTGCTGTTCCAGAACGGCGCGCTGTTCTCTTCGCAGAATGTGGTCGAGAACATCGCCATGCCGCTGATCGAGCACGCGCGCCTGAAGCGGCCCGAAGCCGAGGCGCTGGGCGCGGTGAAGCTGGCCCTGGCCGGCCTGCCGCAGGGCACCGAGCACAAATACCCGTCCGAGCTTTCCGGCGGCATGGTCAAGCGCGCGGCGCTGGCGCGTGCACTGGCGCTGGATCCGGAGATCCTGTTCCTGGACGAACCCACGGCGGGCCTGGACCCGATCAGCGCGGCCGCGTTCGACCAGCTGATCCTGACCCTGCGCGATGCGCTCGGCCTCACCGTGTTCCTGGTCACCCACGACCTGGACACGCTCTACACCATCTGCGACCGCGTCGCCGTGCTGTCGCAGAAGAAGGTGCTGGTATGCGACCGGCTGGACGTGGTCGCGCAGAACCCCGACCCCTGGGTCCAGTCGTATTTCCATGGCCCGCGCGGCCGTGCCGCGCTCGATGCCGCGGAAAAGACGCAAGAGGTGAAGTGAGATGGAAACCCGCGCTCATCACGTATTGATCGGCCTGTTCACCGTGATCGTGGTGGCGGCCGCCCTGCTGTTCGGCCTGTGGCTGGCCAAGTCCAGCACCGACCGCCAGTTCGCCGAATACCAGATCGTGTTCAACGAGGCGGTCAGCGGCCTCTCCCAGGGCAGCGCCGTGCAGTACAACGGCATCAAGGTCGGCGACGTCAGCCAGCTCAAGCTCGACCCGCAGGACCCGCGCCGCGTGCTGGCGCGCATCCGCCTGGGCGCCGACACGCCGATCAAGCAGGACACCCACGCCAAGCTCGCGCTCACCGGCGTCACCGGCATGGCAGTGATCCAGCTCAGCGGCGGTTCGCCCGGCAGCCCCGCGCTCACCGCACCGGATGGCGGCCTGCCGGTGATCGTGGCCGACCCTTCGCCGCTCAGCAAACTGCTGTCCAACGGCGAGGACGTGATGACCAATATCAACGACGTGGTCTCGCGTGCCAGCCAGCTGATGTCCGACGAGAACGTGGCGCGCATCAGCCGCACGCTCGACCACCTGGACAAGGCCACCGGCGCGGTGGCCGACCAGCGCGACGATATCCGCGCCCTGCTCAGCCAGCTGGCCCTGGCCAGCAAGCAGGCCACCGCCACCCTGGAACAGACCGAGCAGCTGGCGCGCAGCGCCAACGGCCTGGTCGACCAGCAGGGCCGCGCCACGCTGGAAAGCGCGCGCAATGCGATGGCCTCGCTGGAGCGCTCCACCGCGTCGATCGACCGCCTGCTCAACGACAACCGCGCCTCGCTCGATGGCGGCATGCAAGGCCTGGGCGAACTGGGCCCGGCGGTGCGCGAACTGCGCGACGCCGCCAACTCGCTGCGCGGCATTACCCGCAAGCTCGACGACAACCCGGCCGGCTTCCTGCTCGGCCGCGACCGCAGCAAGGAGTTCGTGCCATGACGCGTGCCCTGACGACCGCCGCCCGCCGCGCCCCGCTGCTGGCGGCCCTGCTCGCCATCGCCGCCTGCTCGGTGCTGCCGAAAGCCGAATCGCCGGATGTTTACCGGCTGCCCGCCGCGCCGCTGCCGCAGGCCCAGGCCGGCGCGGTGAACTGGTCGCTGCGGGTGGAAACGCCGCAGGCCGAGCGCATGCTCGACAGCGCGCGCATCGCGGTGCTGCCCGAAGGCGACGTGGTCAGCGTGTACAAGGGCGCGCGCTGGAGCGACCGCGTGCCGGTGCTGCTGCGCAACCGCCTGCTCGAAGGCTTCCGCAACGACGGCCGCATCGCCGCGCTGAGCAGCGACGACACCAACCTGCAGGCCGACTACGTGCTCAGCGCCGACCTCACCACGTTCCAGTCGGAGTACCGCGGCAAGCAGCCGGTGGTGGTGCTGCGCTACGACGCACGGCTGGTGCGCAACACCGGGCTGAAGATCGTGGCGGCGCGCCGCTTCGAGGTCACCCAGCCGGTGAACGGCACCGGCGTGCCGCAGGTAGTGGCGGCGTTCGGCCAGGCCGGCGATGCGCTGGCGGCGCAGGTGGTGGGCTGGACGCTGGAACAGCGCGCAGCGGCGGCGCGCGACTGAGGCACTCAGCGGCGCGCGTCGATCCAGCGGAAAGTAAGGTTGATGCGCGCGCCGATCGCCGCTGAAGTGCGCGGCAGCGAGTGCTGGTAGTTCCGCTGCGTTTCGCCCGACATGCACAGCAGGCTGCCATGCGGCAATTCCAGGCCACGCACGTCGCGCTTGTCGCCATCCTTCGCGCGTGGGCGCAGGCAGAAGCGCCGCTCTGCGCCCAGGCTCACTGACGCGATCACCGGATGCGGCCCCAGCTCAGGCTCATCGTCGCTATGCCAACCCATCGCATCGCGCCCGTCGCGGTAGAGATTGGCCAGCACGCTGTTGAAGCGCGCGCCGCAGGCCTGCTGCACGCGCCAGCGCAGCGAGGCCATCGCTTCGGTCCAGGGGTGCGGCTCGAAGCGGGTGCGCGAATAAACATAGGTGGCGTCGGGGTCGCCGATCCAGCAGCTCAGGCGCGGCGAATCCACCTCGCGCCCGAACATGCGGATGCGGTGCACCTCCCAGGCGATCGAACCGCGCAGTTCCTCCAGCAAGCCGTCCGCTTCGTCCTGCGCAAGCCAGTGCGGCAGCAGGCGCAGTTCCGCTCCCGGCAGCGGGATCGGCTGCCATTGCTGCGCAAACAAGGTCATGCGAGCGGACGCGGCTCCACGGGGTAGACCGGCTCCGCATCCAGCGTCGCCGCGCACACCTCGGCCAGCTCCAGCAGGCGCAGATCCGAACCGCGCGCGCCGACCAGCTGCATGCCCACCGGCATGCCGTCCGGCAGCGTGCCCATCGGGATGCTCACCGCCGGACAGCCGGCGAGGCTGGCGAAGCTGGTCAGGTCGGCCTGCGAATCCGGCACCGCGCCGCCCAGCGGGAACGCGCCCTGTGGCGTGGTCGGCAGCACCAGCACGTCGACCTGGGCGAACAGGCGGCGCATCTTCAGCGTAGCCGCGTCGAGCACGCGGTCGGCCACGGCGTAGTCGGCCGCGCTCTTGGTGGCGGCATAGGAAAGCATGTGGCGGAAGCGTTCCGACGGCGGATGCTCGCGGTCTTCCAGATCGGCGGCGAAGGTGCTGAGCATCTCCGCTTCCATCAGGAACAGGCCGGCGCGGCGGGTGCGGGCGAAGTCCCAGTCGGTGAAGTCCACGGCGCGGCGTTCGCCCAGTTCGCGCGGCAGGCGCGACAGCGCATCTTCGAACACGTCGATCACCGCCGGCTCCACGCCGACCGCCGCGAGATTCGGCAGCAGGCCGCAGCGCAGGTTGCCCGGTTCCCAGTCCGGCGGCGCGAAGGCCACGCGGCGGCGGCGCGAGCGCGCATCGTCGGCGTCGTAGCCGGCCAGTACCTGCAGCAGCACGGTCAGGTCGTTGGCGCTGCGCGCCAGCAGGCCCACCGCATCCAGGCGCCGCGCCGCGGGTACCAGGCCGCGCGCGGAGATCTCGCCGTGGGTGGGCTTCAGCGCATACACGCCGCAGTAGCTGGCGGGGATGCGGATCGAGCCGAGGCTGTCCGAACCGATCGCCGCCACCGCCAGGCCCGAAGCCACCGCCGCGGCCGCGCCGCCGGAGGAACCGCCGGCGGTATAGCCATGGCGATGCGGGTTGTGGGTGGGGCCGTAGTGCGGATTGTCGGTGGCCGCGCCCAGTGCGCCCTCGTCCATATTGGTCTTGCCCAGCAGCACCGCGCCGGAAGCGCGCAGCCGCGCCACCGCGTGGGCATCGCCCTCGGCCGGCTGCGCGCGGCCCGGCAGGCCGGCGCGGGTGGGCCAGCCGGCCACGTCGAAGTTGTCCTTGATCGCCACCGGCAGGCCGTCGAGCCGGCCCAGCACGCCGTCGCGGCGGCGGTGCTGCGCGGCGCGGGCCTGTTCGCGCAGCAGGCCGGGGCTCAGACCCACGAAAGCATTGAGCTGCGGATTCAAACGCTCGATGGCTTCCTGGTAGACCTCGGCCAGTCCCTCCGGCTGGACCCTCCCGGCGGCAAGCCAGTGCAGCAGTTGGCAAAGCGTGGCGCGACGCAGGTCACGGTCGGAGATCGGCGGCAATTGATTCATGAAGTCTCCCTGGTGGCGGGATCGATTATCGATGGCGCGGGTTAAGCGTTTGCAAGCGGCGGGGCGCTCTGATCTATCCCACGTACCCGGCATGGCGTCCAGAAGGCCCGCAGGCGGCGGCGCGCGGCGCCGGGCAGACTGGCCGTCTGTTCAAGCCGCGCGCCGCCGCCTGCGGGCCTTCTGGACGCCACCCCCTCTTTCAAATTCAGAACGTTGGGGCCGCTCTGCAAGCGCGGTACGCGCTTGCAGAGCGGTGACGGGTGCGTGGGATAGATCAGAGCGTCCCCGTGCACCATGCGTTGCCGCACAGTGCACGAAACCGGACAATGGCGCGCTGAGATGGCCCCGGCCACCTCGCCATAGCCAGCAAACCACCAGCCAGCCAGAACCTTCCGGAGCGACCGATGAGCGAACGCGAAATCATGGAATACGACGTCGTCGTCGTGGGCGCGGGCCCCGCCGGCCTGTCGTTCGCGATCCGGCTCAAGCAGCTCAAGCCCGACGTGAGCGTGTGCGTGATCGAGAAGGCCTCGACCATCGGCGCGCAGATCCTGTCCGGCGCCGTGATCGAACCGCAGCCGCTGGACGCGCTGCTGCCCGGCTGGCGCGACAACCCGCCGCCGATCTGCGTGCCGGCCGTGGAAGACGAATTCTGGCTGCTCGGCAAGACCGGCCACCGCAGCCTGCCGATCCCGCCCGGCATGCACAACAAGGGCAACTTCATCGTCTCGCTGGGCGCCATGTGCGCCTGGCTGGCGCCGCAGGCCGAAGCGCTGGGCGTGGACGTGTTCCCCGGCTTCGCCGCCGCCGACACTATCTACGACGAGAACGGCGCCGTCGCCGGCGTGCGCATCGGCGACATGGGCGTGGCGAAGGACGGCTCGCACAAGGCCGGCTATACCCAGGGCATCGACATCAAGGCCAAGGTCACCGTGCTGGCCGAAGGCGCGCGCGGCAGCCTGAGCAAGCAGCTGATCAAGCGCTTCGAGCTGGACAAGAACGCCGACCCGCAGGGCTACTCCATCGGCATCAAGGAGCTGTGGCAGCTGCCGCCCGGCCGCGTCACGCCCGGCAAGATCGTGCACAGCTTCGGCTGGCCGGCCGACAGCCACACCTACGGCGGCAGCTTCCTGTATCACCTGGACAAGGACCGCGTGGCGCTGGGCTATGTCAGCGGCCTGGACTACAGCGACCCGAACTACCAGCCGTGGGAAGCCTTCCAGCAGTGGAAGAACCACCCGTCGATGAAGCCGCTGCTGGAAGGCGGCAGCATTCTGTCGGCCGGCGCGCGCGCCATCGTCACCGGCGGCTGGCAGTCGCTGCCGAAGCTGGAGATGCCCGGCGCCCTGCTGATCGGCGACACCGCCGGCCTGCTCAACGTGCCGAAGATCAAGGGCACGCACCAGGCGATCCGCAGCGGCATGCTCGCCGCCGAACATCTCGCCGCGAACGGACTCGATCCTGCCGGCTTCGACGCGAAGCTGCGCGGCTCGGAAGTGATGGCGGAACTCAAGAAGGTCCGCAACATCAAGCCCGCCTTCAAGAAGGGCCTGTGGTTCGGCATGCTCAACGCCGCCTGGGAAACCGTCACCGGCGGCGCCTCGCCGTGGACGCTCAAGAACAAGGCCGACTGGTCGTCGCTGCACAAGCTCGGCCAGCAGGAAGAACCCAAGCGCGACTACGTACAGCGCGAACTACCGCCGCGCGACCGCCTGGCCGGCGTGTACTTCGCCGCCACCGAGCACGACGAAGACCAGCCCGTGCACCTGCACGTGGCCGACACTTCGATCTGCGTGACCAAGTGCGCCGAGGAATACGGCAATCCCTGCCAGCGCTTCTGCCCGGCCAACGTCTACGAGATCGTGCAGGACGAAGCCGGCAAGCGGCTGCAGATCAACGCCGCCAACTGCGTGCACTGCAAGACCTGCGACATCAAGGACCCGTACCAGATCATCAACTGGGTCACTCCCGAGGGCGGTTCGGGCCCGAACTACCAGAATCTGTAAGGCCCCGGCACGGATGCCATGGTCCCACGCGGACGCGCCGTGGCGCGCGCCCGCAGTCGAGAGATATGCATGCCTTTGAGTTCCTTGCCATGGCGGGTCAAGCGCCTGCGCTATCTGTCCGAACGCGTGCTGGGCAGCATCGCCCAGCGCGGCCTGCGCGGCACGCTGTCGCGCGTGCTGCAGGAGTTCCGTCCGCTGCCGCCGCACGACCTGGCGCTGGAGCTGCTGCCGCTGGAGCAGCCGTTCGAGCCGTTCGAGGTGCCGCACAGCGACGAGCCGCGCGTCACGGTGATCATTCCGGTCTACGGCAAGCTCGCCTGGACCCTGGCCTGCCTGCGCTCCATCGCGCATTACGGCAGCGCGGCGCCGATCGAGATCCTGGTCGTGGACGACGCCTCGCCCGACGAGACGGCCGCCATCCTGGCCCAGGTGCGCGGCCTGCGCGTGCTGTCCAACCAGCGCAATCTCGGATTCATTCATAGCTGCAACGCCGGCGCCGCCGCGGCGCGCGCGCCGTACCTGCTGTTCCTCAACAACGATACCCAGGTCACCGCGGGCTGGCTGGATCGCCTGCTGCAGACCTATCTGGAAGAACCCGGCTGCGGCATCGCCGGCAGCCAGCTCGTGTATCCGGACGGCCGCCTGCAGGAAGCCGGCGCCCTGGTCTACAACGACGGCGAGGCCTGGAACGTGGGGCGCTTCGAGCGGCGCGACGATCCGCGCTATCTGTACCGCCGCGACGTGGACTATGTCTCCGGTGCCGCGCTGCTGATCGAGCGGGCGCTGTTCCTGCAGCTCGGCGGCTTCGATGTGCACTACGAACCGGCCTATTGCGAGGACATGGACCTGGCTTTTGCCGTGCGCGCCGCCGGCCGCCGCGTGGTCTACGAACCGGCCAGCGTAGTGATCCACTGCGAGGGCATCAGCTCGGGCACCGATCTCAGCGCCGGCACCAAGCAGTACCAGCTGCTCAACCGCGCCAAGTTCATCGAGAAATGGGCCGATGCGCTCAAACGCCAGCCTGCGCGCGGCACCCCGGTGAACAAGGCGATCCATGCCGGCCAGCGGCATATCTTCGTCATGGACGCGCTCACCCCCGATCCCAGGCGCGACGCCGGCTCGCTGCAGCTCTACAACATCATGCGGCTGCTGCGCGGCATGGGCTGGCGGGTGACCTTCATGGCCGACAACGCGCAGGCTGGCGCCGCCGATCTGCGCACGCTCGGCGCCATCGGCGTGCGGGTGTTGTGCAAGCCCACGCTGACGTCATTGGCCGCCTGGCTCAAGGACGAAGGCGCCGCCCTGGACGCGGTGCTGCTGTGCCGCCACTACGTCGCCGACGCCAACCTGCCGCTGGTGCAGCGCATGGCGCCGCAGGCGCGGCTGCTGTTCGACACCGTGGACGTGCATTTCCTGCGCGAGCAGCGCGCCGCCGACCACACCAACAATCCGACCCTGGCCCGCCGCGCTGCCGCCTCGCAGCAGCGCGAAATCGCCACCATCCGCGCCTGCCATGCGACCTTCGTGGTCAGCACGGTGGAGCTGGAGCTGCTGCAGCGCGAAGTGCCGGAAGCGCGCGTGATGCTGCTGCCTAACATGCACGAGGTGCATGGGCGCAGGAAATCCTTCGAGGAGCGCCGCGGGCTGATCTTCGTGGGCGGCTTCGGCCATCCGCCGAACGTCGATGCGGTGCAATGGCTGGTCGGCAAGATCTTCCCGAAGATCCGCGCCGCGCGCCCCGAGATCGAGCTGCACCTGATCGGCCAGATGCCCGAGGCTACCCGCCAGGAGCTGCACGGCAACGGCGTGGTCGCGCACGGCCGGGTCGAGGACCTCGACCCGTGGATGGACGGCAGCCGCATCGCGCTGGCCCCGCTGCGCTACGGCGCCGGCGTGAAAGGCAAGGTCAACACCGCGATGAGCCATGGCCTGCCGGTGGTAGCCACCAGCATCGCGGCTGAAGGCATGTTCCTGGTCGACGGCCAGAACGTGCTGGTTGCCGACGACACAGACGCCTACGTCGCCGCCGTGCTGCGCCTGTACGACGATCCGGCGCTGTGGCTGCGCCTGTCCGAGGCCAGCCTGCGCAACATCCAGGAGCATTTCTCCCCCAGCATCGCCCGCGCCACCCTGGAGGCTGCCCTGGCCTGAACCGGCCGGCACTTCAAACGAGCGTTTGCCGGCAGGTACAATCGATGGCTTCCGGCCGCCGCCAGGCGGCCACGCACCAAAGGTCCTGAGATGAAAATTCTTGTCGGCTACAAGCGGGTGGTGGACTTCAACGTCCGTATTCAGGTCAAGCCTGACGGCACGGGCGTGATGACGGACGGCGTGAAGCTTTCGGCCAATCCGTTCGACGATATCGCCCTGGAAGAGGCCCTGCGCCTGCGCGAGAAAGGCATCGCCACCGAAGTGGTGGTGGTGGGCATCGGCCCGGCCGACCTGACCGCGCACCTGCGCAACGGCCTGGCCATGGGCGCCAACCGCGCCATCCACGTGGTCACCGCCGACGAAGTGCAGCCGCTCACCGCCGCGCGCACCCTGCTCAAGCTGGTCGAGAAGGAACAGCCCGAGCTGGTCATCCTGGGCAAGCAGGCGATCGACGACGACGCCAACCAGACCGGCCAGATGCTGGCCGCGCTGTGGGACCGCCCGCAGGCCACCTTCGCCAGCAAGGTGGAGATCGCTGACGGCAAGGCCACGGTAACCCGCGAAGTGGACGCCGGCCTTGAGACGATCGAAGCGCAGTTGCCGGCGGTGATCACCACCGACCTGCGCCTCAACGAGCCGCGCTTCATCAAGCTGCCGGACATCATGAAGGCCAAGTCCAAGCCGATCGACACCATCGAATTCGGCTCGCTCGGCGTGGCAGCCCACGACCAGCTCAAGACCACGCAGTACGCCGCGCCGCCGAAGCGCAGCAAGGGCGTGATGGTCAAGGACGCTGCCGAACTGGTGGCCGCGCTCAAGCAGAAGGGCCTGCTCTAAGCAGGTTGCCGGGAGATCGATATGAGCAAGATTCTGGTTATCGCCGAACACCTCAACGGCAAGCTGAACCCCTCCACCGCCCGCGCCGTCAGCGCCGCCGCCGCCGTCAAGGGCGAAGCGATCGACGTGCTGGTGCTGGCCGACAACGTCGACGCCATCGCCGCCGAAGCCGCGCGCATCGAAGGCGTGAGCAAGGTGCTCACCATCGCGCGCGCCGAGAACGCGCATCCGCTGGCCGCCGTGCTGGCGCCGCAGGTGGCCAAGGCCGCCGCCGGCTACAGCCACGTGTTCTTCCCCTCCACCACCTTCGGCAAGGACGTGGCGCCGCGCGCGGCCGCCCTGCTCGGCGTGGCGCAGGTGAGCGACGTGATGTCGGTGGAAAGCGCGCACACCTTCAAGCGCCCGATCTACGCAGGCAACGCCATCGTCACCGTGGAAGCGAACCCGGCGCACGCCGTGGTCGCCACCATCCGCACCGCCTCGTGGCCCGCCGCCGCCACGGGTGCGAACAGCGCGCCGGTGGAAGCCGTCAACGTCGACGCCGCGCTGCCGACGCATACGCGCTTCGTCAACCTGCAGCAGGGCAAGAGCGACCGCCCCGACCTGCAGAGCGCCAGCAAGGTGGTGTCCGGTGGCCGCGGCGTCGGCTCGAAGGAAAACTTCGAAATCATCTTCAAGCTCGCCGACAAGATCGGCGCCGCCGTGGGCGCTTCGCGCGCCGCGGTGGATGCAGGCTACGTGCCGAACGAACTGCAGGTCGGCCAGACCGGCAAGATCATCGCACCGGAGCTGTACCTCGCCTTCGGCATTTCCGGCGCGATCCAGCACCTGACCGGCATCAAGGACGCCGGCACCATCGTGGCAATCAACAAGGACGGCGAAGCGCCGATCTTCGAAATCGCCGACATCGGCCTGGTGGGCGATCTGTTCAAGCTGATTCCGGACATCGAACAGGCGCTGGGCTGAACAGCGCCGGCGGCAAGGGCTTCGCGGCGCAGCCCGCGTCCCATTGCTTCATCGAACCGGCCCGCGGCGCCCTGCCCGGGCCGGCTTTCATCGCACCTCGCGCCTTCGTCATTGCCACCAATCGCCATGCATCGCAGCGATATCCGCGCGATGGCGACGCTCGCATCGCCTTCACGCAGCGCAGCCGAATTCCGGCCCGGCGCCGCAACGAACGCGCCGATACGGCTTGCCCTGCATCAGGTACGGGGATAGATTCCGACGACAGGGGAGGCCGGACCACGCCAGTCCGCCAGTATCGGCGCGAGCGCTTCGATCGCTCACCGCCATCGCAGCAGGAGTTTCGATGCAAGCCGCTTGTCCCATCTGCCAAGGCCGCCATGAACAGGCCCATTTCGGCGTTCGCGACGGTTACGATTACTACGCCTGCGCCGGCTGCGACTCGCTGTACATCGATCCGACCGTGCTGGCGAAGATCGACGAAGGGCACACCACCCGCGAATATGATGCGGACTACTGGAACAGCGAGATCGCCTCGGCGCACGAGCGCGCGCAGGCCGATGGCCTGATCTGCGCCGGCGAAACCATTCTCTACACGCGCCGGCCGGTGCGGCGCTTTCTCGACGTGGGTGCCGGCCCCGGCTATCTGCTGGACGAGCTGGCGCTGCGCTACCCCGCGCGTCCGGACACCTTCCACGCGGTAGAACTGTTCCCGCCGGAAGAGCGCAGCCAGCATCCGAACTATGTGGTCGGCGACGTCGGCAGCCTGGACGGGAAGTTCGACGCGGGCGTGTGCATCGAAGTGGTGGAGCACCTGACGCCGCGCATGCTCGATGGCCTGGTCGCCGGGCTGGCCAAGATCTGCAACGTCAATTCCGCCTGGCTGTTCAACACCGGCATGCCGGCCTATGTGCGCGAGCAGGATCCGGACTATCTGGATCCAAAGCGGCGTGGCCATATCGTGTCGTACGGCCTGAAGGCGCTGCGCCGCATCTTCGAGCCGCACGGCTTCCGCGTGCTGGAGCTGCCCGGCAAGACCTTCGCCTTCCTGGTCGAGTACCAGGCCGATTTCGCGCCGGTCGCGTTCGACGATCGCTTCTACAATCCGCTGCCGGAAAATCTTCAGCTCATGAAGGAAGCGCCGCTGGTCTATATCGCGGCGTTTGAATCGGCCCGTTCCTATTTCTTCCAGGACGAATCCAAGCGCCGCGCGTATTGGGCGCTGGGCCTGCAAGGCCAGCTCGAACAGCTGAGCCTGGTGCGCTGAACCGCCGGCCGGCGCGCCCGCTCAGGGGGTCGCCGGGTCCGCGGACGGCGCCGGTGCCGCCGCCATGCAATTGACCGCATGCACGCGCAGCACGGCGAGCGTGCGTTGCTTGGCGCTGCCGTCCGCCATGCGGAACACCGCGCCATCGCCCACCCACGGACCGGTATCGGCCGAACCCTCGACCGGGCCGTGGTACCAGCTTTTCTCTGCGGTGGTGGCGTCGCTGACCCAGATCGTCACCGAGCTGACTCCGGCCGACTTCGCATTCCACGCCACCTTGGCAACCATGCGGCCATCGGGATGCTCGCAGGTGCGCAGCGTGCCGGGTGTCAGCGCCATGGTGACGCCCGGCAGCTCCACGCCGTCGCCGGTGCCGAGGATCAGCGCGGCGCCGGGAATCGGCGCCGTCTGACGCTCCGAACAACCGGCCAGGGCGAGCGCGGCCAGCGCGCAAAACATCGCTGTCGCGCGGCAGGTGCCTGTCGATCGGATCATCAGCCTTCCCTCCCCTTTTCCAGCGACACGTGGATGGGCTGGGTCGGCTGCACCGCGACGTCATAGTTGAGCCAGGACAGCAGTAGCTGCGTGCCGATGATCAGCGGCAGCGCCGCGGCCATCACCACGCCCGGCGCCGACTGCACGCCAGTTTCGATGCCGGCGAACCAGTGCGCCATGCCATAGATCAGTCCGATCAGGATCAGCGGAACCGAGAGCAGCAGTTCCAGCGAAGCGGCGGAGAAGTTGCGCACGAAATAGGTATAGAGCACACGCCGGAAGAAGTTGCGCATATTGCCCCTGAAGAACGGCAGCAGCACCTTCATCGGACTGAGGCTGGACGGCTCGTCGCCGTATACCGCGCGCATCGGCATCTCGGCCACCACGGCGCGGACCTGATTGAGGTTGTAGAGCAGATCCGATTCGAAGAAGTAGCGCCTGGCCAGCTTGTCCAATTCGATCTCGGTGAGCAGTTCGCGATGGATGGCGGTGAAGCCGTTGGTCGGATCGAACAGCTGCCAGTAGCCGCTGGACAGCTTGGTCAGGAACGACAGCCCCGCATTGCCGAGCAGGCGTATCGCCGGCATGCCGTGCACGTCGCTGATGCGATGGAAGCGATTGCCCTTCACGTAGTCCGCGCGGCCCAGCAGGATCGCGCGCGACAGCTGCGGAATCAGGCTCGGATCCATCTGCCCGTCGCCATCGATCTTCACCACCACCTTGGCCGCCGAGGCCATCGCGGCGTTGTAGCCGGTGACGGTCGCTCCGCCCACGCCCTGGTTCGCTTCATGGCGGATCACGGTAACGCGCGGATCGTGGCATTCCGCTTCCACGATATCGCCGGTCTTGATCGGGCACTGGTCGTCGACCACGAAAATCCAGCCGACCTCGCCGCCGATGCGCGCAATGACATCCAGGACCAGGCGGCCGACGCGGTAGCAGGGGATGACGACGGCGATGAGCGGGGTTCGCATATCCGTTGTTGTACTCATGGCATGTCCTGCGCTGGCACGATCAGCGGTAGATCCAATATTTGGAAACGAGGAATCCCAGTCCGGCCAGCGCCAGGTCCGCGGCCGGCTTGACCAGCCACGCGGCATGCATGCCCTGGGCGCGAGAGGTGGCGACCACGATGCAGGTGCTCAACGCGGTCGTAGTAAGCCAGGTCGCTACATAGCGGCCGAAATGCCGCATACCCAAAGGCTTGCCGCCATTCTCGGCGAATGTCCATTTGCCGTTGAGCCAGAAGCCCAGCAGGGCAGCGGTCGCCCGCCCGGTGACGTTCGCTCCGGCCGTGGCCACGCCCAGCGCAGTGAGCGATACGAAGATCATCCAGTCCAAAGCGATCTGGACGCCTCCGACCACGCCATAGCCGAATCCCTGCTTAAGTAACTTCATGCTTGCCTCGATAGTGGCGCGTCAGATTCGGCGGAAAGATGGGCGGCTCAACTTATCGACGGCCATGGCGGATCAAATTGCGGGCGATATCGCGCTGTTCTATCAATGGATGCCGCTGGATGTCGCAATCGCTCTTGCACAAGCGCCACAGCATCGCGTCGCCCACCGCGAACTCCGGCACCGCGCCGATCGATTTCAAGGACGCCATAACGGGCTTCGGCGTGTCGCTGGTCGTCAACACATGGGACATGCCGGTGCGTTCGAAGATGCCGGTCCAGAGCGCGCCCGAGGCGTCCTCGTTGGCATGATCGAAGACTCCGTGGAAGGTGGTGTCGTACCAGGCCGCGTTGAAAGCCTGGCCGTTGAACGGCGCGATGAAGGGACGGCGCGGATCGGAGAGGAACAGGGAATAGCCGTTGGGCCAGGCCATGCTGAGGTACTTGGCGAAGACCAGTTCGACGCCGTAGCTGCGCTGCACCTGCTCCTTCACCAGCGTCGGCTGTGCGTTGACGTTGTGCAACAGCCGCCAGTACAGGTCATCGCCGAATATGTAGAGCGAGGCCGGCATGAACACGACGTTGGCGATGGCCACCATGCCGAGCAGCAGCTCGCCGCCCCAGCGCAGCCGCGCACGCTCCCAGGCCAGCAGGCCCAGCGTGAACAAGGCCGGGAACAGCGGTGCCACGTAGCGGACGTACTGGATGCCCAAGAACATGCCGAGCGTGGTGGCCAGCAGCGCCAGCGTGATCCAGCGGATCCGCGGCAGCAGCAGGGTCCACAGCGCGCCGCCGCTGAGCGCCAGCATGGAGAAGCCGATCGCGCCAGGGATGGTTTCCAGGTAGCGATCCGTCTGGAAGGTCAGGCGCCACAGCGAATCCCAGTGCAGGCCCTGGTGCCAGCGCGGATCGTCGAAATTCCGCAACGGCCCGAAGCTGGACTTGAATACGCCGTTGAACAATGGAAACACCGGATTGCCGGTGATGTAGAACGCGTAGACGTAGCTCGAGCCGGCGATCAAGGCCACCGGAATCGCCGCGCGCAGCGCCTGCGCCAGGAAGGCGCGCCAGCCGACGTGGCCGAGCAGCACCAGCGCCAGGGGCAACACCAGCAGGCCCTGGGTGGCCTTCAAGGCCACGCCCAGCGCGCCGATCAGGAAGAACGGCAACAGCAGGCGCGCTTCGCGCGTACGCACCAGCCGCGCGGACAGCGCGGCCAGCGCCACCGTTACCGTAGTGATCGCGGTATCGGCCTGCATGCTGCCGTTGAGCGAGACCACAATGGGCATCGAGGCGTACAGCGCGACGGCCAGCCAGCGCAGGCGCGCAGACAGGCCCAGCTCGCTGGCCAGGGTCCACACCGAAGCCACGGTAAGGCTGTACCAGATCAGATTCGCGGCGCCGCGCGCCTCATGCCCGGCCAGCAAGGCGATATAGCCCTGGATGACATCGGATGCCCATGGCGCCGTGCTCCAGATCTGCGAGGCCACGTCCATCTTGTAGTAGCCCAGCGCCACGAGCTGCTCCGGCAGCAGGATGTGCGTGGCCAGATCGTCGTACTGCACCGTAGGCGCGCACAGCGCCACGCCGCCCATCAGGACTACCAGCACGGCGAAGCCCGCATGCACGGGGGCCAGTCCGACAGCATTGCGCCAGCTTGCCTGCGTTCCGCGCAGCATCGCCAGCAGGCGATGGCGGCCCAGGCCGGCGATGGCGCCGAGCACTACCAGATAGCTGGCGAAGTAATGCACGGGGAACGGCAGCAGCCAGCCGGCGGCCGCCGACAACACCGCCAGGCCGACCAGGACGGCTATGGCGGGATGACTCCATCCGTCCGCGCGGCAGATCGCGCTGCCGATCACCGCGGCGGCGGCCACCAGCAGGGCGGCGGCAAGCAAGGGCCCGGCGCCGACGAAACGCAGCAGCAGCAACAGCCCCACCAGCAGCAAGGCGCTGGGCAGCGACCAGCGCAGGAACACCGCCACGGCGGCCCCGGCCAGCAGCATCGCGGCGAAAATGATCAGATTGTGGTCCGTAACGACCGAGTGCAGCCCCTGCAGGGCAGGCGTCAGGGCCAGGCCCGCGGCCACGGCGACGCAACCGCCGAGCGACAGCAATCGTGTCATCCACGTCGCCATGACGCTGGAAGACTCTACTTTTTTCACCTGGACGATCCCTATTCCCCCAAAGCCTTTACGAGCCGCACCCGATGGCTCACGAAGATTCGTCGCAGAATTATACGTGCTGACCGTGCGCCTCGGCATGAAAATACGGACGCCGCTGCCGCATGGCGTCCATACACATAGACGGCTGAAGCCGTCGGGACGGAAGCCGGCCCGCGCCGCCCGTCAGCGCCGCGCCAGCAGGGTCCAGCTCCCATAGACGATGCCCTGCTCGGGTGCCCAGGGCAGCACGAATTCAACCTGGGAGAATCCGGCCCGGCGCGCCTCGGCAAGGATGTCCCAGCCGAAATGGTAGAAGCACAGCACCCCGCCGCTGATCGGGTCGCCGTGGTATTCCGCCGGCAGGTGGTGCTCGACCTGGCCGTGCGCGTTGATCGACGCGCGGGTGATCGTGGGGGGCTGGTCGGTAAAGGGAAAGGTGGCGATCAGGCTGCCGCCCGGTTTCAGCACCCGGGCAAATTCGCGCAGGGCGGCCTTGTAGTCCGGCACGTGCTCGAGCACGTCGAAACTCAGCACGACATCCTGGCTGCCGTCGGCCAGGCTGAGCCGGGTGACGTCCTCGAAGTGGACATCGCCGTAGCCGCCCAGGCGTTGCAGACGCTCGGCCAGGCGGACCCGCTTGTCGGCATCCGGCTCGAACTCGCTACCGTACAGCGCGCCGCGATAGTGCGCCTGCAACCAGGCGTAGGTGGCCGTGGCTTGTTCGGTCACGTAGATCGACGCGGAGGCCGGATCGGCCAGGCCGTGCAGCAAGGACAGGCAGGCGCGCACCCGGGCATTGAGCTTGCAGCGCGGGCAGTGCATGCCTTCGCGGGTCTCGACCTCGCCGCCATGCCGCGAGATATTGAGTTCCTCGATTTCCTCGCAGGCGTTGCATAACCGGGCGATCGTGGCGCGCTTGCCGAGGTCTTGGCAAAAATCCCTGCTGTGCAGCCAGCAGCCGATCAGTTCCTTGTTTTCCTGGCGCGCAGCGTAGGTTTCAAAACGGAATACATGCATTGTCCAGCTCCATGATCGATCTTTCACACCGACTTGCGAGACCAGCGCGAGACCAGCGACAACTGCAATAGCACGCGTCCGATCAGCCGGATCGTGCAGCCATTCCCCCCGGCAGAATGTCGTCCAGGCTCGCGACGGAAGTCACACTTGCCCCAAGGCGGGCAGCCGTTCCCTGCTCCCCTCCCAACCAATACGCATGGCCGACCGCAGCCGCCAGTGCCGCCTGCATGTCGGTCGCCTGGTTGCCCACCATCAGCGAAGCCGGCATATCGATGCCGAAGGCCTCGCGGGCAGCAACGAACATCCCCGGCTGCGGCTTGCGGCAGGCGCAGGCCTGCTTCAGCTCGCCCAACCCAGCGTCCGGGTGATGCGGGCAATAGTAAGTAGCGTCGAGCGCCGCGCCCTGCGCAGCGAACTGCGCGTGCATCCAACCCGTGTAGGCACGGAACTGCTCGTCGCTGTAGTAGCCGCGCGCCAGGCCGGCCTGGTTGGACACGACGATGCACAGATAGCCAGCGGCGCGCGCGCGCCGCACCAGCTCGAAGATGCCCGGCAGCCATTGCGTGTCTTCCGCGAGGTGCACGTAGCCATGATCGATATTGATCACGCCGTCGCGGTCGAGGAACAGCGCGGGCCTGGGCACCGGCGAGGCCAGTACGGCGTGTGCGTCGAAGAAGGCGCGTGGCCCCTGCGCAGAGGCAACGCTCATGCAGCCAGCTCGGTCTGCGCGCGCTCGTAGTCTTCCGGCACGCCGATGTCGATAAAGTGCTGCGTGTGCGCGAACGCACTCACCTGACCGTCCTTCAGCAGGGCGGGCATGACGTCGGTCTCGAACGAGAAATTCGCCGTGCCGGGAAAGCGCGCCTGCACGTCGCGGCGCAGCCGGTAAACGCCGGCATTGATGTAGCCGGGGCCTGGCTGGCCTTTTTCCCTGAAGCCAGTGACACGCTCGCCCTCGACCACCACCGCGCCGTAGCGCGCCACGTCGGGTACCGCCGTCAGCGCCATGCACATGGCGCAGCCCTGCGCGTGCGCCGTGCGGTCCAGCGCGGCGTAATCGAGCGACAGGAAGGTGTCGCCGTTCAATACGAAGAAAGCGTCGCCGGCAAGCAGCGGCAACGCCTTGGCGATCGCGCCGCCGGTGCCCAGCGGCTCCGTCTCCGGCGAATAGGCCAGCTCCATGCCCTGCCAGTCGCGGCCCAGCTCGCGCTCCACCAGCTCGGCCATGAAGCCCGTCGCCAGCACCGCGCGCCGGATGCCCTGCCGGGCGATCAGGTCGAGCACGTGGGCGAGGAACGGGCGGCCCGCCACCGGCGCCATCGGCTTAGGCACGTCTTTCACCACGCTGCGCAGGCGCGTGCCGAATCCTCCGGCGAGGATCACGGCTTCGTCAGTGCTTGCCATCGCCGAAGATCTCCTGCTCGATCAGGGCGCAGATCAGATGGCCCAGGGCTTCGTGGCCTTCCTGGATGCGCGGCGTCTCCGGCGACGGCACGCGGAAGCAGACGTCGCACAGCGCAGCCATCGCGCCGCCGCCCTGGCCGGTGAAGCCGACCACCTTGAGGCCTTTCTTCCTGGCCGCGTCGATCGCGCGAACGATATTCTTGGAGTTGCCGGAAGTGGAGATGGCGAACAACACGTCGCCCTCCTGCCCCAGCGCCTCGACCTGGCGCGCGAACACGTAGTCGTAGCCGTAGTCGTTGCCGATCGCGGTGAGGATGCTGGTGTCGGTGGTCAGCGCGATGGCCGGCAGGCCGGGGCGGTCGAAATAGAAGCGGCTGACCAGCTCGCCCGCCCAGTGCTGGGCGTCGGCCGCGCTGCCGCCATTGCCGGCGAACAGCAGCTTGTTGCCGCGCTTGAGCGACTGCACCGACAGCTCGAGCACCTGCTGGACCTGCTCATGCAGCGCAGCGTCGTCGGACATGACCTGCAGCAAGGCGATCGACTTGCTGAATTCGGATTGCAGCATGGCTTTTACATGATGCGCCATGACGTCGCTCCTTGTTGCGTGAAATGGAAGTCCAGCAATCTGCCCCCCTGTTCGGCCAGCGCACGGGTCAGCGCGATGCGCTTGTCGGGACTGCACATGAACATCATGAAGCCGCCGCCCCCTGCGCCGGACACCTTAGCAGCGTGCGCACCGCTGGCGAAGGCCACGCGCTCGACCTGTTCGATCACCGGATTGCTGATCGAGCTGGCCATGTGCTTCTTCGCTTCCCAGCCCGCCTGCAGCGTGCGCGCCAGGCCATGCAGATCGCCGCGCAGCACGCACTCCTTCATCTGCACCGCTTCCTGCTTCAGGCTGTGCATGGCGTCGATCGAGCTGCGGTTGCCTTCGACCACGTTGCGCGACTGCTGGTCGATGATGTCCGCCGAAGCGCGTGAAACGCCGGTGAAGTACAACACCAGCGAGGCTTCCAGCTCGGACCAGACCCAATCCTTGATCCGCAGCGGATTCACGATGACACGGTCGTCCTTGTAGAACTCCATGAAATTGAAGCCGCCGAACGCCGCCGCATACTGATCCTGTTTGCCGCCCGCGAGGCCCAGATCCTTGCGCTCGATGTCGTAGGCCAGATGCGCGACCTCGTACTCGCCCAGCGGCAGGGCGAAATACTCGGCGAAGGCCTGCACCAGCGCGACCACCATGGTCGAGGACGAACCCAGGCCCGAGCCGGGCGGTGCATCCGAAAAAGTCTGCACCTTGAGCGGACGCGGCTCGCCGCCGAGGAACTCCTGGCAGATGCGCGCGTAGACGCCCTTCAGCAGCTTGAGCGGCCCATCGGTCGACAGCGCTTCGTCGCAGGCGAGGGTTTCCGATACGCCGACGTCGAGCGCGCTGAATTCGCGCTGGCCCGATTCCGGTTCAGAGAGAATGGCAAAGGCGTACTTGTCGATGGTGGCGTTCATCACATGGCCGCCATAGATGTCGCAGTACGGCGAGACGTCCGTGCCGCCACCGGCAAGGCCAAGACGCAGGGGAGCGCGCGATCTGACAATCATGAAAGACTCTTCAATTCCAGGGCATCGGCGAGGGCTCGACGCATGGAGCCCGTGGAGAAATGCGCTTCCGCATAACGCTTGCCGGCGACGGACTGCTGCTGCCAGTCCCCGGCGCTGGTAAGCAGGTCGACCAGCGCGGCGGCGATGCCGTCCGCATCGTCCGCGATCCTGGCCACCCGTTCCAGTCCGGACAGGCCCTGGGCGCCGATCGCGGTGGTCACCAGCGGCAGCCCCTGCTGCAGCGCCTCCACCACCTTCGATTTCACGCCCGCGCCGAAGCGCAGCGGCACCACGGCGACACGGCTGCGATTGTAGAAATCCTGCAGGGCCTCGTCGTCGACGAAACCGGTGACCACCACGCCGGCGCGCGACAGCGCCTCGACGCGCGCGGTCGGATTGGAGCCGACCAGATACAGGCGCACTTCCGGCACGCGGGCCAGCACCTTGGGCAGGATCTCCTCGACCAGCCAGACCGCCGCATCTTCGTTCGGCGGATGGCCGAAGCCCGCGACGAACAGGATGTCCACGCGCTGCTCCGGCTCCAGCCCGCTGCTGCCGAAATGCTCGTAGGCATAGGCCTGGATCTCGCGCACGTTCACCACCGGCTCCAGCTGATGGACCACGTCCGCTTCATCGCGCGAGGGATACAGCACGATGTCGCTTTCGCGCCACAGCAGGCGTTCCTCGGCTTCCATCTCGCGCGCCTCTTTGAGGTAGCGGGCATCGCCGGTCAGCTCGTACTGCTGGCGCAGCCTGGCGAAGTGAAGGTCATGGCCGTAGTAGGCAATGCGCGCCTTGGGCAGCTGCTTGCGGACGGCGCGGATGAACTTGCAGGCGATATGCGGCCGGCTGAGCAGCACGCGGTCGATCTGGCCGTCGGCTTCATGCAGATAGCGCTCGAAGCCGCCATCCCATTCGGCGCCGAAGATCACTTCCACGCCTATCTCCTGCAGCAAGGGCGTGTACACCGGATCGCGCCACAGGTTCTCCGGCCACAGCTTGACCGAGCAGCCCATCGCGCACAGCTGACGCATGAACTGGAACATGGTGCGCGAACCCGCGTCCCGGTCCGCCTGCGGCACGTAATGGTCGACCACCAGCACCACCGGCCGGTCCTTGGAGCGCTCGCGCGCGCGGAATACGTTGCGCGCGTTCGGGAAGTGGTCGCGCTGCAGCACCTCGTGCCAGCGCGCGGCGAACTTCTTCTGGTTCTCGACCTGGTAGGCCTTGATGCCGGCGCTCTCGTCGGTGCCGTGCGAAACGCCTTCGTAATGCACCACGGTCGAGAACGGCGTGTAGTACACCTTCAGCCCCGCAGCGCGCACCTTGAAGGCCAGGTCCGAGTCCTCGCAATACGCGGGCACGTACAGCTCGTCGAAGGCGCCGAGCTGCTGGAACAGCGCCGCCTTGATCAACAGCGAGGCGCCGGAGCAGTAGTCGGTCTCGCGCACATAGTTGAACTGCGGCGCCTCGGGATGGCCGAGGCGGCCGAAGTTCCAGCCCGAAGCATCGTTCCAGATGATGCCACCGGCTTCCTGCAGGCTGCCGTCCGGATAGACCAGCTTGGAGCCGACCATGCCGCAGTCGGCGAAGCGGTCGAACACCTCCAGCATGGCGTCCAGCCAGCCGGCGGTGACGCGGGTGTCGTTGTTGAGGAAATAGACGTATTCGCCGCGCGCCATGCCGGCGGCGCGATTGCAGGAACGGATGAAGCCGAGATTCTGCGGATTGACCTCATAGCGCAGGCCCGGCACCTGCGCCAGCAGGTGGATTTCCTGGTCGCCGGAAGCGTCTTCGGCCACGATGACCTCGATCTCGCAGCGCGGCATGTGCTCCATGATCGAGCGCAGGCAGGTCGCCGTGTGATCGAGCCGGCCGTAGGCGGGAATGACGATGCTGACCTTGGGCTGGGCGTATTCCGGGAAGGCCAGCCTGGCGACCGTTTCGCGCGGCGACTCGTCGTACTCGGTCACCGCGGGCACCGGCACGCCGCGCGCGGTGCGGGTCAAGGTGCGGCGCACCAGCTTGCGTACCGGCGCCAGCGCCGGCGAGCGCACCAGCGGCGCCTGCCGCACCGATTCCACCGCGGTCGCCCAGTCGCCACGCAGCATGCGGCCCAGCAGGCGGAACGGCTTGGTCAGCTTCCAGGAGCGCGACGACACCACCCGTTCGAAATCCGCGCGCAGCTGGCGATCGCTTTCCGCCAGCGCGTTGATGCGTTCGCGCGCATAGCGCTCGTACAGGCCGTGCCGGCCGATCAGCGCGAGCTGGCCCTCGATCTTGGCCTGCGCCTGCTCCAGCCGTTCGCGCAGCAGCTGGTTCTCCTGATGGAATTCGCTCATCTCCAGCAGCAGGGCGCCATCGCGCCGCGGCGTCGGCACCGGCGGCTCCGCCTGCAGGAAGTGCGCGCCGAGCAGTTCCTGCCCGAGCCGGTCCAGCTTGCGTTCGATCTCGCTCACGCTGGAGCCGCTGCTGCGCATGAGCTCCAGCTCGCGATCCAGGCTGTGCGCCCACTGGGCCACGCCTTCGTGCTCCTGCACCAGGGCGCCGTACTTGCCGCGCGCTTCGGTGAGCTCGCGGTCGATGCTCTGCGCCCACTTCACCACTTCGTGGTGATGGTTGTAGAGGTCTTCGGATTCGGAGAAGAACACCGCCGGCGGCAGCTTCGGCAGCTCGGTCTGCGCGTCGGTGGCGATCGCCACGAAGTAGACCGGATCGATCAGGCGCACCGAACGCTCGGCGACGTCGTCGCCGGTATCGGTGAAGGCCTGCATGGCCGGCCCGCTATCTTCCAGCGCCATCGGCGACAGCGCCGAGCCCACTGCCAGGCGCTGCCCGTAGTAGCGCACCTTGGGGAAGCGCGTGCGCAGCAGTTCGTCCAGCTCGCGGAAGTCCAGTTCTTTTACGTGGAACTCGTTGTGATGTCCGGCCTGGTCCGAATAGATCGGACGGTTCGGCGAGGACAGCACCAGGGTGCCGCCGGGGCGCAGCACGCGGCGGATCTCGTCGATCATTTCCTGGTGCCGGTCGTGATGCTCGATGGTCTCGAAGGAGACCACCAGATCGACCGATGCGTCGGGCAGCGGAATCACCGCCGCATCGCCCTGCCGGTAGCTCAGATTCGCGATGCCCGCATAGGCCTGCGCAGCATGCGCGACCGCCTCGTCGGAGATGTCGATGCCGATCACCGACGCCGCCGCCTCCGCCAGCATGGCGCTGCCGTAGCCTTCGCCGCAGGCGATGTCCAGCACGGTCTTGCCGCGCGCCAGATCGCGGCACCAGGCGTAGCGGTGCAGATGCTCGTGGCGGATGCCGCCGGCCTCCGTGGGAAGGAAGCGCTCGCCGGTAAATTCCATCACGGCCTCCCTGTCGGCTTGAGCTCAATGGAAAGCATGGGAATACCCACCAGGCCATGGCGCATGGTGCTTTCGCTGGCGCGGAAGGACAGTGCGTCGTGGATCCAGTGCTGCTGCGTGTGGTCGTCCTGCGAACCGGTGGCCAGCGCGACATCGATCGAATAATCGCCGGTGGGCAGGATCGGCATGCGGAAGCGGAAGACCGCGCGGACGTCGGAATCGGCCTCCAGTTTCAGGGGGCGGTCGTGATAAGGCATATATGTGTTGTCGCCGAACAGCCGCTGGCCCAGGCGGTCCTTGATGTAGAAGCCGAGGATGGGGCCTTCCACCGGCACGTTGGCGTGCGCATCGATGACCAGGTCGACCAGCTCGCCGCCATACAGGAGCTGCAGCGCGGCGCCCTGGGTATCGCGCAGGTTCACCGCGACGATCTCCGCATTGCCCGCTCCGAATGCGCTGCCGACCTTATCGGGGTCGAACTCGAAAACCTGCACGATTTGTCCAGGTTTGATGGCGCCGGGCACGTCCCCGCGGAAATCGGCCACATCGAGCGCCAGCGCCGGCCCGGCTACCGCCTTGGCGTCGGCATCGTCCTCGCTCTTCGCTGCGCGGATGGCGATCGCGTCGCCCATGCCGGCGCGGTCCGCCGCGTGCTGGGCGGCCAGATAGGCCTCCACCACGTCGCGCGTCACGCCGTCCATCACCAGCTTGCCGCGGTCCAGCCAGACCGCGCGGTCGCACAGATTGGTCACCGCGCCGGTGTCGTGGCTGACGAACAGCAGGGTGCCGTTCTTCTGGAACTCGCGCAGGAAGCGCATGCACTTCTGGGTGAAGCGCACGTCGCCGACGCTGAGCGCCTCGTCGATGATCAGCACGTCGGCGTCCACGTGCGCGGCGATCGAGAACGCCAGGCGCACGTACATGCCGCTGGAATAGGTCTTCACCGGCTGGCGGATGAAGTCGCCGATATCGGCGAAGGCCAGGATCGAATCGAAACGCTTGCGCAGCTCGGCCTCGGGAATGCCGTACAGCAGGCCGCTCAGGTAGACGTTTTCCTCGCCGGTGAATTCCGGATTGAAACCCGCGCCCAGCTCGAGCAGCGCCGCGATGCGGCCCTGCGTGCGCACCTCGCCCTCGGTGGGATGCAAGGTGCCGCAGACCATCTGCAGCAGGGTGGACTTGCCTGAGCCGTTGCGCCCGATGATGCCCACGGTCTCGCCCCGGCGCACGCTGAAGCTGACGTCGCGCAGCGCCCAGAATTCCTTGTGGTAGGCCAGGCCGTGGCGGCCCAGCGCACGGCCGAGCCGCGGCAGCAGCATCTGCTTGAGGCGGTCCAGCGGCTGCGCGTAGATGTCGTACTTCTTGCCGAGCGCGTCGACCGAAATCATGGCTTCAGAGGACATCGGCGAATCCCTTCCTGGTCTTCTCGAACCAGGCGAAGGCCAGCCAGGCGAACAGGCAGGAGGCGACGGTATAGGCGCCCAGATGCAGCCAGTTCGGCGCGCGCCCCCAGATCAGCACGTCGCGCGAGGCCTCCACGATGACGGTGAGCGGATTCAGATAGAGCAGCGCGCGGTAGCGCTCGGGAATCATGTCCTTGGCGTAGAAGATCGGCGCCAGGAACATCATCATCACCGTAATGATGCCCATCGCATGCTTGAGGTCGCGCAGGAACACGCCAAGCGACGACAGCATCCAGGTCAGGCCGGCCATGAACGGCATGAACACCAGCACCACCAGCGGGAAGTACACGATGGTCCATGGCACATAGCCACGGATCACCAGCGAGAAGGCCAGCAGCACGATGGTGGAAATGGCCAGGTGGAACAGGGCCGAACCCAGCGTGCTCCAGGACAGCGTCTCCAGCGGGAACACGATGCGCTTGACGAAGTTGCGGTTCTCGATGATCAGCGTCGGCGCGCGCGTGGCGCACTCCTGGAACAGCGTGTTGATGTTGAGGCCGGCGAAGAGGATCACCGCGAACTCGAACTGGCCGCCGCCCTGCCCGGTCCAGCGCGACTTGAACACGAAACCGAACACGAAGGTGTATACCCCCAGCATCAGCAGGGGGTTGAAGAAGGACCACAACAGTCCGATGAACGACCCGCGGTAGCGGCCGATCACGTCACGGCGGGCCATCTGCACCACCAGGTGGTAGTGGCGCAGCAGGGCCCGGTAGGGCGACAAGGGATCGGTAAGCCTGTACTTCGAAATCATGCGCTGACAGTAGACCCGGTAAGTGCATTCATGGCGGGAGCGGCGCTCGTCGGCACGCGCCCCGCCCGCTTTGTAGCCGTCAGCGCAGAGCTTCGGCCAGCTCGCTGCGCAGGTCGGCGATATCCTCGACGCCCACGGAAAGCCGAATCAGCGAATCGCTGATGCCGAGCCGCTTGCGGTTGGCCGGCGGCACCGAGGCATGGGTCATGATCGCGGGATGCTCGATCAGGCTTTCCACGCCGCCCAGCGATTCGGCCAGGGCGAACAGGTGGCAGCGCTCGAGCATGCGCCGCGCCTTGCGCAAGCCGCCCTTCACTTCGACGCTGATGATGCCGCCGAAGCCATTCATCTGGCGCCGCGCCAGGGCGTGCTGCGGGTGGCTCTTGAGGCCCGGATAGATCACGCGCTCCACTTCGGCGTGCTGTTCCAGCCACTGCGCCAGTTCCAGCGCGCTCTCGCAATGGGCCTTCATGCGCAGGTGCAGAGTCTTCAGGCCGCGCATGGCCAGGAAGGAGTCGAACGGACCGGCGACAGCGCCCACCGAGTTCTGCAGGAAGGCCATGCGTTCGCTCAGTTCCTGCTCGCGCGCCACCACGATGCCGCCGACCATGTCCGAATGGCCGTTGAGGTACTTGGTGGCCGAATGCAGCACCAGGTCGGCGCCGTGCTCGAACGGCCGCTGGATCATCGGCGAGCAGAAGGTGTTGTCCACCACCAGGATCAGGCCGTGCTTGCGCGCGAAGGCAGCGATCTTGGCCAGATCGACCAGCTTCAGCATCGGATTGGTCGGCGTCTCCGCCCAGATCATCCGCGTGTTCGGCTTCAAGGCGGCCTTCAGCGCCCGGTCGTCGTTGAGATCGACAAAGCTGAAATCCAGGCCGGCGGAACGGCGGCGGACGCGCTCGAACAGGCGGTAGCTGCCGCCGTAGAGGTCGTCCATCGCGATCACGTGGCTGCCCGAATCGAGCAGGTCCAGCACCGTCGCGGCAGCGGCCAGGCCCGAGCCGAAGGCAAAGCCGGCAACGCCGCCCTCCAGTGCCGCCACGCAGGCCTCATAGGCCATGCGGGTCGGGTTCTGGGTACGCGAGTACTCGTAGCCCTTGTGCTTGCCGGGGCTTTCCTGGACGTAGGTGGAAGTCGCGTAGATCGGGGTCATGATCGCCCCGGTGGTCGGATCCGGCGACTGGCCCGCATGAATGGCCAGCGTTCCCAGACCGAGGGGGGACTGTACTGCCGCGCTCTTCTTCGACTTGGCCATACGTAGCAAACCTGCTCCAGCTCGAGACAAACGCGCATCTTACCTGCCTCGCCGTGTTTGACCGAATCCGCGCGCGGCGGGCGTTCAGGCGGGCGCACCATCGACGCAAGCTGCGGGCAATGCGCCCTTAAAATCAAACAGTTGTTTAAAACCTACTTTTTTTGACAACCGGGCCACGGATCAAACGTTTTGCCCTGGCGGAATCACAAACTTTCGCCATGCTTACGAATATGACCCGGACTCGCGCACTCGTTCACTACCATATCTTCAAGAACGCCGGCAGCAGCGTCGACGCGAGCCTCAAGCGCAGCTTCGGCGAGGCCTGGGGCAGCTTCGAGGGCAGCCATGCCCACGATATCCAGGGCGCCGAACAGCTGCGCGGCTATATGCTGGCCCATCCCGGCTACAAGGCGATCTCCAGCCATCTGGCGCGGCCGCCACTGCCCTTTGAGGACAGCCTGCCCATCGTCTTCATCCGGCACCCGCTGCTGCGCGCCTATTCGGTCTATCTGTTCACCCGCCGCGATCCGCAGCAGCCCTTCGCCGAGGTCGCCGCCAACGTCGGGTTCGCCGACTACATCCGCCGTGCTCTGCGCGAGGAAGCCGGCAGCATCGTGATCCGCGATTACCAGGTAGTGCACCTGTCCGAGGCTTCATGGCGCTGCGGCCATATCCTGGAGGCGCGCGCGGGCGAGGCCGATCTCGCTGAAGCCTGCGCCTTGCTGGACCGCTGGGGCATGGCCGGCGTGGTGGAACAGTACGAGCGCTCCATCGATACCTACCAGGCGCTCTACGCGCCGCTGCTGCCCGGCCTGAAGCTGGCCTATGACCGCGAGAACGTCTCGCAACCCGACGCTGCATCGGTCCCGGCCCAGCTCGAGCGGCTGGAGGCCTTGCTCGGCCGCGAACTGCACGCGCGCTTCATGGCGAGCAATGCGCTGGACCTGGCTCTGCACCGGCATGCCAGCGCGGTGCTGGCGCGCGCATCGCGGCCGGCCGGACAAGGCGATCCCTTGCATGTGCGCTCGTACACAACCGCGACCCGGAGCTGAATCCGCGGATTGTTGACCTGACGCGGCTCGCATTCCGCGCCGTCCGAAGCTTGGTAACTGGGATTCGTGCAGGCATCATTGAAAAGATGCATGCGGGCGCCGTGCTGCCCGCTCTCCTTTCCCGCCCCCACTACGGACCCCATCCATGAGTCGTTCTCTTGCTGGATCCTCGCCCCTGCTGGTTACGGGCGGCGCGGGCTTCATCGGCGCCAATTTCGTCCTGCGTGCGATTGCCGAAGGCAGAACAGTCGTCAACCTGGACAAGCTCACTTACGCAGGCAACCTCGACACGCTGGCCTCGCTGCAGGACAACCCCCGGCACGTATTCGTGCAAGGCGATATCGGCGACCGCGAACTGATCGCACAGCTGCTCGCCACCCATCGTCCGTCCGCGATCGTCAATTTCGCCGCCGAATCCCATGTGGACCGCTCCATCGACGGGCCGGCCGCCTTTGTCGAGACCAATGTGGTCGGCACCCTGGCCCTGCTCGAAGCGGCGCGCGATTACTGGAAATCGCTGGAAGGCGAGGCGGCCGCAGCGTTCCGCTTCCTGCATGTCTCCACCGACGAGGTCTACGGCTCGCTCGGCAGCGAAGGCAAGTTCACCGAGCAGACGCCGTATGCGCCGAACTCGCCGTATTCCGCGTCGAAGGCGGCCTCCGACCATCTGGTACGCGCGTTCCACCACACCTACGGCCTGCCGGTACTTACCACCAACTGCTCCAACAACTACGGCCCGTATCAGTTTCCCGAGAAGCTGATTCCACTGGTGATCCAGAAGGCCTTAGCCGGCGAACCGCTGCCGGTATACGGCGACGGCATGAACATCCGCGACTGGCTGTTCGTCGGCGACCACTGCAGCGCCATCGCGCGCGTGCTCGAGGCAGGCCGCGTGGGCGAAACCTACAACGTCGGCGGCAATGCCGAGCGCGAGAATCTCACTGTGGTCAAGGCCATCTGCGCCCTGTTGGATGAGCGCCATCCGCTGGCCGACGGCCGCAAACGCGAATCCCTGATCACCTTCGTCAAGGACCGCCCCGGCCACGATCGCCGCTACGCCATCGACGCCAGCAAGCTGCAGCGCGAGCTGGGCTGGTCGCCGTCGCAGACCTTCGAATCGGGCATCGCGCAGACCGTGCACTGGTATCTCGACAGCCAGGCCTGGGTGCAGCGGGTTCTCGACGGCAGCTACCGAATGGAGCGTCTGGGCACATGACTACGCAGAAAGGCATCATCCTCGCCGGCGGTTCCGGCACGCGGCTGTATCCGATCACGCAGGCAGTGAGCAAGCAGCTGCTGCCGGTGTACGACAAGCCGATGGTGTACTACCCGCTGGCGACGCTGATGCTCGCCGGCGTGCGGCAGATCCTGATGATCAACACGCCGCACGAACAGCATCTGTTCCGCACCCTGCTCGGCGACGGCTCGCAGTGGGGCATCAGCATCGAGTACGCCGCGCAGCCCTCGCCCGACGGTCTCGCCCAGGCCTACATCATCGGCCGCGATTTCGTCGGCAACGAGCCGAGCTGCCTGGTGCTGGGCGACAACATCTTCTACGGCCACGGCCTCACCGAACGGCTGCGCCGCGCATCGCAGCGCGCGCACGGCGCCACGGTGTTCGGCTACTGGGTGCGCGATCCGGAGCGCTACGGCGTGGCGGAATTCGACGGCACCGGCCGCGTCATCGGCCTGGAAGAGAAACCCGCCAAGCCGAAATCGAACTACGCGGTCACCGGCCTGTATTTCTACGACAACCGCGCCTGCGACTACGCCGCGGAACTGAAGCCCTCGCCGCGCGGCGAGCTGGAGATCACCGATCTCAATCGCCGTTACCTGGAAGACGACTCGCTGCACCTGGAACAGCTCGGCCGCGGTTTCGCCTGGCTGGACACCGGCACGCACGATTCGCTGGCCGAAGCCGGCAACTACATCCAGACGATCGAAAACCGGCAGGGCCTGAAGGTCTGCTGCCCGGAGGAAATCGCCTTCATCAACGGCTGGATCGACGCCGAGCAGGTGCTGCGCCTGGCCGCGCCGCTGGCCAAGACCGGCTATGGCCAGTACCTGCAGCACATGGTTGAACAAGGACCCGTACGATGAAAGTGGTGGAAACCTCGCTGCCTGGCGCGCTCGTGCTGGAACCGCGCGTCTTCGGCGATGCCCGCGGGTTCTTCTACGAGAGCTACAACAAGGCGCGCTTCCAGGAGGCCGGCATCACCGGCGAATTCGTGCAGACCAACGTCTCGCGCTCCGCGCGCGGCGTGCTGCGCGGCCTGCATTACCAGTGGCCGAATCCGCAGGGCAAGCTGGTCAGCGTGCTGGAAGGCGAGGTCTACGACATCGCCGTCGACATCCGCCGCGGCTCGCCGGACTTCGGCAAGTGGGTGGGCGTGATGCTGAGCGCGGAGAACAAGCGCCACTTCTGGATCCCGGAAGGCTTCGCGCACGGCTTCTGCGTGGTCTCCGAATTCGCCACCTTCAGCTACCAGTGCACCGCGCTGTACGACGGCCCCGCCGATGCCGGCGTGCGCTGGAACGACGCCGACATCGGCATCGACTGGCCGATCGAGTCGCCGCTGCTGTCGGAGAAGGACGAGAAAACCCCGTTCCTGAAGGACATCCCGGCCGAGCGCCTGCCGGAGTTCGTGCGTTGAAGATCGTGCTGTTCGGCGGCGCCGGCCAGCTGGGTCAGACCTTCCTGGAAAGCGGCCGCCTGGCCGCGCTGGGCGAGCTCACCGCCACCACGCGCGACGGCTCGCCGGTGGCGAACGTGGCCACCGTCGCCGCGGATCTGGCGGAACCCGCCAGCGTCACCGCCCTGCTCGATGCCGTGCAGCCAGACGTAGTCATCAATGCTGCTGCCTATACCGCGGTCGACCGCGCCGAGCAGGAAGAAGCGCTCGCCCATCGCGTCAATGCCGCATCGCCCGGCGCCATGGCGCAGTGGGCCGCCGCGCATGGCGCCCTGCTGATCCACTACTCCACCGACTACGTATTCGACGGCGAAAGCCCCACGCCCTACCCCGTCGACGCCCCGACCGGCCCCTTGAGCGCCTACGGCCGCAGCAAGCTGGCCGGCGAGCAGGCGGTGCTGGCCGCGGGCGGCCATGCGCTGATCTTCCGCACGGCCTGGGTCTATGCCGCGCACGGCAAGAACTTCCTGCGCACCATGCTGCGCCTGGCCGGCGAGCGCGACGAACTGCGCGTGGTGGCCGACCAGGTCGGCACGCCGACCAGCACCGGCCTTATCGCCGAGGCCACGCTGGCCGCGCTGGAGCGCTGGCTGGCCGCCCCGGCCGCGGAACGCCCGGCCCTGGAAGGCGTGCATCATCTGGTCGCCGGCGGCAGCACCAGCTGGCATGGCTTCGCCAGCGCCATCGTCGAGCGCGCCCATGCCCTGGGCCTGATCGCGCGGGTGCCGCGCGTCACCGCCATCGGCACCAGCGAATTTCCGACCCCGGCCCGCCGGCCGTCCTATTCGCTGCTGGACAACCGCGAATTCCAGGCCACGTTCCGCACCACCCTGCCGCCGTGGCAGCATGGCCTGGAAGACGTACTGCAATCCCTTATTTCGCCTGGATCCTGACGCGATGTTGATCCCCCTTATTCTCAGCGGCGGCAGCGGCACGCGCCTGTGGCCGATCTCGCGCAAGAACCTGCCCAAGCAGTTCCTCTCACTGACCGGCGAAGGCACCCTGTTCCAGCAGACCGTGGCCCGCGCCATCGCCCTGCCCGACTCCACCGCGCCGATCGTGGTGGCCAGCGACGACCACCGCTTCCTGGCCGCCGACCAGCTGCTGGACATGGAGGTCAGCGGCGCCACCATCATGCTGGAGCCCGCGCCGCGCAACACCGCGCCGGCCATCGCCCTGGGCGCCATGCAGGCGCTGAAGTCCGATCCGGAAGCCCTGCTGCTGGTGCTGCCGGCCGACCACCTGGTGGGCGACACCGCCAGCTTCGTCGAGGCCGTGCAAACCGCCCTGCCGGCCGCCCGCGAAGGCTGGCTGGTCACCTTTGGCATCCGCCCCAACCGCCCCGAGACCGGCTTCGGCTATATCCGCCGCGCCGAATCCATCGGCACCGGCACCTACCGCGTGGAGAAGTTCGTCGAGAAGCCGAACCAGGCCACTGCCGAGGGCTACCTGGCCGAAGGTGGCTACGACTGGAACTCCGGCATGTTCCTGTTCAAGGCCGCGCGCTACCTGGAAGAACTGGGCGCGCACGCGCCGGCCATCCTGGAAGCCACGCGCAAGGCCTTCGCATCGGCCAAGGCCGACCTCGACTTCGTGCGCCTGGACAAGGACGACTTCGCCAAGGTGCCGGACGACTCCATCGACTACGCCGTGATGGAGAAGAGCAAGAACGCAGCCGTGGTGCCGGTGAGCTGCGAGTGGAGCGACATCGGCTCGTGGTCCGCGCTGTGGCTGGCCGGCGCCAAGGACGACAACGGCAACCTGCTCGAAGGCGACACGCTGGCCATCGGCACGCGCAATTCGCTGCTGCGTTCGCACGACCGCCACCTGGTGGCGACGGTGGGCGTCGACGACCTCGTCGTCGTCACCACGCCGGACGCCACCCTCGTCGCGCACCGCAACGCGGCGCAGGACGTCAAGAAAGTGGTCGACCATCTCAAGGCCATGGGCCGCAGCGAGCACTCGCTGCACCGCGTGGTGCACCGCCCCTGGGGCAACTACGACTCGCTGGAAGCCGGCGATCGCTTCCAGGTGAAGCGCATCGTGGTGAAGCCCGGCGCGGCGCTCAGCCTGCAGAAGCATCACCACCGCGCGGAGCATTGGATCGTGGTGTCCGGCACCGCCGAGGTGACCTGCGACGACAAGGTGTTCCTGCTGGCCGAGAACCAGAGCACCTATATCCCGCTGGGCAGCGTCCATCGCCTGCGCAATCCGGGCAGGGTGCCGCTGGAGATGATCGAGGTGCAATCGGGCAGCTACCTCGGCGAAGACGATATCGTGCGCTTCGAAGACGTCTACGGCCGCTCGTAAGCGCACAGCGCAGGCTTGAACGTCGAACGGCGGTCCGGAAACGGGCCGCCGTTTTTCGTATCGGCTCGCCGGGTTTTATCGAATGCGCGCGTTTAAGTCAGGAATATCTCAGCCAGATTTCAGACCAGAAACTCAAAGCCGGTATTGCAAACCCAGCGACCACAAGCGGCGAGGTTCGAGCTGCAGGCCGTTGACGTGCTGGTACACCGGCAATTGCACAAAGGCGAATGCATCCAGGCGCGGCGTGATCCTGATCCCGATGCCAGGACTCAGATACGCGAGCACCGCACCGCTGTTCGGCCGATCGGCGAGCCCACCGCTTTCGCGCCGCTCGCCATGCAGGTTCAGCTGGATCTGTGGCGTGAAGCGGCCGGCGTCGAGATAGCGCAGGCCAAGATTGAGATTGAGCGAATTGCCGGGACGAAAATGCTCGCGTGCATCGAGCGCGATCTGCGCCATCGCCTGGCCGAAGTAGCCGATCGAATCGGTGAGGTAGCCGAACTTGTACACACCCAGTAGCGCGTCGGTGGTTCCGGTGCCCAGCTGCAGACCACGATCCAGCAGTTCGCCGGCCTGCGGACCGGAGGCGAAGTCCTGCTTGAAGTGCCCCGTCGGCAACTTCAAACCGAACTGCAGGCCGATGCCGGCGTCGTCGCTGAAGCCCTGGTAGCGCGCCAGCACGCGCAGGTCGCCGATGCCGCGCGCGTCGGAGGTGGAGACGCCGGTGTCGCCCTCGGCGATGGTCTGGTGGTGGCGGTCCATATAGGGCAGCTGCAGCGACAGGCCCCAGTAGCGCGAGAGGCTGTAGTCCGCGCCCAGCAGCGTGTTCCGGTTGATCGTCTTGCGCTGCACTTCTTCGTCGGCGGGATAGGCGAAGGAGCTGCGGCTCACGCTGTCCGCGCCGCTGCGCAGCTGCGATTGATTGAAGTAATCCTCGCGCAAGCTCAGATGCCAGCCGAGGCTGGTGGCATAACCCTGGCTGGACCAGTCGGAATTGAGCGAGCAGCCGCAGGTGGAACAGGCGGCGGCCAGGCCGGGCGCGGCGAGTACGGCGGCGAACGCGAAGGAAGAACAGCGGCGGATGGATAGCATGGGCAGATGCCTCGCAGGCAGGGAAACATGATAGGCCGCGGCGGCCTTGCGCGCCGCCGCGGAATGGTCAGATGTCGAGGTCGAGCTTCAGCCAGCCGGTGCGGCCCGGCTCGTTCACCCGCACGGTGTTCACATAACCGGCCAGGCCGGCGTTCGCCGCATTGACGTGCTCGGCGTAGGTCTTGCCGAACAGGTTGTCGATGCCTGCGCTGAGGGTGAGCCCATGGCCCAGGCGGCAGCCCGCATTGAGCGAAAACACGCCGAAGCCGCCGCTGGCGCCGAGGTCCTGGCCGACCAGGTTGCCCTCGCCCACGGCGATGCGCCGCTGCGCGGTGGCGAGCCGCCAGAGTGCGCCGGCAGACCAGGTGCCGCTGTCGTAGGTCAGGCCCAGGCGCGCTTCCAGCGGGGGCATCTGCGGCAACGGACGGTGCTCCGTGCGGTTGGCACCCCAGGCATAGGCCAGCGTGGCATCGGCTTTCCAATGCTTGTTCAGCGCATACACCATGCCGGCTTCGCCACCGGCGATGCGCGCCTGCACATTCATCGCGCTGCCGCCGGCCATGCCTTGGCCGTAGCGGAACAGGATGAAGTCATTCACCACGCCGGCGTAGGCGGAAACCCAGGCTTGCAGGCGCGCGGTGCGGTACTGCAGCCCCACGTCGAGCTGCGTGGTTTTTTCCGGACGCAGGCCTGAGAACGAAGCCAGCGTCTTGTCCGCATGCTGGCCGAACAGCTCCCAGTAATCGGGAAAGCGCTGCACGTGGCCGACACCCACGTAGACCGTGGCCGGCATGGCGGCGAGATCCTGTTCGTAGCGCACGAAGCCGGAAGGCAACGTGGAGTCGCGGCGTGCATTCGCCGTAGCTACTGAATCCATGCCGCCGCCCATATCCATGGACATGCCCATGTCCTCGTGCGCCCGCGCGAGGCCGTAGCCCTGCGCGGACGCGCGATCCACCCGCACGCCGCCGATCACGCGCCGGTCTTTCGCCACGCTCCAGCGCGCCTCGGCGAAGGCGCCGACGCTGCGCAAGCGCGCATCGCGCTCGCGCGGCAGATCGCGGTAATCGCCCATGGGACTGCCGGGCGGTCCGCCATTGCGCATGGTGTGCGTGTTGACCGAACCGTCGACGCCGGCGGTCAGCTGCCACGCATCCGGCCAGATCCAGGTACCCGCGACGCGCCCACCCAGCGTGCGCCGGTCCACGTCGCTGGCCATCGCCATCGGCATCATGCTGGCGGGGTCGGGCCGGCGCAGCGTGTAGTTGTCCATCACGTGGTCGGCGTAGTTGTAGTAGACCTGGGCTTCGAGCTTGTCGAAGCGGTTGCTCAGGTGGCGTCGCTCCAGTTTCAACGCCACGCTCTCGCGCAGGAATTGCGCGCCGTCCATGCCGCTGAAGGCGTAGGCGGCATGTCCGTTGCCTTTGCCGGCGGTCAATTCCAGGCGCGTATCGTCGTCCGGCGTCCAGCCGATCGCCGTGTCCGCGTTCCAGCGGTCGTAGGCCGAGTGCACGCGGCGGCCGTCGCCATCGCGGTAGTCCTGCGCATGGGTGTGGTTGGCGCGCAGTTCCACGTAACCGTCGGGCGTGCCCGCGCGGGCGTCGGCGAGTTGATCGTTGCGGCCGGCGGAGCCGCCGAGCAGGCTGCCCTGGAAGCTCGCCTTCGGTGCGGCGTAGCGCGTGAACTCGCGTTCGAACAGCACGGTGCCCGCCGAATTGCCCGGGCCGTAAAGCACCGTCTGCGGCCCCTTGATCACGGTGACCTTGTCGAACAGCTGCGGCGAGATATACGCCGTGGGCGGGTCCATCCGCGACGGACAGCCGCCGCCGATCTGCCCGCCGTCGATCTGGATATTCAGCCGCGAACCGGCCATGCCGCGCAGCAGCGGATCGCCGTTGCTGCCGCCTTTGCGGATGCTGGAGAAGCCGGGGATGCTCTTGAGGAAATCCGCGCCGTCGCTGGCGGGCACGGGTTGGCGTGGCGCCTTGGGGTCGGTGACGACGGTGAGCGGGTCGGTTTGCATCGGCGCGGTGACCACCACCGGCGGCAGCGTCTGCGGCGTATCGGCCGCATGTGCCGCGCTGCAGGCGGCGAAAACCATCCAGGCGTGGACGCGATAGTTGCGCGGATGCGACACAGGCAACGCTGGACGCACGCGAGCGCGCCCGTGTGTGAGAACGGAATGCATGGCAGTTCCTTGGAAGACGGCAACGCAGCCGGCACGCTCCGCGTGCCGGCACGATCGAAGGCAATCAGGCGTTGAGGTCTGCCGGCGGTCCGCGCGGCGCGGCCGACAGGAGCAGCGTTCGCGAGGTGCGCGGCGCCGAAAGGAACCACGGCAAGCGGTACGGCGATGGCGGCGTGGCCGGCGGCAGCCAGGCGACGCTGCTGACGACCGGGCTATGGCCCAGCAGATCGCAGTAGCCGCATTTGTCCAGCGACGACGGGTGCGGCGAAGCATCGCCGCCATGGCCGGCGTGTTCGTCGCAGTGCATGGCGCCATCGGCCATCGCCATGACCGGCGCCGCGGCCAATACCTGGGAGATCGGCGGCGCGGCGACAAGCAGCCACATGGCGGCGAAAGCCAGCCATGCGATGGGCTTGTGCAGGCGCGGTCGGGTCACGTCGGGTGCTGGGTGTTGATGGAGGCCGTGGGGGATCATCCCAGGTAGGGTGCGCAGGTGCACTGAGACAAAACGTCACCGTGTGTCCTGCAACTCTTCTCCCTTCCGGAGGGGAGAGGGGGTACGTCGAGGCGATCGGGTGGCCTAGCGGCTCCTATCGAACTCTTCTCCCCGCCGGGGAGCACGCGGGGAGAGCACATGGATGTGCTCTGCTTTGAGGAGCGAGGAAGATGCCGGCAGGCAGATGAGGGGCGGGTGCTCGCGATATAGCTTCCATGAAGCGAAGAAAAGCTTTTGGGCTTTCTCAACCCTCCGCTCACCGCTCCGCCCGGCCCCTCACCCCAACCCTCTCCCCGGAGGGGAGAGGGGGATGTGAGGCAGTCGCTTGCCTGGATCAAAGACCGGGGACGATATGCCCCGAAGCCGCCCTATCCAGCGCGGCGATGAAATCCCGATTCGAGCTCGAACCGGCACTGATCGAGCCGGCCAGGTCGCCGGCCAGCAGCCTGGCGTGATACCGCTGCTCGTCACTCAGTCCACGCTCCAGACTCGCCATAGCCGGCGTGGTGTTGAACTGAATCGGTCCCTTTCTCGAAGCAGCCACCCTCATCAACGCATCCGCAATCACCGGATTCTTCGCCACGGTCACGCCCCGCTCAAACATCGATGCAAGGCTTTCCAGCGCGGCAACATGCCCCTGGGCCGCCGCATTGCGATACCAGCGAAACGCCAAGGTGTCATCCTGCGCGACACCCAAGCCCTGCGCATAGAGCGAACCCAGAGCGTTCTGCGCATCCGCATTGCCCGACAACGCGGTCGTGGCCCACCAGCGCGCAGCGGTCTCGTAACTCTGCTCTACGCCCTCGCCCTTGGCGTACAGCACACCAAGCTGATACTGCGCGGGCAGATGGTGCTGCGCCGCCGCCTTCTCCCACCATCGGCGCGCCTGCTGCGCATCGGCTTCTACGATGCGCCCGTCCTTGTACATGGCCCCCAGATGGAACTGCGCCTCGGCATGGCCATTTACCGCCGCCTGACGGATCAGCTCCAGCGCCTTCACCGGATTCTGCGCGACGCCCTGCCCTTCTTCGTACATCAGGCCCAGGTTGTACTGCGCCGGCGGATGTCCGCGCTCGGCCGCCTTCTGGAACCACTCGAAGGCTTCGCGATAGTCCTGTGCATCGGTCGCCTTGAGCCTGATCTTTTCGCCGAGTCGGTTCTGGACCGCGGGGTCGCCTTGTTCGGCCATCTGGCGCATGAAGGCGTCGTCGTACGCGATGCGCGCAAGCTGCGAGGGTTCCTGCGGTATCTGCACTTGGGGTGCTGTATAGGCAGGCTGCTGCTGATCGCGCGACGACGAAGAACCGCCACTGAAAGTATGCATGAACGCGAAGAACACCGGCAGCAGGAACAGCCAGTTGAACGGCGAGCCGCTACCGGTACTGCGCTGCCGCGGCTTGTACTGTGCGGGCGAGGCCGGTGCCTGCTGCTTCTCCTCATAGGCCCGCAGCAGGGTCGCGTTCTCGCGCAGCCGCTCCTGCCACCACTGCAAAGCGGCCCCGCCGAAGCGCTCGGCAAGCTCTGGCCGGAAGGCCGCATAGCGATCCAGCAAGCGGTTGGCATCGGCCACCTGCCAGGGCATGGCCTTCTCGCGGGGATCGCGCTGGCACAGAGCGTAGAGCTGCACCGCCTCAACGAACTGTTTGCGATCGGCGCCGTCACCGTTATCCAGGAAACGCCGCAGCATCTGTTGGCGCTGCAGGCGATGCACCAAATCGGGCCGCATCGCCGCGAGATGCCGGTTCGAGGTTTCCCAGGCAAACAGCTCGGAAGCCTCGTCCAGCAGGTTCATGTCGGGAGGCGCGGCGAAAGCGCGCAACAGCACGGCCTGCTCGAACATCATCTTGGCGTCGAGCGAAGTCAGGCGCGCGTCCTGGGAGTAATTCGCCAGCAGCGTGCTCATCGCAACCGGACCGGGCGCACGAGTGGCTTCCACGAACTCGGCGAAGACCTGCGAGGCCAGCTCGTGCGCGTCATCCGCCAGCGCGACGCGCACCGGCACAGGTACCGGTCGCGCCGCCTGCGGCGATTCCTGCGGCTCCTCTTCCGGCGCGGCCGAGGCCTGCGGCACAACCGCCACCCGCTCCGCATGCTCGGCATGGCGCAGCGCCCACTCATAAGCCTGGCGAATGCGCTGGAAGCGCTCGGCCTCCGTCTTCTGGTCGCATTGCTTCAGCGCCCGCGCATAAGCCTTGCGGATCGTCTTGACGTCAGCCTGCGGGTCGATCCCCAGCGTTTCGAACACCCACTCCATGCGAGCTCCCAGATGAAACGGTGAAGATCAGGCATCCAGCAAAGGATGGTTTTCGAAGCGGTCGAGCCAGGCCTGGAACTGTTCGCGCGTGGTGGCGATCTCGCGCGGGTCCTGCCGTTCCAGCACCGCTTCGAACTGCGCCATCGCCTTGGAGATCACCATGCGCGCCTCGCCCAGCGTCTCTTCGAACAGGCGGTTGGCGCGCGCCATGATGGCCGCGTTGCGCGCATCCTCGCGCGGGTGCAGCTTCAGGCTGGACAGCGCGGCGAGACGCTGCTGGATCTCCTCGCCGGACAGCACGCCTGCGTGCTCCTGGATCACGATGCTCTTCTTCGCCTCGGTGCCATGCGCGGTCGCTTCCACTTCGAGCAGGCCGTTCACGTCATAGGTAAAGCGCACCGACACACCGGCCCCGCCGGCGGGCATGCCGGACCGCACGGCGATCTCGAATTTGCCCAGCGGGATGTTGTCCTTGACCAGCCGCGCCTCGCCCTGGAACACCTCGATGACGACCTTGGCCTGGCCATCCCTCACCGTAAACACGTCGCGGCTGCGGCTGGCCGGCACCACCGTGTTGCGCTCGATGATCGGCAGGTAGAAGCCGCTGACCATGCCGTTATGGCCGGAGCCTTCCACGATACTGATGCCCAGCGTGTACGGGCACACGTCCGTCATCACCATCTCGTCCAGCGCGGCATCGTCCATTTCCAGGCCGGCCTGAACGGCCACGCCCAGCGCCACGACTTCATCCGGGTTCAAGGTAGTGGCCGGGAAGCGGCCGAACATACGCGTGACCAGCTTGCGCACCACCGGCATGCGGGTGGCGCCGCCGGCCAGCACGATCTCGTACAGGTCCGCGGCGCGGATGCGCGCATCGCGCAGCGCGCGCTCCACCGGCAGGCGCAGCCGCTGCAGCAGCGGCTCGCACAGCGCCATGAAGCGGTCTTCGTCGATGCGATAGGCGATCTCGGTCTCGCGCATGCGGAAGGACAGCGCCGCCGAGTCGGCGGTCGACAGCGTGCGCTTGAGTTTTTCCGCGGCGTCGCGCAAGCGCTGCCGGTCGCCGGGCGAGAAATCGTCCGGCTTGAACGAGGTGTTGGCCGCGATCGAAGCCATGATGTCTTCGACCAGCACCTCCAGAAAATCCTCGCCGCCCAGGAAGTTGTCGCCCGCACTGGCGCGGACTTCCATCACGCCGTCGAAAATCTCCAGGATGGACACGTCGAAGGTGCCGCCGCCCAGGTCGAACACCAGGAACTTGCGCTCGCTGCCGGCATCGCACACGCCATAGGCGAGCGCGGCCGCGGTGGGCTCGTTGACCAGCCGCTCCACGCGCAGGCCGGCCAGCTGGCCGGCGGCGCGCGTGGCCTTGCGCTGGGCGTCGCTGAAATACGCCGGCACGCTGATGATGGCCTGTTCCACCGGATGGCCCAGGAAGGCCTCGGCGTCGGCCTTGAGCGAGCGCAGCACGAAGGAAGAGATTTCCTCGGGACGGAACTTGCGCTTGCCCAGGCTGATCTCGCGCGCCGCGCCCATGTAGCGCTTGAAGTTGGCGGCGGTCAGCTGCGGGTGCGTCTGCAGGCGGTCCTTGGCCGCCTGGCCCACCAGCAGTTCCCCGGTCTCCGACAGGCCGACGCATGACGGCGTCAGCATCGCCCCGAGCGCATTCGGGATCAGCACGGGCGCGCCGTCCTTCCATACCGCGACGAGACTGTTGGTCGTCCCTAAATCGATACCGACGATCAAAATACTTCTCCCTTGCTCCTGCGCCGGCGGCACGACGCGTTCCGACGGTCGGAACCATCGGATCGGCGGCGGCCAGGCTTTCCTGAGTCGTCTTCGAGGCTTACCGGAAAACGACATCCCCCGGCGGCATGATAGCCAAGGCCGGTGGCGGTTGGGCAGAAGGGTGACGGCAGTCACGCCTGGGTGGCGCGCCGCCGCGTACCGCCGGGGAATCTCGGTTAGACCCAGGCCGCATCTCTGGATGCCTGGCCCGAAATGACGGCCACCCGCCCCGGCATGACCATGACGGCCCTTGGCCGGTCATCGCAACGTGGCGCCTCTCCGTCCCCTGGGTCATCGATATGCATCTGAAAGCACGCCAGACCGTTCGAACCTTTGCGCCGCTGCTGGTGGCGCTGGCCGCCTGCGCCGGCATCCGGCCGAGCGAGGCCGCGACCGCCACCTTCGTACATCCCGGCGTTATCCACACCGCCGACGATCTCGCCCGCATCAAGGCCCATCTGACGCAGGAACCGTGGGCGAGTGGTTACTTCAAATTGAAGAACGATGGCCTTTCGTCGCCGACCTACCATATCCGCGGCGGCCATTGCGCCAAGGTCGTGCGCGACACGCCGGCCCAATGCATGGGCGAGTTCAATGACGACGCCAATGCGGCTTATCAGCAGGCGCTAATGTGGACCTTGAGCGACGACCCGCGCTATGCGGCGAATGCGATCGGGATTCTCAATGCCTGGTCGGGCACCTTGAAATCGATCGAAGGCCATGACGCACCGCTCGCCGCCGGTTTGAACGGCTTCAAGTTCGTGGCCGCGGCGGAACTGATCCGCTACAGCAAGGCCGGCTGGTCGGCGCAGGGCATCGCGGCATCCGAGGCGATGTTCCGCAACGTGTTCTATCCGGTGATCAAGGATTTCGCCCCGTATGCGAACGGCAACTGGGATTCCAGCTGCATGAAGGCGATGATCGCGATGGGCGTGTATACCAACGACTGGGGCATGTTCAATCGCGCGCTGGATTACTACTACAACGGGCCTTCGGATGGCGCGCTGACGCATTACGTGATCAATACCTTCGGCGAGACGCAGGAGAGCGGGCGCGATCAGGCGCATACGCAGCTGGGCGTCGGCAATCTTGCCGAGGTGGCGGAAGTGGCGTGGTCGCAGGGCTTCGATCTTTATTCGGCGTACGGCAATCGACTGCTGGCCGGTTTCGAATATGTCGCCCAATACAATCTGGGCCATGACGTGCCGTTCGATCCGATGGTCGATACCACCGGCAAGTATCCGCACAAGACCATTTCCAGCCAGAGCCGCGGTGATTTCCGTCCGGTGTACGAGATGGTCTACAACCACTACGCGCGCCGGAAGGATATTTCAGCGCCGTATACGCAGCAGGCGGCGGAGCATATTCGTCCGGAAGGGCGGACGCCGTATGCGGATAACAATGGTTTTGGCACCTTGTTGTTTACCGAGGATGCGATCCGCGTGCTTGCGCCCAGGGGTACGGGTAATGCGCCGAGCGGGTTTGCGGTGTGTGCGAAGGAAGGGGCGAGCTGCAAGGTGACGCAGGGGACGGGGCTGGTGGCTTATGGTGCGCGTGGGGTTTGGCATTACCGGGAAGTGGGTGTCGGGCAGTCTGTCGATTGTTCGAATACGGCGTTTACCGATCCGCTGAAGGGTGTGTCCAAGACCTGTTCTGTGCAGCAGTAAGGGCGTCCGCGTCACAACGTAGGGTATAAGCGACACCCGCCCCCGCCGTCACTACCTATCGAACTCTTCTCCCCTCCGGGGAGAAGATGCCGGCAGGCAGATGAGGGGCGGGTGCTCGCGGTGATGGTTCTACGAAGATAAGTAGAGCTTTTGGTTTTCGCGCCCCTCCGCTCATCGCTCCGCCCGGCCCCTCACCCCAACCCTCTCCCCGAAGGGGAGAGGGAGTTGAGAGGGTGTCGCCTGGTTTGCTCTAGGCGTCGTTACGCTCATCGTCGACAGTCGAATGCTCTTCACCACGTATCTGCAACCACTGCATCCGCAAATGCGCCTGCGTCGCGCAGCGCGTTCCCATTTCGATAAACACCGCGATGCTTTCCAACATGACCGGCAAGCGTTGCGCATTCACGCTGCCGCGCTCTTCGAAAAACTCCGCCAACAACCGAATCGCGTTATGCGCGTAATGCAGCCACTCGGTGGCATCGTTCAACAACGCATCCGGCCCCGCCTCCGGATCCGAAAAATATTCCACGTGGCGTGTGAGCCACGCTTCGCCATAGATATCCATAAGCAACTCCTTGCCATGCGCCGCCCTCGTCCCGAGAACGGCACGCCGCCAGACAGCACGACGTGCCGCGACCACACGGACTCGAGGCTTACCGACCACCTGGAACACCGGCGCCGGGCGGCTTGATTGATGAAGTGGATGACGGCCTCAGTCGCTTTCGCCGTTGCACGAAGCAACGCGCCGGGTTTCACGGCTAGGATTCATTACCTACGAAAACTCTTAGGCCGCTGCTCTTCAACCGTGTCCGCGAAGAATGCGGACGACCTGGTTAGCCGGCGGATGTGTCGCCCAGGGGATCGGCGAGCGTGCAAGTACCGTATGATCTGGCTTAGCCATGATCGACTCCTCAGAAGTTGGTGATGGTTAGCGGGTCAGGGGTGGTGACACACCCTTGGCCCGCGCTCTCACGACATTGCTGCCATGGTTGCCCGCGACGCGACGAAAACACAGCGCGGGCAACATCGATCACGCTAGCAGAGACGCATTCGGGTTGTCTTTAGGGCAAATCCGAATTTGCATCGCAACCACTATGCAAACGACGCGCATCACTGCGCAGATGATCGACGCGTGACGAAAACATTAGCGCCATCGCGCATTACTCATACTCATGAACGGCACTCGATCGAAACGCCGTCGATTCACACACGAATCATCCGCCGGCTCCTATTCCTAAGAACCACCGCAACCGCCGCCGTCCGTTTGGACGCGGCACGCATCGTGGAGTATCGGGATATGAACGAAGACCGGATCAAGGGCCAATGGAAACAGCTCCAGGGGAAGCTCAAGGCTCGCTGGGGCAAATTGACCGACGACGATCTGAAAGTGGCCGAGGGAAGCTCCGAATATCTCGCCGGCAAGCTGCAGGAGCGTTATGGCATCGCCAAGGACGAAGCGATGAAGCAGCTGAAAGAATTCGACGAGAACGGAAGGTAATCCGCCACGCTCCACATCCGGATCGGCCGCCGCCAACGGCAAGTACCATCACCGATAGGAGGGTACGCCATGCTGTACTACGCCATCGTCTTTCTAGTCATCGCACTGATCGCCGGCTTCCTGGGCTTCTTCGGCATCGCCGGCCTGGCCGCGAGCATCGCGAAAATCCTGTTCATCGTCTTCATCGTGCTGTTCATCATCTCGCTGATCGCGGGGCGCCGACGTCCACCGATTTGACGACCGTCAAGCCGCAGCACTGACAAAAAAAAGCCGGGGCTCGCGAGCCCCGGCTTTTTTTCATGTGCAATTACTCCACCGTCACCGACTTCGCCAGATTACGCGGCTGATCAACATCCGTACCCCGCAACACCGCCACGTGATACGCAAGCAACTGCATCGGCACCGTAAACACCGCCGGCGCAATAAAGTCGCCGCCGCCGTCGATACGCAGAATGCTTCCGCGCGCCGCATTACCATCCATGCTCGCCGCACCGTCCGCGAACACCAGCAACTCGCCGCCACGTGCACGCACTTCCTGCAAGTTGGACTTGAGCTTGTCCAGCAGCGGGCCGTTCGGGGCCACTGCGATCACCGGCATGTCTTCGTCCACCAGCGCCAGCGGGCCGTGCTTGAGTTCACCGGCGGCGTAGGCTTCGGCGTGGATGTATGAGATTTCCTTGAGCTTCAAGGCGCCTTCCATCGCCACCGGATACTGCGCGCCGCGGCCGAGGAACAGCGCGTGCTGGCGGTGGATCAGGTGTTCGGCGAGGTCGACGATCTGCGGTTCAAGCTCCAGCGCTTTTTCGATGCGCTTGGGCAGGCTCTGCAGCTGGGCGGTGAGGTCGGCATAGCGTGCGTCTTCCAGGCCGCGCTGGCGCGCGAGCTGCAGGGTGAGCAGGCCCAGTGCGGCGAGCTGCGTGGTGAAGGCCTTGGTGGAGGCCACGCCGATTTCCGGGCCGGCGCGCGTCATCAGCTTGAGGTCCGCTTCGCGCACCACCGAGGATTCCGGCACGTTGCAGATCGCCAGCGTGCCGAGATAGCCGCGGCGGCGCGATTCGCGCATGGCGGCCAGGGTGTCGGCGGTTTCGCCGGACTGCGAAATGGCCACGAACAGCGTGCCTTCCGGCACCACCGCTTCGCGGTAGCGGTATTCGCTGGCGACTTCCACGTTGACCGGCAGGCGTGCGTAGTCCTCGATCCAGTACTTGGCGACGAGGCCCGCGTGGTAGCTGGTGCCGCAGGCGATGATGTGCAGGCCCTTGGCCTTGCTCAGCAGCTCGTCGCCATTGACGCCGAAGATGTTGGGCAGCACGCCGTGCGGGCCGATGCGCGCTTCGAGCGTGTCGGCCACGGCGCGCGGCTGCTCGAAGATTTCCTTCTGCATGTAGTGGCGGTATTCACCGCGCTCGACGGCGTCGGTGGACAGCTCGCTCTCGTGCACGGCGCGTTCCACCGGCTGGCCGTGCTGGCCGTAGATGCGTACCTGGTCGCGGGTGATTTCCACCACGTCGTGTTCTTCCAGGTAGATCATCCGGTTGGTGACCTGGATCAGCGCCTGCGCATCGGAGCCGAGGAAGTTCTCGCCGATGCCCACGCCGACCAGCAGCGGCGCGCCGCGGCGGGCGCCGATCACGCGGCCGGGTTCCTTGTCGCTGATCACGGCGATGGCGTAGGCGCCTTCCAGTTCGTGCACCACCGAGGACACCGCGTCGAGCAGCGACTTGCCGGACGCGAGGCGCTCGCTGATCAGCGCGGCCATCACTTCGGTGTCGGTCTCGGAGGTGAACGCGTGGCCGCGCGATTCGAGTTCGCTGCGCAGCGTGGCGTAGTTCTCGATGATGCCGTTATGCACCAGCGCCACGTGGCCGGCGACGTGCGGATGCGCGTTGACCTTGTTCGGCACGCCGTGGGTGGCCCAGCGCGTATGCGCGATGCCGGTGCCGCCGGGGAACGGGTCGGCCAGGTACTGCGCTTCCATCTCGCGCACCTTGCCCTTTTCGCGGACGCGGCGGATTTCATCCTGCTGCAGCACGGCGAGGCCGGCCGAGTCGTAGCCGCGGTATTCCAGCGCCTTCAGGCCGGCAATCAGCAGGGGGGCGACGTCGCGCTGGGCAGTGGCGGCAACGATTCCACACATGGGCAGAGTCCTCTTGAGGAGAAAGGGGGACCGGAAGCGGACTTCCGCAGGGCCGGGACTTTGTCGGCCACCCATTTCAGCAAACTTTCGTGACGCATCCGACCATGCACGCGCCATTTCGTGCACTCGCGCGGCCGGCTGTTCATCGAACAGCCGGCTTTGTGGCGAGCAGCATCCGCCAAGCCTGTGTTGGCGCCTAGTGCACCTTACGGCGTAGGTAATTCAGCAGGTCGATGCGGGTGATCAGACCCATGAACTGCTCGCCGTCCAGCACGATGGCCACGTGGCCGCGCTCGAACACCGGCAGCAGCGCGGTGATCGGCTCGTGGATGTCGAGGATCTGCAGGTTGGTGATCATCGCGGTGGAGACCGGGTCGCGGAAGCGGCTTTCGTCGGCGTGCACGTGCATCAGCACATCCGACTCGTCGAGGATGCCGACCAGCTTGTTGCCGTCCATCACCGGCAGCTGCGAGACGTCGTACAGCTTCATGCGCGTGTAGGCCGTCATCAGCAGCTCGCCGGGGCCGACCACCACGGTGTCGCGCTGGGTGAACGGGCGCAGCAGCAGGTCGCGCAGGTCGCCGTGCTGGTCGCGGTCGATGAAGCCGTTGTCCAGCATCCAGTAGTCGTTGTACATCTTCGACAGGTACTTGTTGCCGGTATCGCAGACCAGCGTCACCACGCGCTTGGCCGTGGTCTGCTCGCGGCAGTACTTCAAGGCCGCGGACAGCAGCGTGCCGGTGGACGAACCGCCGAGCACGCCCTCCTTCGCCAGCAGTTCGCGCGCGGCGAGGAAGCTTTCCTTGTCGCTGATCGCGTAGGCCTTCTTCACCCTGCTGAAGTCGCTGATGCTGGGCAAGAAGTCCTCACCGATGCCTTCGACCATCCAGCTGCCGGACTTGGTCGAGAGAATGCCTTCGTTGATGTACTGCGCGAGGATGGAACCGACCGGATCGGCCAGCACGATTTCCGTATTCGGCGACACTTCGGCGAAGTAGCGCGACAGGCCGCTCATGGTGCCGGAAGAACCGCAACCGACCACGATGGCGTCCACGCGACCGTCCATCTGCTCGTAGATTTCCGGGCCGGTGGTGGCGATGTGCGCGGCGGGGTTGTCGGGATTGCCGAACTGGTTGATGAAGTAGGCGCCGGGCGTTTCGCGCGCGATGCGCTCGGCCATGTCCTGGTAGTACTCGGGGTGGCCCTTGGCCACGTCCGAACGGGTGAGCACCACTTCGGCGCCCATCGCCTTGAGGTTGAAGATCTTCTCGCGGCTCATCTTGTCGGGCACCACCAGCACCAGGCGATAACCCTTCTGCTGCGCCACCAGCGCAAGGCCAAGGCCGGTGTTGCCGGCGGTGCCTTCGACCAGGGTGGCGCCGGGCTTGATCTTGCCGGCGCGTTCGGCGCCTTCGATCATCGACAGGCCGATGCGGTCCTTGATCGAGCCGCCGGGATTGGCGCTTTCCAGCTTGAGGAAGAGCTCACAGGGGCCGGCATCCAGTCGCTGCGCGCGCACCATCGGGGTGCGGCCGATCAGTTCGAGGACACTCTGGTGGACCGTCATGGAAGCTCCTGCATTCGGTTCGCGGGCGGCCCGGATCGGACTGCCTCAGGCTGGCGATGATAACCGAGCCGCCCTGCGTTCCCCTGACCGCGCGCGCAAACGAAGCGGCCCCGGCAGCCGTTCCCTCGCAAGGGTGGCTCCGGGGCCGCGTGTCTTGAGTTTGAAACCGCAGGCTAGTTGACGATGCGGTGCTTGTGCGCTCGTTCATCCCACATGCGCTGCAACCGTTCCTTGGCGTGGAGCTTTTCTTTCTTCATGCCCGTAAGGGTCATGTCGTCGATGGGAAGAACGCCGATCTCGGCGTCGTGCACCTTGCTGTCGAGCTCCTTGTGGTGCTGGTACAGCCGACGGAATTCGGCGTCGGCTTTCATCAAGGCTTCGACATCGTCACGCTGCTGGTTTTCGAACATGATCCGACCTCCTCGCGAAGAACCGCGGGCGCGGGATCGGTGCGCCCGCTAACGGTGGTAAACCATGCGCATGCCAATGGCCCGCGCCGGCTTGCCGGTACGCAGGTGATCGGGTGATCGAGGGATAGGCGCATGATTCAGGTCATTGACCCATGGTGCATGAGCGCCCCATGGGTATCCGACCCTACTCCCGCATCCGGGGGCATGCAAGCGCGTTCCAGCGAAGCGCATCACACTGCGATTCGCGCGGAAAAAGGCCGCCGCGGCAGGCTTTTTTTCAGGTTAAACGTTGCTTTCAACGATGCTTTCGATGGAAACGAAAACGCCCGGTGGAATGCTCCGCCGGGCGCTTCGTTCGTACATCGCGACAGCGATATTTACTTGCCCGAATCGCCCTGCATCTGCGAGCGCATCGCCTTCGCCGCCTGGGTGGCCAGGTCGGCCTGGCGCTTGGCGGCGTTGGCCACCTTGGCCTGGGCCGCGGCGAGCTTCTTGGCCTGGTCGGCCTGGGCCTGGGCCTGCACGGCCTGGGCCTGGGCGGCAGCGCCTTCCTGCTGCAGGCGGGCGGCTTCTTCCTGGGCCATCTGGTACTGCGTGCGCTGGCGGTCGAGTTCGCGGCGGGCCGCCTCGACCTCGCGGCGGGTGCCGTCGAGCTGGATCTGGTCGTGCTCGCGATCGAGCTGGTTGACCTTGATCTGGGCTTCCTGCAGCTGGGCGGTGGCCTTGGCCAGGTCGACGCGGCGTTCGGCCACGTACAGCGCATGCGCGCGGTCGCGCGAGCGGGCCTGGGCCAGGCGGCCGATGGCATCGCGGGCGCGGGCCTGCTCGGCCTGGGCGTAGCCGCTCAGGGCGGGGTCGCGGGCGAGCTGGTCGAGGCTGCCGTTGAGGCGGGCCACGTCCATGTCGTCCTTGGCGTGGGCCGAACCCACGGCCGCGGCGGCGAGGACGAGCGCCGACAAGGTGATGCGCAGGGGCTTCATGGGTGGCCTCCCTGGTCGTTGGTCTGCGGTTGCGGCTGCGGCTGCGGCAGGGTCTGGAAGCCGCCGTCCTGCGGCAGCGGCTGCAGCACGGACGAGGACGGTGCCGGCATGTCCTGCGTCTGTTCCTGCGCCGGCAGGCCCTGCTGCTGTTCCTGGAACTGGCGCTGTTGCTGCTGGGCCGCCTGCTGGGCGGCTTCTTCCTGCGCGTTCAGGTTCTGCTCGATCTGCTCGCGCAGTTCGCGGTTGCCCTGGGTCTTGCGCTGGATCTGGGCGCGGGCGGCGCCCAGCCGCGCCTTGGCGCGGGCGAGTTCGGCGTCGGCCTGGGCTTCTTCGGCCAGGGCGGCGGCGTCCTCGTACTTGCGGCTGGCCATGGCGGCCTGGGCTTGCTGGAACTTGTTTTGCGCGAAATCCAGGTCGACCGGGGCGTAATCGGCCGCACCGGCGTCGCGGGCGTACTGCAATTGCATCTGCGCCTGGTTCATGGAGCCGTCGGGCGGAGGCACGCTGGCGCAGCCGCCGAGCGAGCCCAGCGCAAGGGCCAGGATCAGGCTGGAAAACACCGTGCGGACGCCATTCTGGCGGCTATCCGGCGCGGAAAAGATGTGGACCATCACTCATTCCTCTAAGAGTGTCGCAGCGTATTGTGGGCGGGCATAATCGTTGTTTGCAACGCGTGAGCGTCATTTCAGGGGACACGAGTGGACATTGGTTACTTCCTCAAGCTCATGGTGGACAAGGGCGCGTCGGACATGTTCCTGACGACCGGCGCCCCCGTGAACATCAAGGTGGAGGGCAAGCTGTACCCGCTGGGCAATACCGGACTCCCCGGCGGCATGGTGAAGAAGATCGCCTATTCGCTCATGGACGAGGGCCAGGTGCCCCAGTTCGAGCGCGACCTCGAGCTCAACATGGCGCTGGCGGTGAAGGAAGCCGGCCGTTTCCGCATCAACGTGTTCAAGCAGCGCGGCGAAGTCGGCATGGTGATCCGCGCGATCAAGAGCGAGATCCCGAGCATCGACCAGCTGCAGCTCCCGGGTATTTTCCGCGACCTGATCCTGGAGCCGCGCGGCCTGATCCTGGTGGTCGGCGCCACGGGTTCGGGCAAGTCCACCACCCTGGCGGCCATGCTCGACCACCGCAACCAGAATACCTCCGGGCACATCCTCACCATCGAGGACCCGATCGAATACCTGCACCGCCACAAGAAGTCCATCGTGAACCAGCGCGAGGTCGGCCTGGACACGCACAGCTATCACGAGGCGCTGAAGAACGCGATGCGCGAGGCGCCGGACGTGATCATGATCGGCGAGATCCGCGACACCGACACCATGGAAGCGGCCATCGCGTTCTCCGAGACCGGCCATCTCTGCCTGGCCACCCTGCACTCCAACAACGCCGACCAGACGCTGGAGCGCATCCTCAACTTCTTCCCGGAATCGGCGCACAAGAACGTGCTGATGAACCTCGCCCTGAACCTGCGCGCGGTGATCAGCCAGCGCCTGGTGATCGGCAAGGACGGCCGCCGCCTGCCGGCCACCGAAGTGCTGCTCAACACCCCGTTCATCCGCGACATGATCCGCCGCGGCCAGATCCACGAGGTGAAGGAAGCGATGGACCGCAGCCTGCAGGAAGGCATGCAGACCTTCGACCAGTCGCTGTACCGCCTGTACAAGGAAGGCCGCATCGAGCTGGACGAGGCGCTGGCCAAGGCCGACTCGCGCGATGGCCTGGCGCTGAAGATCCGCCTGTCCGAAGGCGGCGGCTCCGAGAGCGCGGAGCTGGTGGGTAACGACCCCTACGGGCTCGGCTTCTAAGCCCTTCCGCGGAACATCACCATCACCCCGGCCCAGGCCGGGGTGATGCGTTTCAGTGCTCGGATCAATCGACCGCCGGCGCGTCCGGCTGCGCTTCCGGCGCGGCGCGCTTGAACGCCTCCAGCGCCTGGCAGGCGTCCACGATGCGCCGGATGGTCGGGAACTCCTCCATCGGCAGCTTCCAGCGCACCGCGTTGTAGTGCTGCGGCACCAGGCAGGCGTCGGCCAGGCTGGGCAGGTCGCCGTGGCAGTAGCGCCCGGTCGCCGGGCTGTCCGCCAGCATCGCTTCCAGCGCGCGGAAACCCTCGCCGATCCAATGCCGCGACCAGCTGCCGCGCATCGATTCCTCCACGTGCAGCTCGCTGCCCAGGTACTGCAGCACGCGCAGGTTGCCCAGCGGGTGCACGTCGCAGGCCAGCAGCTGCGCCAGCGAGCGCACGCGGGCGCGGCCGGCGGCATCGGCGGGCAGCAAGGCCGGTGCCGGATGCGTTTCGTCGAGGTATTCCATGATCGCCATGGATTGGGTCAGCACCTGCGCGCCGTCGACCAGGCAGGGCACCAGCTCCTGCGGGTTGAGCGCGCGATAGGCCTGCTGGTGCTGCTCGCCGCCGTCGCGCACCAGGTGCACGGGACGGTTGTCGTAGGCCAGCCCCTTCAGGTTCAGCGCGATGCGCACGCGGTAGGCGGCGCTGGAGCGCCAATAGCCGTACAGCACCAGGTCCGAGCTCATGGATGGGCGTCCTTCCGCTGTCTCAAGGCGGGCCAGGATAACCGCACCGCGGTTTGCATCGTCACCGGACGGGCGGGACAATACGGGGTTCGCGCTCGCCAGGGCGCCCTCTTTCCCACCTTCCAACCAGGAGTTGCGCCGTGTCGTCCTTCCTCCGCATGAGCGATCTTGATCTGCGCGGCAAGCGCGTGCTGATCCGCGAAGACCTGAACGTGCCGATCGAGGACGGGCGGATCACCTCCACCCAGCGCCTGGACGCCTCTCTGCCCACCATCAAGGCCGCCCGCGACGCCGGTGCCCGCGTCATGGTGATGTCGCACCTGGGCCGCCCGAAGGAAGGCCAGTTCGACGCCGAGTCCTCGCTGGCCCCGGTGGCCAAGTGGCTGGGCGACAAGCTGGGCACGCCGGTGCGCCTGGTGTCCGACTACCTCGGCGGCGTCGATGTCGCCGACGGCGAGGTGGTGGTGCTGGAGAACTGCCGCATGAACGTCGGCGAGGGCAAGGACGACGAAGCCCTGTCGAAGAAGTACGCAGCGCTGTGCGACATCTTCGTGATGGACGCCTTCGGCACCGCGCACCGCGCGCAGGCTTCCACCCATGGCGTGATCAAGTACGCCCCCGTCGCCGCCGCCGGCCCGCTGCTGTCGGCCGAGCTGGACGCGCTGGGCAAGGCGCTGGAGCATCCGGCGCAGCCGCTGCTGGCGATCGTGGCCGGCTCCAAGGTCTCCACCAAGCTCACCCTGCTGGAGAACCTGATCGGCAAGGTCGACCAGCTGATCGTCGGCGGCGGCATCGCCAACACCTTTATCGCCGCCGCCGGCTACGGCGTCGGCAACTCGCTGTACGAACCGGACCTGCTCGACGCCGCCAAGAAGGTGATCGCCGACGCCAAGCGCCGCGGCGCCGAAGTGCCGATGCCGGTGGACGTGGTGGTAGCGCCGGAGTTCTCCGCGCATGCACCGGCCACGGTCAAGCCGGTGGACCAGGTGAAGGACGGCGAGTTGATCCTCGACATCGGCCCGCAGACCGCCAAGAACTACGCCGCGCTGATCGCCAAGGCCGGCACGGTGGTGTGGAACGGCCCGGTCGGCGTGTTCGAGTTCGACGCCTTCGGCAAGGGCACCGAAACGCTGGCGCGCGCGGTCGCCGCGTCCGACGCGTTCTCCATCGCCGGTGGCGGCGACACGCTGGCCGCTGTCGAAAAGTACGACATCGAAAAGGATGTCTCGTACATCTCGACCGGCGGCGGCGCCTTCCTGGAATTCCTGGAAGGCAAGGAACTGCCGGCCGTGGCCGCGCTCAAGGCGCGCGCAGCCAAGTGAGCCGGTCGCGCATGCTTTGCCTGTTCGACCTGGACGGCACCCTGATCGATTCGGAACTGGGCATCGTCAGCTGCGTGCGGCACGCCTTCGAGCAACTGGGCGTGCCGGCGCCGTCGGAACTGCGCCACTGGATCGGCCCGCCGCTGCGGCACAGCTTCGCGCCGCTGCTGGACCACGACCCGGCCCTGGTCGAAGCGGCGGTGGAGCATTACCACCAGCGTTTTCATTCCATCGGCTGGCGCGAGCACACGGTGTATCCGGGCATCGAGGCGATGATCCAGCGGCTGCGCGATGCCGGCCACGAGCTGGCCATCGTCACCAGCAAGCCGGAGCGGCATGCGACGCCGATCGTGCAGGCGTTTCCGTTTGCCGACGCGTTCGTCCGCCTGTATGGCCCCGATCCGAACAGTGCGCACAGCGAGAAGGCGTCGATGATTGCCGCGGCGCTGGCGGATTTCGGTGCGGACCCTGAGCAGACCGTGATGATCGGCGACCGCCATTTCGATATCGACGGCGCGGTGGCCAACCGCGTGCGCGGCATCGGCGTGCTGTGGGGTTTCGGCAGCCAGGAAGAACTCGAACAGGCCGGCGCGCACGTGCTGGTGAACGAGCCGTCGCAGCTGGGCGATCTGCTGGCGGCGTGACGCTGCCGCAGCGGACATAAAAAAAACGCCGCAACATGCGGCGTTTTTTTATCGCTCACCGGGAAGGCCACGGCCTTCCCGGTGCATCGACGGCTCAGCGGATCGTGCGCTTCACCGCGTCCACCACGTGCGACACGGTGAACCCGAAGTGCTCGAACAGCTGGCCCGCCGGCGCGGACGCGCCGAAGGTGGTCATGCCGACCACTTCGCCGTCCAGGCCCACGTACTTGCGCCAGAAGTCGGCGGTCGCCGCTTCCACCGCCACGCGCGCACGGCACCAGCCCGGCAGCACGCCTTCGCGGTATTCCAGCGGCTGCTCGTCGAACAGCTCGGTGCAGGGCATCGACACCACGCGCACCGCGATGTCCTGCTGCGCCAGCGTGCGCGCCGCCTCCATCGCCAGCTCCACTTCCGAGCCGGTGGCGATCAGGATCGCCTTGAACTTCGTGTCCTGCGGGTCGGACAGCACGTAGCCGCCACGCGCGATCTCGGCCACTTGCTGCGCGCTACGCTGCTGGTGCTTGAGGTTCTGGCGCGAGAACACCAGGCACGACGGCGCGCCCTTGCGCTCGATCGCCACCTTCCACGACATCGCCGATTCCACCGCATCGCACGGACGCCACAGCTGGTTGTTCGGGATGTAGCGCAGGCTGGCCATGTGCTCCACCGGCTGGTGGGTCGGGCCGTCTTCGCCCAGGCCGATCGAGTCGTGGGTGTAGACGTGGATGGCGTGCGCCGGGATCAGCGCGCTCATGCGCACGGCGTTGCGCGCGTAGTCGGAGAACACCAGGAAGGTGGCGTCGTACGGAATGAAGCCGCCATGCAGGGCCAGGCCGTTGGCAATGGCGGTCATGCCGAACTCGCGCACGCCGTAATACACGTAGTTGCCCTTGCCGTCGGCACTGTTGCCGTTGCCGGCATCCAGGCTGCCCTTCCACTTGGTGAGGTTGGATCCGGCCAGGTCCGCGGAGCCGCCGATCAGTTCCGGCAGCAGCGGGCCGAACGCATCGAGCGCCATCTGCGACGCCTTGCGGCTGGCCACTTCCGGACCTTCCGCCTGCAGCTTGGCCACGTAGGCGCCGGACTTCTCGGCCCAGTCGGCCGGCAGCTCGCCGGCGAGGCGGCGCTTGAACTCGGCGGCCAGTTCCGGATGCGCGGCAGCGTAGGCGTCGAACGCGGCGTTCCACACTTTTTCGCGCTCGGCGCCGGCGGCCTTGTGGTCCCAGCCGGCGTAGATGTCGGCGGGGATCTCGAACGGCGCGTAGTGCCAGCCCAGCTGCTCGCGCGCGGCGGCGATTTCGTCCTTGCCCAGCGGCGCGCCGTGGCTTTCTTCCTTGCCCTGCTTGTGCGGAGCGCCGAAGCCGATGATGGTCTTGGCGCAGATCAGGGTGGGCTTGTCGGACTGCGCCACGGCCTGCTCGATCGCGCGCTTGATGTCGTCGGCGTTGTGGCCGTCGATGTGGCGGATCACGTTCCAGCCGTAGGCCTCGAAGCGCTTGGGCGTGTCGTCGGTGAACCAGCCGTGCACTTCGCCGTCGATGGAAATGCCGTTGTCGTCGTACACCGCCACCAGCTTGCCCAGGCCCCAGGTGCCGGCGAGCGAAGCCACTTCATGCGAGATGCCTTCCATCAGGCAGCCGTCGCCGAGGAAGACGAAGGTGCGGTGGTCGACGATCTGGTGGCCCGGACGGTTGAAGTGCGCGGCCAGCACCTTCTCGGCCAGCGCGAAGCCCACGGCATTGGCCAGGCCCTGGCCCAGCGGGCCGGTGGTGGTCTCCACGCCGGGCGTTTCGCTGGCTTCCGGATGGCCGGCGGTCTTCGAATGCAGCTGGCGGAAGCGCTTGAGCTCGGCCATCGGCAGGTCGTAGCCGGTGAGGTGCAGCAGGGCGTACTGCAGCATCGAACCGTGGCCGTTCGACAGCACGAAGCGGTCGCGGTTGAACCACTTCGGGTTGGCCGGGTTATGGCGCAGGAAGTCGTTCCACAAGACCTCGGCCAGGTCGGCCATGCCCATGGGCATGCCCGGGTGGCCGGACTTGGCGGCCTCCACGGCGTCCATGGCGAGGGCGCGGACGGCGTTGGCGAGTTCGCGGCGGGTGGTCATCGGGGGTCTCCGGAGGGAAAGGCGGCGGCGAAAAACGGTGATTGTCACCGATCCGCGCAGGGCTGTCGCCCGCTTCACCCCGTTCCAACGGTCTTAACTCGGCCTTAATTTGTGCGGTCGCAATACGGAAACCCTTCAGTCCCGGGCCGCTCTAATCCGGGGCATGGCTGGCAAGGCCATGTGCGATCGCAGACTCCCCCTCCCCCCTGTCGGCGATCGCTCCCTAAGAAAGGAAGAAGAGGAGTATTCCCATGAAAAAGTCCCTACTTGCCCTCGCTTTCACCAGCGCCAGCATCATCGGCGCCCCTGTCCTGGCTCAGGACAGCAGCACCACCTCCAGCCCGGCCGCTCCGGCGGGCGGCAACTACCTGCCCAGCCAGCCGGTCGGCAGCGGCAACTGGTTCATCGGCGCCAACGTGGGCCGCACCAATGGCGGCGATAACGGCGGCTTCGGCAGCGGCAACGGCAGCGGCTTCAATTTCTTCAAGGGCGAAAAAGGCCGCCGCACCGGTTACGGCGTGCTCGGCGGCTATCGCTGGAAGGCCGGCCAGGATCTGGGCCTGGGCCTTGAGGCCGGCTACGCGGACCTCGGCAACTACCGGGTGAAGAACGTCTTCAATTCGCAGGACGTCAACCAGCGCAGCACCACCAACGCCTTGCGCGGCTGGCTGCTGGGCGTGAACGGCCGCATCAACCTGCTGCCGCAGTGGTACATCAGCGCCCACGGCGGCTATTTCCGCGCCAATGACAACGGCAACAACTACAACAACAGCCTGGGGCAGGACCTCGGCCTGACCAGCGGCGGCCGTCCGGGCCGCGGCAGCTGGTACGGCGGCGTCGGCACCGGCTGGGACATCACCGAGCAGGTCAGCCTGGGCGTGAACTACGACTACTTCCACGCCAACGCCGGCAAGATCAAGAACACGGCCACCGGCGAGGTCACCCAGGGCCTGAAGCGCTCCACCGGCATCGTGTCGCTGAGCGGCGAATACCGCTTCTGATATCTGGAATCACCGCAAGCCGGGTTGAAAACGGGCGCTTCTGGCGCCCGTTTTCTTTTGGTATCAACAAGTTAAACCTGCCCGAACTCGGCCATAAATCTTAACTTTGCCTTAATACTGAACTAATCGGTATTGAATCTTTTTCGGACTATTCCCATCTAAGCCTTGTGAAGCCGAGACCCCTCGGCCACGCGGTGCCCGGCCCTTTCCCCAACGGCCGCCACTGTTCTTCCATAACAGGAGACTCTCCATGAAGAAGACGCTGCTCGCCCTTGCTTTCGCCACCGCCGGCCTGATGGCCGTTCCCGCCTTCGCGCAGAACGCGCCGTCCGACAACGGCGGCTGGTTCATCAACGGCAATGTGGGCCGCACTTCGATCAACAAGGGCCCGTACGACGACCACGACACCGGCTACGCCCTCAACGGCGGCTACCGCTGGTCGCTGGCCCCTAACTTCGCGCTGGGCGCCGAGGTCGGCTACAACGACCTGGGCAACATCCACCCGAAGAACCTGTTCAACAGCAACCCGGTGGTGGACAAGGGCAAGACCCAGCTGCACGGCTGGACCGCCGGCGTGAACGGCCGCTTCAACATCGACCAGAACTGGTATGTCGGCGCGCGCGCCGGCGTGTACAGCTGGAAGGGCCACGGTCTGAGCAACGACGTGAACCCGGTCCGCAAGAGCCTGGACGACACCAGCTGGTACGCCGGCGCGGGCTTTGGCTACAACTTCAGCAACAACATGAGCGTCGGCCTGAACTACGACTACTTCGACGCCAAGAAGAACAAGGTGGACCTGAGCACCGACATGGTGTCGGTGAGCGCGGAATACCGCTTCTGAGTAAGGCAAGTCGCACGTCTTCGGACTGGCGAGCGTAACAGCGGGAGGGCGCCGGAAGGCGCCCTCTTCGCTTGCCGGAACCATGAAAAAAGGCGCCCTGGGGCGCCTTTTTTCTTTATCGCACTGGAGCGGAAGCTCAGCCGTTCCACTGGCCCAGCGCGGCGAGGCCGTTGTCCTTGGCGCGGGCATGCACGGTCTTCTGCGCTTCGCCGTAGTTGGCCTTCATATCCTTGGCCCACAGCTTGAGCGCGGCCTGCTGCATGGCGCGGCCGTAGGAGAACGACAGCGGCCACGGATGCGGACCCATGCGGTTCATCGCGTTGAGGTGGGCGGTGGACTGCTCGTCGGTCTGGCCGCCGGACAGGAACACGATGCCCGGCAGCGTCGCCGGCACGGTGGTCTTCAGCACGCGCACGGTGGCGTCGGCGACTTCCTCGACCTCGGCCTGCTCTTCCGCGTCCTTGCCCGGAATGACCATGCTGACCTTCAGGATGGTGCCTTCCAGCAGCACGTTCTGCTCGTACAGCGCGTTGAACAGGCTGCGCAGCACGGCTTCGTGCACTTCGTAGCTGACTTCGATGCTGTGGTCGCCGTCCATGATCACTTCCGGCTCGACCATCGGCACCAGGCCCGCTTCCTGGCACAGCGCGGCGTAGCGTGCCAGCGCGTGGCAGTTGGCTTCGATCGCGGTGGAGCTGGGGTTGTCTTCGGTGATGTTGATCACCGCGCGCCACTTGCAGAACTGGGCGCCGAGCTTGGCGTATTCCTGCAGGCGCTCGCGCAGGCCGTCCAGGCCCTCGGTCACCACGTCGCCCGGGAAGCCGGCCAGCGGCACCGGACCCTTGTCCACCTTGATGCCGGGGATGATGCCGTTCTTCTTCATCACCTCGGTGAAGGGCACGCCGTCCTTGGTGGACTGGCGCAGGGTTTCGTCATAGAGGATGGCGCCGGAGATGTGCTCGCTCAGGCCCGGAGTGGTGAGCAGCAGTTCGCGGTAGGCGCGGCGGTTCTCTTCGTTGTTCTCGATGCCGACCGCTTCGAAACGCTTCTTGATGGTGTTGGTCGACTCGTCGATGGCGATGATGCCCTTGCCGGGCGCGACCATCGCCAGGGCGATGCTTTCAAGATCTTCGATGCTCATGACGACTCCGTGGAACGCGGGGACGGCCCTTGGCCGCGTTGGTAATGGAGACCATCCCGTCGCCGGGCGGCCAAGCCTAAAGGGCGCGAGTATAGCCGGATCGGCGCACGGGAACGCCCCGCCTCCGGTGGAGACGGGGCGTTTGGGGGCTTCGCAGCGTGGCGAAAACCGCTTTTAGGCCTGGTCGTAGCCGGGCAGTCGGCAGGCGTCGGTAACTTTCTTGGCCGCGGCCTTGTCCTCGGGCAGGTTGAAGCCCACCACGTAGTAGGTCGACACAGGTTCCTTCTTGCTGCCGTTGTTGAGCGAGGGGCCGTACTCGAAGCGCTTGACCACGCTGAGCGCGGCGGAACCGAGATCGCTCTTGGGTTCCACCTTCTTGATCGCCGCTTCCTGCGGCTTGCCGTCGGTGCCGATCTCGTACGTCACGGCCACGCAGCCGGGCTTGTCCAGGTTCTGCCCGCTGTTGGGCACGTCGGCCTGCACCGAACCGTAATTGAGCAAAATCCAATACGTGGGAAGCTGCTCGGGGCCGACCCTGCGCGCCTGCGACTGGGCCAGCGCCGGCATGGCGGCGGCCAGCGCCAGCGCCGTCGCGGCAGCCAGCGACAGGGAACGAAGCATCGTGTTCATGGAGCCGACTCCTTGGGGACGTGGGTGTGGCTGGCAGTGTAGCCCTGGCGCCGCGCGGCGGTGCAGCCGCGCCCTGCGTCAGAGATCCTGCAGGCTCTCCACCACGCCGTCGGCGCCGACCGACAACAGCTTCAGCGTATTGGTGCCGCCGCCACGGCCGATATGGTCGCCGTGGGTCATCACCACGCGGTCGCCTTCGGCCAGCTTGCCCTGGCTGAAGAGCAGGCGCACCGCTTCGCGCGCCGAGGCCGCGGTGGTCTGCGAGCTGGCGTGGGTGAATTCCACCGGCTGCACGTCGCGCAGCATCAGCATGCGGCGGCGCGCATCGGCGAACGGCGACAGCGCATAGATCGGCACCGCGCTGCGATAGCGCGACAGCCACTGCGCGGTGGCGCCGGATTCGGTCAGCGCCACCAGCGCGCGCACGCCGACCTGGCTGGCCAGCAGCATCGCGGCCAGCGCGATGGCCTGGTCGGTGCGGTCCAGGCGATGGCCGGCGGTGGCGAGATCTTCCTTCGGTTCGAACTGGCGCTCGGCGCCGAGGCAGATGCGGCGCAGCGCGGCCACGGCTTTATCCGGATGCGCACCGGCCGCCGATTCTTCCGACAGCATCACCGCGTCGGTGCCGTCGATCACCGCATTGGCCACGTCCAGCACTTCGGCGCGGGTCGGAATGGGCGAGCGCACCATCGACTGCAGCATCTGCGTGGCGGTGATCACCGCGCGATTGCGCTGCACGGACTCGCGGATGATCTTCTTCTGCAGGCCCGGCAACTCGGCGTCGCCGATCTCCACGCCCAGGTCGCCGCGCGCCACCATCACCACGTCGGACGCGTCGATGATTTCGCCCAGCACGGGAATGGCATCGGCGCGCTCGATCTTGGCCACCAGCGAGGCCTTGCCGCCGGCGTCTTCCAGCAGGCGGCGCGCCAGTTCCATGTCGGCGGCGGAACGCACGAACGACACGGCGAGGAAGTCCGCGCCGATTTCGGCGGCGAGCTTGATGTCCGCCTTGTCCTTGTCCGACAGCGCGGACACCGACAATCCGCCGCCCTGGCGGTTCAGGCCCTTGCGATCGGACAGGCGCCCGGCCACCAGCACGCGGCAGCGCACTTCGGCGCCGACCACGCTTTCCACCGTCAGCGCCACCAGGCCGTCGTCGAGCAGCAGCACGTCGCCGGCGCTCACGTCCCTGGGCAGGTCGTGGTAGCTCACGCCCACACGGCTGTTGTCGCCGGCCGGCGCACCGGGGCTGCAATCGAGCACGAACTCGTCGCCCACCTTCAGTTCGATCGGGCCGTTGGCGAATTTCTCGATGCGGATCTTCGGACCTTGCAGATCGGCCAGCACGCCGACTTCGCGGCCCAGCTTCTCGGCCGCCACGCGGACCGCATTGGCGCGGGCGCGATGGTCGTCGGGCTGCCCGTGCGACAGGTTGAGGCGGACGACGTTGACGCCCTCCGCGAGGATTTTCTCGAGCATCCCGGGCACGTCGGTGGCGGGGCCGAGGGTGGCGACGATCTTGGTGCGGCGCAGCGGAGTTTCGTTGGTCATCATTCGAGGCTAGCAGAACTGCCTCGTTGCGCCAGAGGGTCGACGGGCCAGTTTCGGAGGGCTGCATGGCGCCCTGCCCGAAGCCCCCTCGGCGTGGTCTACCACTGTCTAAAGTGGTATCACGAGCCGGAGACCACATGAGTCCTCAGCCATACAACTGGTATGCCATATGGACGTCCAGATGGCCGCCGGGTGGAATGCGCCGGGGCGTATCGCGAACCCGTTCGCGAGGACGCCCGGACGATCCATCCGGGCACCCTTTGCAGGCCTTCCAGGCGCTGCGACGCGATGCGGAAATCCATTCCGCATCGCAACAAAAAGACCGGTCAGCGCGCCAGCGCTCGGTTCAACACCTCGGCCAGCCGCACGCCGGCCACACGCAGCTGGCGCTCCGCTAGCGGCAGCTCGGCGGCCACATAGGCGTCGTCGATCTTGTGCCCGTCGGGATAGATGTCGCGGCTGGCCGCGCACGACTGCTCGGCCCACTGCGCATAGACGTTGTCCTGCGGCGCGATCGCCGCCGGCATGGTCTCGGCCGGGCGTGCGTCCAGTTCCTTCGCATAGGCCTGCCAGTCCTTGCCATGGGTGCCGAGCAGGCCGGAGTCCCACAGGCTGTGCAGGTTGGTGCCCTTGCCCTGGAACTGCACCTGGTAGGCGTTGCCGCCCTTGTCGTCGCGGTTGCCGGCATGCAGCGGCTGGTGCACGTCGCCGACGAAATGCACCACGAACTTCAGCGCTTCCAGACGCGCCGCGTCCGGCTGCGTGCGGTCGGCCAGCACGGCCACGTAGCGATCGAGGCCGCCGACCACGCACTGCCCGTTCGCGCAATCGCGCGGCGGCACGTAGACGCAGTCGTCCGCACGGAAGTTGATGTAGTGCAGCTTGCTGGTGGCCTTGGCCAGGTCGGCGCGCGTGTCGTCGCCGCGCAGTTCGTCGGCCCAGCTGGCGACGTCGGCCAGCGACTTGGTGTTCTCCGGCGCCAGCAGGCGCTCGACTTCGGCCTCGGCGGCCGGGCTCAGACGCCGCTGCGCCAGCTCGGCCACGATGGCGTGGCCTTGGCGCCCCCAGGCATGGACGGCGGGTGCAACGGCGAGCGCGGCCAGCAGGCCGGCGAGAAAACGTCGGGAAGTCAGCATGTCATTCAATTTGATTTGATGGGAATCGATGGGCGCGCAGGCCGGAGCGGACCGCGCAAATAATTCAATTTGAGTTGAAGAAATCGCCCGGACCGTGCGCGATGGCGCGGCGAGCGGCAAGGACCCCGCGGCGCAACGCGCCTCAGCCCGTCGCGGCCTTGTGCAGCAAGGTGCCCGCGGCATCGCGCACGCTTACGTCGACGGCGATGCCCTGCCGCACGCTCTCGGTCACCGTGCAGAAGTCCTCGAACTGCGCGAGCGCGCGGTCGACGTGCGCCAGGTCCGCCTCGGCCTGGCCCAGGTCGAGGTCCACCGCGATGCGCGCCACGCGCCAGCGCCCATGCTCGTTGCGCGCCAGCGTGGCGCGGGCCTTGGCGGCGAGCTGGCCCGGGTCGTTCTTGTACTTGCGCAGGGCGAACAGCAGGCTCGCGGCCAGGCAGTTGGCCACCGACACGGCCAGCATGCGGGTGGGATTGGGGCCGGCGCCCTGGCCCAGCGGCGGCAGCTCGTCGGTGAGCAGGTCCGGTGCGGAGGTGTCGTCGAAACGCACGCGGAATTCGTAGCCGGACATCTGTTCCAGGCTGATCTCGATGGTCTGCTGTTCGTCGCTCATGGCCTGGCCCCGGGTGCTTCGACATCTTGGATAAGGCTCGCGAGCCTACCCCACATGCACGCCCAATGAACCGTGCCGGATGAGATGGCCCCGCTTTCCAGCTAACATTAGGGTTCTTTGGCGGCCGGGTCCGGCCGCCGCTGCCCCGCCATCATCTCCGGAGGACGCTGTCCCATGGCCATCAAGGTCGCCATCAACGGTTACGGTCGCATCGGCCGCAATGTTCTGCGCGCGCTGTACGAGTCCGGTCGCACCAACGAGTTCCAGATCGTCGCGATCAACGACCTCGGCGACGCCGAGACCAACGCCCACCTGACCCAGTACGACACGGCCCACGGCCGTTTCCCGGGCACCGTGTCGGTGGACGGCGGCGACCTGATCGTCAACGGCGACCGCATCAAGGTCTGCGCCGAGCGCGACCCGTCCAAGCTGCCGTGGGGCGACCTGGGTGTCGACGTGGTGCTGGAATGCACCGGCCTGTTCACCTCCAAGGCCAAGGCCGGCGCGCACATCGCCGCCGGCGCCAAGAAGGTGATCATCTCCGCCCCGGGCGAGAAGGACGTGGACGGCACCTTCGTGTTCGGCGTCAACGACGACACGCTCACCGCCGCGCACCAGGTCATCTCCAACGCCTCGTGCACCACCAACTGCCTGGCGCCGCTGGCCAAGGTGCTGCACGAGAAGATCGGCATCGTGCACGGCCTGATGACCACCATCCACGCCTACACCAACGACCAGGTCCTGACCGACGTCTATCACAAGGACCTGCGCCGCGCCCGCTCGGCCACCATGAGCCAGATCCCGACCAAGACCGGCGCCGCCGCCGCGGTGGGCCTGGTGCTGCCGGAACTCAACGGCAAGCTGGACGGCTTCGCCATGCGCGTGCCGACCATCAACGTGTCGGTGGTCGACCTGAGCTTCGTCGCCAAGCGCGCGACCAGCCACGAAGAGATCGACGCCATCGTCAACGAAGCCGCCAACGGCAAGCTCAAGGGCATCCTGGCGGTGAACAACAAGCCGCTGGTGTCGGTGGACTTCAACCACAACCCGGCCTCGTCCACCTACGACTCCACCCAGACCCGCGTGATGGAAGGCACCCTGGTCAAGGTGCTGAGCTGGTACGACAACGAGTGGGGTTTCTCCAACCGCATGCTCGACATGACCAAGGCGCTGATGGCCGCGAAGTAAGCGCCAGTGCCCTGTTGAACGGAAAAAGCCGGGCCTTGCCCGGCTTTTTCTTTGCGTCGACTTGCCGCACGGCCATCACAGGGACGGCGTTTTATCATGCACGGCATGGAACGCTACGCCTCCATCGACGAACGCAGCCTCGCCACCCTGGTCGACCGCTTCTACGACAAGGTGCGCGCCGACCCGGCGCTGGGCCCGATCTTCAACGCCGCCGTGCACGACTGGGACGATCACAAGCGCACCCTGGTGTCGTTCTGGTCGTCGGTCACCTTAGGCACGCAGACCTATCGCGGCTCGCCGATGTCGGTGCACCGCCAGCAAGCCGGCATCCGCGGCGAGCATTTCGACCGCTGGCTGGAACTGTGGCGGGAGACGGTGCGCGAGCTGTTCGAGGAAGCACCCGCCGCACGGATCATCGGCAATGCCGAACGCATCGGCAGCAGCCTGCGCATGGGGCTGGGACTGCAGGAACGCCGAGGGGCGAAGCCGCTCGGCATTCCCATCGTCAATCAATAAACGATCGGCGTAGGTTGGGGTGAGCCGCAGGCGACTGCGAAGGCAGGATGCCGTAGCGAACATCCGCGTAGCGGATGGCCCGAAGGGCTGGCTGCTGATGCAGCCAGTAACCCCAACGATGCGAGGCGTTTCGATTCCGTGGTGTTGGGGTTCGCCTGTGGCTCACCCCAACCTACGAGTTGCGTACGTCAAAGCACCTTCAACGCCGCCTCATAATCCGGCTCGTGCGCAATCTCGCTCACCAGCTCGGCATGCAGCACCTTGTCGTTCTGATCCAGCACCACCACCGCGCGCGCGGCCAGGCCGGCCAGCGGACCCGAAGCCAGCGCCACGCCGTAATCGCGCAGGAATTCCGCGCCGCGCAGGGTCGACAGCGTCACCACGTTCTCCAGACCTTCCGCGCCGCAGAAACGCGCCTGCGCGAACGGCAGGTCGGCCGAGATGCACAGCACCACCGCGTCCTTCAGCGTGGCGGCCTGTTCGTTGAAGCGGCGCACCGAGGTGGCACAGGTCGGCGTGTCGATGCTGGGAAAGATATTGAGCACCTTGCGCTTGCCCGCGAACGAGGACAGCGCGACGTTGGACAGGTCCTTGGCTACCAGCGCGAACGCCGGCGCCTTGTCGCCGAGCTTGGGGAAACGGCCGTCGACCTGGACCGGATTGCCTTTGAGCGTAACCGTGGACATGCGGATCTCCTGAATGAAAGGGCCGCCCAGTAAACCACGCCGCGGCGCCTTCCATCCATGCCCGACCGTGCGGCCCGTCAGTCCAGCGACTTCTCCAGGTTCTTCTCGAACAGATCCGGATCGCGGTCGCTGGTCATGTCGTAAAGGTTATAGCGCCGGTACAGCCGCGCGCCGCCGTCGCGCAGCAGCGGCTCCCACATGAAGCTGGCGCGCGAGCGGCTGGAATGCGGCAGCAGCAGGTCGAACGGGATCGAGAAATAGATGCCCTTGTCGAAACTTCCCTCGCCCGTCTGCGTGCCGGACTTGTTGGTGATGGTGGCGTAGGCGCCCATGCGCACGCCGTTGTCGAACTCGCGCGACACGTCGACGGTGACGCCATAGTCCTTGGCCAGATAGCGGCCCACGCTGGCGGCGATGGTGACGTCGTGGAAGCCGGTGTTGTAGTACAGCGTGGCGTTGCCGGTCACCGTCTTGTAGCCGCGCAGCGCGAAATCCTGGCGGTAGCCGCGCTGGCGCACCCAGTTCAGGTCGACGCCGAAGGCCCAGCGCTCGCCATACGGCCGGTACAGCACTTCGCCGCCCACGCCCGCATACATCGATTCCAGCATGCCGCCATAAGCCATGCCGAACAGATCCGGCCCCAGCACCTTGGTGCCGGTGAGCTGGAAGTTCGGCATGGTCACGTCGGACGTGGTGAGGTACTCGCGGATATTGGTGCGCACGCGCGGCAGCAGGCTCGGCGCGGTGTAAGTGAACTTGTCGTAGTTGTTGAGCAGATTCACGCTCACCACGCCGTCCCACCACAGATTGCGCGAGAAGCGATACGTCGCGTTGCCGTTGGCGGTGAACTGGTACAGCACGAACGCGTTCGGCCCGCCCAGGCTCTGCTGGTAGCCCAGCGACACGCCGCCATCGAAGCGCTTCGGCGGCTTGGTGTAGAGCGTTACCTCGTCCTGCTGCCCCGGCGGATTCTGCTCGGCGCTGCGGCGCAGCTCCTGCATGTCGATGCGGTGATCGAGCGCGTCGATAAAGCGCGGGCGATGGATGCTCTGCTCCGCCAGCGGCATCCCGTAGTTCTCTTCGCCCACGGTGAACCAGTCGATGCTCTGGTCCACGCGGTTGTCGAGAATGCGCGCGGTGCGCCCCAGCGTGCGGCTGGGATAGAAATACGCGCGCGGCTCGCCATGCACCACCAGTTCGGAACCGCGCCGGCCGATGCTGGTGACGTCGATGCCCGCGTTCTGGCCCAGCGCCTTGGCCAGCTCGTCCCAATCCAGCTGCTCCGGCGCCTTGCGCTCCATCGCGGCCGCGCCCTGCGGCGGATCCGGCGTGGTGGCCAGTTCGCGCACCGGCTCGGGCGCGGGGTCGGCGGTCTTGCGCGGCTCGAAGTGCTTGGCCAGGTTGGTGTGCAGCGTGAGCGTGGCCATGACCTTGTCGCCGCGCTCGAAACCGAGCGACAGATCGACGTTGTCGTTGACCCGGTACATCGCCGCGACATTGATCGGCGAGCGCTGCTTGAATTTGTTGCCCAGCCCTTCGTGCTTGTAGTTGTTGCCGTCCAGCTCGACCTTCAGGCGCAGCTTGTCCAGCGGCGTCTGGTACTCGATGCCGCCGATAAATGCCGCCGGCCCGCGGAAGTAACGCAGCGTGTTGAACTCGCCGCCTTGCTGATTGGTATTGCCGGCGCGGTTGTCGAAGCCGCTCCAGGCCCAGCCGAGCGGACTCTTGATGTCGCCGCGCGCACCCATGTTGCCCCAGGCCAGGCCGGCGGTGACGTCGACCGGCCCGAAGCGCTTGCTCGCCACCACGTACTCGCTGCCGAACAGGCCGGTACCGCCGATATCGCGTCCGCCCACCGCCACCGCGGGACGCCAGCGCGTCTCGTCCCACAGGCGCAGCTTCAGGTCGATCGATTTGTCTTTGTAGCTCTGATGTCCGCTCAGGCCCACCGGGCCGTACAGGCGGTTGCTCACCGACGAGTAGCGGAACGTGCCTTCGATCCACGGCAGCGGCTGCAGCGAGAGGTTGTAATGCGTGTACGGATACGTGCGCGAGGCGGTGAACGCCAGGTCGCCTTCGTCCGCCATGCGCGCCGTCGGCGTCTGCATCAGGCCGACTTCGCCGTAGTCGTTGCGCGTATAGCCAGGCGCCGACTGCGCGTGCAATACGCCGACGATGCACTGCGACAGCAGCAGACTGGCCGGCAACATCACGCATCCGCTGCGCCAGTTAAGGCGAGCGATCATGGCAACACCCCGCCATCCAGCGGCTGGGTGGCGATGAAGTCCGCCATCTCGTGGCCGAACACGGCGTCGGCCGCGCCGGCGGTGAGGCGGCTGTCGAGCGGCACGTAGACGATGGCGCCGGGCGCCAGCACGATCGGCGCGCTTTCGTTCCACAGTGCGATGCCCAGCTCGAACACCTTGCCGTCGGGCTGGATCACGTAGAGGAAATCGCGATCGGCCATCTGCGTGGGGCAGGCCTTTACGTACTTTCGTGCCTCCTGCAGCGCCACGTGCGGCAACTCGCAGGATTTCTGCACCGCGCCGATCACACGCACCGTCGAAGGACGTTGCGGATAGCTCAGCGTGTCGCCGTCTTCCAGCGGCAGATCGTCCGCCTCGTTCGCATAGAGCGCGCCGGGATCCAGCGTGGCGACCACGCGGCGTCCAGTCACCGGCATGGCCTGCAGCCATCGCCGCAGCTTCGTGCTCAGATCAGCCAGCGGCGCATTGCCTTCGCGCCTGGCCTGGTCCACCACCGCGCCCAGCTCGTACAGCAAGCCAGCCTGCAAACGCATCTGCTCGAACTGCTTCGACTTCTGCGTCCAGCTCGCACCGAGCACATAAGCCTCGGGCCGCACCTGCGCCGCCGTCGCCGCATCGCCCAGCCGCGCATTGCCGTTCAAGGCCTGCACGCCTGGCCGATCGACCTGTCCGGAAACGCTGACGGATACCGCCATCGCTTGGATCGGCCAGGCAACGCCTATGCACAGGCACACCAGCCATCCGGGCAGGCAGGCGAGCCTCACGTTCGGGCCTCGCGGTACGGGCGCAGCTGGATCAGCTCCAGCGTCTGGCCGGGCGCGACGTGCTGCCGGCTTTTCCAGATAAAGCCATCGGCGGGATCGACCCAGTAGCGGTTCGTCACGTCGAAGCTCGCGCCATCGGCGCGCACATGCTCGTCGTAGCGGCGCAGCTGATGGCGCTGACCGAGGATGTCCACGCTCTCGACACCCTTCGGTTCGAGCTGCGCGACCGCGGTGATGCCATAGCGATAACCCGGCGACCAGTCCAGCACGCGGCGGTACTCGATCGGCGCCTGCACATGCTGCAGGCCCGACGCGAACGGATCGCCGCCATCGAAGGCGACATGATCGAGGTTCGCTTCCAGCCCCACCGTCCGCACCAGCACGCCGTTGCGCAGGAACACCGCCTGCCCATCCTGGCCGTACCAGCTTTCCAAGCCGCCCTGCACGCTGGCCAGCAACAGGATCGCCTCGCCGCCCGGAGCATTCACCTGCAGCTGGTAATACGGCTCGGCCGCCACCGACGCCGCGGTGGGATGCACGTCGGTGCCGCCGCCGATGGCCTGGCGGATCGTATCTGCGCTTCCCAGCGATACGTCAGTGCAGCCGGCGACGATCCCACTCGCAGCCGCCAGGGCCGCGAGGCGGAGCGAAGCTCGCCACGGGAAGCTCGTCATGCGCGTATACCTCAATTGGTGAGGTCGTTCTTAGCCGAAGCCGCGTTGGTCACGATGCCGGACAGCGGCAGCAGCTGCGAGAGGAAGCGGTTCCAGCGCGTCACGCCGGCAGGGCCCACGAACACCACGTCGCCGGGATGCACGGAGAACTGCGCAGCCATCGCGAATGCCGCGGGCGATTTGGCGTCGAGCTGGTAGATCGTGGCGGGCGACTTCTCCATGTCCTCCACGCCGCGGATCACGTAGACCGCATTGCCCTTGGAGGTGGTTTCGTTCAATCCACCGGCTTTGCCCAGTGCCTGCGACAGGCTCATGTCGCTGGTCTTGAACGGGAAAGCCGCCGGACGCGTCACCTCGCCCACCACGTAGACCTCCTTGCGATCCGCATAGGGAAGGAAGATCTGGTCGCCGGGCTTGAGCCACACATCGCCCAGCTGGTGATTGCGCGCGAGCGCGTCGAGATCCAGGTGGTAATCGCGTCCGTCGCGCGACAGCACCAGGCCGGAGAGATCGGCCTGGTCGGTATTGATCTGCGCCGTGCCCACCGCCTGCGCAAGGCTCAGCGGGGTTACCGTGACCGGCAGCGGATCGGTCTTGACGAAGGCGCCGCGCATGGTGATGCGCTGCGCGCCGTAACTGATCACGCTCATGTCGACCTGCGGGTCCTGCACGTACTTGGCCAGGCGCTGCGAGATCTCCACGCGCAGTTCTTCCACCGTCTTGCCGGAAGCCTTGACCACGCCGACATAGGGATAGAACAGCGTGCCGTCGGCGCGCACCACGCGGCCGTTCGCACTGGGCAGCTGCTGCGAGCCCGCGGGCGAGGTCAGCTCGGGGTGGTCCCACACGGTGATGTAGAGCGAGTCGCCCACGCCGATGCGGTATGCCTCCGGCTGGTAGTTGCGCAACTCGTCGGGAAGGGTGGCCAGCGGATTGGATGCTTTGTCCATCGCCAGCAATTTCGGCGTGATCGGCACCAGCTGATAGCGAGCCGCGTCGATCGAGCCTTGGCGCGAGAAGTCGGTCGCGCTCATGTGCTGGCCTGGAGCCCAGAAACAGCCGTGCAGGGTCAGGGCGGCACATGCCAACAACAATGCCCGTCGCTTGTTCATCCGTAGAGCCCTTCGATTATCGCGAACGCCGGCGTGCGGCGAACTTGGATCCTCGGCCCCCTACCGATGACGTGAGACGTGCCGGCCTGCGTGCCGCGTGGGCTGCAGACCGCGCGACGCGTTCGTTTATGCGAACGCGTCGTTAAGAACTAATCAATGCGTGCCGGTGGTGCCCGTGGTGCCGGTACCACCGGTACCGGTGCCGCCCGTACCGGTGCCACCGGTGCCTGCAACAGCCGCTGCGGCCGCCGCACCCGGACCCGCGTGGTTGGCCTTCATGCTGCCGTGCGCGGCGCCCTTGGCGCTCTTGGGCGAGATCAGCTGCGCCGGCGTCGCAGGCTTGGCCTGCTGCTGCTCGATGAGCTGGTTCACAGTGGTCGGCTGCTGCTGTGCGTTCTGCGCGTTCTGCGCGAAAGCGGTGCTGGCCAGAAGCAGGGCGGAAGTCGCTGCGATGGAAGCGGCAAGAAGTTTCATGAGCATCCTCTTCGGTGCGTCGCGTGATGGCGGAGATGCGGAGAGTGAAGCGACTGGACTGTAGCTTCGTTCGTGCGTGAATGACTGAACCAACACCAACCCACATTGAGAAAAATCTACTGGACGTTCACTTACATCGCTTAGAGTTGCCCTTCACCGCGAAGAGCTTCAACACATCTGGCTCATCTCCGTCGCGGGTTCGTGATGTCGCGCAAGCTTTTCGCTGTTGCGACTCGCTCGATCAGCTTCTTGTCATCACTGCTTCGCAGAAGCGAGCGATGATAGGCGACGCGTGACGCTCCATTCGACGCGAGCCATCCCCACTGGATTGCCCCGAGGAAGCCACGATATGCAAGACACAAGAACGATGCTCGCCTGCGCTGCGGCCTTGTTCACTTCTGCCGTGGCGATTGTCGTTCTGCGCCGCCTGGCGGAGCCCCTCGGCCTGCTGGACCGCCCCAGCGACCGTAAGCAGCACAAGGGCAGCGTGCCGCTGGTAGGCGGCCTGGCGATGTTCTGCGGCGTCTTCGTCGGCGCCTGGTGGTATGGCGACGCCACGCAGATGAGCCGCATGCTGCTCACCACGGCCGCGGGCCTCACCATCATGGGTTCGCTGGACGACCGCCACGAGCTCAGCGTGCGCACGCGCCTGATCGTGCAGACCCTGGCCGTGTTCGTGATGATTGGCAGTACAGACGTCTATATCCGTTCGCTGGGAACGCTCAACGGCGTTCAGCTTCAGCTGGGCCCGCTCGGCATCCCGGTCACGCTCATCGCGGTGATCGGACTGCTCAACGCGTTCAACATGATGGACGGCATCGACGGTCTTTCCGGCAGCATGGGCCTGGTCGGCATCGGTTCGATCTTCGCGTTCCATCACGGCAGCGTCACGCCCGGTGTCACGGTTCTGATCGCCATGCTCGGCGCGGCGATGATTCCCTACCTCGCCACCAACCTCGGCCTGTTCGGCCGGAAAATCTTCATGGGCGACGCCGGCAGCACCGTGCTCGGCTATCTGCTCGGCTGGGCGCTGATCGACCTTAGCCAGAGCCCGGGTTCGGACCTGCTGCCCACCGACGTGCTGTGGTGCGTGGCCCTGCCAGCGCTGGACACGCTGGCGGTGATGTGCCGCCGCATGCGCAACCACCAGTCGCCGTTCAAGCCGGACCGTGGCCATATCCACCACATCCTGCTGCGCACGGGCCTGAGTCCGCGCATGACCCTGCTGGTGCTGGTGATCGCCTCGATCCTGCTGGCCTTTATCGGCCATCTGATCCACGACTACGGCCAGCTCGCCAGCCTGGGCCTGTTCGGCTTCCTGCTGCTGACCTACATCGTGTGCACTACGCGCCGCTCCGCCATCGCCGCCAGCCAGGCGGTGCAGCAGCGCGGACAGTGAGCGGAGGGCGCAGGCAGCGCGCCTGCGCCAGCGCATGTTCGACCTGGTCAACCTGAGCATCAGCCACCCCATCACCCAGGCGTGGCTGCTCGGCGCCATCGCCCTGCTGTGCATCGTGCTGCGGCGCTATCGGCTGGGCCTGGGCATCGCCGCGATCGCGCCGCTATGGCTGCTGCTGTGTGCGACGCCTGTGTTCGCACACGGACTGCAGCGCTGGCTGCAAGGCCAGTACGCCACGCAGCCCGCGGTGGATTACCCCAAGGCGGATGCCATCGTGGTGCTGGGCGGCGAGGCACTGGCCGACGAGAAAGACAGCTGGCGCGACGAAGGCGGCGACGCCATCGCCAACAGCCGCGTCGGCTTCGGCTATCTGCTGTTCCGCGCCAGCCGGGCGCCGCTGGTGGTGCTTTCCGGCGAGAGCGATGCGAAACGGATGGCCGCGATGCTGGAGCGCCAGGGTGTGCCCTCCTCCGCGGTGCGCCTGGAAACCGCGAGCCATACCACCTACGAGAACGCACGCAACTCCGCGGCGATCCTGCGCGGCGACGGTGCGCATACCGTGCTGCTGGTCACCTCGCCCGAACATATGCCGCGTGCCGCGGCGAGCTTCGAGAAGCAGGGCCTGCGTGTGATTCCCGCGCCCGCGCTGATGCCTCCCGTGCGTGCGCCAGGCAGCGAATGGGAACCGCGGCGTGCGGTGCTGTGGGATGCCTCGCATACCTTGCACGAGTACATCGGCCTGTGGGTCTATCGATTGCGCGGGTGGGCGTAGGCTGGGGTGACAACCCCAACGCTGGGAGGCGCATGAAGTGGGCGATGTTGGGGTGGTCACCCCAACCTGCGTCAAGGCTTGCCGCCGAACTCCACCGCCGCCCCATTCGCCACCCGCGGCACACCCGTATCCACCTTGTTGTCGTACTCGAACGACTGCGCATCCAGCCGCACGTCGCCCTTGCTCAGCTGCAGCTTCTTGCCCGTGCTGAGGAAGGCCATCGGCACCGGCCTGCCCGTGGCAAGCGTGCGCGTGCGCCGCACCGTATTGCCCGAAATCACCACCGAACCGATATGCCGCGCGCTGTCGGCCGATTCGTCCTCGGAGAAGTTGATGCAGGTGCCATAGATATCGGTGAAGGTATTGCCGGCCACCACCAGCCCGCTCACCCCGAGCACGCCGATCGCACCCATCTGCGGACGGACCCCGATAAACGTATTGCCGGTGATCACCGCATTCACCGCATTGCGGCTGCGCGCCGACGCCATGTCGCCAAGCCGGATCGCATCGCCGCCCGGCCCGTTGCCCGGCGGCGAGCGCTCGAAGATGCAGCCCATCACGCGCGCGCCGCTCAGGCCCTTGATCGCCAGGTCGGTGCGCACCGAATTGAGGAAATGGCAGTTGCGCACGGTGAGGTTGTCCGGCGTGTCGGCCGCGGTCTTGGGCCGGGTCGAACTGTCGATGCCCCAGTAGCAGTTGCGGAACTGGCAATCCAGCACCTGCCAGTTACCGATATTGCCGCCCTTCTGGTGACCGTTGAAAAAAGTGATGCCGGCGGTGTTCACCGTGTCGATGTCGATGAAGTTGCAGCGGCGGATCGTCACGTTGCGGTACACGCTGAAATCGTGGTCCGGCTCGAAATCGATGCCGCCCACCGAGCGCGACAGCTTGGCATTGCCGATATTGCGGAAGGTGCAGTTCTCCACCAGCAGGCCGTCGCAGTCGATGATCGACAGCCCGTTGCGGTTGTCCTTCACGGCGCCGTCGAAGATGCAGTCGCGCACGGTGACCCGCTCGTTGTGCCGCTCGGTGTTGGACTTGGTGCCCGAGCCCACGTACATGCCGTCGCCGCGGAAGCCGAAGAAGGTCATCCGCTCCACGGTCAGGTCCGACGTGGCGTTCGCCGCCAGCAGGTAGTAGTACTGCGCGTAGCCGTACTCGCCCACGCGGCCATTGAGCTTCAGATCGTGCAGGTGGATGTCGCGCATATTGTCGGCCACGCGCGGCGTACCGCCATCCTTGATGTAGGTGGCCAGCATGAATTCCGAGGCCAGCGAATCGTCGAAGGAGCGCAGCTCGCTCGACGCGCCCTCGCCGTACAGCTCCAGCCCCGAGCGCAGGTTGATCTGCTTCACCGGATAGACGCCGGCGGGAATCAGCACGCGGCGCGAACCGTCGATGGCCTTCTGGATGCCGGCGGTGCAGTCGTAGCTGCTACGCCCCGCGCGGATCGCCGCGTGCTCTTCCTTGGGTAGGAAGTCCAGTACGTTCGCCGGCGTGTCGGGCATGACGATGTTCCTCGGAGCTGATCGCTGCTGGCCGCACGTCGAGACATGCGCATTCATCGGCTTCCCCCGGAACGCCGAGTTTAGGGATACGCGCGGCGCGAGGTTTACTCGCGCATGAACCTATTCCTTGCGATCCGGGCGCAGGAAGATGCAAAAACTTCCTCAGCCATCTGGCGACAACCTTCCATCTCCCTCTCCCCTCCGGGGAGAGGGTTGGGGTGAGGGGGACCTACGGAGCATAGAAGCGGGATGGGAAAGCGGGCGATGCTTCGTCGATCCGATGCCGCGAGCACCCACCCCTCATCTGCCTGCCGGCATCTTCTCCCCGGCGGGGAGAAGAGTTCGGTAGGTGTGCCGCATGAACCTCTCTACGCCATGCGCCGCTGTGCCACAGGCTCCTCCACCGGCATCGCCAACGGGCCGCACAATTCGCGATACACATCCACGGTCCGCCGGATCACAATCCGCTCATCGAATTCCGCATGCGCCTTCGCCCACGCCGCTTCGCCGAGGCGCCGCGCCAGTGCCGGATCATCGTGCAGGCGGCGGATCGCATGCGCCAGCGCTTTCGCATCGCGTACCGGCACCAGCAGGCCATCGACACCGTCGCTCACCACTTCGCGGCAACCGGGCACATCGGTGGTAATCAAAGGCTGCGCACAAGCCGCCGCCTCGATCAGCGTCTTGGGCAGGCCTTCGCGATAGCTGGGCAACGCGACTACGTCCACCGCACCGAGCAGGTTCGGCATGTCTTCCACATGGCCCAGCCAGTTGATGACGCCCTCGTTGACCCAGCCGCGCACGGTCTCTTCCGGCACCGCCGCGGGATTGCCGGGATCGGGCGTGCCGGCGAGCATGAATTCGATACGCCGCCCTTCGGCCAGCAGCTCGCGCGCCGCGGCGACGTATTCCTCCAGGCCCTTGTCCCACAGCAATCGTGCGGCGACGAGCACGCGCAGCGGCCCGCCCGAACGCTCGCCGCCGCGCTTGACGAAGCGCCAGCAGTCCACGCCCGAGCCGCGCACCAGCCGGATGCGCGAGGGATCGACCAGCCCGGCGCGTTCGAACAAGGCCACGTCGTCGCTGTTCTGCAGGATCAGCCGCGCACCCTCGCCGTCCAGCGCCAGCCGCAGCAGTGCGCGCACCACCGGCCGCAGCGCGCGCGCCTTCAGGTCGTTGCTGGTGAACACATAGCCCATGCCGGCCACCGCGTTGACGCGCGCACGCACCCCGGCCAGCCGTGCCGCCAGCGAGCCATACACCGCGCACTTGATGGTGAAGCCATGCACCAGCGACGGCCGCTCGCGCTTGAGCAACTTGGCCAGATAGCGCAGCAGCGCCAGCTCCCGCAGCGGATTGAGGCTGCGCCGCTCCATCGGCACCGGCTCCCAGCGCAGGCCGAGCGCGCGCAGCTTCTCGCCGTACGGACCCGGTGGCGACAGCAGCAGCAGCTCGTGGCCGGCCTTATGCAGCGACAGCGCCAGCGAGCGCCGGAAGTTGTAGAGATACCAGTCGGTATTGGCGAACAGGACGATCTTCATGGGATGGCTTGCCGCTCCGGGGATAAGGGTCGCTCGCGCGGCTCCGCCACAGGCGGCGCATGCGCCTTCCTGCCGTGGCCGCGTTCATGCCGTTTCCCCCTGTTCGGCGCCCAGCCAGGCCTGGAACATCAATACGTTCCACAGCTGGTGCTGCCAGTTGCGCTTGCCGCTCAGATGTTCCTGCCAGACGCGCCGGATCGGCGCATGGCGCAGATAGCCCTCGTGGCGCAGGCGTCCTTCGTCGAGCAGGCTTTCCGCCCAGTCGCGCAAAGGTCCGCGCAGCCAGCTGTCCAGCGGCACGCCGAAGCCCTGCTTCGGGCGTTCGATCAATTCTTTCGGCACGTGCCGGTACAGCACCTGGCGCAGCAGCCACTTGCCCTGGCCGTCGCGGATCTTCAGATGCAGCGGCATGCGCCAGGCCAGCGAGACCACGCGCGGATCGAGCAGCGGCACGCGCGTCTCCAGGCTGTTGGCCATGGCCGCGCGGTCCACCTTCACCAGGATGTCGTCGGCCATATAGGCCTGCGCATCCATCGCCATCATCCAGTGCTCGAAGCTGTCGGTCTGCGGCCAGGCCTGCGGATCGGTCAGCAGGGTCGCCGGCTCCGCCGCGCCGTGCACGAGGTGTTCCGGCTCGCTCCACTGGCTGGTGAGCTGATGGAAGAACTGCTGCCCGCTGGAAAGGGTGAGCACGCCGGCCAGCTTCTGCGCCTTGTCGCCCGGCGTGGCCACGTGCATGCGCTTAGGTAAAAGCACGCGGGCGCGCTCGTACCACCTGTCCCAGGTCGCGGGCGGCACCGCGCGCAAGGCGCCGGCGGCGGCGTGGCGCACGAACGACGGCAGGCGTTGCATGCGTTCCCACACCCGCCGCGCGGCGAGGTAACGGTTGTAGCCGCCGAACAGCTCATCGCCGGCATCGCCACTGAGCGCGACGGTGACGTGGCGGCGCGCCAGCTGGCTGACCAGGTAGGTCGGAATCTGCGAGCTGTCGGCGAACGGCTCGCAGAACATGCCGGGCAGCTTGGGGATCACCGCCAGCGCATCCTCGGGCCGCACGTACAGCTCGGTGTGCTCGGTGCCCAGGTGCGCGGCCACTGCCTTGGCGTGCGTGGCTTCGTCGTAGCCGTCTTCGCCGAAACCGATGGTGAAGGTCTTCACCGGGCGGCTGCTCTGCTTCTGCATCAGCGCGACGATGGTGCTGCTGTCGATGCCGCCGCTCAGGAAGGCGCCCAGCGGCACGTCCGCCAGCATCTGCGCGCGCACGCTCTGCGCGATCTGCGATTCCAGCGCGTCGACGGCCTCCTGCTCGCTGCCGAAGAACGGCTCGGCCATGCCTTCGGCGACCACGTCGTTGTAGCGCCAGTACGGCTGCGGCTCCGCTTCGCGCGGCCCGCCCGCCTGCAGCCGCAGCACGTGGCCCGGCCGCAGCTTGGCCACGCCGCGATAGATGCTGTACGGCGCCGGCACACAGTTGTGGCGCAGCAGCAGGGTGAGCGCGTCGCGGTCGACGTCGGGACGGAAACCCTCGTACGCCTTCAGCGCCTTCAGCTCGGAACCGAACACCAGCGCCTCGCCCTGCCAGCCGTAGTACAGCGGCTTCTCGCCCAGCCGGTCGCGCGCCAGCGCGAGGCTGCGGTCGCGGCGGTCCCACAGCGCCAGCGCGAACATGCCGATGCAGGCCTTGAGCGCGGCTTCCAGCCCCCACGCGGCGATGCAGGCCACCAAGGTTTCCGTATCCGAATGGCCGCGCCACGTGGGCGCGTTGCCTTCGGCGGCGAGGCGCGCGCGCAGGTCGAGATGGTTGTAGATCTCGCCGTTGAATACCGCCGTATAGCGGCCGCAGGCCGAATGCATCGGCTGATGCCCGGCCGGCGACAGATCGATGATCGCCAGCCTCCGCTGTGCCAGTGCGATGCCGGAAGCCTCGTCGGCCCACACGCCGCCGTCGTCCGGGCCGCGATGCAGCAGGCGCGCGGTCATTGCCAGCGCCTGGCGCTCCAGCCGCTCGCGCGGCGCACCGGCAGGTATCCACAATCCGGCGATGCCGCACATCAGCGTGCCTCCGCGTTGCGCAGCACGTCGGCCAGGCGCGGGGCCTGCGAGGCGAGGCTGTAATGGTCTTCCACCCGGTGGCGGCCGGCGCGGCCCTGGCGCGCGCGCAGCTCAGGGCTGCCGATCAGCTGGCGCAAGCCTTGCCGCCAGTCGCCGTTGTTGGCGGCAAGAAAGCCGTTGTCGCCATGCCGCACGATGTCCGCGTTCACACCTACCGGCGAAGCCACCACGGGCAGGCCGCAGGCCATGTACTGGATGATCTTGTAGCCGCACTTGCCGCGTTCCCATGGCCCGTCGCGCAGCGGCATGATGCCGACGTCCATATGGGCGATCAGCTCGGCTTCGGTTTCCTCGGACCACGGCAGCACGTCCACCGCCACGCCTTCGAACTGCGCCGCCACCTCGGGCCGCGCGCCGACCAGCAGCACGCGCGCCGCGCCGCCGGCGCACACGTCCATCAGTACGTCGCGCAGGTCCAGCGCGTAATGCTCGGTGGCCGGCGAACCGATCCAGCCGATCACCGGCTGCGCGCGGCCGCCGTGTTCGACCGTGTCGTAGCGCAACTCGTCCACCACGGTGGGGATGATCTCCACCCGGCCCGCCTTGGCCTGCTCGGCGCGCGCGGCGAGGTAGGGATTGCCGGCGATCACGCAGGCGGAGCGCGCCATCACGCGGTCGATCTTGCGGCCCAGCACGCGGCGCACCACGGGGCTGGGCGAGAGATCGTACTTGTGGAACAGCGCGTCGTCGTAGTCCACCACGTAGGGCCGCGCGTGGCGCGACAGCAGCGCCTCCAGTCCATAAGGCAGATACGGAAACAGCTCGCCCTCGATCCAAGCCAGGTCGTGGTCGCTGTTGCGCATCAGCTCGGCGATGCGCCGGCCGTAGTAGCGCCATGCGGTGTACTTGGTCGCCTGCGGGCGCCCGCCATAGAGGCCTTCCAGATACGAGTCCGGAAACAGCTCGTGCACTTCCACGTCGATGCCCCGACGTTCCAGCTCTTCCAGGTACTGCAGGCTGCGCAGGCGCGTGCTGGGCCCCAGCCTGGAGTAACGGGCGAACAGGATCACCTTCAGACGCTTCATGCAGGCACGCGCTCCACCCCGGAGGGGAATTCCACGAACAGCGCCACCAGCGGGATGGTGTACATCCACTGGAACGCGAACGCTTCGATGTAGGGATTGGTATTGGAGGCGATGAACGCGGCCACGAAGGCGCTGAACAGGAACTTGTGGTGCGGCGGCAGCTGCCTGGCCCTGGCCAGGCGCAGCACGCGCACGATGTAGACGAAGAATGGGAACGCATATACCGCCGCGCCCAGCAGGCCCACCCGGTAGATGGTGGCCAGCCACACCAGCTCGTAGCGCCACGGGTATTCCGCGCTGCTGACGAAGCTCACGCCCTTGCCGTGGCCGGCACCGATGCCGCCGTTGTCGAGGATGCCCTGGAACAGCGAGCCGGCCATGCCCACGCGCGACGTGCCGCCGCCGGAACTGATCTTGTCGGCGAAGCTGTCGTAGATCACGTCCAGGCGCACGCTGGTATAGGTCTGCAGCAGCACCACCACCGCGACCATGCCGACCAGCATCGGCAGGCCGACCTTGATCATGCGCGACAGCGGCGAAGTCAGGCTGCGGTGGAAACCCACCGTACGCGGCCCCAGCAGGCGCCCCAGCACCCAGCCCACCGGAATGGCCAGGATCAGCGCCGAGCGGCCCGACGTCACCGCGCAGACGAAGATCATCGCCAGCACCGCCATGCGCAGCAGGCGGCTGCGGATCAGTTCCGGCGAACTGTAGAAACCGCCCGCCAGGAAGATCAGCGAGCCGTACACGTGCATGATCGCGCCGGCGAAGCCGCCCTGCAGGTTGATATTGGCCTGCCCCTTGAAAAAGAACGACACGGCGTCCGCGCCGTAATGGAAGTACAGATAGAAGTACAAGGCCACGCTGGCGCAGGCGAACACGGTGAGGATCGCGAACCAGTCCACCAGCCGCCCCGGCCCCGGCGCGCGCATCAGCCCCGCCGCCACCAGCATCCACAGCAGCGGCGAGAGGATGTAGATCACCAGCATCTGCGCGGCGGCTTCCGGCGGCGCGTCGTTGAGATAGCCGACCGCGGTGTAGATCACCGTCACCATGGCTGTGCACACGTACAGCGCCAGCAGCTTCTTGAAGCCCAGGCCGAAGCGGAAACCCGGCAGCGCGAGCACCGCGGTCAGGCCCAGCATCGCCGCGGTGGGCACCGGCAGCGAGTTGGGGATCACCACCGACAGGAACAGCAGGCCGATCGCCGCCAGCAGGAACAGATGCCGGCGCGTGATGCTGCGCTCGCTCATCGGCACCGGGCTGCGCATGCCGCGCATCGAAGGAGAGAGGGACGGATTCATAAGGCCACCATGTCGGCGATCCAGCGATCCAGCACGCCGGCTTGCGCCACCTTGCTGTACGCGCCGATCTCGCGGCGTCCTTCCGCCGGCGCGGCAATGATCCGGCGCAGGGCTTCGGCGCTTTCGCCGCCGCCTTGCGTCACCAGGGTCTGTCCGGCGCCGGTCTCGGCCAGGATCGACGAGGCCGCGTTCTCCACGCCGGATACGCACACCACCGGCACGCCCGAGGCAAGGTACTCGAACACCTTGCCGGTGGCGCAGCACACGCGGTTGCCGGTGAGCAGCAGCAGGCGGTCGCAGCGCTTCATCAGCTGCAAGGCCAGCCCGCGCCGCACCGGCTTGATGGTGGTGACACCGAAGCGCGCGCGCTGCAGCGACTGCTGTTCGCGCTCGGTCAGCTCGCCCACGAACAGCACGTGGCGGCGCGCCTGGCCGTCCTCGATCACATTCATCAGCGACACGAAGCGGTCCAGGCTCTGCGATGCGGAAGCATCGCTGGCGCCGACGCGGCCGAAATGGCCGATCAGCATGGCGCCTTGCGGAATCTGCCGCGCCAGCAGGGCGGCGGCTTCCTGCGCGTCTTCGTCCATATGCGCGGCGAAGTCATCCGGATCGAAGCCGTTCGGCAGCAGCCCCACGCGCTTGCCCGGATAGCGGCGCGCGAAATCTTCCACCAGCGCGGGACTCACCGAGGTGACCATGCTGGCCGCTTCGATCACGCGCGCCTCGATCATGCGGCGCGCGGCGTCGGCGACGCGGCCCGCGCGGCCCAGCGGTTCGAACACCAGGCCGTCGCGGAAATCCTGGATGCACGGCAGGCCGTGGCGCGAGGCCAGGCTGGACGCGGCGATCAATGCATCGATCGGTGAATACGTACCCACGGCCACGCAGCGTTCGCCGGCCGCGATGCGCTCGCTGCAGCGGCGGTCCGCCTCGGCCAGCGCATTGACCAGCCACGGGCGGCGCGCGGCGGCGCCGCGCGCCAGCGGCGAGAACGGCAGGGCCGGCGCGAAGGCCGAGGCCATGCTCAGCAGCGACGCGGCCAGCGAGGATTCGCTGCCCACGCAATGTCCCGGCAGCGGAATCACTTCCACCGCCGGTGAGCCGGCCGCGATGGGCGCGGCGCCATGCGCGCGCGCCAGCACGTGGACCCGGTAGCGATCCGCGTCCAGGTATTTCACCAGGCCCTTGAAACGCTGCGCCGCCACGTTGCCGGTCGCATGATGGGCCGCGAACAGGAAAAGATTGACCTTGCTCATTGCACTCCATTCCTGCGCAGCTGCGGCGACACGTTCGCCGCGCGCAGCCGCGCACCCTGCATCAGCTTCGCGCCGGCCTGCAGCGCCAGCGCCAGCGAAGGACGGAACCAGGCCAGCGACAGCAGGCCCAGGCCCGCCCACAGCCACAGGAACAGCCCGCGGTGGCGCTCGCCGAACAGCACGAAGGCCACCGCCAGGCCGGTCGCCGCCGAGGTCGCCAGATACAGCCGCGCGCGCGGCACGGGGCGCCACACGCGGCACGAGAATTCGGTGCGCACGATCAGGAACAGCAGGAACGAAACCGCGGTGGAAATCGCCGCGCCGCCCGCGCCCAGCCGCGGCACCAGCAGATAGTTGCCCACCACGTTCAGCGCCGCAGCCAGGAACGAGGCCAGCATCGAATACAGGCTGCGGCGCGCGAGGCTGATACCCACCGCGGCGCATTCCGACAGCGCATACAGCAGCGGCGGCGCCAGGCTGGCGGCGACGATGTACTGCACGCGGTCATACGTTGAAGGCAGCACCAGGGCCAGCACCCAGGACAGCAGGCCGGTGGCGACGAAGATCAGCACCACCGCGGCCAGCAGATGATCGGTGACCGCATCGATCTTCGCCTGGGCGTCGCCCTCGGCCGCCCAGCGGTAGACGGTCGGCGCCCACACGGTGGAGAAGATGCTGGACACGATGCCGGCCGCGGCCGCGATGCTGGCCGCCACCGAGAACACACCCAGCTCCGTCAGCGTCGACAGCTGGCGCAGGAACACCCGGTCCATCGCCATCAGCGCCCAGGACGCGACACCGCCGAAGATCAGCGGAAAGCCGAACGCCATCAGCGGGTGCAGCCGCCGCCGGTCCAGCCGCGCCGCCAGCGCCGGCACCCAGGCATGCCGCGTGTTCCACGCATAGGCGAACATCACCGCGACGATCGACAGCGTGTACGCAGCCAGCAGCATGAAGAAGGTGCGCCCCGGCACCGCCAGCGCGTATGCCACCACCAGGGCCAGGAACAGCAGCTTCGGCAGTACCTGGCTCATGGAGAAGGCGAAGCCCTTCTCTTCCATGCGCAGGATCACCGACAGGAAACGCGAGACGAAGGTGGCAAAGATCGAAGCCGCGGCGATCGCGCTGAGCGCGCCATCGTCCACCGCGAACAAGGCCTGCGACAGCAGGCCCGGCGCGATGGCCAGCAACGCGGCCAGCAGCACGCCCAGCACGATCAGGCCCGGCAGCGCCGCCGCCTTCAGCAGCGCGGGCTTGTCGGCGGACTCGTGGTACTCGCGTGCATAGCTCTGGTCCAGCCCGAAGGTGAACAGGATCACCGCGAAGTTCGTCGCCACCTGCAGCATGGAGATGCGGCCGATGTCCTCGGCGCTGAAGAACCAGGCCAGCATCGGCAGGGTGACAAAGCCGACCGCCGCCGAGCCGAGCGGACCGAGCGCGAAGCCGAGCAGCTTGTTCTTGTTCATTGGCCGACCGCCTTGCGCAGCGGCACGACCACGCGATCGTGCGCGGCCGGCAATTTCCGTCCCGCCGCCGCTTCGTAGGTTTCGCGCAGCCGGGCCACCACGGCAGCTTCGCCGAAGCGCTCCAGGCAAGCCTGGCGGATCGCCGCCGCGTCGTAATGGCCGATGTTCGCGCGCAGTTCGTGCATGGCCCGCGCCAGTGCGTCGATGTCGTCCACCGGCACCAGCAGTCCGTCGCGCGCGGTGACGATGCCCTCGGGGCCGCCGCAGCGCGTAGCCACCACCGGGCGGCCCATCGCCAGCGCTTCCACGATGGCGACGCCGAAGGTTTCGTAGCGGCTGGGATGCACCAGGGCCTGTACACGCGCCAGTTCCTCCGCCACCTGCTGGCGCGTCAGCGCACCGAGGAAGGTGACGCGGTCGGCGATGCCGAGCTGCGCGGCGAGTTTCTCCAGCCGCGCGCGTTCCGGCCCGTGGCCGCCGATGCGCAGGCGCACGCCTGGCTCGTTGGCGAAGCCGCGCGCGAAGGCCTCGAACAGCAGGTGGATGCCTTTGTTCTCGTTGAGGCCACCCACGGTGAGGAAGGTGAAGTCGCTGCCGTTCGCCGGCTCGCCCAGCGGGCGCTCGCCGAACGAGGCGTCGACGATGTTCGGCATCACTTCCCACGATCCAACGTCGGCGCCGAAATAGCCTTCCAGGAAGCCACCGAACGATGCGCTCACCGCAAAGCGCCGCCGCGCCTCGCGCGCCGCCTCGCGGGCGATGCGCGCCTGCGTGCGGCTGACCCGGCCGCGCGGATACATCGAGCTGTGCTCGGTGAGCACGTACGGCACGCCTTCGCGCAGCCACAGCTGCCGCGCCAGCGCGCCGCCGTACAGCGCGGCGTGCGCGTGCACCACGTCCGGGCGCCCGAACTCGGCCACGTAGCGCCGGTACAGCTTCAGCCCATGGCGCACCCACCACGCGGCGGCGGCGCCGTGCAGCAGCGGGAACGGATTGACGCCCGGCGAACGCAGCACCGGCATGCCCTGGTCGAACTCGCGCCGCGGGCCGCGTTCGCTGCCGGCCGGGACGCGCCAGTGGCGCAGCGAGCGCAGCTGCGGATAGATCACGCCCAGCTTGCAGCCATGCCAGTGCAGGGCCAGCGCCTGTTCGCGGAAGAAGCTGCCGCTGATATCGCCGGGCCGGGCCGGATACCAGGACGGTATGACCAGCACGTGGATGTCGTCCACGTGGATGTCGTCGCGGGTGGCGGGTGTGCGCATGGCCTCAGCGCTCCCGGATGACGCGCGCCGGGATGCCGGCGATGATCTGGTTGCCGGCAAAAGACTTGGTCACCACCGAGTTGGCGCCGACGATGATGCGGTCGCCCAGCACCACGCCTTCGCGGATAAACACGTTGTCGCCGATCCAGCAGTCGTCGCCGATCACGATGTCGCGCTCGACGTGGCGCAGCGGACCCTCGGCATTGGTGGTCGGCTTGGCCGGATCGTGGGTCAGCGCCTTGATCGACACGTTGTAGCCGATGGCGCAGCCGCGCCCGATCACCACGCGCGAACCCGGTCCGCAGGACAGGTGCGCCTGGTTCAGATAACTGTGCTCGCCGATGCGGAAGTTCTCCCTCGGCCCGATCAGCTTGCTGCCCAGCCCCACCGTGGCGGAGGCCGCCACGCCCGGATAGCCGCGCAGGCGCCGCGCATGGCTGCGGCGCTCCGCCCAGTTCACGGAGCCGCTGATGCAGCGGGCGAGCAGGTCGATCACGGCGCCTACCTCGCCGGCACCGCGGCGAGACCCTCGACGATCGTCGCGATCTGCGCATCGGACAGGTACGGATGCATGGGCAGGCTGAGCACTTCGCGTGCGGCCTGGTCGCCGACCGGCAGCTGCGCGTTTGCGTCCGCCACCGCCGGCTGCCGGTTCAGCGGCACCGGGTAATGCACCACCGTCGGCACGCCGGCTTCCTTCAGCCGCGCCTGCAGCGCTTCGCGCTCGTCCACGCGGATGGTGTACTGCGCATACACGCTGAGGTTGTGCGCTTCGACGAACGGCGGCGCCACGCCGGCCTCGCCCAGATGCCGCGCATACGCCGCCGCCACCTGCTGGCGCTGGCGGATTTCCTCGTCCAGGATCGCCAGCTTGGGCAGCAGGATCGCCGCCTGCAGCGTATCCAGGCGGCTGTTCATGCCGACCCGCGCGTGGTGGTAGCGGCGGTCCTGGCCGTGCCGCGCGATCTGGCGCATGGCGGTGGCCAGTGCGTCGTCGTTGGTGAACATCGCGCCGCCATCGCCATAGCAGCCCAGCGGCTTGCTCGGGAAGAAGCTGGTGCAGGCGATGGTGCTGAGATTGCAGGAGCGGCGGCCCTTGTAGGTGGCGCCGAAGCTCTGCGCGGCGTCCTCGATCACCGGCAGCCCATGGCGCGCGGCGATCGCATTGATCGCATCGGCGTCCACGCATTGGCCGTAGATCGATACCGGCATGATGGCGCGGGTGCGCGGCGTGATGGCCGCCTCCAGCAGCGCCGGATCCATCAGATAGGTACGTGGATCGATATCCACGTACACCGGCTTCGCGTGCAGGATCGCCGCCGTTTCGGCCGTGGCGATAAAGGTGAAGCCCGGCATGATCACTTCGTCGCCGGGACCCACGCCCAGCGCCATCAGCGCGATCTGCAGCGCGTCGGTGCCGTTGGCGCAGCTGATGCAGTGCTTCGCGCCCACATAGGCGGCAAGCTTTTCTTCCAGCTCCGCCACCTCGGGCCCGAGGATGAACTGCCCGTGCGCGAGCACGCGCTGGATGCCCTCGTCGATCTGCGCCTTGATGCGCGCCTGCTGTGCCTTGAGGTCGATGAAGTCGATCACGCGGTGACCTCCTCGCGCCCGACCCGGCCTTCGCGCAGCACGTAGCGCTTGCCGGTATGCGGGCACAACGCTTCGCCGGAGCCACTGAGCGGCAGGTCGAGCTGCTCGCCGTATTCGCTCATCCAGCCGATCTGGCGCGCCGGCACGCCGACCATCAGCGCATAGGCCGGCACGTCCTGGGTCACCACCGCGCCTGCGCCGACAAATGCGTACTCGCCTACGGTGACGCCGCAGACGATGGTGCAGTTGGCGCCCAGGGTGGCGCCGCGCTTGACCAGGGTGTCGCGGTATTCGTCCTTGCGCTCGATCAGCGAGCGCGGGTTGTAGACGTTGGTGAACACCATGCTGGGGCCACAGAACACGCCTTCTTCCAGCGTGACGTTGTCGTACACCGACACGTTGTTCTGCACCTTGCAGCGGTCGCCGATCACCACGCGGTTGCCGACGAACACGTTCTGCCCCAGCGACACGCCCTTGCCGATGTGCGCGCCGCCGCAGACGTGGACGAAATGCCATACGCGCGAGTCGTCGCCGATCTGGGCGCCGTCGTCGACGATCGCGCTGGGATGTTGGTAATAGGCCATAAGCGCCTCAGCCGGCATTGCGTGTGAGGAAGGGGTGGTATTCGCCGCGCAGGCCGACCGGCGCCGCGTGGCGGATATCCGACACCGTGGTGATGGCGCAGCGGTTTTCCTCCAGCCCGAAGCCGCGGCCGGCCAGGATCTCCTGGTAGCTGCGCGTATGCAGGTCGGTGAAGCCGCCGGAGAACTCGATCTCCTCGCCGTCCACCGTGATGGAACGGTAGGTGCGCTGGCCGGCCAGGCGCTGCGCGGCGGGCACGTCTTCCACGTCCACCGAGAGGAACCAGCGCACGCGGCCATGCTCGTATTCCAGATAGCCGCCGGCCTTGGTGTCGGACAGCTGGTGCACCACGTTCTGCTGCAGTTCGCCGAAGATGAAATGCAGCATGTCGAAGAAATGCACGCCGATATTGGTGGCGATCCCGCCGGACTTCTTGGCGTCGCCCTTCCACGACTGCAGGTACCAGTGGCCGCGCGACGTCACATAGGCCAGATCCACCTCGTGCTTGGCCGCACGCTTGGAGGCGCGCACCTTCTCGCGCAGCGACATGATGGCCGGGTGCAGGCGCAGCTGCAGGATGGTGTTGATCTTGCGGCCGGTGTCCTGCTCGATCTCGCGCAGGCCGTCGATATTCCACGGATTGAGCACCAGCGGCTTCTCGCAGATGGCGTCGGCGCCGGAGCGCATGGCGAAGCGCATATGCGAGTCGTGCAGATAGTTGGGCGAGCAGATCGCCACATAGTCGGCGCGCTGCGGGTGGGTAGCCCGGCGCATCTTGTCGATATGGCGGTCGAAGCGCTCGAATTCGGTGAAGAAGTCGGCCTCGGGGAAGTAGCTGTCGATCACGCCGACCGAATCGTTCGGGTCATAGGCGGCCACCAGCTTGTTGCCGGTGTCGCGGATGGCCTGCATGTGGCGCGGGGCGATATAGCCGGCGGCGCCGATCAAAGCAAAGTTCTTCATGAAGCGACTCCTGCGACGGCCGCGCGGGGAGCCGCGGCGGGGTAATAGGTTCGATACCAGTCCACAAAGGCCGCGATGCCCTGCTCCACCGACACCTTCGGCCGATAGCCCACGGCCTCGACCAGGCTCGATACGTCCGCCTCGGTCTCGGGCACGTCGCCGGCCTGCAGCGGCAGCAGCTCCATCGTGGCTTTGCGCCCGAGGCACTGCTCCAGCACCTCGATGTAGCGCAGCAGTTCCACCGGCTGTTCGTTGCCGATGTTGTAGAGGCGGTAGGGCGCGACGCCGCTGGTGGCGGGGTCCGGGCGCATGGCGTCCCATGCCTGGTCCTTGCCGGGCACGGTGTCCAGCGCGCGCACCACGCCTTCGACGATGTCGTCGATGTAGGTGAAGCTGCGCTTGTGCCGGCCTTCGTTGAACACGCGGATCGGTTCGCCGGCGAGGATGGCCTTGGTGAACAGGAACAGCGCCATGTCCGGCCGGCCCCAGGGACCGTACACAGTGAAGAAGCGCAGGCCCGTGGCCGGCAGCCCGTACAGATGCGCGTAGCTGTGCGCCATCTGCTCGTTGGCTTTCTTGGTGGCGGCGTAGAGCGTCAGCGGATGCTCGGCCGGGCGGTGCTCGGAGAACGGCAGGTCGCGGTTGGCGCCGTAGACCGAGCTGGTCGAGGCGAACACCAGATGTTCCACGCCGTGGTGGCGGCAGCCTTCCAGCACGTGCAGGAAGCCGGTGACGTTGCTGCTCACGTAGACATGCGGGTTAGTCGCGGCATAGCGCACGCCGGCCTGGGCCGCCAGATTCACCACGCGCTGCGGGCGATGGGCGGCGAACAGCTTCTCCATCGCATGGCGGTCGGCCAGATCGGCCTGTACATGCGTATAGCCCGGGAAAGCCTGCACGCGTGCCAGGCGCGCCTTCTTCAACCCCACGTCGTAGTAGTCGTTGAGGTTGTCCAGGCCGATCACCTCGTCGCCGCGCGCCAGCAGCTTGCGTGCGACGTGCGAACCGATAAAACCCGCCGTGCCGGTCACCAGGACTTTCATCACAACCTCCCGTCTACCGCCTCGCGCGGCAGTACGTACTTCACGTCGTAGACCACCGACTCGGACTTGCCATAGCTGCGGATGCCCTTGGCGCCCTGCGAGGCGAATTCGCGATGGCCCACCGCCACGATCACGGCGTCGTACGAGCCGCGCGAGGGATCGCCGATCGTCGCCAGGCCGTATTCGTGCTGGCATTCGTCCGCGTCCACCCAGGGATCGTGGACATCCACCTCGGCGTTGTAGTCGCGCAGCGCCTGCACGATGTCGATCACGCGGGTGTTGCGCAGGTCCGGGCAGTTCTCCTTGAAGGCCAGGCCCAGCACCAGCACCTTGGCGCGCACCGGGTTGATGCCCTTGCGCACCATCAGGCGCACCACCTCGCCGGCCACGTAAGGACCCATGCCGTCGTTGGTGCGGCGGCCCGCGAGAATCACGTCGGGGTGATGGCCGACCTCCTGCGCCTTGTGCGTCAGGTAGTACGGATCGACGCTGATGCAGTGGCCACCGACCAGGCCGGGACGGAACGGCAGGAAATTCCACTTCGTTCCCGCCGCTTCCAGCACTTCGAGCGTGTCGATGCCCAGCTTGTTGAACAGCATCGCCAGATCGTTCACCAGCGCGATGTTGAGGTCGCGCTGGGTGTTCTCGATCACCTTCGCCGCCTCGGCCACCTTGATGCTGCTGGCCTTGTGCGTGCCTGCCGTGATGATGCTGGAGTACAGCGCGTCAACGTAGCTGGCCGCTTCCGGCGTGGAGCCGGAGGTGACCTTGAGGATCGTCGTCACGCGATGCTGCTTATCGCCCGGATTGATTCGCTCCGGGCTGTAGCCGGCGAAGAAGTCCTGGTTGAACTTCAGGCCCGAACCGGCCTCCAGCAGCGGCACGCAGACTTCTTCGGTGCAGCCTGGGTAGACCGTGGACTCGTACACCACCACGTCGCCGCGCTTGAGCACCGTCGCCAGCATCTGGCTGGCCTTCACCAGTGGCCCCAGGTCCGGACGCTTGGCGGCGTCGATCGGCGTGGGCACCGTCACGATATAGACGTTGCGATCGCGCAGGTCTTCCAGCGCATCGCTATAGCGCAGCCGCGTGGCGGTCTGCAGTTCCTCGGCGTCCACTTCCAGCGTCGAATCTTTTCCTGCACGCAGTTCTTCCACCCGCGCGGTGCGGATATCGAAACCCACCGTGTCGTACTTCTTGCCGAACTCCACGGCCAAGGGGAGGCCGACGTAGCCCAGGCCGATGACGGCAATCTTGGCATTGATCACTTGCTGCATCCGATCTTCCAGATAGTGGCGGTCCGGCGTCTTAGCCTGTGTCGATGGACCGTGAAGGGGAGAGCCTTTCGGCTCGGCTGCGGACACAAGAGCCACGTACTGTGGCAAGCGCTTCTTTACTCACACCTGAAGCACGACGACTCGTTCGCGACGCATTTCATATACAGCGAAACGCATCAACGTTTAGCCGTCCAAACGTCCAGATGTTCGCCTGCGCTCTTGACAGGCTTATGAAGCGTGACGGCCAAATTCACGACGCGCATCGCAAATCCGCTCGCGCGCAACACCGCCATTCATGCGCGAGTGGAGCCGTCACGGCTTCACTCGCGCTTCCGCTGCTTACGTGCCGTTCTTGTATTCGTAGTAGCCGTACGAGTAGTAGCCGCTGCTGCGGCGCTCGACCGCGTTGAAGATGGCACCCTTGATCTCCACGCCGTTCTGCGCGAAACGCTGGCGGGCCAGGGCGATTTCGCGCGCCTGATTGAGGCCGAAGCGCACCACCAGCAGGCAGGTGCCGGCCATGTGGCCGATGATCGAGGCGTCGGTGACCGCCAGGATCGGCGGCGTATCGATCAGCACCAGGTCGTAGCGCGGCATCAGCTGTTCCATCAACTCGGCGAAGCGCTGGTTCATCAGCAGCTCCGACGGGTTCGGCGGCACCTTGCCGCGCGCGATGTAGTGCAGGTTTTCCAGCGAGGCCAGCGGACGGATCGCGGTGTCCATGTCGATCTGGCCGGAAATCAGTTCGGACAGGCCGTTGTTCGGCCGCCCGCCCATCACCTTGTGCAGCGTGCCCTTGCGCATGTCGCCGTCGATCACCAGCACGCGCTGTCCCGCCTGCGCCATCACTGCGGCGAGGTTGGCCGAGACGAAGGTCTTGCCGGCCTCCGGACTGGAGCCGGAGATCATCAGCACATTGTTCTTCGCTTCCATCCGGGCGAAATGCAGGCTGGTGCGCAGGCTGCGCAAGGCTTCGGTGGCCAGATCCGCTGGAGAGCTGATCGCCAGCAGATGATGCCTGCCGTCGCCGCGCGCGTGGTCGGACAGGCCGATCTCGTGCTCGGTCGGGCTGACCGGCACCGAGGCATACACCGGCAGGCCGAGCTGCTCGATCACCGCCGGCTCTTCCACGCCGCGGTTCAGCATCTGGCGCACGAACACCAGGCCGAAGGCGAGGAAGGCGCCGACAAACGTGCCGCCGAACACCACCAGCACCTTCTTCGGCTTCACCGGGCTGGTGACGTCCACCTGGGCGTTGTCGACGATATGCACGTTGCCGACCTTGCCGGCGCGAGCGATGTCCAGCTGCTGCGCCTGATTGAGCAGGCCGGTGTAGGTCTGGTTGCTGACTTCGACGTCGCGGGTGAGCTTGAGCAGTTCCTGCTGCGTGTCGGGCAGCACGCCGACCTGCTTGTCCATGTCGCTTTTCTGCGCTTCCAGCTGGCCGATCTGCTGCATCAGCGCCTTGTAGGCCGGATGCGCCGGCGTGAAGCGCCGCTGGATGTCGGCCTGCTGCATGCGCAGCTGCTGGATATTGGCCTCGACCGCCACGCTCTGGTCCAGCAGGGCCTTGGTCTGCATGGTGATGTCGACCGACTTGGCCTGGATCTGGAACGCATTGAGCGCGGCCTGTGCGCGGTCCAGGTCCTGCCGCACCTTGGGCAGTTGTTCCTGCACGAATTTCAGGCTGTTGGCCGCTTCGGCCGCGTTCCATTCCACGTTCTGGCGCACGTACCACTCGCTGACGCGGTCGAGCAGCGACACCGCGAGCCTGGCGTTGGCGTTCTGGTACGAGAGGCCGATGATGCCGGAGTCCTTGCCCTTCTCGGCGGCCTGGATGGCCGTCTGCAGCTGGTTGATGGTGGTGAGCGCGCGTTCGCGCCGCACGTCGAAGCGCGTGCCGGGATTGGCCTTGAGCACGCCGACCTGGAAGGTCACGCCATGGCCGGTGGCGATCTGGCCGGGCGCGCCCTGCAGCAATTCGTCGCCATCGGGACTGAACAAGGTATACGCGCCGTTCTCGCCGGCGATCAGCGTCATGGTCTTGCCGAGCAGGTCGTCCGGCACTTCGATGCGCTGCAGCTCCAGCTTCGAGCCGCCCCAGTCGTAACGGTTGAAACCAAGCAGCGGACTGGCCAGCTCACCGGGATTGGCGGAAGCGAAGCGCCGCGCGATGCCGGTGCCGATCAGCGGGAAGTGGCGCGCCGACACATTGATGTCGAGTTTGAGATCGTCCACCGCCTTGCCGATCACTGCGCGCGAGGTGATCAGCGCGATTTCGGTGTTGGCCTGCGAGTTGGACGCGCCCAGCGTCTGGCTCAGCGCGCTGATGCCGGGCAGCTCGGGCACTTTCTGCTCCACCTGCACCATCGCGTCGGCCTGGTAGATCGGCGTGGCGAGCAAGGCATAGGCGAGGCTGCAGGCGAGGAACAGGCCGGTGATGGCGAAGATCAGCCACTTGTTGTCGACCAGGGTGCCGAGAATCGCACCAAGGTCGAGTTCTTCGTCATTGCGCTGCTGAGTAACGGGGCGGGGATCGGTCATGAGGAGGCCGCTCTGGAGAAGGAGGGGGTCAGATACGGCTGCCAGCGCGCGATGGCCTGGTCGATCAGTCCGTAGACATGCTCGAAGGCCGGGCGCGACTGCCCGTACGGGTCTGGAATCTCCTTTTCACCTAGCCACTTGCCGAGCAAGAGCACTTTCCCGCTGGCCTCGGGTGCGAGGCGCGCAATGCGGGCGGCGTGGCTTTTCTCCATCACCAGCACGAGGTCCACCTCGTGCAGCATCGACGGCTGCAGCTGGCGTCCGCGATGCGCGCTCGCATCGATGCCATGCTCCGCAAGAAGCGTAGCCGCCGTGGCGTCCATGGGATGGTCTTCGAGCGCGCCCAGACCGGCGCTCGATATCTCAAGCGAGGCATCGCACAGGCGATCCCTCAGCAGGTATTCGGCGGTGGGGCTACGGCAAATGTTGCCCACACACACAAGCAGGATACGTTGGAACACAGCGTTGCCTGACTCTGCAAAAAGATGTGGAGGCCGCGCAATACGCGAACCTGAAACCGACATCCCCCTGTTTCGTCAAACCACTTCTGCCGGACGAAAACCAGGTCGATAGTAGAGAATGTTCCGACGCGATGGCGAGAATCGCGTCGCGATCGCGCGCACTCGTACAGCCCACGTTAGGGGACGAGCTATATGCCTCTACATTTCCTGAACATGCAGCGCACATGAAAAGAGCCTGCATTGCAGGCTCTTGTGTGAAGGTTCCGTGTCCAGCTCGTGTCGAACGAGCGACGCCGTATCAGTGCGATGGCGACGCAATAAGTTGCTCGATCGCACCGAAGATCGACACGTTGTCGCGATCCGTCACGTCGATGCGGATCACATCGCCGTACTTCAGGAACGGCGTGCTCGGCTTGCCGTCGCGCAATGTTTCGACCGTGCGCTGCTCGGCGAGACACGAAGCGCCCTTGCCGGTGTCTTCGTTGGCGATGGTGCCGGAACCGACGATGGTGCCGGCGGTGAGCGGACGCGTCTTCGCCGCGTGCGCCACGAGCTGTGCGAAATCGAACTGCATGTCGACGCCGCATTCGGCTTCGCCGAACCAGGCGCCGTTGATCCAGGTGCGCATCGGCAGATGCAGCTTGTCGCCATGCCATGCGTCGCCGAGTTCGTCGGGCGTGACGAACACCGGCGACAGCGCCGAGCGCGGCTTGGACTGCAGGAAGCCGAAGCCCTTGGCCAGTTCGTTCGGAATCAGGCCGCGCAGCGAGACGTCGTTGACCAGGCCGATCAGCTGGATGTGCTGCGCGGCCTGCGCGGGCGTCGCGGCCATCGGTACGTCGTCCGTGATCACCACGACTTCAGCTTCGAGGTCGATGCCGTAGTCCTCGCTGGGCACGAGCACCGGATCGCGCGGCGCCAGGAAGCCCGCGCTGGTGGCCTGGTACATCAGCGGGTCGACGTAGAACGACTCCGGCACCTCGGCGCCGCGCGCGCGGCGCACGCGCTCGACGTGCGGCAGGTAGGCGCTGCCGTCGACGAATTCATAGGCGCGCGGCAGCGGCGCGGCCAGCGCGGCGACGTCGAGCGCGAACGCGCCCGCCGCGGTGCCGGCCTGCAGTTCGGCGTACAGCGCGTTCAGGCGCGGCGCGAGGTTCGACCAGTCGTCCATCGCCGCCTGCAAGGTCGCGGCGATGCCGCTGGCCTTGACCGCGCGCGACAGATCGCGGCTTACCACGATCAGGGTGCCGTCGCGCCCGCCTTCCTTGAGACTGCCCAGTTTCATAGCTTCGCTCCGATCGCTGCGCCTTCAGCGGCAGCGTTCAACATTAATCGATGTGGGGGTGGCTGCCCATGCGCGCCTGCGCGCGCGTGGGGTCAATGCTCGCGGCTCAGCCGGGCTTGAAGTGCTTGCGGATGCCCTGCCAGCACTCGTAGTAGTTGCCTTGCAGCTGCGGCGCTTCCAGCGCCTGCCGGGTCGGCCGGATCACCTTGCGCGTCTCGAACATGAAAGCCATGGTGCCGGTGAGGTGATCGGGCTTGCTCACGTCCGCGGCCGAGGCCTTCTCGAAGCTCGCCGCATCCGGGCCGTGGCCGCTCATGCAGTTGTGCAGGCTGGCGCCGCCCGGCACGAAGCCGCCGGCCTTGGCGTCGTAGGCGCCCTGGATCAGGCCCATGAATTCGCTCGCCACGTTGCGGTGGAAGTACGGTGGGCGGAAGGTGTGCTCGGCCACCAGCCAGCGCGGCGGGAAGATCACGAAGTCGACGTTGGCCGTGCCGGGCGTGTCGCTGGGCGCGGTCAGCACGGTGAAGATCGACGGGTCCGGATGGTCGACGCTGATCGAACCCACCGTGTTGTAGGTGGTGAGGTCGTACTTGTAGGGCGCGTAGTTGCCGTGCCAGGCCACCACGTCGAGCGGCGAGTGGTCGATCTTCGCGGACCACAGCGAACCCTGGAATTTCGCGATCAGCTCGAAATCGCCTTCGACGTCTTCGTACGAGGCATGCGGCGTGAGGAAGTCGCGCGGCAGAGCCATCGAGTTGGCGCCGATGGGGCCGAGGTCCGGCAGGCGCAGCAGCGCGCCGAAGTTCTCGCATACGTAGCCGCGCGCCTCGCCGTCCGGCAACTCCACGCGGAAGCGCACGCCGCGCGGAATCACCGCGATCTCCAGCGGCGCCACTTCCAGCACGCCCAGCTCGGTGCACAGGCGCAGGCGCCCCTGCTGGGGCACCAGCAGCAGCTCGCCGTCGGCGTCGTAGAAGAAGCGGCCCTGCATGGAGCGGTTCGCCGCATATATATGTATGCCGCAGCCGGCCTGTTCGCCCGCGCCGCCGTTGCCGGCCAGGGTGACCAGGCCGTCGACGAAGTCGGTGGCCTGCGCCGGCATCGGCCATGGATCCCAGCGCAGCTGGTTGGGCGTGGCCGGGGCTTCGTCGAAGCGGTTATGGAAACGCTCGTGCACCAGCGGCTCGAACGGCCGGTGCATCGACGCCGGCCGGATCCGATACAGCCAGCTGCGCCGGTTGCTGTGCCGCGGCGCGGTGAACGCGCTGCCGGACAGCTGCTCGGCATACAGCCCATGCGCCACGCGCTGCGGCGAGTTCTGCCCATGCGGCAGCACGCCAGCGACGGCTTCGGTGGCGAACTCGTTGCCGAAGCCGGATTGGTAGCCCTTCGTTTCCATCGATCGCACCAGTGGTTTGCTTAAAGGGTGGAGATCCGGTCACTCACGGCACGCAGGATAGTCTCCAGGATCGCGTCCGTTTGCTGCAAAGCTTCGTTATCCCAGAAGCGCAAGGTTTTCAGACCTCGTACTTCCATATATGCCGCACGTATTTGATCGACCGCCTGATTGTGCTGCGAGCCATCGAGCTCGATGACCAGACGCGCCGCCTCGCAGTAGAAATCCACAACATAAGGTGGAATCGGATGCTGGCGGCGGAACTTGTAACCGTTCAGTCGACCGGCACGCAACCGATACCAGAGCTTCCTTTCCGCGTCCGTGGAAGTCTGACGCAGATCACGCGAGTGCTTGTGAGTCCGTGTCGGCAGTGGCGGTTTCTTGAATCCCTGCATAGCCGACAGTGTGCAACTTCAGCCAGGCATCCACCCTTCCCTCAACTTCAAATTAGGAACCCTTCTCCCTCCGGGAGAAGGTGGCGGCAGCCGGATGAGGGTTCGGCCGGAGTGGTGAACATCACTCTTGCGCTCCGCCCGTACCCTCACCCCAACCCCTCTCTCCCACAGGGACTACCTTCGGGTCGCCGGTGGGAGAGGGGCTCAAGCTCAGAGCACGCCGCGGCGCATCTGATCGCGCTCGATCGATTCGAACAGGGCCTGGAAGTTGCCTTCGCCGAAGCCCTCGTTGCCCTTGCGCTGGATGATCTCGAAGAAGATCGGGCCGATGTTGTTCTGGGTGAAGATCTGCAGCAGCTTGCGCTGCTTGGTCTCCGGGTCGGCGTCGATCAGGATCTTGTTCTTGGCCAGGCGCGGCACGTCTTCGCCGTGGTTGGGGATGCGCAGGTCGATCACGTCGAAGTAGGTGTCCGGCGTGTCGAGGAAGGCCACGCCCTTGGCGCGCATGGCTTCGACGGTGTCGTAGATGTTGTCGGTGAAGCAGGCGATGTGCTGGATGCCTTCGCCGTGGTACGCATCGAGGTATTCGTTGATCTGCGACTTCGGATCGCTCGATTCGTTGAGCGGGATGCGCACGATGCCGTCCGGCGCCGTCATCGCCTTGGACACCAGGCCGGTCTTGGCGCCCTTGATGTCGAAGTAGCGGATCTCGCGGAAGTTGAACAGGCGCTCGTAGTAGTCGGACCACTTCTGCATGTTGCCGAAGTAGAGGTTGTGCGTGAGGTGGTCGATGAAGGTGAGGCCGAAGCCGGCGGGGTTCTGCTCCACGCCCGGGATCGGCGCGTAGTCGCCGTCGTAGATGCCGCCCTGGTCGCCGTAGCGGTCGATCAGGTACAGCATGCAGTCGCCGATGCCCTTCACCACCGGGGCGTTCACCGCCTTGCTCGATTCCTTCTCGCCCACCGCCTCGCCGCCGTTGGCCAGCACCTTGGCGTAGACCTCGGCGGACGGCTGCTTGAAGCGGATGGCGAAACCTGCGGCACAGGGGCCGTGCTGGGCGGCGAAGGCGGCGGCGAAGGAATCGGGGTCTTCGTTGATCAGGAAATTCACGCCGCCCTGGCGGTACACCGTGATCGGGCGGCTCTTGTGCTTGAGCACCGCGGTGAAGCCCATGCGGCTGAACAGGTCGTGCAGCTCGGCGCCGCGGCCGGCCGGGGCGGCGAATTCGACGAATTCGAAGCCGTCGATGCCCATCGGGTTCTCGAAAGTGGTCACCTGCATGCCAAGATTGGGCTGCGCGCTCATGGTGAATCTCCTGGGTCGGAATGCCTGGGGGCGATGGTGGTTCGCTCCGCCGGTCGCGACATCACTGAAAGGATGCGACCGCCGGTATGACCTGAGCGTTATAGTTACATGTGAAACCATTTGCAAGGAGTGGTGCAGCAGTGCCCGCCGATCAACAACACGCCCATCCCTCGGATCACGCCCCGCTGGAGCTCGAACGCTTCCTGCCCTACCGCCTGTCGATCCTGTCCAACACGGTCAGCCAGGGCATCGCCGACGACTACCAGACGCGCTTCGACCTGAGCGTCACCGAGTGGCGCGTGATGGCCGTGCTGGCGCGCTTCGAAGGGCTTTCCGCCCGCGAAGTGGCTGAGCGCACGGCCATGGACAAGGTGGCGGTCAGCCGCGCCCTGGCCCGGCTGGTCGAAGCCGGCCGGGTCAACCGCGGCACGCACGAGGGCGACAAGCGCCGCTCGGTGCTGGCCCTGAGCGAGGCCGGCTGGGAGGTGCACGACGTGGTGGCGCCGATGGCGCGGGCACGCGAGCGCGAGCTGCTGGCCAAGCTGGACGCGGACGAACAGGCCTGGCTGTCGCGCATCCTGGACAAGCTGCTGGGCCCGCCGGTGCCCCCGCGCAGCGGGCAGCGGGAAAGCGGCGCCGAGGCGACCGCGGCATAAAAAAAAGAGGCGGCCCCCGGGGCCGCCTCTTTAGCATTGCGAAGGCCGCGGCCGGGGCTTACTTCACCCCGTGCATCAGCCGGTTGATCAGCGGCGCCACCGCCAGCAGGATCACCGCCGCGATGCCCAGCAGCCAGAAGCTGAAGGTAAAGCCGCTGAGTGCCGACGCCACCGTCATGCCGGTCTTGCCGCTGACGTGGCCGGCGAAGATGCCCGACAGGTTGTTGCCGATGCCGGTGGACAGGAACCAGCCGCCCATGGCCAGGCCGACCAGGCGGCCGGGCGCCAGCTTGGTCACCATCGACAGGCCGATCGGCGACAGGCACAGCTCGCCCACGGTCTGCAGCACGTAGACCACCACCAGCGGCCAGAACGGGATCAGGCCCTTGTCGTCCACCAGGCTGGACAGCGCGTACATCAGCGCCACGAAGGCCACCGCATTGCCGAGCAGGCCGAAGCCGAACTTGCGCGGGATGGAAGGCTCGAGCTTGCGATTGTCCAGCCAGCCCCACAGCATCGACATCAGCGGCGCCAGCAGCACCAGGGCCAGCGGCGCGACGGACTGGAACCAGCCCACCGGGAACTCCCAGCCGCCGAACATCTTGCGGTCGACGATGTTCTCGGCCAGGAAGTTGAACGAGCTGCCGGCCTGTTCGTAGAACATCCAGAACAGCACGTTGAACACGAAGATCACCAGCATCGCGATCACGCGGTCGCGCTGCACCTTGCCCTCGCGCACGCCGTCGATCATCAGCAGCACACACAGGCCCACGAACAGGAAGCTGAGCAGCCACTGCAGCACCACGGCGCCGGCCTTGGCCATCACCAGGTAGACGAGCGGCACCGCCACCAGGCAGCCGATCAGCACGTAGACCACGCGCATGCGGCTGGCCTGCTCCGGCAGCGGACGGCCCACGCCCTTGAGCTGGCGGCGGCCGAACCAGAACCAGAACAGGCTGAACAGCATGCCGATGCCCGACGCCAGGAACACCAGCTTGTAGTTCTGCTGCATCGGGGTGTCGGTGAAATAGCTGGCCAGCCAGCCGGTGAGCAGCGGCGAGGCCAGCGCGCCGGCGTTGATGCCCATGTAGAACAGGGTGAAGCCGCGGTCGCGGCGCGGGTCGCCCACACCGTAGAGCTGGCCCACCATCGAGGAGATGTTCGGCTTGAACAGGCCGTTGCCGACGATGACCGTGGACAGGCCCAGCAGGAAGATGTCCTGGTTGGGCAGCATGATCATGAACAGGCCGGCCGACATCACCACCGCGCCGACCAGGATCGAGCGCTGGTAGCCGATGACCTTGTCCGCCACGTAGCCGCCGAACACCGCCGCCGCATAGACCAGCGCCAGGTAGGCGCCGTAGGTGCGGCTGGCGAAGGCCTGGCCGGTGGGGCTGCCGCCGAAGAACTCCGCCACGATGTACAGCGTGAGCGCCCAGCGCATGCCGTAGAAGGCGAAGCGCTCCCAGAACTCGGTCATGAACAGCATCCACAGCGGACGCGGGTGACCCATGGTCTGGGGGTAGTCGGGCACCGTCGGCGCCGTGGTCGTGGTATCGGTCATGCGATCCCCTGTTGTGCAGGCATGTCGAGCTGGAAAAAATGTACTGATCCGCACATCGCGTACAGATCGGAAATTCAAAACCCGCGACATGTAACCGGCCCGGCGCCGCGCCGTCAAATGCGGCGCAGCATCTTGCGGAAAGCCGGACAAGCCATGATCCGAAAGTGCGGATCGCAAAAAAAGCGGCTTTGCCGCTTTTTCAGACCACGCCGCCTCGGCTCAGGTGCCCAGCACCGTCCGCACGTCCAGCAATTCGGGGAAAAACTCCAGTTCCAGCGCTTTTTTGAGGAAAGCCACGCCCGACGAACCGCCGGTGCCGCGCCGGTGGCCGATGATCCGCTCCACCGTCTTCATATGGCGGAAACGCCACTGCTGGAATTGCCCTTCCACGTCCACCAGCTGCTCGCACATGTGGTACTCGGGCCAGAATTCCGCGCGGTTTTCGTAGATGCGCTTGAACACCGGCAGCAGGCCGTCGTTGCGCTGGTGCGGCTGGGTGCGGTCGCGCGCCAGCAGCTCGGCCGGCACGGCATGGCCGCGGCGCGCGAGATAGGCCAGGAATTCGTCGTACAGGCTGGGCGCTTCCAGCACCTCGCGCAGCGCGGCCTGCGCGGCCGGATCGTAGGCGAACACCGCCAGCATCTGCGCGTTCTTGTTGCCGAGCAGGAATTCGATCTGCCGGTACTGCAGCGACTGGAAACCCGAGGAAGAACCCAGGATGTCGCGGAATTCCAGGTATTCCGACGGGGTGAGCGTCTCCAGCACGCCCCACTGTTCGTACAGCTGGCGCTGCACCTGTTTGACCCGGGCCAGGATCTTCAGGCACGGATCGATGTCATCCCTGTGCAGATGATCGATGGCCGACTTCAACTCGTGAATGATCAGCTTCATCCACAGCTCCGCCACCTGGTGCTGCACGATGAAGAGCATCTCGTCGTGATGCGGCGGCTGGCTCAGGGGCTGCTGCGCCGACAGCAGCGCGTCCAGCCGCAGGTAGCCGCCGTAGGTGAGCCGGCCCTGCAGGTCGGTCTCGATGCCGGCTTCCAGGTCGCGCCGATTGTCGGTCATGACGTTCCGATCACGGGGAAAACCAGCATGTTACCTGGGTTTAACGCAAGCCCCCTACCCGCCCTGGATGTTGCACCGTGCCTTGCGGCGCAACATGCCGCCCTGCTTCAATTGCCGTCTTGTCAGGGCCCTACAGGCGCGCTTGACCCCACTGGATGGGTCGCCGCCGGTCCGCAACTCCCTCACCCCGTTTTCGTCTTTACTCACTCCCGGAGCGAGTCGTGTCCATCGCCGCCAAGTTCGAAATCGAATACCTGCAGTATCTCGATGCCGAGGGCAACCAGGTCCGTGACGACCTGCCCGCCTTCGCCAAAGACCTCGACCACATGGTCGAGCTGTACAAGCTGATGCTGTCCACCCGCGTGTTCGACGCCAAGTCGGTGGCGCTGCAGCGCACCGGCAAGCTCGGCACCTATGCCAGCTGCCTGGGCCACGAGGCCGCGCACGTGGGCATCGGCAGCGCGATGAAGCCCGAAGACGTGTTCGCCCCCAGCTACCGCGAATACGGCGCGCAGCTGTACCGCGGCGTGCAGCCGCGCGAGGTGTACATGTACTGGGGCGGCGACGAGCGCGGCAACGACTACCAGAAGGAACCGGCGCGCCACGACTTCGCCTGGTCGGTGCCGATCGCCACGCAGTGCCTGCATGCGGCCGGTTCCGCGCTGGCCTTCAAGATCCGCAACGAGAAGCGCGTGGCCGTGTGCACCATCGGCGACGGCGGCTCGTCCAAGGGCGACTTCTACGGCGCCATCAATATCGCCGGCGCGCAGAACCTGCCGATGGTGGCGGTGATCGTGAACAACCAGTGGGCCATCTCGGTGCCGCGCAAGATCCAGTCCGGCGCGCCCACGCTGGCGCAGAAGGGCATCGCCGCGGGCCTGTTCTCGATCCAGGTGGACGGCAACGACATCATCGCCGTGCGCAAGGCCATGGAAGACGCGCTCGACCGCGCCCGCAACGGCGAGGGCGGCAGCGTGCTGGAGCTGGTCACCTACCGCCTGTCGGACCACACCACCGCCGACGACGCCCGCCGCTACCGCGGCGAGCAGGAAGTGAAGGACGCCTGGGCCAAGGAGCCGATGAAGCGCCTGCGCGCCTGGCTGGTGGCCAAGAACGTGTGGGACGACGCCAAGGAAGAAGCCTGGAAGGCCGAGTGCGACGAGTGGATGGACAACGAGGTCAACGCCTACCTCGAGACCAAGACCCAGCCCGTCACCGCGATGTTCGACTACACCTTTGCCGAAGTGCCGGCGGACCTCGCCAAGCAGCGCGACCTCGCCATTTCGCTCGACAAGAAGGCCCACTAAGCCATGGCACAGATCACTCTTATCGAAGCCGTCACCCAGGCGCTCGCCTATGAAATGGCCCACGACCCGAGCGTCGTGGTGCTGGGCGAGGACGTGGGCGTCAACGGCGGCGTGTTCCGCGCCACCCAGGGCCTGCAGGAGAAGTTCGGCGAGCTGCGCGTGCTGGACACCCCGCTCGACGAAACCACCATCGCCGGCGTCACCGTCGGCATGGCCGCGCAGGGCATGAAGCCGGTGGCCGAGGCGCAGTTCGAAGGCTTCATCTATCCGATGATGGAGCAGATCGCCTGCCACGCCGCGCGCCTGCGCAACCGCACCCGCGGCCGCATCACCGTGCCGGCCGTGTGGCGCGCCCCGTGGGGCGGCGGCATCCGCGCGCCGGAGCACCACTCCGAAGCGAACGAGCACCTGTTCACCAACATCCCCGGCCTGCGCGTGGTGATGCCCTCCTCGCCGGCGCGCGCCTACGGCCTGCTGCTGGCGGCGATCCGCGATCCGGATCCGGTGATGTTCTTCGAGCCCAAGCGCATCTACCGCCAGTACAAGGAAGAAGTGCCGGACGACGGCGAGGCGCTGCCGCTGGACGTGTGCTTCGTGCTGCGCGACGGCACCGACGTCACCATCGTGACCTGGGGCGCGCAGGTGAAGGAGGCTCTCGAAGCCGCCGACGAACTGGCCGCCGAAGGCATCAGCGCCGAAGTGATCGACGTGGCCACGCTGACCCCGCTCGATTTCGACACCATCGCCGAATCCGTGCAGAAGACCGGCCGCTGCGTGATCGTGCACGAAGCCCCCAAGACCGCCGGCTTCGGCGCCGAGATCGCCGCGCGCGTGGCCGAGGAATGCCTGTACGAGCTGTTGGCGCCGGTCGAGCGCGTTACCGGCTACGACACGCACATTCCGCTGTTCCGCCTGGAAATGAAGTACATGCCCAGCACCGAGCGCGTGGTCGAGGCGGCCAAGCGCACGCTGGCCGCTTCCTGAGCGACGCCACCATCCAAAGCCTGATTACCGGAACATAACCATGGCCGACATCAAGACATTCCACCTGCCCGACCTCGGCGAAGGCCTGCCCGACGCCACCATCGTCGAGTGGCACGTGAAGGAAGGCGACTACATCAAGCTCGACGCACCGCTGTGCTCGATGGAAACCGCCAAGGCGGTGGTCGACGTGCCGTCGCCCTACACCGGCACGGTGAAGAAGCTGTACGGCGCGCCGGGCGACATCATCGAGACCGGCTCCGCGCTGGCCGACTTCGAACCCGATCCGAACGCCAAGCAGCGCGCCGAGGCCGAAGCCACCGGCCACCACCACGGCCCGAAGAAGAGCGTGGGCAGCCCCGCGCCGGACAACGCCGCCAAGGTGGTCGCCTCCGACGAAGGCGGCGAAGTGGAAGCCAAGGGCGAGCGCGAGGACGAAGGCACCGTGGTCGGCGCCATGGTCAGCGGCAACACCGTGCACGTGGAGCAGGTCAGCAGCGCCGGCGGCGTGAAGGCCGTGCCGGCGGTGCGTGCCCTGGCCAAGAAGCTCAAGGTCGACCTCACCCGCGTGCGCGCCACCGGCGCCGATGGCGTGGTCACCCTGCAGGACGTGAAGACCGCTGCCGCCAACGGCTCGGCCCCTCTCGGCGCCGCTCCGGCGCGCGCGGTGCCGGCTTCGGCCGGCCGCCACCTGGCGCCGGAACTGCCCGAGCCGGGCCCCGCGCCGTCGCGCACGGCCGTGTCGCTCGCCGGCAAGCCGGTGCGCACCGCGCCGCCGAGCGTGCAGGCCAGCGGCCAGCCGGAACAGCTCAAGGGCGTGCGCCGCAATATGGCGCGCGTGATGGCCGAGGCCCACGCCAACGTGGTGCCGACCACCCTGGTGGACGATGCCGACCTGCACGCCTGGATCGGCAAGCAGGACATCACCGCCCGCCTGATCCGCTCCATCGTCGCCGCGTGCAAGGCGGTGCCGGCACTCAATGCCTGGTTCGACGGCAAGAACCTCACCCGCACCCTGCATCCGCACGTGGACATCGGCATCGCCGTGGACACCGACGACGGCCTGTTCGTGCCGGCCCTGCGCAATGCCGACGTGCTGGACGGCGCCGGCGTGCGCGCGGCGATCAAGCGCCTGCGCTCGCAGGTGGAAGACCGTTCGATTCCGGCCTCGGAGCTGAGCGGCTACACCATCAGCCTGTCCAACTTCGGCATGTTCGCCGGCCGCTATGCCACGCCGGTGGTGGTACCGCCGACCGTCGCCATCATCGGCGCCGGCAAGCTGTGCCACGACGTGGTGGCCGTGATGGGCGGCATCGAAGTGCACCGCCGCATGCCGATCAGCCTCACCTTCGACCACCGCGCCGCCACCGGCGGCGAAGCCGCGCGCTTCCTCAAGGCGCTGCTGGACGATCTGTCGCTGCCGAACTGAGGCGATGGCGATCGATAGAAAGAAAGGCGCCGCGAGGCGCCTTTCTTTTTGCGCGCCCGCTCGACATGGCCGCGCCTATAGTGCGCCGTGCTTCCTTCTCCGGAGACCGCACCATGCACCACAGCCGCCTCAGCACCCTGGTCCTCGACTGCCAGTCCGCCGACCTCAAGCAAGCCGCCGACTTCTGGAGCCAGGCCCTGGGCAAACCCATCGTCAGCTACGACCAGGACGGCGACGGCAAATACGCCGAACTGGCCACCCTCGCCGACGAACCGATCATCCTGCTGCAACGCGTGGCACATGAGAGCCGCGTGCACCTGGACATCGAAACGGACGACCTGGAAGCAGAAGCCACACGCCTGGAACAGCTCGGCGCAAAACGCCTCGAATGCGTGCATGGACGCTGGTGGGTGATGCAGGCGCCGAGCGGCCATCGCTTCTGCGTAGTGAAAAAGCAGCGCGAGCAATTTGGGCCGCATTTGAACAAGTGGGAGTGAGCTTGACCGCTGTCCTTAGCTTCAACTTCTCGCTCCGCCCGGCCCCTCACCCCGACCCTCTCCCCGGAGGGGAGAGGGAGAAGTGATGTGGCGTCGCATACAGGAGCGAAGAGCAAAAGCTGCCTCAGTCGCTGAACGTCCTCTCGGCAACGGCACGTTGAAGCGCGCGTTACGTAAACGCACTGTCGTTTCGTGTAGACCCAGGTTAATCCGTTTACCGCAGACGCTCACTGCTCGTTCTAGTCGCGTCGCGAGCCTTTGCTCTAAGGCTATTTCTCTTTGGTTACTTTCTCTTTGAGCCAGCAAAGAGAAAGTGACTCGGGCGCCGGCAGGCGTCCGAAATGCCCGCTGCATAAGCGGCCAAATCGCGCTATCGCGACAATCAAACGTGGTCGCCACTGGATCCCGGCCTACGCCGGGATAACGAGCAAAAATCAGTCGACGCGCCTGCGCCCCCAAATCAGCGCACGCAGCAACAACGCCACCACCAGCACAGCGACACAGGCGCCATACCCATACAGCGCAGGCAACACCTGCTGCCAAATCGCCCCACTAGGCGGCCCAAACTGCCCAACCGAGGGCACCACCGCCGCCTCAAACCCGGCAACCGCCGACCCTACAGCCGCCACCGCGGCACCCATCACCGCCAACAGATCAAACGCCCGCCGCGCAGTGGTCCGCGGCAGACCCTTGGGGTAGGCCCAATAGGCCCACCCCAAAATCACCAACCACGGTGCCAACAACAAAATCGCGAGATAACGCATCAGTCAGATCACCCCAGGAACCATGTCATCGCCCCGCGTGACCCACCACGCGCTCACTCCTGCGCGGACAGCTGATCCAGCGCCTCGCGCAACCGCTCCAGCGCCCCATCGCGGGCCGGCTCATCGCCATACTCCGGCGTGCTGCCGACAAACTCGCCATCCAGTTCCAGATGCAGCGCACGCGGCTGCACCTGCAACACAGCCGCGATAGCGCCAGGACCCTTCAGCTTCTTCTGGTAGGTACCCGCCGCCTTCGGATCGGCGAACGACTTCGACAGCAGCAGCTCCTCGCCCTCGGCGGAGAACAGGCGGAAACGGAAGCTACCATCGGCCTCGCGGAAACTGGCGAAGCGCGGCAATTTGCCCGCCCGGCCTTCGGCCTTGCCGGCCGCCGGCGCGGGAGCCGCCGCCACCGCGATACCCGAACGCAGGCCGATCGCATCGCGCAATTCCGCGATCTTCGGCGCGGCAATGGCACGGGCCTTCAGCGCACCTTCGCGCAGGATCGCTTCGATGCGCTCGGGCTTGGACATCAGCTCGTCGTAGCGCTCGCGCATCGGCGCCACGTCCGCCTCGATGCGCTCGAACAGCACCTGCTTCGCCTCGCCCCAACCGATGCCGTCGAGCAGCGCCTGATGGAAGGCGCCGGCTTCGGCCTCGGTGGCGAACGCGCGGAAGATGGTGAACAGCGAGGAGCTGTCCGGATCCTTCGGCTCGCCCGGCAGGCGCGAGTCGGTGACGATGCGCATGATGCTGTCGCGCAGATGCTTCTGGCCGCCGGCGAACAGCGGAATGGTGTTGTCGTAGCTCTTGGACATCTTGCGGCCATCGAGCCCGGGCAGCGTGGCCACCTGTTCCTCGATCACCACTTCCGGCAGCACGAAGTAATCGCCGCCGTAGATATGGTTGAAGCGCTGCGCGATATCGCGCGCCATCTCGATGTGCTGGATCTGGTCGCGCCCCACCGGCACCTTGTGCGCGTTGAAGGCGAGGATGTCCGCCGCCATCAGCACCGGATACATGTACAGACCGGCGGTGACGCCCGCATCGACGTCCTCGCCCGCTTCGGTGTTCTTGTCCACCGCCGCCTTGTAGGCATGCGCGCGGTTGAGCAGGCCCTTGGCGGTGACGCAGGTGAGGAACCAGGTGAGTTCCGGAATCTCCGGGATGTCCGACTGGCGATAGAAGGTGACGCGATCCGGATCCAGCCCCGCGGCCAGCCACGTGGCGGCGATCTCCAGGCGCGAACGCTCGATGCGCGCCGGGTCGTCGCTCTTGATCAGCGCGTGGTAGTCGGCCATGAAGTAGAACGCATCCACTTCCGGACGGAGGCTGGCGGCCACGGCGGGGCGGATCGCGCCGACGTAGTTGCCCAGGTGCGGCGTGCCGGTGGTGGTGATGCCGGTCAGTACACGGGTTCGCATGGGTCTCTTCTTGTTGTCGTTACGGGCGTATCGGAACCGGGCTCAGCGGATCAGCGTGGATTTGCCGAACATCGATTCGACCAGGTCCACCGCCAGCTTGGCGGTCTGGTTGCGCTTGTCGAAGGCCGGGTTCAATTCCACGATGTCCAGCGAGGCGAGGCGGCCGGTGTCGGCGATCATCTCCATGCACAGCTGCGCTTCGCGGTAGTTCGGGCCGCCGCGCACGGTGGTGCCCACGCCCGGCGCGATGGCCGGATCGAGGAAATCCACGTCGAAGCTCACGTGCAGATGGGTGTCGGCGTCGACGCCTTCCAGCGCTTCCTCCATCACGCGCTTCATGCCGGATTCGTCGATCTGGCGCATGTCGAAGATGCTCACGCGCGCCTCGCGCACCAGGCGCTTCTCGCCTTCGTCAACCGAGCGGATGCCGATCTGGCGGAACACGTCCGGCGTGGTGGCGGGCTTGCTGCCGCCCAGACCGGTCAGTTCGTCCGGACCCATGCCGCACAAGCAGGCCACCGGCATGCCGTGGATATTGCCGGAGGGCGTGACCTGGGCGGTGTTGAAGTCGGCGTGCGCGTCCAGCCACAGCACGCGCAGCTTCTTGTTCTGCTCGCGGCAATGGCGCGCCACGGCGGTGATCGAGCCGATCGCCAGGCAGTGGTCGCCGCCGAGCATCACCGGCAGGCGGCCCAGGCCGAGTTCCGCGTAGATCGATTCGTATACCGCGCGATTCCACTCCACCACGGCGGACAGGTGGCGATAGCCCTCGCGCGGCGGCTCCCACGGATTCATCGGCCCCTGCAGATTGCCGCGGTCGACCACGTCGATGCCGCGCGCCTTCAGCCGCGCCTGCAGATTGGCCACGCGCAGGGCCTCGGGACCCATCGAGGCACCGCGGTGCCCCGCTCCGATATCGGTGGGCGCACCGATCAGCGATACAGCCTGATTACCCATGCTTCCTCGGTCGTTCAAAGTCTTAAGGGATGCACGCCCGCGCGCTGGCGGCGGCATCGCCCAAGTCTACAAGAACGCCTGCGCGGGTTCCCCGGGGCAAAAACCGCGTCAAACGCCGGCGCCGAGGTCCAGGGCGAAGCTGCCGCACCGGCCCAGGTCCGCCGCATGGCGCGCCAGCCAGCGCCCGGCGGTGTCCCGGCCCAGGTCGTGCAGGGCACGCAGCTGGCTGGTGCGCGTGTCGGCGGCGGAATGGCCGAGCGCGGCCAGGCCTTCGTCCGGCGCGATCAGGTGCAGGCGCAGCTCGCGCAGCTTGCGCTCCGCGGCATTCGGCCACAGGTGGCGCGCGGCCTGTGCGCGAGCCGCGCCGAGATCGCGCAGCTCGCGCGCGAACGCGGCGCCGAAGGAAAGCTCGGCCGACAGCATCAGCGCCTCGCGCGGATTGCGCGGCATGGCCTGGCGCAGCTGCGGCTGCAGCAGCACGCACAGCAGGTCGTCGCCGCCGATGCCGAGCAGCGGCTCCAGCGCGGGATTGCCGGCGAAACCGCCGTCCCAGTACGCCTCGCCAGCGATCTCTGTGGGCGCAAACCACGGCGGCAGGCTGGCCGAGGCCAGCAGGGCGTCGTGGCTGAGACGCGCGCCGGAAAACACTTCCAGCGCGCCGTCGCGCATGCGCGTGGCGGCGACATACAGCGCCACCGGGCCGTGGCGCAGCACGTCCTCGTCGAAGAACTCCTCCACCATCGAACGCAGCGGATTGATGCCGCCGCCGGCCGCGGACGCCGGCGGCTGCGGCCACGGCAAGGCATCGCCGAACAAGCGCGACTGCGCATGCCACCAGTCCGCCACCGCATTGCGCCCGCCCAGGCCCAGCCAGAACGCATCGAGCGAAGCGCGCGCACCCGCCGCACCGCCGCGCGCCCAGCCCTGGGCGAAGGCGGCCGCATTCATCGCACCGCTGCTGGTGCCGCTGATCGCTTCCACCGCCAAACCGGGCAGCTCCAGCAGGCGGGTCAGCGCGCCCCAGGTGAATGCACCGTGCGCACCGCCGCCTTGCAGGGCGAGTTTCAGCGTGAGCATGGCGCGGGAGCATTGCTGCGTTGCATCACGCGATCTTCCCGGCGGCTTGCGGCGGGGTCAAGTGAAGTCTTGCTTACAGCCCTCCACTACAAGCCTTCGACCACCAGGCGATAGCACGCACGCCCCGCTTCCTTCGCCTCGTACAGCGCCTCGTCGGCCCGCTGCACCAGTTCGTCCAGCGAGGCGGTATCGCGGCACAGCGCCGCACCCACGCTGAGCGTCACCTTCAGCCGCGCGGCATCGAGCGAGATCGGTGCGGCCATCGAGGCGATCACTTTGCCGGCCAGGCTTTCCGCGGCGTAGGTGGCGTCCACGTCGTCGCACAGGATGACGAACTCGTCGCCGCCCAGCCGCGCCACCAGATCCGACTTGCGCACCGACGCCTTCAGCCGCCTCGCCACCTCGCGCAGCACCGCATCGCCGGAGGCGTGGCCATGGCCGTCGTTGATCTGCTTGAAGTAGTCCACGTCGATCAGCATCAGCAGCATCGGCGCGCGCGTCACCGCCGCGCGTTCCAGCGCCGCATGCGCGCATTCGGTGAAGTAGCGGCGGTTGGCCAGGTTGGTCAGCGTGTCGTAATGCGCAAGGAAAGAGAGCTTCTGCTCGGCCAGCTTGATGCGGGTGACGTCGGTGGTCAGCGCATAGAAGCCGATGTTCTCGCCGGTGACCGAGGTGGCCGGCAGATACGTGGTCTGCAGATAGAAATAGCGACCGTCGCGTTCGAACTCGTACTCGAAGGTGGTCTCCCGTCCCTGCAGCGCCGCCGCGATATGCGGCTTGAGCAGGCCGTAGAGACCGGCGCCGCGCGTTTCGCGCACGGTGCGCCCGACCATCAGGTCCGGCTCCTGCCCGGTGATCTCGCGCGCATAGCCGCTGACGAAGATGTAGCGCTCGTCCGTGCCCACGTGGGTGATCAGCGCGGGCACCTTGTCGGTGATGCGGCGCAGGCGGGTCTCGCTGTCGGCCAGCGCCTGCTCGGCGACGATGCTTTCGGTGATGTCGCGGCCGGTGTAGATCAGCTCCATCTCGCCGGCGTGTTCCGGGCTGGGCATCACGCGCACCAGCGCCTCGATCCACACGTAGTAGCCCTTCTTGTGGCGCAGGCGGTAGCGGGTGAGCGACATGCGTTCGGTGGCCCACAGCTGCTCCACCGCTTCGGCCACGCGTTCGCGGTCGTCGGGGTGGATCAGATCGGGGCGCGGCGGCATGAACTCGCCCACGTCCCAGCCGAGCAGGTCCTTGATCGACGGCGACACGTAGCGCCGCGAGCCGTCGCGCGCGATGCGCATGACCAGGTCGCTGGCGTAATCGGCCAGCAGGCGGTAGCGCACTTCGCTGTCGCGCACGCGCCGCGCCAGGCGGCGGCGGTCGGCCTGGGCCAGCGCGATCGGCACCGCCACCAGGCACACCATGCCAAGGAAGGACTGCCCCAGCAGCGAACGCTCCACCGCGCTGGCGCCGGGAATCAGGCCGAGCGGACCGCCGCTCATGGCCATGGCGATATTGGCGGTGAGCGTCACCACCGCCACGCCGATCACCAGCCCCGGGAAGCGGTGGCGTATCACCACGTAGAGCAGTGGCGCGAACACCACGAACAGCAGCGGATAGCGCGACTGCGCGAATACGAAGGCGGTCGTTGCGCCCAGCAACAGCAAATCGCGCAGCAGCACCAGGCGATGGCCGCGCCGGCCGAGCATGCGCCAGCCCTGCACCAGCACCACCAGGGTGAGCGTGGCCACGATCACCATGCCCAGCAGGTGCGAACGGAACCACCAGTCGAAGGTGGTCCAGAAATCGGTATTGGCGGTGGCGTAGAGCACGAAGGCGGCGAGCAGCGCCGACACCAGCGATGCGGCCAGGGTCGACAGCATCGCGGCCTGGCCCAGGCGCAGGAACGGCGTGTCGTCCTCGATGCGCGGGAAGCTGCGGCGCACGCCGCGCGCCACGATCATCACCTCCGCCCCATTGACCAGCCCCAGCAGGGTGCTGGAGATCAACGGGTCGCCCAGCAGCATCTTGCCGGTGAAATAGCCCGCGAACGCGGCGGCCAGATAACGCGGCCAGCGGTCGTCGGACACGCGCAGCAAGGCGCCGACGACCACGCCGTCGGCGATCCACATGGTGACGTTGCTGCCGGTATGGCGCGTCAGCAGCAGCGAGTACGCCGTGGCCGCGAGCACGGCGGCAAACAGCGCCGAGGCTTCGGCCCAGCGCGTCCAGCGCAGGTTCGGGTCTATCCGCAGCTGCATCGCAATTCCTTTCAGGAGAGGCGTGCCGATTCCGTGCGGGTGTTTATATAGCGAGCGGGCGCTGAAAAAAATGTGGACTGCGCTAGGTTGCGGCCACACGGGCCGCATCTGTATGAGCGCGATATGGATGGGCGCGCGGCGCCGCGGGGATGGTGCCGACAGTCTGACTCGAACAGACGACCTACCGCTTACAAGGCGGTTGCTCTACCAACTGAGCTATGCCGGCGAGGGAGGCGCAGTCTAGCAGGTCGCTCCCGGCGGGCGCGCTCAGAAACATCCAGTGCTGTGCGAACCCACGCCCGCGGCATTGCGCAGGCGGCTGCGCCAGTCGAAGTGCGCGGCTTCGGCGACAGCCAGGTCCAGCCAATACTCGGGCACGGTCTCGGTGCGCTCGGTCATCTGCGCGGGGAAGCCGGCCGAGGCCACTTCGTCGCGGCGCTTGCGTGCGTTGGCCGGGTCCTTGAACAGGCCCAGCGAGATGGTGTTGGGCTGGCCGCCGGAGCCGACCACGAAGTAGTCGCCGATATTCGCCGCGCTCAGCCGGCGCGCCTGCGCCAGCGCCTGGTCGCGGCTGGCGCTGGCCGGCAGGTAGACCCACCAGCCGCGCGTCTGCGTGGTCTGCTCCTGGCGCGAGCGCATGCGCGCGGCCTGCGCGGTGAGCGCGTTGCGGGCGTTGTGCAGGTCCACCGGCGTGGCAAACGGGCCGATCGAGATGCAGGTGTAGGTGTTGGAGCGCGACGGCGTCGGCGCCAGCGTGGCCTGCGCCTGGGCCGGCGCCTTGGCGGCACTGCTGGCCGGTGCGGCGGGCTGCGCGGCGGCGGCGGGCGCCTGCACGGTGGCGGCGGCCTCGGGTGCGCTGGCCGGCGGCGCGGGGCGCTCGGCCAGCAGATGCAGGGTGGGCACGTCCGGATCGGCGGCGCTGCGGCCGTGCGTGTCGTCCTGGCCCAGCCACAGCCACGCGCCCACGGCGATATTCAGCGCGATCAGCAGAACGAACAGCAGACGCAGAACCATGCAACGACCCAGGTGAGGAAACGGCAACGCGCCATTCTAGAGAGCGCGCACGGCAGCCGGATGCGCATTCGCCCACACGGCCAGACCGTGGAGCACGCCGTCCTCCGCCAGCGCGGCAGGACATTCCAGCAGGGGCAGCAGGGCCGCGGCATCGCCGCCGCCCAGGCGCAGCGAAGGGTTGCCACCCAGGGGGTGGCTCATGCGCCGCGCAAAGCGTTCGATCAGCGCCGCCGCGGCCTGCCAGCAGCCGGAGGCCACGGCGTCGGCGGTATTGGCGGCGGCGTCCAGTACCTCGCCGGGGCGCTCCGGGCGTACCCGTGCGGTGGCGCCGACCAGCGACTGCTGCATCAGCTGCGGGCCGGGGGCGATCAGGCCACCGAGATGGCGGCCGTCCGCGGCCAGCGCGTCCAACGTGAGCGCGGTGCCGACGCCAGCCAGGATGCACGGCGCATGGCCGGCGTCGTAGGCGGCGACCATGGCGAGGAAGCGGTCCACGCCCAGGCGCTGCGGTTCGTCGTAGGCGTTGCGCACGCCACAGGCGGCGGCCGGAGTGCGCAGCCAGAACGGAGCTGGCGAACCGGCCGCGCGCACCGCATCGGCCACGGCGGCTTCGCGCGCGGCGTCGACCACTGAGGCGCCCACCACGTCGTCCAGCGCCGGCAGTTCGCGCCAGGCTTCGCTTAAAGCGGCAGCGATGTCGCTGTCCCAACTCACCGCGCCCCGCGAATGCCACGCGGCGCCGTCGCGCACGGCCCATTTCAGACGGGTATTGCCCAGATCCAGCAGCAGCCTCATGCGCGGCGTACCGACACGTCCGCACTGTCGATGCGGTGCAGGCCGTCGGCCGCGTTCACCAGCAGCGCGCCGCGCTCGTCCACGCCCGCGCCGATGCCTTCGAGCACGCCCTGCGCGCCTTGTACGCGCAGCGGCGCGTCCAGCAACAGGTCGCGCGCGGCGTAGTCGGCGACGAAACCGGCGAAGCCTTCGCGCTCGAACTGGGTCAGGCCTTCGGCCAGAGCGGTAATCAGCGCGGCGGCCACATCGTTGCGCTCCGGCGGCTCGCCGCCGGCCAGGGTGGCCAGGTCGCAAGCGGGCTGGCCGGCCTGTTCGCGCAGCGCGTCGGTCAGGCGCAGGTTGAGGCCGATGCCGATCACCGCCGCGCACGGCCCCTGATATTCCCCGCTCAGCTCGACCAGGATGCCGGCCAGCTTGCCGCCGCGCGCCAGCGCGTCGTTCGGCCACTTCAGGCCGGCCTCGGCGATGCCCAGCGATTCCAGCGCGCGCAGCAGGATCACGCCCACCGCCAGCGACAAGCCGGACAGCGTGGCGAAGCCGCCATCGAAGCGCTTCAGGCAGGACAGATACAGATTCAGCCCCGGCGGCGACAGCCAGGCGCGCCCGCGGCGGCCACGGCCGGCGCTCTGGGTCTCGGCGATCATCACGCTCAGGTCGGGCAGTTCGGCGCCGCGGCGCTGCAGTTCGCTGGAGGTGGAATCCAGCTCCCAGTGCACTTCCAGCTCGCCCAGCCGCTTGCGCCATGGCGCCGGCACGGCGGCGCGGATGCGCCGGGCGTCCAGCATCTGCAGCGGCCAGGGCAGCCGGTAGCCGGCGGCGCCGCGCGCTTCGATCGGCACGCCGCGCGAACGCAGGGCCTGGATCTGCTTCCAGATGGCGGCGCGGGTCACCCCGCCCTGTTCGGCCAGGCGCTCGCCCGACAAGGCCTCGCCCGCCGCGAGCAGCGCCAGCAGTTCGCGCGCCTGCATCAGGGGCGCCCGCCGTCGTGGTGAGCCCGGCGCAGGGCAGGCCCGGCCAGGGAAGGGTCAATCGCTTGCATGGGGCGGCATCTTAGAGCGTGGGCCGGACGCCGAGTAGCCGCCCTCTGCCCGCCGCGCCCAGTACTTGTGGGACTGGCGCGCCCCGGCACGGCAAAGCTCCGGCACTGGCATCCTAGGGACGATTCTGCGACGATCCGTTCCTTGGCTTGCGGATCAAGGGGTTGAGCCGCCATGGGCATCAGACAGTTCCTGTTCGCGTGTGTTCTGGGCGCCAGCGGCATCGGTGCCGCATCGGCCATGGACGCCGATACCCAGGAATTGGGCGGCCTGCAGCGTTCCGGCGTGGACAGCGCCGTTCCCCACGAAGTCAGCGGCAACGGCGGCGACGCGCTCGGCGTGCCGCGCGACAGCAACACGCAGAACACTCCCGCTTCCGGCTCCTCCAGCGAGAACTGCCCCGTCGGCGGCAGCGGCTCGTCCGGCACGCAGCGCAGCCGCCGCATCAGCCTGGGCTGGCAGTCGCTGCTGCCGGGCTCCATCCAGTAAGCCGTTCCTGTGGCGGGGGCCTGGTGGCGACAGTGGCTGTCGCGCTTCGACCCGCCGGCAATTCCTGACGTTCTATGGCGCCGCACGCTCTCCGCGTGCCCTTTGGCGCGCCGCCTCGACGACGACCGCCAGAACGAACTGCGCCGCATCGCCGCCCATTTCCTCGCCCGCAAACGCTTCCACCCGCTGGCCGGCGCCGAGCTGGACGACCGCCTGCGCCTGCTGATCGCCCTGCAGGCCTGCCTGCCGGCCCTGCGCCAGGGCAGCACCGGCTTGCGCGGCTGGCGCGAGATCCTGGTCTACCCCGGCGAGTTCAAGGTGCGCCGCAGCCACCACGACGAGCACAGCGGCGTGGTGAGCGAGGCGGACGACGTGCTGATCGGCGAAGCCTGGGAACGCGGCCCGCTGATTCTTTCCCTGGCCGACGTGCAGCTGGACCTGGAGCAACCCTGGGACGGCTACAACGTGGTCGTGCACGAGATGGCGCACAAGTTCGACATGCTCGACGGCGCCCCGGACGGCGTGCCGCCGCTGCCGGAAGAGATCAGCCGGCGCGACTGGATCGTGGCCTTCCAGCGCGCCTACGACCACCTCTCCAACGACGTGGCGCGCGGGCGCGACACGCTGATCGATCCTTACGCCGCAGAAGGCCCGGACGAGTTCTTCGCCGTGGTGAGCGAACTGCACTGGTCGCAGCCGGGCGTGCTCAAGCGCGCCGACCCGATGGTCGCCGCCCTGCTCGACGCTTACTACGGCCCCTCGCCGGCGCCGTGCTGAGCCTCAGCTCGGCGGCAACCTCACGCTGAAGCGCGCGCCGCCGAATTCCGGCGAGCGGTCCACGCTCAGCTCGCCGCGGTAGGCCTTGATGATGTCCTGCACGATCGACAGGCCGATGCCGTGGCCCTGCACGCGCTCGTCGCCGCGCACGCCGCGCTGGAGCACCTTCTCGATCTTGTCGTCGTCGATGCCGGGGCCGTCGTCTTCCACGCTCAGCAAGAGGCCCGCGCGCTGGCGGCCGGCGACCGGCTCCACCTTCACCACCAGCAGCACGCGGTGGCCGGCCCACTTGAAGGCGTTTTCCAGCAGGTTGCCCATCAGTTCGAGCAGGTCGCCCTGCTCGCCGTAGAAGGCGGCACCTTCGTCGATGTCGAATTCGCACAGCACGTTCTTCGCGGCGTAGACCTTTTCCAGGCTCTGCACCAGGTCTTCCGCGTGGCCGGCGATGGGAATGGCCGAGGCGAAAGTCTGCCGGCCGGTGGTGGCGGCGCGGGCGAGCTGGTAGGCGACCAGTTCGTCCATGCGGCGCACCTGGTCGACCACGTCGGTGCGCACCCGCGACACATTGCCGTCGGCCGCTTCGAGCCGCGAGCGGATCACCGCCAGCGGCGTCTTCAGGCTGTGCGCCAGGTCGGCCAGCGTGTTGCGGTAGCGCGTGCGCTGTTCGCGCTCGCTGTCGATAAAGGCGTTGATGCGTTCGGTGAGGCCGGTGAGCTCCAGCGGATAGCGGCTGTCGAGCTCCTCAGCCTCGCCGCGTTCGACGCGGCTCATGTCGCTGGCCACCTTGCGCAATGGCGTGAGGCTCCAGCGCAGCAGCAACAGCTGCAGCAGGATCAGCATCACGCCCAGCGTGGCCAGCCAGAAGATCAGACTGCGCCGAAATACCGCGTTCTGCCCTTCGAGCTGGTCCTCCGCCTGCGCCACCATGAAGGTGAGCTTCACCGACTTCTTCTCGGAGGTGTCCAGCGCCACGCCGTAGGCGTAGTAGTACAGCCGCCCCATGCGCGTATCGATCGGGCCGACGAACTGGCTCTGCCCCGGCTCCAGCCGCTTCAGAAACGCAAAGTCGCGCCCGATCGCCGAGGGCGATTCCAGCTTGGCGCCGTTCTCGCCCAAGGCGAGCGCATACAGGCCCGAACCCGGCTGGGAAAAGCGCGGATCGGGCGGCGTGTCAGGCAGCAGCACCTTGCCGGAGCGGCCCACTTCGGTGCCGGCCAGGTAGGCAACCACGTAGTTCTGCAGGCGGTCCTGCAATTCCTTCAGCGCGGTCTCCGCGCTGGAACGCGAGAGGGTAAGGCCTACGACGCCAAGAAAGGCCGCCAGCACAAAGCCGGTGGCCAACGCAGCGCGCGCCGCCAGTGAGAACGGGCGGCGCGGCTGGTCGGGATCATTCGCCTTCGTTTTCGCTGCGGGGGATGGCAAAGCGGTATCCGCGTCCACGTACCGTCTCGATGGGCTTGAGGGTGCCTTCCGGGTCGAGCTTCCTGCGCAGACGGCCGATGAAGACCTCCAGCACATTGGAGTCGCGGTCGAAGTCCTGCTGGTAGATGTGCTCGGTGAGGTCGGCCTTGGAGACCAGCTCGCCCGCGTGCAGCATCAGGTATTCCAGCACCTTGTACTCATAGCTGGTGAGGTCGACCAGCTTGCCTTCCACCGACACCGTCTGCGCGGTGGTGTCCAGCTTGATCGGGCCGCAGGCCAGCACCGGCTTGGACCAGCCGCTGGCGCGGCGCACCAGCGCGTTGATGCGCGCCAGCAGTTCTTCCACATGGAACGGCTTGACCAGGTAGTCGTCGGCGCCGTGCTTGAGGCCCTCGACCTTGTCCTGCCAGCTGCCGCGGGCGGTGAGGATCAGGATCGGATAGCGCTGGCCGACTTCGCGCAGCGCCTTGACCAGGTCCATGCCCGACATCTTCGGCAGGCCCAGGTCGATGATCGCCAGGTCGAACGGCACTTCGCGGCCGAGATAGAGGCCTTCTTCGCCGTCCTGTGCCGCGTCGACGGCAAAGCCGTCGCGCTTCAGGCGTGCGGCGAGCGTTTCGCGCAGCGGCGCCTCGTCCTCTACCAGAAGGATGCGCATCAGTGTTTCTCCTTATTGCCCTCGCCGTCGCCGGCCGGGTTCTTGGTGGATTCCGAGGAAGCCGGGGCCTTGCCCGCTTCCGTGTTCACGGTGACCACGCGCACGTGGCCGGAGGGCGTGAGCACCTTGATCCGGTGCTCGAACGCGTTGCGGCCGCGCCGCACGGTGCTGGCCGACAGCACCTTGCCGCCGGTCTCCTGCTGCACCTGGTTCACGGCCTGCTCGAGCGTCATGGACGGCTCCTGCGCCTGCGCAGCCGCCGTAGCGGTCACCAGGAGCAACAAAAGAGCCGAAATGCGCAGGATTGTCTTCATATCGCCAACAAAAGCCCGGGGAACGGAGGCTATCCTCGTTCAGACTATGGAACCGGGCCTGAATACTGACCCGATCGCCCACCGCTGTCACGCCGCTACAGCCCGCCTGGGCAGCATGGCCCGCTCCAGCAGCTCCCAGCCCGCATCGGGCAGATGGGCCTGCTCGCTGAGCAGCCGGCGGAACCCGCGCGCACCCGGCTCACCCTGGTAAAGCCCAAGCAGATGGCGGGTGATGTGCTTGAGGGCGGTGCCCCGGGCCAGCTCGGCTTCGATATAGGGACGCATGTGGCGCAGGGTGTCGTCCCGGTCCGGCAGCGGCTGGCCGTAGAGGGCGGCTTCGACCCGGGCCAGGACGTAGGGGTCGTGGTAAGCCGCGCGGCCGAGCATTACCCCATCCACCTGCCCCAGATGGGCCTGCACCTGCTCGGCCGTGGTGATGCCGCCGTTGATGACGATGACCAGCTGCGGGAACTCGCGCTTGAGGCGGTAGACGCGCTCGTAATCCAGCGGCGGGATCTCGCGGTTTTCCTTCGGGCTGAGGCCCTGCAGCCAGGCCTTGCGCGCATGCACCACCAGGATTTCCACGCCGGCGGCGATCATGGTTTCGGTGAAATGCTGCAGGTCGGCGTATTCGTCCTGGTCGTCGACGCCGATGCGGCATTTCACGGTAACCGGGATATCGACCGCATCGCGCATGGCTTTCACGCAGTCGCCCACCAGCGCGGGTTCGCGCATCAGGCAGGCGCCGAACTTGCCGGATTGCACGCGATCGGAAGGGCAGCCGACGTTGAGATTGATTTCGTCATAGCCCGCCGTAGCGCCATGCCGCGCCGCCTCCGCCAGTTCCACCGGATCGCTGCCACCGAGCTGCAACGCCACCGGGTGTTCCTGCTGGCTGTGTTCGAGCAGACGCAGCTGCTTGCCGCGCACCAGAGCGGCGCTGGTCACCATTTCGGTGTAGAGGCGGGCGTGGGGGGAGATCAGGCGGTGGAAGTAACGGCAGTGGCGGTCGGTCCAATCCATCATCGGTGCAACCGATAGCTGGAAGTCATTTTTATTGATGGCATGCATGGCAAATATTCTACCTGCATGCTCAAGGCGGGGAAGTTATGACGCTCGCCTAGCGTTGGAGCGCATCACAGGACCGATAAAATCTGATCAGCGGACCAATTCGCGCGGATCATTCGGCCGGCGGTGATCACACATGCACGATGCTGATGATCGGGTGTACCTGTGGTGATCGGGCGTACCGAAGCCGATGATCACGGTACCGGTGTAGATCATGCATGCCGATCATGATGATGTGGCCTGCCAGGTTGGCTAACCTGGGCTCACTAAAGGGCCGAAATAGACCGCTCCGACTTACCACGCTAATCTGATGTCCTTTATGGCAGCGGCCAATTACCTCAAGCGCTATGCCTTCTCAGATCGGCTCAGTTCGATACCATAAATCTCCCCTTCAGGCGGCGCAGGCTCTGAGGGAGTCTTTCGCTTGGGGCCAGTTCATTCGCTACATCGAGCTTGGTGACGATGGCTTTGCATCGAGGCAAGTTGACGAGTACGCGAACGGTTATCTCACACGGTATGACCGCAAGCACTGGGACGATCAGTTTGGCACGCTGGCCGATTTCCGGTTCGGTGAGACTTGGCGCAAACATTGGGGCGAGCCAGCCGTCATTAGCCAAAACATGTTTCAGGAGCTATGGGCGCGGGCGGCTATCTCTCCGCCATTTCGCCTTAGAGCAGCCTCTCCCAACCAGCAAGCTCCTTGGCTCATGCTGTTCGAGGCGGGGCGATGGCGAGGGCAGCCATAACTGTTCGCTCAAACAGGCCGTCCGCAGGCCCCTTGCACTGGCCATTTCATCGCTGGCCGTCCAGTGAACCGCCATCAGCGGCCACTTAACGGGCCGCACACGTCACACAGGCTTGTCGCCGCAGTGGCTGGTATAGAAAGTGATGCCGTTGCCATCGGGGTCTTGCATCGAAAAATAATGGTGGCCGTATAGCGTTTCGTCGGCGATCTCGGCGGGCGAATATCCTTTGCCAACCAGATCGACTCTATAGCGTTCCAGATCTACTTTTGCGTGACCCGCAATCATCAGATCGATTCTTTCGCTAAGGAATTCGGGCCTCTGGCCATTACGGCCGTCCAGCAGCGCATCGCTCTGCTCCTCGCCCTTTTGAAACAGCAGCAGATGCGTGCCGCCCCGCAGCTCGATGATCGCCATTCCAGGGAACGTGCCGGCCTCACGCAGACCCAGGCCCGCATAGAACGGGTAGCTGACCTCGACTTTCCGGACTTTCATGACAAAGTGCCCAAGCGCCGCGGCCGGCAAGGGACTTTCCGCTTCAAATTCTTTCATCGGTTTTCCTTCAGGTGAGTTCGCGGCGGCTGCCTTGTGGCGCCCGCCCCATCGCATTAATCTGACTGCTCAGTCGGAAATAATATGCGACCAGCCAGTCGGAAAAGCAAGAGGTCAGCGTGGCTCGAAAAAAAGAAATCGACAAAGACAGCGTTCTGGATGCCGCCGAAGCGGTCATCGTGGAATCCGGCGGGCGGAATTTCACGCTCGATGCCGTCGCCGAACGTGCAGGCATCAGCAAAGGCGGCCTGGTCTACACCTTCGCAACCAAGGACGGCCTGATGCATGCGGTACTGGAGCGAGAACTGGCTCGCTTCCAGGACGCCGTCCGTCGGCGGCTCGGCAATGGCCCCACCGGGCCAGCCGAACTGGCCCTCGCCCATATCGAAGAAGCATTGAGCGAGGACGACACCTCGACGCAAAAAGCGGCTTTTCTCGTCACGGCACTGGTGCACGCCCCCGACATGCTCGAGTCGATACGGAGCTTTTATCACGCACTGCTCGATCCACTTCGACCGCGTGGCAAAACCGCGGAAATCCGTCACGCGTTATTGGCAGTTGAAGGCATTTTTTTGCTCAAGGGGCTCGGGTTCGTAGAAGTCTCCCCGAGCGATCTCAAATCCGACTTGCTCCATGCACGCAAAGTGATCCTTGCTGCGCTGGGAAGATCGGCATGAGAGAACAGTGCGTATCGCGGAGCGCTATTTCGTCCGTATCTCGCTATGGACCTTTACGCAAAAACATATGCGTAGCACGCTCACCGGGGACCACTTTGTCGCAGCGATAGCCAAGTGCATGCATATCGAGTCCATGAAACAGAGGCTCTCCCCTGCCCAGCAGCACCGGCCCCACCGCGAGATGCATTTCATCGATCAGCGATGCGCTCAGCAATTGCCGGATGGTCGATGCTCCGCCGCCAATACGCACATCCTTGCCTTCAGCCGCCACAATGGCGTGCTTCACAGCGGACTCAATGCCGTCGGTGACGAAATGAAACACCGTGCCACCCTCCATCACCAACGGTTCGCGCGCGTAATGCGTCAGCACGAACACCGGCACGTGATACGGCGGCTCGTCACCCCACCAGCCTTTCCAGCTGTCATCCGGCCAAGGCCCGCGCACCGGACCGAACATATTGCGGCCGAGGATCCAGGCGCCGACTTCCGCAAAACCTTGCTGGGCGATCCCATCATCGACACCGGTTTCGCCGCCTTCGCCGCCTTGCATCGCGCGCCACGTACGCGTGGGGAAAAACCATTGCATTAGTTCCGGACCGCGCACACCCAGCGGATTCTCCAGGCTCTGGTCGGGGCCGGCGGCATAGCCGTCGAGGGATACAGCGAGGCTTCTTACCACCAGCTTGGTCATAAACCCTCCGTCGAACGGACTCATGATGTGGCCACGCACTCATGGCCCGTGACGGACCTTGGATGCGTTCCGGTTAGCTGTCAATCACCAATTGACCGCTCCAACGGAGCCGGGCGCGCAACGTGACCAAGGTGCTTATCGAACTATTCCCCAGGCAACTTGGCCACCACCTTGATCTCGAACTGAAACCCATAAAGCCAGGTCACACCCACCGCCGTCAGCGTCGGATGCGGAGCATCGCCCCAGTAGTTCGGCACCACGCTCCAGACCCTCTCGAATATCGACTCGGGATCGACCATGAAGACGGTCACATCCACCACGTCCTCGAACGTACATCCGGCCGCGGCCAATACCTCGTTCAAATGCTCGAACGCGAACGCGACCTGCCGTTCCAGATCCGGCTCGGGCGAGCCGTCGTCGCGGCTGCCGACCTGTCCGGAAACGAACAGAAAGCCATTCGAGCGGATGGCCGGCGAATAACGATTGCGCTCGTAAAGCGCGCGGCGGCCAGCGGGGAAAACAACGTCGCGTGTTGCCATAAATCAGCCTCCAACGGTATCGACAACGAGAGAGGCACACTCTAGGCAGCAGCCTTCCGGCAATAAACAGCCATTCCCGGCTCACACTGTTTGTAGAATCCAAACAATCCCAGCCCCCACGGAAGCAACGATGGACCGGTTCGATGCGATGCAGGCCTTCGTCCGGGTCGTGGAGACCGGCAGCTTTACCAAGGCCGCGGAAACACTGGGCATAAGCAAGACCGCCGTGACCCAGCTCATACAGCAGCTGGAAGCCCGGTTGCGCGTCCAGCTGCTCAATCGCACCACGCGCAAGGTCAATGCGACCGCGGACGGAATGGCCTATTACGAGCGCGCGATCAGGCTGCTCGCGGATCTGGACGATGCCGACAACAGCCTCTCCGCCGCGACCACATCACCCAAAGGCAAATTACGGGTGGATGTGCCAAGTCCGCTGGCTCGCGTGATCCTCATCCCCGCGCTGCCCGCATTCCACACGCGCTATCCCGATATCCAGCTGGACATGGGCGTCAGCGATCGCATGGTCGATGTCATCGGCGAGAACGTCGATTGTGTCGTGCGCGGTGGCGAACTCACTTCGCTGTCGCTGAAAGCCAGGCATATCGGCGATCTTCAACTCGGCATGTACGCGGCGCCAAGCTATCTGGCACGAAGCGGAACGCCCTTGCATCCGCGGGACCTGGAAGGCCCACACCACCGCATCGTCGGCTACGTGTGGTCGCGCACCGGCAAGCCCCTGCCCTATGCCATGCATAGAGATACCGAAACCGTACGGATACTGGGGCGCTACGTGCTGTCCGTAGACGATGGCAATGCCTATCTCGAAGCCGGACTCGCCGGTCTGGGGGCGCTCTGGCTGCCGCATTACATGGCCAGGGAGCACGTAAGCCGAGGTGCGCTTATACCGCTGTTCGAGACCTGGCATATGGACCGCATGCCGCTCTATCTGGCGTTCCCGCCGAACCGGCACATAAGTGCGAAGCTCCGCGTCTTCATCGATTGGATGGTGGAGCTGATGGCGCAGCATGCCCCGATCGACCTCACCGGCCGCAGCTCGAAAATACAAAAGAGCGGTCCGCATAAGGATTGAGGCAGTGCAGGAATCCCGCCCCGCCTATTGCCGCTGTCCATCGGGGCGCTCCCCGCCAAGCTCACGCAACGCCGCCATCACACGGGCATCCGCCTGAGCCGGTGTCCAGGACGTTATTTGCGCAAGGGTGTAGGTACGCCGCAAATGTCGAATCAACTGCAGGCCCAGTCAATAGCCGGCGCGGTTGGGTAGATCTTGTTGATAAGGCGTTGCAGCTGCGTTGAACCATTTCCTGAAAGCGTCAGGGTGTTCGCTATCGATCGCCTTGAAACGCGCATCGGCGAGAAAACGGCGGGCCACCTCAGCCAGCCGGCTCGCTGGAATGCCGCCCAAATCCGCTTGCAGCAGCAGCGCACCGTCATCGTACCCCGGCGAGAGCTGGCCGCTTACATACGTCGCCAGTCCCTCCTCGAACAGCGGAACGGTCAGCGCCACGCCGGGCATCACGCCGTCATTGCTGAAGCCGGCGTGCTGCGCATGAAAGAGATGAAAAAGCTCATGCGGAACCACAACGCCAAGATCGGCTTGCTCCAACAACAACGAATCCACTGCAAAAATCAGGACAGGCTTGCCATCGGCCAGCACACCGCTTTTTGCATCGAAATTCGGCGCGAGCAGCATTTGCACGGGAGGTTGCTGGCTGGCTTCGGGAAACATGCGGCGAAAGCGCGGAACCGTCTGGTCCAGTACCCGGCTCAGAGCCTGCTCTTCAGCCGGTATACCCGCTGACAGCTGAGGGTATGCGGCAAAACGCGCACGCAGAAAGCGCTGCTTGCGCACAAGCCAATCCTGGTGATGCGGCGCCTCCCAGACTACCGATGCATACAGATCGCTGCGCGGCCTCTCGACGTCCCGGTCCCAGGCTGCCAGCTGCTGCTCGAAGGAATGCCCCTCGGCCGCTCGCCAGAATGCGGCGAACGACGCCGCCACGGATGGCTGCTTGTCGGCACCTGCCGCAAGCGCTGCGGGGCCGGGATAACTGCTGACCATGCCGGCGACCAGGGCAACGGCAAGCCTTGCGCTACGTGCGATCTTCATGATGATTCTTTAGCCTGGGCAAGGCGGCTCCCGATCGTGCCGCCGCGGAACAATCATTCGGGCTTGCGCAAACCGCTTTGGGTTGAAACCGGGCGCCCGCCTATAATGGCTCAGCTCTCTCACCGGCAGCACTCATGACCGAACCCGTACGCCTCGCCAAACGTGTCGCCGCCCTGGCTCAATGCTCGCGGCGCGAGGCGGAAATGTATATCGAGGGCGGCTGGGTGCGAGTGGATGGCGTGACGGTGGAGGAGCCTCAGTTCAAGGTGCTGGAACAGCACATCGAGATCGACCCCAACGCTCAGCTCGAACCCGCCGAACCCGTTACGGTGGCTCTCCATAAACCCGCCGGCGCAACGGTCGAGGAAGCCCGCGCGCTGATTCGCGAGGAAAGCCACTCGCCCGACGACGCCTCCGGCGTCCGCATGCTGAAGCGCCATTTCGCGCGCCTGGAATGCCCGCTGTCCTTGCCGGACCAGGCCAGCGGCCTGCTGGTATTCACGCAGGACTGGCGGGTGAAGCGCCGCCTGGAGGAAGACTTCGACCGCATCGAACAGGAAATCGTGGTCGAAGTGTCAGGCAAGCTGGCGCCGAATGGCCTTGCCCTGCTCAACCACGGACTCAGCTTCGACCATTACGCGCTGCCGCCCATCAAGGTGAGCTGGCAGAACGAAACCCACCTGCGCTTCGCCTTGAAGCGGATTGCGCCCGACCGGATCGAGCGCATGTGCCAGGCCGTGGGATTGAAGGTGCTGGCGATGAAGCGCATCCGCATCGGCCGCATACCCATGTCCCGGCTACAGCCGGGACAGTGGCGTTATCTGGCCAGCACCGATCGGTTTTGAAGAGATGCCGGCCTGCTGATGCCCGGCATCAGTGATGCATCTGTACCGGCGTCCCGTCGGACCAGGTTCCGGTTCCGACCAGAAACACCAGGATAGGCGGCAGCCCTTTCATATTGGTCTGGTCCGGAGCGAAGTACCAATACGGGCTGGACATGACCGGCGAGCCATCGGCACCCGAGCCCCAATCCTTGCCATCCTTTACCAAGGTGTCGAACATCAGATGGGGCATGTTATGGTCCCCTTCGTCGGTCAGATACGACGATTTGGACATCATGTAATCCATCGCGCCGCCTTCCAGGGCCGGCAGCTGTTTGCTCTGGTACGCAGCTTTGACCGCCGACAGCATGTCCTCCTTGGAGCGACCCGCCATCGCCAGCTTGGCGCGCAGCTGGAAGATCGGCACGATCGAACGCGCGGCCTGGGGATTCAGGCAATCGGCGGCGCGTATTTTCGGGCTCCAGAACTCGGGCCAATCGAACGGCCCCAGCCAGCCTCTGGCCACCACGCAGACAAACCCGTTCTTGCCTTCGACCGCCGTCTCGTAGCCTTTGCGGCCCAATACCAGGACCGTGGCGTCGCCGGAAATCGACGCCGGCGCCGCACTGCGCGCCAGGGCTATCTCAGCGTCCCGATTCGCCATCAGGTATTGATCGATCGGGGCCATCTTCGGATACGGCGCCGCCGCATCGGGCTTCTTCGCATCCTGCGACAACGCCTGTTGCGATGCAGCGGATAACGCAAGCAGCGCAATGCTCATGACTTTGACGACGTGCTTCGCTCGTTGCATGGGACTCCTCCTGGCCATGGGTGTGTTCCAGTCAGCCCGATGGGCTGCTTTCAGGAAGCCGACGAACGAGCAAGCCGGAATTCGACACGTCAGATAAAAATCTCAGGGCGCCCGCTTTCTCGCTGCCACTTGAGCGCTGGTAGCTGACGCCGAGCTTTCAGGAACCCCGGGGAAACTCCAGCAGCACGTCTTCGATATGGGTGCGGATGGCCGCGGTCCGCTGGATGCCGGTTTCTCCTGTTCAACAAACTACCGCGAGATCAAAGATAGGAATTTATCGACCTTGCACCGATAGCCAACATCAACCCATAGGAGTCAGATCATCCGGGAACTGGGAAGCCCACTCCCGCTCACTGTCGGGAAGATCCTTCGCGCTTCGCCGCCAAGCCCGGTTGAGATGCGCGTAAACATGCCCGAGATCTACTCGAAAGCTAGCTTCGTCATAGTCGGGCGTCTGCTCGATTTCCTTGATCATGTTCCCTAGATGCTCCAACGCATCCTCAAGTTCGTACATGAAGGCGGCCCATTCCACTGGCTGAAGCTTCTTATCGATCATGTGTCACCCGCCCTACCAATGGCTTTGCCGATCGTGGAGCGCCTGCCGGACCCGGCCCAAACCAAGATCGACCGCCGTCCAGACACCCTCCTCACCCACCACCCGGCAGAACAGCTCGTTGATCCCGCCCGGCGTCGCATGCTCTCGCAGTAGCTCGCTGAAATCCGTGTCATGGCCCTGCAGGGACGTCGCAAGCTCGCCAAACATCGCCGCGACGTAGTTCTGCGCTTCCGATGGCGCGATGCCCTTGGCCTCAAGCCAGCTACTTATCTCTTTCAAATAGAGGAAATGCGCGGCAAGCGTGGCCGTCGCGGCCGAGAAATGATCGAAAGCCGTTTCATCTGCCACGTCGATCACGCGGCCGAGCCGGCCAAACAAGCTACGCGCAGGTTCGATGGCCGGATACAAAGGCGTGATACCGCGCCGGTTTGCTACGGACGGCAGCGGAATAGCTCGCGCTATGTTCTTCACCGAAGGCGCCAGCTGCTGCAGGCCACGGATCGGAATACCAGCCATCACACTGATCAGGCTCTGATCCCCGAAAGTGAGCTCCGCCATCACCTGCCGTGCATCGGCAGGACGCACGCATAAAAGGACGACGCCAGCCCCGTCGACCACCTCTTGATTGCTGCCCGCCACGCGAACGTTCGGATACGCCGCCGCCAGCTTCGCCGCCACACCCGCATTGCGAGGCGAAAGCAGAATCCGCGGCGGATCCTTGTCCTCGCTCAAACCCGCCACGATTGCGGCAGCGACCGCACCTATACCGATGACACCAAGCATCACGCACTCCCTCAGACCGGTCAGTCCGCACTCACAGTCCTGCGCTTACATGCTGTCCGGACTCATGCTTTTAACGACTTTCCCTTCGGCATCCAGAAACTCCATGCTCGAATGCCCATCCGGCGCGACGCGCAGAACAATGCGCTTATGCCCCGTGGCATCCATGAGGGAAAGCATCGAATCCCCCTCCTCCGTGCGGCCAACCCAGACACGCCGATGATCGTCACTGACCGCCAGGCCGGCGAACTTGTCCGTCTTGTCGTCGACACCCGCGAGCTGGACGATCTGGTTCGCACCGTATTTATCGAAGGACAAGCTCCCGCCGGAATCGACCACGTTGCCGCTGGCGTCCTTATGCCCACCGAAGATCAGGCCGCCGTTCTCCGTACCCTCATCGTTATAGAAAATCATGCCGGCCTGCGGCCGATCGCTCGGCGGCTGCTCCTTGCCCTTGATGATCACGCCGGGAAGGTCTTTCTTGTTCGAAATGACCATGCGCAAGGTGCCGTCGGGTTCGACGACATTGATGCGGTGGACGGTGATTTCGTCGAACTTGGTCGCCCGCTGCGACGCAAATCCAGTAAGCAGCAAGACCATCAGCAGGGCATTCGAAACCAGCGACAAGGCAATCAGCGGCTTGGTGAGAGATAGAGCCATCTAAGCAATCCTCCATCGAAATGAACGGGGTAATCCAACCGGAAAGTCAGGTCACCGTATCCCGATAAGGCTCGGCAACGACTTGATATGAGTACCCTGGCTATCTGTACCGGGCAGGCATTGGCTTAGCCGACGCCGTGAATCCAGAGTCTAGCCGGAACGATCCCGGCACTATGGGCTGGTTTTCTCCTCCGCCGGGATGGCGGCTGGCTGCTGCGCGGCCCGAAATCGAATCGCCATGAAGTGCTTCGGTACTCCGTTTTCCGCCGGCGTTCTTTTAAGAAAAGCACCTGCCATCGCATCGTGCTTCGTAACGGCATCGAGAAAGCTGAGGCTATAGCGAGCTACCCATGCATAGCCCTGATTGGCGTCATCCCTGCCGTAATCGGCGATCTGGTCTTCCGCAAAACACTCCGCGCTCTTGCGCCGCTGGAACATCGAGCTGAACTCGCCGTGCGCCATGCCGACCATATTCACGGTGTACAGATCGCCATGCTTCCAGGCGTTAAGTACGCTCGGCCCCACCAAGTCGCCCGGTGGGCCGTCATAGCCGTCCATATCCTCAAAATAGTTCGGATACTCGGAAGTGAAGAACAGCAGCGGGATGCCCAGCTTTTCCGGATGAACGTCCCCGGCCTTTTTCACCAGCCCCGGGAAGTAGCGCATGCTGCCGTCCATTTCCAGCAAAGCGCCGATACGGGGATCCCTCGCCGCGGCAAACAGGCTCGAAATGCCGCCCCAGCTCCAGCTCACCACAACGACATGTGCGGCATCCGCATTCGGCAGCGTGCTGGCGTACGAGATCAGAAACGAGATATCGCGAGCCTGAGCATGAATGCCGTCGAGATCGTCTGTCATATCGCGTGTCGAAACACCCATCGACGGACTGGCGATCACGATATAGCCATGGCTGGCCAGGTATTCGCATAGATCGGCATTTTCCCAGGCGATGGACGAGTCGCTGGGTGCATAGATCAGCACCGGGTAACGCCCTTTCGCTGGCTGGGCGTCGCGCACAGCCCATAGCGGGATATCAAAGGACGCCTTCAGCTGCATGCGCCATTTGTTCCCCTTCTCATCGGGGGCACCGAAATGAAGCTCCGTATCCGCCAGCCGGGCATAGTCGCCGACGGTCATGGGCTTGCCGGCGCCAGCGCGCGACGGGTACCAGATCAGCGTTTGCAACGGCCTGGGGCCGCCCTTCGCAGGCAGCTTGCCCGAGGCATCGGATAAAGCAGGAAAGTTGCGCGAGCGGTCGTATTGCTCGACCACTTTCAATCCCACCGGATACGCGCCCGGCTTCTCAAGAAACTGGAAGGACGCCGATTGCGCCAGCAAAGGCATGACGCAAAGCATTCCGGCCAGCGCAAGGCACCACCGACTCCATGTCTTCATAGCGGATCCGCGGAACGGCAAGCTTCGTAGGCTAGGCTCGATCCGCCGGCGCTACACATGCTGGAAGTCACCAGCTAGCGTGGCCGGTTCCGCCTGAGGCCAGGGGACTCGTTCGACATGATCGAACGAGTCCGTCGTGCCAGTGGCACGTCACCGGGTCCGGCCCGGCGCAACCTATCCCTAAGGGCGGTCACGAACACTACCTGCCACACTACCCGAGCCACGGCGCAGCGATCTGCGGCCGAGGGCGGGACGGTGGCGCCAGCGATCACATGTACGTGACAGCCCCCACCCTGAACTAGCCGCTGGACGAGGCAGGCAAGCCGCACCGTCCAGTGCCGGGGAACCATCCATCAGTCATTCACTGCCTTGGGAGTCTAGCCATGATTCGCCGCTTCCTGATCGCGTGCCTGCTGGCCGCATCGAGCGTTCCAGCTGCCGCCGGCGTTCAACCGTTCCCCTCGTCGTTTCGCGTGCAGGATATCGAGACCAAGGGCGCCACCATCCATGTGCGCGTCGGCGGCAAAGGCCCCGCCGTCGTGCTGCTGCATGGCTTTGGCGACACCGGCGATATGTGGGCGCCGCTGGCGACGGACCTGATGCGCAACCACACGGTCGTGGTGCCGGATCTGCGCGGCATGGGTTTGTCGTCGCATCCCGAAGAGGGTTATGACAAACGATCGCAGGCCGCCGATGTGCGTGGCGTGCTGACCAAGCTGGGTATCGACCACGCCGCCGTCGTGGGCCACGACATCGGCACCATGGTGGCGTATGCCTATGCCGCCCGTTACCCGGACAAGACGGACCGGCTGGTGGTGATGGATGCCCCCGTTCCCGGTATTCCGCCGTGGGATCAGATCGTGCGCTGGCCGGCGCTGTGGCATTTCGATTTTGGCGGCCCGGACATGGAGCGCCTCGTGGCCGGCCGCGAGCGTATTTACCTGGACCGGTTCTGGAATGAATTCGCCGGCACGCCGTCGAAGATCGACGAGGCTACGCGGCAGCATTACGCCGAGCTTTATGCCAGACCTGGCGCCATGCACGACGCCTTCCTGCAGTTCCGCGCCATTCGCAAGGATGCCGAGGACAACAAGGCCGCGATGGCAACCAAGCTCACCATGCCGGTGCTGGCGGTGGGCGGTGAGAAGTCGTTTGGGTCGAATGAGGCGATAGTGATGCGTAATGCCGCGACTAATGTCACCGAGCTGGTGGTTCCCGGTGCGGGGCATTGGTTGATGGAGGAGGCTACGGAGACCACGGTTTCGGCGATTCATAGTTTTATCGATGGCAAATCGGTGAAGTAGGACGTTATGCCGGATCGAATACAGCTGGTCATGGAACTCTTCTCCCCGCCGGGGAGCACGCGGGGAGCGCACATGGATGTGCGCGGCTCTGAGGAGCGAGGAAGATGCCGGTCCCACGGGACTCCCTTCGGTCGCAGGCAGATGAGGGGCGGGTGCTCGCGGTAACGCTTCTACGGGGCGATGAGAAAAGCTTTGCCGCTTGTAGCGACCCTCCGCGCATCGCTCCGCCCGGCCCCTCACCCTAACCCTCTCCCCGGCGGGGAGAGGGGGTTGAGAGGGTGTCGCGAGTAAGTTTATGAGGCGTCCGGATCGGCCTCGGTTGTCGAACAGGCCGCATCGCGTTCGACCTCCAACCACTGCATCCGCAAATGCGCCTGCGCCGCGCACCTTGCGCCCATATCGATAAACACCCCGATCCCCTCCAGCATCACGGGCAAGCGCTTTGCATCGATATCGCGGTTCTCCTGCACCAAATCCGCCAGAACCCGAATCGAGTGATACGCGTACTGCAACCACTCCGTCGCATCGTTCAACAAAGCATCCGGCCCCGCCTCGGGATCGGAATAATAAGCAGCGTTACGCACGATCCACGGTTCGCCAAACATATCCATAAGTAACTCCTTGCTAAGCACCGCGCCCTCGCCGCGTAAAACGGCGCGCCGCCAGACAGCACGACGCGCCGCCGACCTTACGGACTCGGGGTTTACCGGCGGCCCATGGAAGGGGCGCCGGGCGGCTTGATTGAGGAAGTGGGTTGCGGCTTTAGAGATTTTCGCCGTCGCGCAAGGCGACGTGCCGGGTAAGACGGCTCGGATTCTTTCCTACGAAAATTCTTAAACCGCGGTTCTTCAACCGCGTCCGCGTGGTCGTCGGACAGCCCGGATGGCCGGTGGGTGTGTCGCCCTGGGGATCGGCGAGCGTGCAAGTACCGTATGATCTGGCATAGCCATGATCAACTCCTCGTTAGTTGGTGATGGTCAGCGGGTCGTAGGAGGGCCAACTCCTGCGACCCGCGCTTCTCACAGCATTACTGCCATGGCTGCTCGCGACGCGACTTGAAAACACACCGCGAGCAACGCCTGCCACGCTATCAAATGGATTTTCGGTTGTCTGTAGGCGCACGCTCGTGTTGTGCGCACGAGGTGCAATTTACAGACATATCCGATGGCATTGAGGTCAGCGATCCTTCGACGAGCCGCTGATCGCCTCGTTCAGAGCATTCGTGGTTAATTTGTCCACTTCTGGATTGCCGCTGGTCCAGCGATACGTCTCCCGGTACTTGGCGATCGCCGATAGCGCCTTGGATGTATCGCCCTTCGGATCGTGACCTGTCCTCTTCATCAAGGCCAGCTCATAAACATGGCTGTTCAGTCGCGACTCCAGGCCTTTTCTAGCGCCGTCGACATCTTCGGCGCGAAGACTTTTGAGCGAACCACCTCCCGTCCTTGTGATCAGCTTGCGCCCGCACGAATTGAAGTCGAGCAAATGATGTATCGCGCCCCGCTCATTCCCTCCAAACGCAAATCAGGGCCAGCAATGCATGCCCCCATTGGTCTCGCGGATTGCCGCGCGCATGACATGCGGTGGGAAGAGCCCTCTATCGCACAATGCACCGAACAGGTCGTTTCCGCCGCGCGCTTCCGTAAGGATCGCCACCGGTTGCGCCTTATCCCTTAGATGAATAATGAGGACGTCGGAGTCGTATATCCCCATATCCTTGAAACACACTTTGGCAACTTCGTCCCAGCGAAAGCTCTGCTCCCAATCCGGACTCATGCGCTCAATCACATGGACGCGCACACCCTCTTCGTCCATTTCCACGGCGAGCCGCTGATCCATAGGCAGCGGACGCCGTGCGGACCACCATCGCTTAAGGCGCTCAAGCACTGCCATGTTTCCCACCCCTCGTTCAATCCATGACCTGACGTCGCCTTGCCGGGCTGGGCTTTAACTGGCGCTACGGATTCGCAAACCGCACCACCACATCGTTCAACGGCATCTGCAGCTTCCGCTGCCCCACCGTCGACTCCTTCCACGCCTCGCCCTGCCCGAACAACTGCGCCTCCGATTCCGGCCCGAGATAATCGAAGCTCTCGAATACGTAAGGCAGCCCTTCCGACCCTTCGAAGGTCACCGCCGTCGACAACTGAAAATGCAGATGCGGCGCGGCCGAATTCCCGGACTGGCCGAGCTGCCCGAGCGACTGCCCTCGATGAACATGGTCGCCTGGCTTGACCTTGACGCTGCCCTTCTTCAAATGAGCATACGTGGCGAATACACCGGGCTGAAGTTCCAGCACCACGTAATTGCCGAACAGGCCGTCCGCGGTCAGCGACGAAGGCTCGGGCTGCGGGCTCAGCGGTTTGTGTTCCTGCTCGCCGTCGCGGGTATCGCGCACCACGCCATCGGTCACGGCGATCACTTCCGCGCCATAACCGATCCAATCCGCATACGTGGTCTTCTGCATATCCTTGACGCCCGGCCGCATTGCATGGCCTGAGTCGTCGACGCCAACCAGATCCAGTGCATAACGCTGCGGAATCGTCAGATCGCCATTCACCGCCACCAGGCTGCCCCAGTGATGCGAATGCGCATTGCCGGGCCCTTCGTGCGCCAGCCAGCGTCCGCCGCGCAGAGGCGGCCCCAGCGTCATCGGCTTCTGGCTGTCGACCTTTACCGTCGCGCCATCGAGCGTGGTGACGGTCTTTTTCTCGGTATCGAATTCGATATGGTGGCGCAGCGTGTGCGGTAAAGCCGCGCCGGCAGACAGCGTGATCCATACGAAGACGACTGCGCGCTTGCCGGGAGCAATCGACACCGGCGCATGCTCCGCGGGCGCGGGCCGGACGAATTGGGACAACTGGTTTTTATCGAGCACCAGCAACGGCGTCTTCGCGTCATCGCCGAAGACCTGCAGGCCTTTCGGTTTCAGCGCACCCGTATCGCCATAGAAATTGGTGATATGCAGTTCGTAAGCCAGATGGACCGCGCCATCCGTCCCGGTAAACCCTTCGGGCGCAAAAGGCACCCGCGCTTCCACCGGAGCAAGCGCCTTTTCCGCATGAATCCCTGGCACGCAACAAGACAAGGCGATCAGCATCGCCACCGCAGACCTGCGAATCATTCGAACTCCCCCAAAGGCGCATCGATATGGTGAACGCGACGTCCAATCCAAATGCCCCTGGGCTCCCTTGGCTTGGTGTCCGCGGCCTACCTTAGCGCACTGGCCGGTGCGGCGTAGGTGCCGTTCGGTGCGACCGTCATCACTTGGCGAGCCGATCGAGCGCCGCATGTGCGGCAGCCTTGATCAATGCGCTGACCTCGCTCGCCGAACGGCCCTCCGCCAGCTGCCGGAACATCGCAAAGCTGGTAAGGGCAAAGATCAGATCGACCGCATCGCGGCGCGGCTGAACACGCGTGCCTTTGCCGGCCACTTTTTCGACCAGGCTTCCGATCAGCAGCCGGCGCCGCTCGTTGCGCGCGATCAAGGCCTGGGCGAATTCCTGGTCCGGCGCCATGGCGTCGTAGATATGCCGCAGCGCGGGGTCGCTGCTCCAGAACTCGCAGCAGATCTGCACCAGCTGGTCGAGCCCTTCGCGCGGATCGGCCTGTTCCCGCACATGCCGCAGCCGGCCCATCTGCCCGCGCAGTGCGATTTCGTCGAAGACCGCTTCCATCAGCCCGCGGCGCGAGCCGAACTGGTTGTAGACGGTCAGGCGCGTCACGCCCGCGAGCTTGGCCACCATCTCCAGCGAAAAGTTGGCGGCGCTGTCCGACTCACGGAGAAATTGCATGGCGGCCTGCAGCACGCGCTCGCGCTTTTCGGCGGCGGCGGCGGCACGGACGGGGCTGGAGTAGGAACGCGTGGTCATGGTGGTCGCTTGTAAATTACATATACACGTGTATATTCAATATCACCAACCGCAGGAACGGCGCGATATCGGCCCCATGGTAGCCATGCCCGATTCGCCTGCGCATCGATAAATCAATTTGAATGACCAAGGCCAGGAGCAAGCACCATGCTAGTCCATGTTTTCCGCGGCCCCGGTCGCGTGTTCGGCGTAACGGCGGACGCCACGGGCGCCAACCTGCCCGCGCAATTCGCCCCTTGGAATGCCCTGAAATCGGCGGAACTGGAGCGCGAGCGCGCGATGCCTGGCATCGACTCGGGCGAATGCCTGGACGATATCGTCAGGTACGGGTTCCACATCACCGATGCGCATGTGCGCATCACCGATCAAGTCATTTGAATTGACTAATCGCGGTGCAGGGGAACGGATTTCCCTGTCGATTCGGCATCACGCAAGCGCGTGGCGCGCGAGCGAAGCGCCCACGCACCAGATCACCACGGCCCACGCGGGCCAGCGCAACGCCACCAGGCCGGCGAAACCCACCGCGGCAATCGCAACATCCCCGATATTGCCCACCGCACTGACCCACACGGGATCGTAGAACGCCGCCGCGAGCAGGCCGACCACGGCCGCATTGACGCCGGCCAGCATCCGCGCCGCCCGATCGCGCGCCGCCAAAACCCGCCAGAACGGCAGCGTTCCGGACACCGCCAGCAAGCCCGGCAGGAAGATCGACAGCACGCCGATGGCCGCGCCGGCCGCACCGCCCTGCCCGCCATACATCTGCTTACCCAGGAAGGACGACAGCGTGAACATCGGCCCCGGCACCGCCTGCGCGGCGCCATAGCCGGTAAGGAAGGTGTCCGGGCTGACCCAGCCGGGATCGACGATGGCGTGCTTGAGCAGTGGCAGCACCACGTGGCCACCGCCGAACACCAGCGCACCGGTCCGATAAAAAGCGCCGGCCATCTGCCCCAAGGGCGGCAACAGCGGCGACAACACCAGCGCCGCCACCAGCAACGCTCCATACGCGAACAGAAGCACCGAGCCGGTGCGTGCCCCATACGCCAACGCAAACGTCTCGCCCTGCCGGGCAAGCACCTGCCGGCAGATCAGCGGCCCAAGCGCCGCTCCACCCGCCACCACCAGCAACTGCATCGCCGGCAGCGTGCTGAAGATCATCAGTACAGCGGCCAGCACCGCCAGCAAGGCCCGCGGCAGGTCGGGACACAAGCTGCGCGCCATGCCGAGCAAGCCCTGGGCAACGACCGCCACCGCCACCAGCTTCAAGCCATGGACCACGGCCTGCCCCCACGGCCCCGCCAGTTGCCCGCTGAACTCGGCGAACGCAAACAGCAGCAGCGCCGAGGGCAAGGTGAATGCAACGAACGCCGCCAGCGCACCCGCCCAACCGGCGCGCAGCAGGCCGATCGAAAAACCAAGCTGGCTGCTGGCCGGCCCCGGCAGGAACTGGCACAGCGCCAGCAGCTGCGCGAAATGTTCCTCATCGAGCCAGCGGCGACGCTGCACGAACTCGCGACGGAAATACCCCAGATGGGCGATCGGTCCGCCGAACGAAGTCAGCCCCAGGCGAAGAAAGATGGCGCCGACTTCCCAGGCAGTGCCAGGAGGCGAGGTTTTCGCAGCCTTGTTCATACGCAAGCCGACCAGCCCATCGAGCCGCCATCCTTATCCCACTGCGCGACTTCGTAGCACAAGCCTATTGCGCGTGGGTTTCCCTGGCCGCGTCGGCGTCGGGGATCCGCGTGTAATGGCTGACGGTCTCCACGTGCACCGGGCCGCCGTCATAGGCATTGGCCACTTGCTCTTCGATGCGGTTGTGGCACGCCTCCTCATCCCATCACGGTGTCGGCGCAACCGCCTCCGCCATGCTCGGCATCGGCTGCGCCGGATTATCGCCGCCATCGAAATAATCCAGCCGAACTACCTTCCCATGCGCATCGCGCACCGGCGCGAAGTAACTCAGCTCGTCCGGCACGAAGTACAGCTTTCCATCCGCCGTCATCTGCAGCGGCACGAGGTTGTGCTGGCTGCGCTGGGCATATAGCCGCCCGTCCTTCACCGACAAGGTTTCCGTCGTCTTGCCGTCGATGCGGTACTGCCCCACCAGTGCGTTGACCATGTCGTCCGACGGCGCAACACCTACCGGATCCACATACGGCTTGCCGATCGCGATCGCCGCCAACCGCCGCGCCATGGTGCGCGCGTCGAAGTTGTCGTCGTTGGCGAGCACCACCACCGTGACGTCCTGCTTCGGAAGATAGGCAAGCGCGGAAGCAAAACCATTGATCTGGCCGGTATGGCCGACCATCTCGCTGTCCCGCACCCGCCACAGATACATGCCCAGGCCATAGCGATGCGCCGGTGATTCGACCGGCTGCGCCGGTGTCGTCATCGCACGGAAGCTGGTTTCGCTCACCACGCGGCCGCCGGCCAGCGCGCGTATCCAGCGCATCAGATCGTCAGCCGTGGCAACCAGCCCGCCAGCTGCCGCCGGAATGCTCGAACTGATGAAGGATGCGTTCTCGACACGGTGCGCAGGATTGTCGGTGCTGTAGCCGGCAACACGCCCGGCGATCAGCGCAGCACCATCGCCGTAGCGGATCTGCGCCGTCCCCACCGGCTCCAGCACGAGCTGACGCATCGCCTCATGCCACGGTTGCCCCGTGACTTTTTCAATCACCGCGCCGAGCAGAATGTAGCCGGCGTTGGAATACGCCCAGCGCGTGCCGGGTTCGAAAGCGGGATCGCGCTTGGCGATCTCGGCGACCTGCGTGGCCGTATCGATATCGCGCCGCATGAAACCGGGCTGCGGATTTTTGGCGACATCGGAAACGCCGGCCGTGTGGCTCAGCAATTGGCGCAGGGTGATGCGATCGGCGGAAGGAATCCCGGGGAAATATTTGGCCAGCTTGTCGTCCAGGGAAAGCTTTCCCTGCTCGGCCAGTTTCAGCACCGTCGCCGCGGTAAAGATCTTGGTGATCGACGCGATGCGGAACACCTGGTCGGCAGCAAGCGGCACACCCAGCTCGATCTGCGCCTGTCCGCGCGCTTCGCGGAACAGCACCGTATCGCCCTTGGCGATCAGCACCACCACACCGGGGCCGTCAGTGGCTGGAACCGCGTGTTCCAACGCGGTGCGGGCCTGGGCGGCGACGTTGGCGTCGGACGCGGAGGCCACCGAGGCAGCCATCAGAGCGAACACGATCAGGCCACGACGAAACATATCGCCCCTCCATAATCGAAGCCTGACCTAAAGCCCCTCTCCCTCCGGCGACCCGAAGGTAGTCCCCGTGGGAGAGAGGAGTTGGGGAGAGGGTACGGCCGAAGCGGTGCGCCCCACTCCGCCCGAACCCTCATCCGGCTGCCGCCACCTTCTCCCTGAGGGAGAAGGATTCAAAACCTGGCGTTGAGCGGCATTCCAGTGAGCGTAGCGAGACGCGTGAACTCAAGCCTGCCCCGTTCGTCACCCCTGCCCCGTCAGCTTTCCCACCGGAACACGTCATCCAACGGCTTGCCAAACACCTCGGCAATCCGAAACGCCGTCTCCAGCGTCGGCGAATACTTCCCCGCCTCCACCGCGGCAATGGTCTGCCGGGTCAAACCGACGCGCTGCCCCAGATCCGCCTGGGTCATCTCGCCGGCCATGAAGCGCAGCGTGCGGATGTTGTTGGTCAGGCGCTTCTCAGACACGCCAGCCCCGGCGGTAGGCGAGGGCCAGCGAGCCGTGGTGGACGACCTCGGCGGCGATCACGGCCAGCAGGGCGCCGTGCACGATGTCCCAGCCGCTGTGCTTGAACGGCATGACGAAACCGACCACCAGCATCCCGGCCATCAGCACGTAGTAGGCGAAGGTGGACGCGCGGGCATCCATGAAGCGCTCGCGCTCGTCCGGCGCCTCGTAGCGGTGGCCGCCGCCACCCAGGCGGGCGTACAGCCGCTCGCCGCCGGCGATCACGCCGAGCGAACCCAGGGCGACCGCCAGGGTGGCGATGCGGGTGAGGAAGCTCAGTTCGGCGTGCGCCTGCTGCTGCACCCCCACCGCAATGAAATAGGCGGCGCCGACCACGATGAGCGCGGCGGTCCAGATCCAGGCAAAGCGTTCTCTCGGCAGCATGGGCGTGTCCCCTCTTGGCGTGGCCGCAATGTCCGCCAAAGATAACTTGATGTCAAATATTTTTTACTTGAAGAAATTTCTTATCGCCGAACCCGAGGTATCTCAAGCGCTGAGATGATGCCGGTGCTATCTTGATTACCGACCCGCTATTCAAGCTGCCGCAGCCATGTCTCCTCCCTCCCACGGTGGCTCCCGCCCCGGCGCCGGCCGCCCCTCCAGCGAATCGACCCAGCGCCTGCGCGTTCCCGAAAGCCAGGTGCCGACCGTGCTGGCCTACCTGGACGCCTACCGCCAGGGCAGCTCGCTGGACACGCCGCGGCCGCTGTCCCTGCTGCCTTCCACGGTGGCGCTCACCGCCTTCAGCAGCCGCGTGCCGGCGGGCCTGCCCAGCGCGGCGGACGACGACGTCGCGGATGTCGTCGATCTCAACCAGCACCTGATCATCGCGGGGCACGAACCGAGCACCTTCATCGTGCGCGTGTCCGGCTGGTCGATGATCGGTGCGGGCATCTTCGACGGTGACGAAGTGCTGGTGGACCGCGCGCTCAAGCCACGCCAGGGCGACATCGTGGTGGCCATCGTCAACGGCGAGCTGTCGATCAAGCGGCTCGGCCAGGTCGACGGCAAGATCGCCCTGCTGCCGGAAAACGCGCACTTCAAGCCCATCGTGTTCAAGGAAGGCGAAACGCTGGAACTATGGGGCGTCGTCACCCGCTGCCTGCGCCAGCTGCGTTGAGCGGGCGATGGGCCAGGTCGTCGCCCTCGATGCGCTGTTCGCCGGTCGCCAGGTCTGGCACGGCCGCGCCGCGCCCGCCGCGGAACCCGGCAGCCAGCCCACCGGCTGGGCGGAGCTGGACGCCGCGCTGCCCGCCGGCGGCTGGCCGGAGCATGCGCTGAGCGAAATCCTGCTGCCCGCCGACGGCGTGGGCGAGCTGCAACTGGTGCTGCCTACCTTGGCGCGGCTGACGCAGGCCGATGGCGTGATCGCGGTGATCGCTCCGCCTTACGCGCCTTGCGTCGCCGGCTGGGAAAACCGCGGCGTGGCGATGTCGCGCGTGGACATCGTGCGCACCGATACGCCACGCGACGCGCTGTGGGCCGCCGAGCAATGCCTGCGCTCCGGCAGCTGCGCGGCCGTGCTGGCCTGGCCGCAGCAGGCGGACGACCGCGCGCTGCGCCGCCTGCAGGTCGCCGCCGATCACGGCCGCGCGCTCGGCTTCCTGTTCCGCGACCGCCGCCACGCACCGCAGGCTTCGCCGGCGGCACTGCGGCTGGAAGTGGAAACCGCGCCGGTGCGGCAGCTGCGCATCCGCAAATGCCGCGGCGGGCAGCCGCCGGCCATGGCGATTCCCTTCCCCGCCGAAAGCGGGCGCTGACGCCATGCTCTGGGCCTGCATCCTGCTGCCGCATCTTGCACTGGACGGCGTACTGCGCCGCCGCCCGCCGTCGGACGAGCCGCTGGTGCTGGTCACCGGCTCCGCGCAGGCGCGCAGCGTCTACGCCGCCAATGCATCCGCGCGCGCGGCGGGCTTGCGCCCCGGACAGAAGCTCGCCGCGGCGCAGGCGCTGCTGGCGCATTTCGACGCGGTGGAATACGACCCCGCGGCCACCGAACGCTGGCATCGCCTGCTCGCCGCCTGGGCCTACCGCTACAGCGCCGAGGTGGCGCTGTGGCCGCGCGCGATCGTGCTGGAAGTCAGCAAGAGCCTGGGCCTGTTCGGGCCCTGGCCGAAGTTCGAACGCCAGCTGCGCAACGACCTGACCGAGCTGGGCTTCCGCCACCACATCGCACTTGCGCCCACCGCGCGCGGCGCTCACGTGCTGGCTGGCATGCACGACGGCCTGGCGGTGACCACGCCGGATGCGCTGCACAGCGCGCTGCTGTCCGTGCCGGTGGGCAAGGCGCGCCTGCCCGGACAGGCGGCCGACAGTCTCGCCGGCATGGGCCTGCGCACGCTGGGCCAGCTGCTGCGCACGCCGCGCGATGGCCTGCGCCGGCGCTTCGGCGACGAGCTCACCGCGCATCTGGATTACCTCACCGGCGCTACGCAGGAAGTGCTGCCGTTCTATCGCCCGCCGGACCGGCTGGACCTGGGGATGGAATGGGCGCACGAGATCGAGCACGTGGAAGCGCTGGTGTTTCCGCTGCGCCGGCTGACCGGCGATCTCGGCGCGTATCTGGCCGGACGCGATGGCGGCGTGCAGCGCTTCATGCTGCGGCTGATCCATCGCGACGGCAGTTCCACCGACGTCTCGATCGGCCTGCTCGCGCCCGAACGCGAACCGGCCATGCTGTTCGAACACGCGCGCGGCCGCCTGGACCGCATCACCCTGCCGCAACCGGTGGTGGCGATGCGGCTGGTGGCGCACGAGCTGCCGCCGTTCGTGCCGGCCGGGCGCGATCTGTTCGACACGCGTCCGCTGCACGCGCTGCCGGCGGAGCAGTTGCGCGAACGCCTGCGCGCGCGCCTGGGCGACCAGGCCGTGGGCAAGCTGCGCGCCAGCACCGACCCGCGTCCGGAACGCGCGCAGACCGCCGACATGCAGGCGCAATTCATCGGCACGCCCACGCCGCTGCCGCGCCCGACCTGGCTGCTGGACACGCCGATCCCGCTGCGCGGCCCGCCGCCGCGCATCCTGGCCGGCCCCGAGCGGCTGGAAACCGGCTGGTGGGACGGCGGCGGCCTGCGCCGCGATTACTACGTGGTGGAAACCGCGCAGGGGCAGCGCGCCTGGGTGTTCTGTTCGATCGGCGAACACGGGCCGTGGATGCTGCACGGGTGGTTCGCATGACGGACTACGCGGAACTGCACTGCCTGTCGAATTTCTCGTTCCAGCGCGGAGCGTCCAGCGCGGGCGAACTGTTCGAGCGGGCCAAGGCCTGCGGCTATCGCGCGCTGGCGATCACCGACGAGTGTTCGCTGGCCGGCATCGTGCGTGCGTACGAAGCGTCGCTGGCCAGCGAGCTGCCGCTGATCGTGGGTTCGGAATTCAAATTGAATGACGAATTACGTTTCGTGCTGCTGTGCGAAACGCGCGAAGGCTATGCCTCGCTATGCCGTTTGATCACGCGCGGCCGCCGCGCCTCGGCCAAGGGCACCTATCACCTGACCCGCGCCGACCTCGCCGACGGCCTGCCCGGCACGCTGGCGCTATGGCTGCCGGACCACGAGCCGAATGCCGCGGACGGCCGTTGGCTGGCCGAACGCTTCGCCGGCCGTTTGTGGCTGGCGGTGGAATTGCATCGCGGGCCGGACGATGCGGCACGCCTGCACCGGCTCGAAGCGCTGGCCGGTGAGCTCGGCATTCCGGCGGTCGCCGCGGGCGACGTGCATATGCATGTGCGCGGGCGGCGGGCGCTGCAGGACACGCTTACCGCGATCCGCCACGGGCTTACCGTGGCGCAGGCCGGAGCGGTGCTGTTCAAGAATGGAGAGCGGCATCTGCGTGCCCGCGATGCGCTGGCGGATATGTATCCAGCGCAGCTGCTGGCGGAGACGGTGCGGATTGCGGAGCGCTGCAGCTTCAACATGGACCAGTTGCAGTACCGCTATCCGGCAGAGTTGGTGCCGGAGGGGCATACGGCGGCATCGTGGCTGCGCAAGCTCACCGAGGAGGGCATCCAGCGGCGCTGGCCCGATGGCATCAGCGAGAAGAACCGCAAGCAGATCGAGATCGAGCTGGCGCTGATCCGCGAACTGGACTACGAGCATTACTTCCTTACGGTGGAAGATATCGTCCGTTATGCGCGCAGCATCGACATCCTGTGCCAGGGCCGCGGCTCGGCCGCCAATTCGGTGGTGTGCTATGCGCTGGGCGTGACCAGCGTGAGCCCCGACGAGGCGCAGCTGCTGACCGAGCGCTTCATGTCGGCCAGCCGCAAGGATCACAAATACAACCGCCCCGAACCGCCGGATATCGATATCGATTTCGAGCACGAGCGGCGCGAGGAAGTAATCCAGTACATCTATCGCAAGTACGGCCGCGAGCGCACCGCGCTGGCCGCCACGGTGATCAGCTATCGCGGCCGCAGCGCGGCGCGCGACGTGGGCAAGGCGCTGGGCTTGTCGACCGACCAGGTGGCGTCGCTGAGCGATGTGTTTGCGTGGCGCAACGGCGGCTCGCTGCGCGAGCACCTGCAGGAGGCGGGGCTGGATCCGGACAGTCCGCTGCTGGAACGGGTGATTTTGTTGACCGAGGAACTACGCGGCTTTCCGCGGCATCTCTCGCAGCACGTGGGCGGCTTCGTGATCTCCGATGCGCCGCTGTCGGAGCTGGTGCCGGTGGAAAACGCGGCGATGCAGGACCGCACGATCATCCAGTGGGACAAGGACGATCTGGACCGGATGAACCTGCTCAAGGTGGATTGCCTGGCGCTGGGTATGCTGACGTGCGTGCGTAAGTGCTTCGATCTGATGAAGCAGCATGAGGGGGTGTCGCACACGCTGGCGTCGATCCCGATCGATGACGAACCGACCTACACCATGGTGCAGAAGGCCGACACCATCGGCGTGTTCCAGATCGAAAGCCGTGCGCAGATGTCGATGCTGCCGCGGCTGAAACCGAAGAATTACTACGACCTGGTGATCCAGGTAGCGATCGTCCGGCCCGGCCCGATCCAGGGCGACATGGTGCATCCGTATCTGCGCCGGCGGCGTGGCGAAGAAAAGGTCTCCTATCCTTCGGACGCGCTGCAGGAAGTACTCGAACGCACGCTGGGCGTACCGCTGTTCCAGGAACAGGTGATGCGCATCGCCATGGTGGCCGCCGGCTACAGCGGCCCCCAGGCGGACGAACTGCGCCGCGCCATGGCCGCATGGAAACGCCACGGCGGCATGGAAAAGCATCGCGACCGGCTTTTCGCAGGCATGGCCAAGAACGGCTACAGCGAAACCTTCGCCGCGCAGATCTTCGAACAGATCAAAGGCTTCGGCAGCTACGGCTTCCCCGAAAGCCACGCCGCCGGCTTCGCCAAGCTCGCCTACGCCAGCGCCTGGCTGAAATGCCATTACCCCGCCGCGTTCGCCTGCGCCCTGCTCAACGCACAACCCATGGGCTTCTACAGCGCCAGCCAGATCGTGCAGGACGTAAAACACCACAAGGTGGCCGTGCTGCCAGTCGATCTGCGCTACAGCGACTGGGACTGCACGCTGGAACGCGACCCGCGCAGCCAGGGCGGCTTCGCCCTGCGCCTGGGCCTGCGCCAGGTGCGCGGCTGCTCTGAAGCCATGGCGCGGCGCGTCGAGCAATCGCGCGCGCAGTCACCGTTCGCCGACATCGTCGACCTGTGCACCCGCGCCAGCCTGGACCGCCGCCACCAGGACCTGTTCGCCGATGCCGGCGCCTTGCGCGGACTTGCCGGCCACCGCCATCGCGCGAAGTGGGCCGTCAGCGGCGTGGAAGCACAGCTCCCGCTGTTCGGGCGCAGCAGCCCCGCCGAGGAAGCGGTTGCCTTGCCGCCACCGACGGCAGCGGAGAACCTGCTGGCCGATTACGCCCACACGGGGCTCAGCCTCGGCCCCCACCCGCTGCGCCTGCTGCGGACGCGGTTGCGCGCGCAGCGCTTCCTGGATTCGAAGCAGCTCACCGGACTGCAGCACAAGATGCCGGCCCGTATCGCCGGGTTGGTCACTCAGCGGCAGCAGCCGCAGACGGCTAGTGGGGTGACCTTTATTACGCTCGAGGATGAGCATGGTCCGGTGAATGTGGTGGTGTGGCGACAGGTCGCCGAGCGGCAGCATCGAGCGTATCTGGAGGCGCGCCTGCTCGGCGTGGAGGGGCACTGGGAGACGGTGGATGGCGTCTGCCATCTGATCGCGAAGAAGTTGGTGGACTTGAGTCCACTTTTAGGGGCGTTGGACGCGCGGTCCCGGGATTTTCATTAGGTGTCGCTGGGCGCGACTGCCTTTCGTCACTCTGGCGTGGGGCGCCTTGCTCGTCATTCCGGCGTAGGCCGGGGTCCTTTTTGCGGTGTCGCTTGGTTTTCGCGTTATCGCGAATGGGCCGCTTATGCAGCGGGCATTTCGGACGCCTGCCGGCGCCCGAGTCACTTTTTCTTTGCTGGCCCAAAGAAAAAGTAACCCAAAAGAAATGGCCTAAGAGCAACGGCTCGCGACGCGACTAGAAGGAGCGGTGGGCGGCTGCGGTAACTTGATTAACCTGGGTCTATACGAAGCGAAAGTGCGTTTACGTGACGCGCACTTCAACGTGCCGTGGCGAAGAGGACGTTCAGCGACTGAGGCGGCTTTTGCTTTTCGTTCCTGCATGCTCCACCACCGCACTTCTCCCTCTCCCCTCCGGGGAGAGGGTCGGGGTGAGGCGTCGGGCGGAGCGCGGCAGTGGAACTCTCCTCAACCTGATCTGTAAGGCTTTGCAGATTTTTAGGTCTTTGCGGGTGAGGCATGACGAACCTTCCGCTCCGCCCGGCCCCTCACCCTGCCCTCTCCCCGGAGGGGAGAGGGGTGAAGTCGTGAGGCAGGCAGGAACGAAGAGCAGAAGCTGGTACCAGTCCTTGAACATCCTCTTCGCCACGGCACGTTGAAGAACGCGCCACGTAAACGCACCGTCGTTTCGTGTAGACCCAGGTTAATCAAGTTACCGCAGACGCCCACCGCTCCTTCTAGTTGCGTCGCGAGCAGTTGCTCTGAGGCTATTTCTCTTTGGTTACTTTCTCTTTGAGCCAGCAAAGAGAAAGTGACTCGGGCGCCGGCAGGCGCCCGAAATGCCCGCTGCATAAGCGGCCAGCTCGCGTTAACGCGAAAACCAAGCGATACCGCAAAAGGATCCCGGCCTACGCCGGGATGACGAGCAAGAGGCGCAGCCTCACCCCTCACAGCGCCCGCGCAACCACCTCCAACCTGTCGAGGTACCCCTCGACCCTCCTCCGAAACGCCAACGCATCCGCCATCACCTCATAGCGGTCCTCCGACTTCAGCGCCATCTCCAGCGCCTGCCCCTCCTCCGTCAGCGGATTGCTCCCGAACAACTGCAAGCCGCCCAGCAAGCGGTGCACCCAATGCGCCACATCCAGCGGCCGCCGCTGGTCCACCAGCACATCCAGCGTCAGCAGATCCACGCGCGTCGTGCGCACGAAGCCGGTCACCAGGGACTGGATCACATGGTCGTCGCCGAAGCTCTCTCGCAGCATGCCCAGGTCCACCTCGAACACCGGCCGCACCGCCGCCGAGCCGACGCCGAACAGGCGCTCCAGTTTTGCGCGCAGTTCGGGCATGCGGACGGGCTTGGGCAGGAAGTCGTCCATGCCGGCGTTGGTGCAGCGTTCCAGTTCGCCGGGCATGGCGTTGGCGGTCATCGCCAGCACCAGCAGGTGGCGGCCGCTGTGGTTCTCGCGGCGGCGCACGGCGCGGGCCAGTTCGTAGCCGTCCATCAGCGGCATGTGGCAATCGGTGATGAGCAGGCCGTAGCTGCGCTGCTCCAGCGCGTCGAGCGCCTGCTTGCCGTTGGCCACCACGTCGCAGGCATAGCCGAGCTTGTCCAGCTGGGCGGCGATCAAGGCCTGGTTGATCGGATTGTCCTCGGCCACCAGCACGCGTCCGTCGGTGCCGGCGCTGGCGCCGAGCAGCGCTTCGCGCTCGCTCTCGCCCACGGCCAGGCCCAGCGCGCGCTGGCAGGCAATGGCGAAGGTGGACCACTTCAGCGGATTGCTGGTGACGGTGACGCCCGCGGCGCTGCTGGTGTAACCGTGCGGATCGGGAATGGCGGTGACCGCGATGCAGGTGCCGGCCGCGGCGGGACGGCCGGCGCCGAACTGCTCGTCGACGAAGAGCAGGTCCGGATGCTCGCCGCCAAGCCTGCCGTGCCGGCCGCGCGCCGCATCGCCGTCGTCCACGCTCATGCCCAGCGCCAGCACATAGCGCCGCAAGGCCAGCGCCACGGCGGGATCCGCCACTTCGATGCGCACCGTTCGCCCGCGCAGCGCGTGATGCGAGAGTTCGCGGCGGTGGATCGGCATGCTCAGCTCCACGTGCATGCCGGTGCCGAGATTCACCTCGCTCTCCACCGCGATGGTGCCGCCCATCAGCTCCACCAACCTGCGGCAGATATACAAACCCAGCCCGGTGCCGCCATAGCGGCGCGTCGTCGACGACTCCGCCTGGGTAAACGGCTGGAACAGGCGGTACAGCTGGTCCGGCGACATGCCGATGCCGGTATCGACCACGCTGACACGCACCTGCTGGCTGGCGCCGCTGTCCTCCAGCACCTTCACGTACACGCGCACCGCGCCGAGCATGGTGAACTTGATGGCATTGCTGACAAGATTGAGCACGATCTGGCGCAGCCGCACGTTCTCCGCGCTGACCTCGCCGGCCAGGCGCTCGTCGATGTCCACCGCCAGCGCCAGCCCCTTGCGATGCGCCTGCGCCGACAGCACGCTCACCGTGCTGTCGATCAGATCGCGCACGTCCACCGGCACGTACTCGATGCTCAGCCGGCCGGCTTCCATCTTGGAGAAGTCCAGCACGTCGTCGAGGATCTGCAGCAGCGCCGCCGCCGAGGCCTCCACCGTGCCCAGCATGCGGCGCTGCTCTTCGTTCAACGGCGTGTGGGCCAGCAGTTCCAGCATGCCGATCACGCCGCTCATCGGCGTGCGGATCTCGTGGCTCATGGTGGCGAGGAATTCGGTCTTGGCCTGGGTGGCGGTCTCGGCCTGTTCCTTGGCGCGCGCCAGCTGCTCGGCCTGCTGATGCTGCTCGGTGGTGTCGACCCAGCAGCCGCTGAAATGCACCACGCCCTCGACCAGGCGCGGCGTCGCGCTGGTCGACACCCAGCGCAGGCCGCCCCAGGCCCGCACGCGCACCACCGCCTGGAACGGCATCATGCTGCTGGCGGCGCGTTCCACTTCGGCCAGCAAGGGCGCACGGTCTTCCTCGACGATGGCCGACAGCGCGCCGCGCTTGCCGTCGATGAACACCTGCGCGCCGATGCCGAACATCGGCTCCGGATTGCCGCCGACGAACAGGAAGCGCACGCCTTCCTCGCGCGTGTAGCGGAACTTGTAGACCACCGCCGGCAGATGGCGGGTGACGTCGGTGAGCTGCTCCTCGGTGCGCCGCCGCTTGCTGGTCTCGCGGCGCAGCCGGAAGTACGCGTAGGACACCGTCAGCAGGAACAGCAGCACGATCGCGATCACCGGCAGGGTCTTGTGCGCGATCTCCTTCCAGCTGCCGCCGAAGGTGTAGTGCGCGGCCAGCCAGGTGTTGCGGATGGACTGCTGCTTGCGCTCCGGCATGTTCACCAGCACGCGGTTGATCAGCGGTACCAGCGGGGCGTAGCGCTTGGCCACGCCCATGGTGAGCACCACGTGGTCCTCGGTGGGGGCGTTGATCTTCAGGCGTCCGGGAAAACGCTCGCGGATGACGAAGTCGGCGTTGGCGATGTCGCCCACGAAAGCGTTGGCGGAGCCGTCCGCGACCTTGGACAGGCCTTCCTCGGTGCTGGCCACGCCGACCACGTTCACCCCGCGCATGCGCCCGGTCATGGCCCGGATGTCCTGCCGCGACAGATTGGCGGCGACGGTCCAGCCGGCCATGTCGTAGGGGCCGGTGATGGGATTGGCCTCGGTGCGGGTGACGATCATCACCGGGTAATCCAGATAGCCCACGGAGAAGTCCATCAGCGCGGACTGCTCGGGACTGACCGGCGACACCGCGGGGATCAGGTCCACCTTGCTCTCGGCCATGCCACGGATCACCTCGCCCCAGTTGCGCGCCGGCACGTAGGTGAGGCGCAGATCCAGCGCCCGCGCGATCTCGCGCAGGTAGTCGCTGGAGATGCCCGCGGGCTGGCCGTTGCGGTCCAGCAGGGTGAACGGCGGTGAGGTCGGGTCCATGGTCACGCGCAGCGGCGGCAGCTTGCGCAGCCAGGCGCGCTCGTCCTCGCTGAGCGGCACGGCGGCGTCGTCGCTGCGCGGGTGGCGCAGGTCGCCGTTGAGCCAGGGCGCGCGCAGGCGCGCGTGGTCCTCGTTGGTGAGCAGGGCCAGCGCCTTGTCGATGGCGCCGATCAGCGGCGCGCGGTCGTGCGGCGCGGCCAGGCACAGCGCGGAGATCGGCAGCGCCACCAGCGGGCCGACGTGAAGCTGGTTCTGCAGGCCGGCCGCGTCGATCGCCAACCGCTCGGCGTAGGGGTTCTCGATATAGCCCTCGGCACGCCCGTCCGCGACCATGCGCAGCGCATCGCGCGTGCTGCCGGCGTGCACCAGCTTCACTCCGGGGATGTAGGCGCGCGCGGTTTCGGCGGTGGCGTCCTGGGCCAGGCTCACCAGGGTGGCGTCGCGCAGGCCGGCCATGTCCTTCACACGCTCGTTGCCGGCGCGCGTGACCAGGGCGGGAAAGTCCTCGAAGTAAGGCTGGCTGAACTGCAGGTGCGCGGCGCGGTCGGCGGTCGGCGAGATATTCATCAGCAGATCGACCGAGCCGGCCTGCGCGGCTTTCAGCAGGGCCGGCCAATCCGGATACACGCGATAGGCGACGCGCACGCCGAGCATGTCGGCCAGCCTGGCCAGGTAGTCCGGGCCCATGCCCTGCACGCGGCCTTCGACCACGCTTTCGAACGGCGCGAAACCCTCCTGGTAGCTGCCCACCACGATCACCGGATGTTCGGTGAGCCAGCGCTCCTCTTCCGGCGTGAGCACCACGCCGTCGGCCGCGGCGCAGCGTACGGCGCACAGCATCATCGCGAACAGCCACCAGCGCAGCCAAGCCATGCAAAGACCTTCCTATGAATAACGATGGCGGGGCGCCAGCCCCGGCATCTGCCGCCGAACCGCCCCCGCGCAACGCTCCGCTTGGATGGGCCGGGCAGCATGCACGGCCGGAGCGGCTGCCGTAATCAGGCCTTTCGCAGCGAGTAAATCAGCGTGTTCTGAAAACGACATAGAAAAATCCGAGCACGATGATGCGTCAGCGAAAGCCGAGCTTTTCCAGGTATTCGCCGATCGCGCTGTCGTGGAGGATGCCCAGCTTCTTCATGCCGCTGCGCTTCTGCGCGCTCACCGTTTTGATGCTGCGATGCAGGCGCTCGGCGATCTGCGTCACGGTGAGCTGGGCCATGCCGTACAGGCGCAGCACTTCCATCTCGCAGGGAGAAAGTTCCTTTGCGATGGTTTCCGGAGAGTGCTCCCGCTGATGGAAGCGCTCGCGCAGGCTGGGACTGACGTAGGTATCGCCCCGCTTCACCGCGCGCACCGCATTGGGCAGGTCGGTGGCGAACGACTTCTTGTAGGCCAGGCCCTTCATGCCCTTCTCGCGGATCGCGCGCAGCACGGCCACGTTGTTGAGCATGGTCAGCACGATCACCGGAATCTGCGGATAGCGCGTGGCCAGCAAGGTGATCAGCGGCAGGCCATCGGCGTGGCGCGGTTCGCTGGCGCTCTCGCCGGAGAGCTCGTCGGGCGCGTCGCCCGGCATGGAGAAGTCGGTGATGATCACATCGCAGGGCAGCCGGTCGAGCCGGTCGATCAGCTCGCTGCCGTTGCAGGCCTCGCCGACCACCTTGATGTCGCCGTGCCGCTCCAGCACGGTCCTGACGCCGATCACCACCACCGGGTGGTCGTCCGCCACGATGACTCGAATCATCACGCTGCCCTCGTCTGTACGCCGATCCCCATGCCATGCGTCCGTGCCTCTGGGAAAGCGTCCACCACCACCTCGAACCGCGATACCCGCGGTGTTTTCCGTAAGAGAAAACGAATGGCGCTGGATGGTGCTGCCAGGGTGGAACGAGCGTGGCCGTTCCCTGCATTTCGCGAACCGTCGCGAACGGCTGTGCGAAGTCTTCATTCAACTCCAACGGACGGTGCATGGGCATCCGCGGCTGGGTCCCATTTGTCCGAAAATGTATCGAATTCGCTTCGGATTTCTCCGATTACGCCAAGATTTAGAATTTTCCTGGTCTGCCGCGTCCGGGCTTTCGGGGTCGCCAGATCGCCGCCCCGGGCGCGGCTTCGGCGCTTCCGGCCGGCAGATGGCATAATGAGCCGCATCGACTGCCGTCCGGCAGTGCTCGTCAGGCAGCCCTCGCCACCCCAACGAGTCCACGCTGACGAGTTCGCGCTAACGAGTTCGCGCTTCGGCGGCGCCTGGCGCGCCCGCCGCGCGGTTCTTATACGAATCTTCTTGAGATCAACGGTAACCCCATGGTCGCATTGGCAACGGAGCACGTGATCGACGTGCACCACTGGAACGACACCCTCTTCAGCTTCCGCACGACGCGCGACCCCGGCTTCCGCTTCGACAGCGGACAGTTCGTGATGATCGGCCTGGAAACGGAGGGCCGTCCGCTGATGCGCGCGTATTCGATCGCCAGCGCGCACTGGGAAGAACACCTGGAGTTCTTCAGCATCAAGGTGCCGAACGGGCCGCTCACCTCGCGCCTGCAGCACCTGAAGCCCGGCGACCCGGTGACGGTGAGCCGCAAGCCCACCGGCACCCTGGTGCTGAACGACCTGAAGCCGGGCCGGCATCTTTATCTGCTGGGCACCGGCACGGGCCTGGCGCCGTTCCTCAGCGTCATCCGCGATCCGGATACCTACGAGCGCTTCGACAAGATCGTGCTCGCCCACGGCGTGCGCCACGTCAACGACCTGGCCTATTCGGACTACCTCGAACGCGAGCTGCCCGCGCACGAATACCTGGGCGAGCTGGTGCGCGAGAAGCTGATCTATTACCCCAGCGTCACGCGCGAGCCGTTCCGCAACCGCGGCCGCATCACCGACGCCATCGCCGACGGCCTGATGAGCCAGACCATCGGCCTGCCGCCGCTGAACCCCGACACCGACCGCGTGATGCTCTGCGGCAGCCCGTCGATGCTCGAAGACGCCTGCGCCCTGCTCGACGGCCGCGGCTTCCACGCCTCGCCGCGCACGCGCGAGCCGGGTGACTACGTGGTGGAACGCGCCTTCGTCGAGAAGTGACGCGGCGGGCGCGCCGTCACTGGCGGATGCGCCCCTGCCCCTCGTTGTCCCAGTAGCCGAAGATCCGCCGCGCCACCAGCTTGTACAGCCGCTTGAAGGTGGCGCGCCACAGCCGCGCATGCGGCGCCGGCGTGGCGAGGATGGCGCGCTGGCGCGCGCTCAGTGCGTCGGCGCAGTACGTGCGCTTGTGCTTGAGCAGATGGCGCAGGTCCTCACGCGCCAGCAGGCGGAACAGCGCGCCGCGGCGGCCGCGGGTCCAGGCGATCTGGAAATCCACCAGGGCCGGGCTGCCGTCCTTGCGCACCAGCCAGTTCGGTTCCTTGGCCAGGTCGTTGTGCACGATGCCGCGGCGGTGCAGGGCCGCCAGCAAACGCAGCGCATCGCGGTAATACGCCCGGTCGCGCGGCTGCGCCTGCTGCATCGGCGCGCCGGCGATATAGCCGCGCAGCAATTCCTTTCCGTTCCAGCCCAGCAGCGCCGGCACGCCGTCCACGCCGGCGAGCTTGGCCAGCGCGCGCGCCTCGCGGGCCGCGGCGCGGCGCGCAAACGCGCGCGCCCACCAGCGGGCGCCGCCGATGTCGCGGCGGATCACCGGCACGCCGTCGCGGCGCGTGAGTTCGATGCGGCCCAGTTCGTCGGCCTTGAGCAGATGGGTGTCGTCGGTGCTGTCCACGTGGCTTCCCGCGAGCGGCGGCGGGGTACACTCGCCCGCCATGCGCAATGCGGCCTATTGTGGCCGATCCTCCACCGTCACGCGCCGGGAGCTGTATGGATATCGCCCTCTACGTGCTGGCCGCCCTGCTGATGATCGGCGGCGTGGTCGGCAACATCCTGCCGGCGCTGCCGGGCATCCCCATGATCTTCGGCGGCATCTGGCTGGCCGCGGCGGTGAACGAATACCAGCGCGTGGGCACCGGCTGGCTGCTGGTGATCGGCGCGCTGGGCGCGTTCGGCGTGCTGGTGGATTTCATGGCCGGCGTGCTGGGGGCCAAGCGGGTCGGGGCGAGCAAGGCGGCGCTGTGGGGTGCCTCGCTGGGCACGGTGGTCGGCATGTTTTTCGGCATACCGGGGCTGCTGCTGGGGCCGTTTCTCGGTGCGCTGGCGGGGGAGCTGGCCTCGGGCAAGAGCGTGCTGCGCTCGGCTCATGTGGGCGTGGGCACCTGGCTGGGGCTGTTGTTCGGCACCCTGGTGAAGCTGGTGATTTCGCTGTTGATGATCGGGCTGTTCGGCTTCGCCATGCTGATCGGCTGACCGGCCTGGCGCCCCGCCATTCGGCACAGGCACGCAACCCGCCGGCCGCCTAGGCTGGCCAGACCTTACAGGGAATCCTTCCATGTCCAGACCTCTCGCCTTCGTGATCGCCGCCGCGCTGGCGGCGGCCGGTTCCGCCCACGCGCAAGCCAAGTCGCCCGAATGGATCGAACGCAGCAATGCCGACGCCAAGGTGCTGCTCGACGCGACCGCGCGCTTCTCGCCCGAATCCGCCTCGCAGATCGGCATCCCGGGCTACGACGACAAGGTCGCCGACCTCAAGCCCGGCATCGACGAGCGCACGCGTGCGGCCATGGTCGAGGTGAAGGGCAAGCTGCAGAAGCTGCTGGTGGCCGAGAAGGACGCCAACGTGCGGCAGGATCTGCAGATCATGGTCAAGTCGGTGGACGAGCAGATCGAGGGCATCGACCTCAACCGCCAGTACATGCTGCCGGTGCAGGACGTGGCGCAGCTGATTTTCAACGGCGAGTTCGTGCTGCTGAAGGACGACGTCGATCCCAAGCGCCGCGCGCTCGCGCTCAACCGCCTGCAGTGCTACGTCGGCAAGGCGCCGGGTTGCGAGCCGATCGCCACGCTGGCCAAGGCGCGCACCACCGAGCGGCTGGACAACAAGTCGCTGCTCGGCCCGTACAAGGGCGAGATCGAGCAGAAGCTGGCCAATACCCAGCGCTACGCCGACGGCATCCGCCAGCTGTTCGCCAAGTACAAGCTGGATACGCCCGACGGCAAGGCGGCGCTCGACGCACTGGACAGCCAGCTGAAGGACTACGACGCCTGGATCCGCAGCACCGTGCTGCCGCGTACCCGCGCCGACTTCCGCCTGCCGGAGCCGCTGTACGCCTATAACCTCAAGCAGGTCGGCATCGATATCCCGCCGCAGGAACTGATCAAGCAGGCCGAGCTGGAATTCGTCGAGCTGCGCCAGGCCATGCAGATGATGGCGCCGGTGGTGGCCAAGGCCGAGAACATCCAGGCCACCGACTACCGCGACGTGATGAAGGCGCTGAAAAAGCAGCAGCTGACCAAGGACCAGGTGATGCCCTGGTACCACGAGGTGATCGGCAAGATCGAAGAGATCATCCGCCGCGAGCGCATCGTCACCCTGCCCGACCGCAAGATGGCCATCCGCATGGCGTCCGAGGCGGAAGCCGCGGCCGTGCCGGCGCCACATATGGATCCGCCGCCCTTCGTCAACAACAAGGGCGAACAGGGCACCTTCGTGCTGACCATGGGTAATCCTTCGTCGAAGTCGGGCAGTTCCGACTCCTACGACGACTTCACCTACAAGGCCGCCGCCTGGACGCTGACCGCGCACGAAGGCCGTCCCGGACACGAGCTGCAGTTCGCGGCGATGGTGGAGCGCGGCGTATCGCTGGCGCGCAGCCTGTTCGCCTTCAACAGCGTGAACGTGGAAGGCTGGGCGCTGTATGCGGAAGCCGAAACGCTGCCGTACGAGCCGCCGGCCGGCCAGTTCGGCGCGCTGCAGGCGCGCATGCTGCGCGCGGCGCGCGCGTACCTGGACCCGATGCTCAACCTGGGACTGATCACGCGCGAGCGCGCGCACGACGTGCTCACTCACGAGGTGGGTCTGTCGGAAGCCATGGCGCGGCAGGAACTGGACCGCTACACCTTCAACAGCCCCGGCCAGGCCACGGCGTATTTCTACGGCTACATGCGCCTGCAGCAGCTGCGCCTGGAAACCGAGCTGGCGCTGGGTTCGCGTTTCGACCGCAAGGCCTTCAACGACTTCGTGATCGGCCAGGGCCTGCTACCGCCGGAACAGCTGGCCGAAGCGGTGCGCACGCAGTTCATTCCGCAATACAACAAGAAGCGCTGAAGCAGGCCGCCCGCACGGGCGGCTCGCTTCGATGCAGCTCAAGGCCGGCGCTTGCGCGCCGGCTTTTTTTGCGGCGCGTGCAGGCTGCGTTCCAGCCAGGCGGCGAACACGGGCGTGTCGCGGGTGAGCGCGGGCGGAAGCCGCAGGTATTGCCGGCTCGGCTTGGCGCCTTCGGCGTGGACGAAGCGGGTGACGCCTTCGATCTCGAGCAGTTCGGCCTGTTGTTCCGGCGCGACTTTCAGTGCCAGCCCCTGCGCGTCGATCCACGCGCAGGGCCGTTCGGCGAAGTAGACGAACAGGCCGCCGAACATCGGCTTGAAGCGCAGCTCGTGGGCCAGGCCCAGATGCGTGGCGGCGTCTTCCAGGTCCTGGCGGGCCGCGCTCACGCGGCCTGGTCGGGAATCACGTACAGCAGCACCGCCAGGTAATGCAGCACGCTGCCGGCGAGCACGAAGAAATGCCACACCGTGTGGTGATACGGCATGCGCCGCGCCAGGTAGAACGGCACGCCCGCGGTATAGGCCACGCCGCCGGCGATCAGCAGCACCATGCCACCGGTTTCCAGGTGCGCGCTGAGCGGCTTGAACGCGATCATGCCGACCCAGCCCATCGCCACGTACAGCAGCACGGCAAGCTTGCGCGAGCGCTTGAGCAGGCCCAGCTCCAGCGCGCTGCCGGCGATGGCCAGCGCCCAGATCGCACCGAACAGGCTCCAGCCCCATGCGCCCGGCAGGGCGATCAGGGTGAACGGCGTATAGGTGCCGGCGATCAGCAGGAAGATGGCGATATGGTCGAGCGTGCGCAGCACGCGCTTGGGTAGCTCGCCGGGAATGGCGTGGTACAGCGTGGAGGCCGTGTAGCACAGGATCAGCGTGCTGCCGAACACCGCGCTGGCCACCACCGCGCGCGCATCGCCCAGCACCGCGGCATAGGCGACCAGGGTGGCGAGTCCGGCGATGCTGAGCAGGATGCCGATGCCATGCAGCACGCTGCTGGCAAGTTCGTCGCCGAAGGCATAGCGCGGGGCGGCGCTGGACGAAACCGACATGGGGACTTCCTCGAAAGCGGGGATGCGCCGGCTGGCGCTCCCGCCCACCTTACCCGCGCGGCCGGGGCTTGCATACTGCCGCGCACGGTGGGCGCGGCGAAGGAAACCGTGCGCTATTCGATGATGAAGGCGCCGAACGCGATGCCGATGTTCCAGCCCTCGCCGGTACCGCTGAGCGCCAGCGAGACATTGCCCTTGGTCAGCACCTGGGCCGCGGCGGATTTTTCCGCGCCGGCATGGACCTGGGCATTGGCGTAATGCCCCTTGATCTCGCCGATGCCGTCGACGCCGGTGAACTTGCCCACGCCGTGGGTGATCTTGGTCTTGCCGAAGGTGAGGCCGCCGCCCTTGACGCGGATGCGCACCGCCATGCTCTGGCCGTTGTCGCAATGGACCGTGCCGCTGCCGGAAGCCGTCTGGTAGAAGACCGACCAGCCGGAGACCTGGAAGTCCATCCGGCAGGACACGTCGGCCGCATGGGCCGGCGCCGGCAGCGCCGCAAAGAGGGCGGCCGACAGCACGGCGCAGCCCAGCCAGGTTTTCCCCATGACCTTCTCCTCGAATCTTTTTCTTTTTGCCCCACCCGGCGCCTGTCCGGGACACGCGATTGTGTGGCCCCGTGCATGAACGGCCGTGAATGGCATATTCACGCCTATTGAACAGGATGCAAAGCCGCCCGGGCGCATGCTCCGTCGTCCGGGCATCTCCCCCTCTCTCCCCCGATGCCCGGCTCATTGAGCCCCGCCCACTGTGCGGGGCCTTTTTTTGTCCGGCGTCAATCCGCGTCGACACCCGCGGGGTAAGCTGGGGATGGACTGGCGAAGGAGTGGCTTCATGCCTAGCACCGATCTGCTGCTGTACCTCCAGGAAACCGATCTGCACACCCCCGGGCCGCGCGCGGCCGCGGCGCTGGCGGCCAGATTGGGCGCGCGGCTGGACGGGCTCTACGTGGCCGACCTGCCGGCCGCCGCCTTCAGCCTGCCGGAGGCGGTGCCGGTCCAGCTGGAGGAAACCCGCCGGCGCTGCGTCGAGGCGGAAGAACACGGCACCCAGTGGCAGCAGTTGCTCGCCTCCCGCGGCCTGAGCGGCCAGTGGCGCGTGGCCCAGGGCGACACGGTGCAGACCGTCTGCCAGGCCGCCGCCGGCTACGACTTCCTGGTGATGGAACGCAGCCAGCAGCGCAGCGACGCGCCGGTGGGCTTCGGCACCGTCTCGCGCTGCGTGTTCGGCAGCGACCGCCCGGTGCTGGTGGTGCCGGACATCGCCCAGATCGGCGACACCCTCGGCGCACGCGCCCTGGTGGCCTGGAACGGCAGCCGCGAATCCGCCCTGGCCCTGGCCGCGGCGGCGCCGCTGCTGCAGAAGGCCGACGAGGTGCTGCTGCTGGACGGCAGCGAGATGTATGCCGATTCGATCGCGGTACTGCCCCCGCCGGGCCTGGCCGACTGGCTGGAACGCCACGGCATCCGCGCACGCATCCAGACCCTGGACGCCGGCCCGACCCACGCCGCCGGCACGCTGATCCTGGACGCCGCCCATGCGCACCGCGCCGACCTGCTGGTGATGGGCGCCTGGAGCCGTTCGCGCCTGGCCCAGATGGTGCTGGGCGGCACCACCCGCCACCTGTTCATGCATGGCGACCTGCCCATGCTGGTGGCGCACTGAAAAAATCCGGGAAGGGGTTCAGCGGGAGGAATCGTCCGGAGCGTACTCCCGTCCGGCCTCTCTACACACTACTTGCACATCCGCTTCTGACCGGCATAGTCTGAACGTGCGTTCAGGCACGATCCCTCTGCGTCCCCACGCAGCGTGCGACTGGCGCGTCCAACACATCGCATTCGTCAGGAGGTCGCTCATGCCGTCCGCAAGCCTGGCTGTCGCTTATCGTCCGTCGCACGCTCATCCCGACAAGGTCCGCATTGCCGCTCTCAGCGCGGCGATCGCGCTCAATCTCGCCGCCCTGCTGGCCGTGATGCGGCCGATGGCGCCCCAGATCGTCGAGGCGGTCAGGAAGACGCCCGAGATCGTGGTGACCTGGATCACGCCCCAACCGGAGCCACCCGCACCGCCGCAGATCGAACTGAAGGCATTGCCGAAGACGCCGCCGGCCGTGCCGCATACCTTGCCCAAGGCACCGCAGCCACCGGCCGTCACGCCCACCGTCGACGGCAATATCGCCGCGCCACCTGTGGTGCCGACCATCGAACCGGCCGTCAACACCGCGCCGGTCGCCGATCCCGCGCCGATCGAAGCGACGCTCGCCTACCGCAGCGCGCCGCTCACCTTCCCGTCGGTGGCGATCCGCCGCAAGTTGCGTGGCACGGTGATGCTGCGCGTGCTGGTCGACGCCGAAGGCAAGCCCACGCAGGTGACGATCGAGAAATCCAGCGGCTCCGACGTGCTCGACAAGAGCGCGCGCGAACAGGTGCTGGCCAACTGGCGCTTCCAGCCGGCCACGGCGCAAGGACATGCGGTGCCTGCATGGGCGCGGGTGCCGGTGAGCTTCGAACTGCGCGAGCTGTGAGTCGCGACAAAAGCCTGGCGTGAAACAAGGGGCCGGCCGTTCCGTTCGCAAAGGCGACCGGCCGGCCCCTCACGGCAACTTTATGGCTGCACCGGTTTGTCGATGGCAGGCGCGGCAGGCGCGGGACGCGTCGCACGCACCACCAGCCACACCAGCCCGGCGATCATCAACGCCGGCAGCAAGGCCGGCAGCAGCGCCAGCAAGACGATCGGCGCCATCGCCGCCAGCACCACGCCGGCGATCACCACCCCGAGCAAGGCGCCCAGCGCACTGAACACGCCGCCGACGATGGCGAAGGTGAACTTGAACACCACGCCGATCAGCGCGCCGACCAGCCACAGCGCCAGCACCGCCATCACGATCACGCTTAGCACGAACATGAGGTTTCCTCCTGGTGGCGCTCATCCATCCGGCCACGCAGACAGCATGCGCCCGCGGCTTCCTGCGATGCATGGCACGAAAGTCATGTGCCCCGGAAGTCACAGGGCAACCGGGGTGTGCGGGTTACAGGTCTTTAACGGTAGCCATGGTCCACTGCCGCCCGGTTCCAACCGAGCTCCATCGCATGAAGCATTCCATGCACACCCTCAAGGCGTTGCGTGATATCGCTTTCGACCTCGGCGTCGGCAAGCACCCCGACCTCGCCGCCATGGCGCGCGAACTGGGCCGCGTGGTCCATCGCGACGGTGCGGCACTCAACGAAGGATTGAAGGAACTGCGCACGCGCGAGCGCGGTTTCGAACGCTGGCTGCTGGCCACGCGCGGCAAGCCCGGCGTCAGCATCCTGGTGATGGCGTGGCCCGCCAATCACGCCACGCCCGTGCACGACCACGACGGCCTGTGGGGCCTGGAAATGGCCGTGCACGGCGCACTGGAAGTACAGGCCTGGTCGCGCGACGCGGCCAGCGGCGAGCTGAGCCTCAAGGGCCAGGACTGGCTCGGCCCCGGCGACGCCACCTGGTTCGACGCCGATGCCGGCTATGCGCACCGCTGCCGCAATCTTTCGCGGCACGACACGGCGCTCACGCTTCACGTCTACGGCGGCGATCTGGCAAAGTACCTCGCGTATGAGCGCAGCGCCGAGGGCGACCAGTGGCTCGCCCGGCCGCAACGCGCCGCGATCACCGGCCGGCTGAGCGCCTGAGCGCTTCGGCCTTTCCGCAGCCGGTATCCACCAACAAAGGAGTGGCATGTATCGACGGGTCGCCATCATCGGCGGCGGCGCGGCGGCGGCGACGCTGCTGAGCGAGCTGCTGGACCGCCAGCCGGCGCAGTCCCTGCACCTGGACTGGTTCACCGGCGGCGATGCGCCCGGCCGCGGCGTGGCCTACGGCACGCGCTCGGAGCGGCATCTGCTCAACGTGCGCGCGGCTTCCATGAGCATGTTCGCCAGCAAGCCGCGCGGCTTTCTCGATTTCGCCCAGCGCGGCGACCGCAGCATCGCCGGCACCGATTTCCTGCCGCGCCGCCTCTACGGCGACTATCTCGAGGCCGAAGTCGAGCACGCGCTCGAACGCGCCAAGGCGCTCGGCCACGACGTGCACGTGATTCCGTTCAAGGTCGACGGCCTGGTGCCGGAACACGACGGCGTCACCATCCTGCAGGGCGAGGAAACCACGCGCGTCGACGCGGCGGTGCTCGCGCTGGGCGGCCTGCCGCCGCAGCCGCTGAGCGGCGTGAGCGACGCAGCCATCACCAGCGGACGCTACGTAGTCAATCCCTGGGCCTTTCTCGCGCAGGCGCAGCCGGATCCGGCGCCGCGCAAGGTGGTGCTGGTCGGCCTGGGCCTCACTGCCGTCGACGTGGTGCTGGAACTGGCCGCGCTGTGGCCGAATGCGAGCTTCACCGCGATCTCGCGCCACGGCCTGCTGCCGGAAGCGCACCTGGCCTCGGCCAGCGCGCCCAGCGACGACGGCGCCGACCTGATCGAAGCGATGCAGGCCGCGCCGGACCTGCGCTCGTGGATGCGCCTGCTCCGCGACGCGGTTGCGCACAGCGACGACTGGCGCGTGGTGATCGACAGCATGCGTCCGCACACGCCCTCGCTGTGGCAGGCCTTGCCGCGCGAAGAGCGCGCACGCTTCCTGCGCCATGCGCGCTGGGCCTGGGAACGCGCGCGCCATCGCATGGCGCCGCAGGTGATGACGCAGATGCAGGCGCTGGAACAGGCCGGCCGCTTCCGCCGCGAACGCGCGCGCCTGCATGCGGCGGACGTGGAAGGCGACCATCTGCACCTGAGCATCACGCCCACCGGCAGCAGCACGCCGCAGGCGCTGGATACCGACCTGGTGATCCAGACCATCGGCCTCAACACCGACGTACGCCGCACCGGCCATACGCTGGTGAGCCAGCTGGTGACCAACGGCCACATCACGCCCGACCCGTTGGGCCTGGGCTGCGCCGCCACCACGGAAGGCCGCCTGCGCCACAACGGCGACGCCTGGCCGCATCTCTATGCGATGGGCAGTTTGTTGCGCGGCACGTTCTGGGAGTCGACGGCGATGCCGGAGATCCGGCAGCAGGCGCGGCAGATGGCGGATCGGTTGCTGGGCAAGTAGAAAGCTCGTCATTCCGGCCTGTGCCGGAATGACGAGCGAGCGTGAGGTTTACGAACCCCACCCGCCCAATACCAATTTGCCGATCGCACTGCCGCTCTCCAGCCGCTCATGCGCGCGCCGCAGATTCGCCGCATCGATCGAACCGACGTGCTCGCGCAACGTCGTGCGCAACACCCCCGCGTCGACCAGGTCCGCCACTTCATTGAGCAGCTGATGCTGCGCCTTCATGTCCTCGGTCTGGAACAGCGACCGGGTGAACATGAATTCCCAATGCAGCGACAGGCTGCGGCGCTTGAGCAGGCCGATGTCGAGCACGCCGTCCGGATCGTCGATCAGGCCGAACTTGCCCTGCGGCTTGAGCAGCTCCACCAGCACCGGATAGTGCTGTTCGGTATGCGTCAGGCTCAGCACGTAGTCGACGCCCTGCGGCGCCACCGCCAGCACCTGCGCCTTGAGGTCACCGCGATGGTCGACCACGTGATGCGCGCCGAGCTCGCGTACCCAGTCCTGCGTTTCCGGCCTTGAAGCCGTGCCGATCACCGTGAGGTTGGTCAAACGCCGCGCCAGCTGCACCGCCATCGAACCCACGCCGCCGGCCGCGCCCACGATCAGCACCGCACCGGTATGCGCCGCGTTGCCACGCGCCATGGCGAAGCGGTCGAACAGCAGCTCCCACGCGGTGATGGTGGTGAGCGGCAGCGCCGCGGCCTGCAGCATGTCCAGCGTGCCGGGCTTGCGGCCGACGATGCGTTCGTCGACCACCTGCAGCTCGGCATTGCTGCCGGGTCGGTCGATCGCGCCGGCGTAATAGACCTGGTCGCCGGGCTTGAACAGCGTCACTTCACCACCCACCGCCACCACCGTGCCGGCCGCATCCCAGCCCAGCACCTTGTCGGCGCCCTGCGGATCCACGCGCTGGCGGATCTTGGTATCCACCGGATTCACCGACACCGCCTCCACCCGCACCAGCAGGTCGCGGCCGCCGGGCTGGGGTTCCGGCAGGGTGACGTCGAGCAGGCTTTCGGCATCGGTGATGGGCAACGAGCGGCGATAGGCGACGGCTTTCATGGCGACTCCGGAATGAAGTAGGGGGATGGCCGGTTCAAGGGATGATCCTGCGCCGGCGGAAATCGTCGAACAAGGCGGCGAACATGGCGCGCGTATCCACGTACTCGTGGAAACCGAAGCGGCGCGCCTTGGAGCCGTCGCCGAACATGTCGTAGTCCCAGGAGAACACGAAGTCGGCGAAACGCCACGACGATACGTCGGCATACGCATGCGGCTCCAGTGCATGGCGCGCCTGCATCTCCCGCCACAGCGGCTCCTTGTCGGCCATCACGCTGTCCAGCGACAGGGGCAGCGGCGGCGCGGTTTCCAGCTCGAAATAGTCGGCGATGAACGGCCACATCTCGTTCCACCGGAACAGGTCGCCGTTGTTGATGTTGAAGGCCTGGTTGGCGCAGCGCGCATCGGTGGCGGCCCAGACGGTGGCGCGCGCGAGCAGGCCGGCGTCGGTCATTTCCAGCAGGCGGTCGTAGGCGCCGGGCTTGCCGGGAAAACGCAGCGGAATGCCCAGCTCCTTCGACATCGACGCATACACCGCGATGGCCAGCGCGAGATTCATCGGATTGCCCAGCGCAAAGCCGCCGACCACCGACGGACGGATCGCCGTCCAGCTCCAGGCCTTGCCCTGCTGCCGCGCTTCCAGCAAACGCTGCTGGTCGTGCATGAATTCCGGCGGCATGAAATGCGCGTCGGTTTCGCGCGCCGGCGTCTTGAACGGGCCGAGGTGGCCGCCGTAGACCTTGTAGCCCTGCATCAGGCTCACGTGCTGCAGGTCGTTCGCCGCCGGCTCGATCGCGTCGAGCACATTACGCAGCATGGCCACGTTCGGCGGCACCAGTTCGGCCCAGCTGGGGCGGTCCTGGTAGGCGGCGTAGAACACGTGGGTCACGTCGCCGAGCGGCGCGAGCTTGGCGTGCGTGTCGGCGGCATCGAGCAGGTCCACCGCGATATGGCGCACGCGTTCGTCCGAGCTGCCGCCGCGGCGCGAGAGGCCGATTACGCGCCAGTCGTCCAGCGTGCGCAGATGGTCGATCAGATTGCGGCCGATGACACCTTGCGCCCCGACCACCAGGGCGGTCTTGATCTGTGTGCTCACGAGAGTTCCTTCGAAAGAATCAGGCATGGACCGCGCAGGCGGCCGACGAGGCGCGGCGCCGTTCCAGCGCCATGCTCCACACGGTGACCAGCAGGCCCAACACGGTGACGGCCGCGCCGGCAAGACCCAGCGCCGGCAGACCAGGGCCGCGGTCGATCACCGCGCCGCCGATAAACGCACCGATCGCATTGCCCAGGTTGAACGCGGCGATATTCAAGGTGGACGCCAGATGCGGCCCGTCCACCGCCTGCTGCACCACGCGCATCTGCAGCGGCGGCACCGTGGCGAACGCGGCCACGCCCCAGACGAACACGGTGGCGATGGCGGCGACGGCGCTGTGCATGGTCCAGGTGAACGCGACGAGGATCAGCGTCAGCGCTATGAGAATCGCCACCAGCGACGGCATCAGCCGCCAGTCGGCCAGGCGTCCGCCGAGCAGGTTGCCCAGCGTGGTGCCTGCGCCGAACAGCACCAGCACCCAGCCGGTGGCGCCCACGCTGATATGCGACTGGCTCTGCAGGATCGGCGCGATATAGGTGAACACGGTGAACACGCCGCCGAAGCCCAGCACCGTCATGGCCAGCGCCAGCAGCACCTGCGGCTGGCGCAGCACGGCCATCTCGCGGCGCATGTCCGGCGCATGCAGGTCCGGCAGCGGCGGCACCAGGCGCCACACGCCGAGCGCCGCGACCACGCCCAGCACGGTCACCGCGCCGAAGGTGGAACGCCAGCCCGCCCACTGCCCCAGGAAGGTGCCGAACGGCACGCCCAGCACATTGGCCAGGGTCAGCCCGGCGAACATCAGCGCGATGGCGCGGGCGCCCTGCCCGCGCGGCACCACGTGCGAAGCCACCACCGCGCCGATGCCGAAGAACGAGCCATGGCAGAACGCCGCCACCACGCGCGCCAGCATCAGCACCGCGTAGTTCGGCGCGACGGCGCACAGCGCATTGCCGGCAATGAACAGGCCCAGCAGCGCCAGCAAGGCATTGCGGCGCTCCATGCGGGCGGTGAGCGCGGCCAGCAGCGGCGCGCCGGCCGCCACGCCCAGGGCGTAGCCGGACACCAGCAGCCCGGCGGAAGGAATGCTTACCTTGAGGTCCGCCGCCACCTCGGGCAGCAGCCCCATGATCACGAACTCGGTGGTGCCGATGGCGAAGGCCGCCACCGACAGAGCCAGCAGGGCGGCCCGGGAATGGTCGTGCGAAGTCATCTGCCTGCCTTGGGGAAAGGGAGGCGGCACTGTGCTACTTGCCGGATCGGACGGGAATTGCCGAAACTGCGCAATCATCTTTTCCGGAAAATTGAAGATGGTCGAACTCGAGGACATGCGCCTGTTCGTGCGCGCGGTCAGTTCAGGCAGCCTGTCGGCCGCCGGGCGCGAACTGAACCTGTCGCCGGCCGTGGCCAGCAAGCGGCTGTCCCGGCTGGAACAGGCGCTGGGCGTGCGGCTGCTCCAGCGCAGCTCGCGCCGCCTCGCCCTCACCGGCGAGGGCAACTGCTACTACGAGCGCTGCGTCGGCATCCTGGCCGACCTGGACGACGCCAATGCCGCCGTGCGGCTGGGCCAGATGGAAGTGCGCGGCGCGCTGCACGTGTCCACCGCGCTGGACCTGGGCCGGCAATACGTCGGCCCGCTGGCGGCGCAGTTCGCCGCGCTGCATCCGGAGCTGCGCATGCGCATCAGCGCCTCCGACGCCATGCTCGACCTGTTCGAGCACGGCGTGGACGTGGCCGTGCGCAGCGGCGCCATGGCCGATTCGCGGCTGATCTCGCGCCGCGTCGCGCTCAACTACCGGGTGGTGTGCGCGGCGCCGGCGTATCTGGAGAAACACGGCTGCCCCAAGGACACCGGCGACCTCGCCCAGCATGCCTGCCTGATGCTGCACCGCCCCGGCCGCGGCATCCTGCCGTGGATGCTGCAGACGCCCGAGGGGCCGCGCCCGCTGCGCCTGGACGCCTCGCTCACTACCGACAGCGGCGACCTGATGCGCGAGCTGGCCATCGCCGGCCATGGGCTGGCCTTTAAATCGATCTGGGATATCGCCACCGACGTGCGCGCCGGGCGGCTGGTGCCGGTGCTGACCGACTGCGCCATCCAGGAAGCGCATATCTATGCGATCTATCCCAGCCGCGACTACCTGCCGGCGCGCATCCGCCTGTTCGTCGACCATCTGCAGGGCGCCATGCAGGCGCAGGAAAACGAGGTGCTGGGGCTGATCCAGCGGCGGACTTAAGCGTCCTTGTCCTCGTGCTTGCGCCGGAACAGCAGGCGCGACAGGAACACGCCCGCCGCCACGCCGAGGAATTCGAAGAACACGCGGGTGCCGACGCCATCGAAGTCATGCACTTCGGCCAGCTTCACCTTGAGGAACTGGATCGATTCCACGCGGCCGTAATTGAAATACACCATGTCCCACAGGTCGCCGCTGGCGGTCAGCAGCAGGGCCAGCATGCTGGACCAGCCGGTGCGCATGCCGTGGGCCCAGTCGTTGCGGTTGCCGATCCAGTTGAACAGCGCGTACAGCAGGAAAGCCACCACCGCCGAGATGGCGCCGGCCTCCAGGCCACCGACGATCCCGTAGCCCATCCACGATTGGTCGTAATGCATCTGTGTCCCGCTGTTCCGCGTAACCGTTTGCGCATTATGCCTGCAAGACGGACATTTCCTCCGGATGTGACGCAGTGCCGATCGGCAGCCCGCGGCGGTCGGCCCGACGCCCACCGCGTCACACCTCAAGCCGCGGCGGTGGGGCTAGACTCAGTCACCGAGACACCCTGCCCGCGACACCTCCATGCGATACCCCATCAGCCAACGCGCCGCCCTTATCGTTGTGGACGTGCAGCCGGACTTCATGCCCGGCGGCAGCCTGGCCTGCCACGAAGGCGACGCCATCGTGCCGGGCATCCGCCGCCTGCTGGACAGCCGCGCTTTTCGCCATGTGGTCGCCACGCAGGACTGGCATCCGCGCGGGCATGTCTCCTTCGCCAGCAGCCATCCCGGCCGCGCGCCGTTCGAACGCATCCCGCTGTACGGCCACGCGCAGACCTTGTGGCCCGAGCACTGCGTGCAGGACACGCCCGGCGCCGCGCTGCATCCGGCCATCGATTGGTCCAGGCTCGATCTGGTGGTGCGCAAGGGCTGCGACCCCAGGGTCGATTCCTACAGCGGCTTCCGCGAGAACTACGGCCCCAACGGCACCCGCCCCAGCACCGAGCTGGCCGACTGGCTGCGCGGGCGCGGCGTGGACGAGGTCTATGTGTGCGGCCTGGCGCGCGACGTGTGCGTGCTGTGGACGGCGCAGGACGCGGCCGCGCTCGGTTTCAAATCCCACGTGCTGTGGGATCTCAGCCGCCCGGTCACCCCGGAGAGCGACCTGGCCACCCGCGCGAAGTTCGACCAGATGGGCGTGGGCGTGATCGAGACCTTGCCGATCGCGGCTTAAGCGTCGTCCTCGCGCGCCGCGCGCACGCTCGGCGCGCCGTCTTCGTCCAGCGCCACGCTGAGCACGATCGGGCGGCAGCAGACCTGGCAGTCCTCCACATAGGTCTGCCCCTCGACCGAGTCGTCGACATAGATCTCGATCGCTTCGCCGCAGTAAGGGCAATAGATCAGTACCGGTTCCATGGCGGCGACCTTAGCTCAAGCCTCGCCCGGCTGCGCGCGCAGCCAGTCCGCCGGCGTCGCGATCGCGAACAGGCCGTCGCGCGCGGTGCGCCGGCCCAGGCGCAGCACTTCCTTGTCCTTGCTCAGCAGCCAGGCCGCGCCGACGGCGAGCGCGAGCTCCAGGAATTTCTGATCGTCCGGATCGGCGCAGCGCGGCAGGCGGATGCCTGGCGCTGCGTTCGGTGCTTCAGCGGCGAGGCGGATCCAGCGGTCGTGCTCGTCCAGCGCTGCCTGCCGTGCTGCTTCGTCCAGCGCCAGCTGCGGATACGCCAGCACGCGGCACCATTCGTCGCGGCAGGCGGCATCGGTCACCGCTTCCACCGCACCTTCCGCCAGCGCGCGCGCCAGGCGTGCCACCGCGGGATCGCGGAACACGAACAGGTCGAGGCAGACATTGGTGTCCAGCACCACGCGGTGCGAAGCGCCGCGCGCACCGGACGCAGAAACGGACATGGGCGTGGCCGGCCGGAGAACGCCGGCACGGTAGCGGGGTTCGTGCGCGCTGTCGAACCGCTGGGCGCAGGTTTTTGACCCTGGCGATTGTCAACGCATCGTGGAATCCTGCGTTGGTCGCTACTTATGGCCATGACGTCCGTGGCCACGCGTCCCCCGGGGAAGCCCTCGCGATGAAACGAACTTTTGTGGTCGGCTGCCCCCGCTCCGGCACCACCGTCGTCCAGGCCATGCTGGCCCGGCACCCCGCCGTATTCTCGCTGCCGGAGACCGGCTTCTTCGCGCACGTGCACGGCAACCTGGCCTGGCGCTGGGGCGATGCGCATGCCAAGCATCGCGCGCCGCGACTGCGCCAGCGCCTGGGCTTCACCCGCAAGCACGAGCGCGAGCTGTTCCTCTCCCTGCAGCGCATCACCACCGCGGCGCCCGACGCGCTGCCGCGGCCGTCGCTGCGCATGCATACCTTGCAGCGCCGCTTTATCCGCCTGCTCGACGAACTTGCGCTCGCCGCGGAACGCGGCATGTGGCTGGAGAAGACGCCGAATCACTTGCTCTATCTGCCGGAGATCGAAAGCATGGTGCCGGATGCGCGCTTCGTGCACGTGATCCGCCCCGGCGCGGAAGTGATCGCCTCGCTGATCGACGCCAGCCTGCTGTTCGACGGCAGCGACGCCGCCTTCGGCGGCGGTGCGGTGCATTGGGCGCGGCGCTGGAATCGCGCGGTGCAGATCCACCGCAGCTATTTGAGCCATCCGCGGCATTACCTGCTGTTCCTGGAAGACCTGATTGCCCAGCCGCAGCAGGAATGGAAGCGGCTGTGCCGTTTCCTCGAACTCGATCCGGCGCAGTCGCTGGACGACAACTGCACTCAGGTGATCGCCGACCTCGATCAGGAACCGTGGAAGCGCCGCGCGCTCAACGGCCGCCTGCACGCGCCGGAGAGCAAGGTGGACAGCCTGTTCGGCCCCAAGGTGCAGCGCTGGCTGCAGGCCAAGCTCGCCTCCTACGACGAGCTGCGTGCGCAATGGCTGCAGGCGCACGGCGCGCAGGAACCGCACGCCGTGCCGCGCAACGTCGTGGCGCTCGGCTCCAGCGGCGCCTGATCCGCGCTAGAGCTGCTCGACCGCTTCTTCGATCAGCGCCGCCAGCTCGTGCGGATACGCCGCCAGCGAGGCGTGGCTGGAGGCCAGCTCCACCGTCTTCTTCGCCCCGATGCGCTGCGCCATCCATTGCTGGGTCTGCGGCGGAATCATGTGGTCTTCCAGCGACACCTGGTACCAGCTGGGCAGCTGCTTCCAGGCGGGCGCGCCGGCCGTTTCCTCGAAGCAGCGCACGGCGGTGGGTTTCTGCGCGGCGGCCATGATCAAGGCCGCGTCGTCGCCGAGATCCTGGCAGAAGCTTTCCTTGAACAGCTTGCGGTCCAGCCACAGAAAGCCGTGCGGATCGGGACGGATCGCCTTGGCGCCGGCGGGCTGCTCGTCACGGCCCAGCAATGCGCCGACCGCTTCGCCCTCGTCGGGCGCGAACGCCGCCACATACACCAGCCCCACCACCTGCGGCGCATTGCCCGCGCCTGAAATCACCGCGCCGCCATAGGAATGGCCGACCAGCAGCACCGGGCCTTCCTGCATCTGGACCAGGCGGCGGGTGCGTTCGACATCGTCGGTCAGAGAAGTAAGCGGGTTCTGCACCGCGCTCACGCGATACCCCTTCGCATGCAGCACTGGAATCAGCTTGCTCCAGTGCGATCCATCGCCCCAGGCGCCATGCACCAGCACGATGCTCGGTTTCTTGCTCATGCGAATTCCTCTGCGTTCGGATGGAGGGCCGGTCGGCCGGACGCGCCAAAGGAGCGCAGCCGGCGTGAAGCCTCCGTCATGACGAAACCGAAACGCCGCCTATGGCATATGCAGCGCACCCGTAGATGCCTGCCGCGGCATCGCGCCGACCCCATGGCGCCGCGGCGTGCGTTGAACGACGGTCGATAAGGAGAAGCCATGAACCACCGCCCCCTGCTGCTCGCCCTGCTTCCGCTGGCCCTGGCCGCCTGCTCGCAGACGCCGTCCAACCACGCCGGCCCCGCCGCTGCGGCATCCGCCGCGACACCCGCGCCCGCCGTCGCCACCACGGCATCGACCTTCGATACCGGCATCCTCGCCCGCTATCACTGGCGCCTCAGCGCCGCCAGCGCGGCCGACGGCAAGCGCATCGACGCGCTGTTCGTACGCCCCGACCAGCCGCTGCAGCTGGATTTCGTACGCGACCGGCTCAGCGTCAGCAACGCCTGCAACCGCCTGGGCGGCCATTTCAAAGTGGAAAGCGGCCGGCTGAAACTCGGCTCGATGGCGCAGACCATGATGGCCTGCCAGGACCAGGCGCTGGCCGCTCTCGACGGCGCCATCTCGCAGCGCCTGCAGCAGCAGCCGCGCGTGAGCGTGCAGAGCGAAGGCGACGCGCCGAAGCTGAGCCTGGCCGCGGACAACGGCGACACCCTGGTCTTCACCGGCGAACCGACCGCGGAGACGCGCTACGGCAGCGCAGGCGAAACGGTATTTCTCGAAGTAGCCGCCGAAGCCAAGCCCTGCAGCCATCCGCTGATTCCCAACAAGCAATGCCTGCAGGTGCGCGAACGCAAGTACGGCGAGAACGGCGTGGTGCAGAGCACGGGCGAATGGCAGCCGCTGTACCAGGACATCGAGGGCTATACGCACGAGCCGGGCATCCGCAACGTGCTGCGCGTGAAGCGCTTCACCCTCAAGAATCCGCCGGCCGATGCACCTTCCACCGCCTATGTGCTGGACATGGTGGTGGAGTCGGAAATCGCCTCGAAGAAAAAGTAAGGCGACGCGCCAAAACAAAACGCCCACCCGCTGTGCACCGGCGGGTGGGCGTTTTCGTATCTGCGTTTAAGCCGCGACGCTGACGCGCTCGCGCTCCGCTTCCAGGCTGGCCACCGGGCGCACTTCGATGCTGCCGATGCTGGCCCAGGGGAAGGACTTGGCGATCTCGATGGCTTCGTCCATGTCCTTCGCTTCGATCAGGTTGAAGCCGCCGAGGTATTCCTTGGTCTCCGCGAACGGGCCATCCACGATGGTGGTGTTGCCCTGGCGGATGCGCATGGTGCGCGACTGCTTGGGCGCTTCCAGCTTCTGGCTGTCGAGCAGGATGCCCTTGCGCTTCAAATCGTCGGCCTTGTCCAGGCAACCGCGCATCATCGTGTCGAACTGCCCATCCGGAAGCTCGGCCAGCATGCTGTCGTCGCAATAGATCATCACCAGGAACTTCATGGTCGTCCGCTCGCGTCGTGGGGGAGGACCGCGATGGTAGTACATCCCCCTGCCGGTTCTTGCGGCCATCCGGCACACGCGCTGATAACGTTGTCAAATTTCACCCGATCGTCACGTCATCCGCGCTCTAGCCGCGCTCGCGGCAATACGCAGGATTTCGCGTGCTGCGCCGCAGAAGCGCATTTCCCGCCCAGGTTCACAGTTTGCCGGGACAACAGAAGACAACGTTGTCAGTACCAGGGCGAACGCCGACTGCCCAAGCACGCGCAGCGGCCCGCAAGCGACGGGACAAGGCCGGCGTCCTTCCCTCGGGGACACCGGCCCGGCGGCGCCCTGGCCAATCACTACGCCGCGCCATCAAAGAGAGGAGAACGTCTTATGCATGCCAAGCATCACGTGGGATCGCGCACGTTGTCGGCGATCCTCGGAAGCACCGCCAGCGCCCTCGCCTATGCCTGCCTGCTCACGGCGGCGCCGATGTCGAGCGCCATCGCCCAATCGCTGCCCGCCTGCGCGGCGGCGTGGAGCGCCGGCACCGTCTATGTCGGCGGCAACGTCGCCAGCGAGAACGGCGTCAACTACAAGGCCAACTGGTGGACACAGGGCAACGACCCGGCCACCAGCAGCGGCGGCGCCGGCAGCGGCCAGCCGTGGACGTCGCAGGGCGCCTGCGGCGGCTCGGGTGGAGGCGGTGGAGGCGGTGGAGGCGGTGGAGGCGGTGGAGGCGGCGGCGGTGGTGGTGGCGGCACGCCTCCCCCGCCCCCGGGCACCGGCGCCAACCTGCTGTACAGCCCGTACAAGGACGTCACCATCAATCTCAACTGGAACACCAACACCATGCAGACCGCCGCGGCCACCGGAACGGCGATCCCCGTCGTCGGCAGCGGCAGCCTGTATTCCAACTACGTGCATAACCTCAGCGCGATCACCCTGGCCTTCGCCACCGGCGAATGCGGCAGCGAGAGCTGGGGCGGCATCCCCGGCGCCACCTTCGCCAGCGTCAACGTCGCGGCGCTGTCCAACGCGGGCTTGCCGTATGTGGTTTCCACCGGCGGCGCGGCGGGCAGCTTCACCTGCGGCAGCACCTCCGGCATGGCCACCTTCCTGTCGCGCTACTACACGCCGCAGATGCTGGGCGTGGATTTCGACATCGAAGGCGGACAGTCGCAGGCGCAGATCAATGCGCTGGTAGCCGCGGCGGCTTACGGCCAGTCGCTGCATCCGAGCCTGCGTTTCTCCTTCACCCTGGCCACCCTGGCCGCTTCCGACGGCAGCTACGGCGGCGTCAACAGCCTGGGCGACATGGTGGTGCGCGCGGTCAAGGCGAATCCGTCGCTGACCAACTACACCATCAACCTGATGGTGATGGACTACGGCGCCGCCGGCCCGTCGATCTGCGTGGTCAGCAATGGCGTGTGCGACATGGGCCAGTCGGCGATCCAGGCCGCCAAGAACCTGCAGCACACCTATGGCATTCCGTTGAGCAAAATCGAGCTGACGCCGATGATCGGCTTGAACGACAACAGCGCCGAGACCTTCACCCTGGCCAATACCGACACGGTGGTGAGCTATGCGGTGAGCAACGGCCTGGCCGGCCTGCACTTCTGGTCGCTGGACCGCGACACGCCCTGCGCCAACGGCGGCTATGCCTCGCCCACCTGTAACTCGGTGCCGAGCACGTCGCCGCTGCAGTACACCAAGCGTTTCCTGTCCGACCTGGGCCGCTGAGCCCGGGTGTGCGGAGCGGCCAGGCCGGCCGCTCCGCACTTTCCTGCTGCTTTCCTGCTGCGCCACGGCGTTACGATGCAGTCACCTTTGGACGAGTATTGCTGCACGTTCCAAGGGCACGGAAACCATCGCCGCCATGAGCCGCCTGTACGACCTCTCGTCGCAAGCGCTGCGCGCACTCTACGACGCCCGCGTCGGCACCCCGCCGGTACTCGACCTGGCCGAACGCTTTCCCGACGGCCTGCGCTTCGCCGACGCTTGGACGGCGCTGCGCGACGAGGCGCTGGCGCTCACCACGCACCTGCAGGCAGTGCCGCGTTTCCACGAGCTGATGGCCGAGCAACGCGCCATCTCCGACAACGACGGCCACGACTGGCGCATGTACCTGCTCAAGGTCTACGGCAACGACGTGGACGAACACATGGCCGCCTGCCCCTTCCTGGGCGAACTGGTACGCACCTCGCCAGACGTGCTCTCGGCGACGCTCTCGTTCCTGGCCCCGCATAAGCACATCCCGCAGCACCGCGGCCCGTTCAAGGGCGTGCTGCGTTTCCAGCTGGGCTTGTCGGTACCGGTGCGCAAGGACGGGCAGCCGGCGGCGGTGCTGCGGCTGGCCGACCGCGATTACCGCATCGGCGAGGGCGACGCCATGCTGTGGGACGACACCTTCCCGCACGAGGTGTGGAACGACAGCGACCAGTGGCGCATCGCCCTGCTGCTGGACGTGCGCCGCCGCCAGCTGCCGCCGGACATGGCCGTGCTGTCGCGCCTGCTGATCGCCGGCATCGGCGCGGTCGCGCGCCGGCGCCTGCCCGCCATGATCGCCGCCGGCAGGAACGGCTAGGCCGGAAAGCCGTCAGATCGACGCGCAGCGCAGCGCGTCTTCCAGCACCGACAGCAGGCGCTGCAACCGTATGGGATCGGGCACGGTACGGCGCGCGGCGGACTCGATCCGCGCGGCCAGCGCGCAGACGTCGTGGTCGCCCAGCACCACGGTGCCGCCCTTGATGCGATGCGCATGGCGCACCACCGCCGGCCAGTCCGCCGCCGCCAGCGCGGCGCGGATCGCCGCCGCATCGCGCAGCCCTTCGCGGAAGAACAAGGCGTCGGCTTCGTTCTCCTGCGGCGGCGTGTCCGTGCAGAACCGCTGCAGTTCGTCCAGCGACCAGGGCCATTCGACCCAGGCATCGATATCCGCCGGCGCCGGTGCGGGCGATACGGCGACATCGCGCAGGCCGGCGATGCGCGCCGGCGCATGGCCACCCTTGCGTTCCAGCAGGCGCAGCGAAGTGACCAGCGCCACGCGGTCGACCGCGGCCGCGCCGCCCAGCCACACCAACCCGTAGTGCCCGGCGATGGAAGCGCCCGCGACCGATGCGTCAGCCGCCGAATCGCACGCCACGCCAAGCCGCGCGAACTGCGCGGCCAGGATGCGGCGGCGCGCCGGATGGTCCTCGACCAGCAGCACCCGTTCCCGCCCGGCGGGCGGCACGGGCGCCTCCGTTGCCTCGCCGCCGGCGACATCCAGCTCGAACGAAGAACCCGCCGCCGGGTCGTCCGCATACGCCTCCACGCAAAGCTGAAATGCACCCTCGCGCGACGTCCCGCGCCACAGCGCGAGCTGGACGCTGCCGCTGCCCGCGCGCATGGCGACGCCTTCCAGCGCCTGGTCGAGCAGCTGGCGCAGGCGGGGCTCGTCGAGGCTCAGCCAGGGCAAGGCGCCGCAGGGCAGCTCGATACCGGCATCGATGCCCATCTTGCGCAGCCGGCGCGCCTGCGCCTGCACGCAGGCGCGCGCCACGGCCAGCGCATCGCAGCGCCCCATCGCGTACGTGGCGGCGGAGGTGGCTCTACGCCGCATTGCGGGCCTGCAGCACGTGCTCGCGCATCTTGAACAGCTCCGCGTCGCTCAGGATGCCCAGCTTCTTGTAGGCCGTGGACTTCTGCGTGCTGATGGTCTTCAGGCTGCGATTGAACTTGATGGCGATCTGGCTCACCGACATGCCGTCGAGGAAGCAGCGCACCACCTCCCATTCGCGCGGCGACAGCGGCGACTGCCGGCGGGTCGGCAGCGCCTTCAGCAGGGAGGCCGGCACGTAAGTCTCGCCGGCCACGACCCGGGCGATGGCGTCGGCCATCTCCGCAGCCGGCTGGTGCTTGGCGAAGAAGCCGTTGGCGCCTTCGCGCAGCAGCATGTTCACGGTGACCCGCTGGCAATGCCCCGACACCACCAGGATGCGCAGCTCCGGATAGCGCGAGCGCAGCGCCTTGACCAGGGCCATGCCGTCGAGGTCGTCCTGGCCCAGCGCGTAGTCCAGCAGCACGACGTCCACCGGGATCTCCGCCAGCATGGTGCGCAAGGTGCGGCTGCACTGGTGGCTGCCCACCACGGTAACCGCGCTGACCTGGCGCAGGTGCGAGACCAGGCCCTTGAGAATGAATTCGTGGTCGTCGAGCAGGGCGATGCGGATGAGGTTGCGCTGGTTCTTGCGGGTCAATGCAGGGGCTTGGTACGTGTTCGGAAAGTTCATGGCGGGTACCTTGATGAGGACCATCGGACCAGGCGCGGCGCAATCCGCGGCTGCCTGAAAATTGCAGCACGCACGCGGCCGCGGCATCCATGGGATTTCTCTGAAAATCGGGCGTTTCGCTATGTTCGCCGTCTAGGACTTTTCTGATTCCGCCAGCGGGCCGATCCGGGAAAACTCTTCATCACCGGCGACCGGCCCCTGACCGCCACGGTGGACAAGGGCAGACGACACGGCTCGCCAGATGCCTTCCCGCATGCCACGGACGTCATGCGTCGACCCTGTGTCGGAGGCAGGCCGCGCTCTACCCCGGCGCGGCCTGTCTGGAAACTTTTCGATGCCGCTCGATCCGCGCACGACGCGAATGCGTCCCCAGGGCCACTGGCCGGCGCTGTCCGATGAGCGCCACAGCAGCAGCGCAGCCATGTATCCAGTACCGCCCCGACAACGCGACCGTTCCGCGCCAGCCAGGACCGGCCGCGGCGCGGGATGCGCGGCGCTGGCGACGCTCGCCATCGCGCTTGGCGTGAGCTCCCTCTATGCAAACCCGGCCAATGCGCGGGACGAACTGCTTTCGCAGGCCCGCGCGCAACACCAGGCCGGCCATCGCCTGGAAGCGCTGGCCGCCTGCGAAGACCTGCTGCTGCGCTGGCCCGGAGACACGGACGCCCAGCGCCTGCGCATCGCACTGCTGGCCGAACTCGGCGCCGCCGGACGCGCACTGGAACTGGCGCAGCAGTTGCCCACGCCGTTGCCGACCGCCGAACTCGCCCGTCTCGAAGCCGATGCCGCCGCGCACCAGGCGCGCTGGGCGCAGGCCATGCCGGCCGACACGCGCCATCCCTATGTGGAAGCCGACCGTGCGCTGGGCGTGCGCGGCGAGCCGTCCGCCGACGATGCGATTGCCGCCGCCGACCGCATGATCGCGCTCGCGCGCGCCTCGCGCAGTGCCGAAGCCGTCGACGCCTATCGCACACTGAGCCGACGCGGCGGCACGCTGCCGGCGTATGCCGATGCACCGGTCGCCGATGCACTGCTGCAGCAGCGCCAGCCGGAGCAGGCCATTCCGCTCTATGCAACGGCCGCTCACGCGCATCCCGGCCCTTATCCCGAAGACGAAGCCGATCCACGCATCGGCCTCGCCCATGCTTATCTCGAAGCCGGCCGCCATCGCGAGGCGCAGCAGTGGATCGACGGCATGGCCGCCAAGGAACCCGCCTGGCTGCCCTCGCCCGGCTCCGTGCGCCCACGCGCCAATCCGCACAAGACCGAGGCCGACCTGGTCGCCGCCCTGGTACGCCAGGAAACCTGGCTCTATCGCGAAGCCTGGCAGCGCCTGCACACGCTACGCGCGGAAGGCCCGGCCCATGCTTCGGTGTGGAACCAGCTGGCCGACGTGGAACGCGCACGCGGCTGGCCGCGCCGCGCGGAAAATACACTGATGGGCGCCGCTGGCCTGGATCCGGACGACACTTCGATCCGCCTCGGCGCCATCGAAGGCTGGCGCGACATGGGCGACTTCCCCCGTGTGGAACCGGCCATGCGCGAACTGGAAGCCGTGGTGCCGCGCGAGCCGCAGGTACAGGTCGCCCGCCAGGCCTGGGATCGCCAGCGCGGCTGGCAGTTCGACCTGGAACACGATCGCGGCCGCGGCGGCTCGCCCAACTTCGGCGACGCCGACCACGAAACCCAGGCCACCCTGCAAAGCCCGCTGCTCGATGACCGCTGGCGCATCGTCGGCATCACCCGCCTGGCTTCTGCCAACCTGCCGGAAGGCCACACGCAGCGCGAACGCCTCGGCCTCGGCCTGCGCGGCTACGCGCGCGGACTGGAAGCCTACGTGCAACTGCTGCCCGCCGTGGGCAACGCCACCCGCCGCACCGCGGTGGAAGCCGGCCTGCGCTGGCTGCCGAACGATCACTGGACCTATGCGCTGGACTGGAGCAACACCGGCGACACCGACGTGCCACTGCGCGCGCACTACTACGGCATCACCGCGCATGCGCTCAACGCGTCGGCGCAGTGGCGCGCCAGCGAGCTGAGCGCGATCAAGCTCAGCGCCAACGCCGACCGCTACAGCGACGGCAACCGCCGCTACGGCTGGGAAGCGGCATGGACACAGCGTGCCTACACCGCGCCGTGGTTCACCGTGGACGGCGGCCTGCAGGCCGGCGCCACGCGCAACTCGCGCAGCGACGTGCCCTATTACAGCCCCTCGTGCGCGCACTGGGCCGCGCTCACCGGGCGCCTGGAAAACCTGCTGTACCAGCGCTACGAGCGCAGCTGGAGCCACCAGCTGGATCTGTCCTTCGGCAGCTACGACGAATGCCGCTACGGCAGCGACTGGATGGCCAGCGCGCATTACGGCCAGCGCTGGGCGCCGCGCGGCGGCTTGTCGTTCGGCTGGGGCATCGGCTGGAACAGCCAGCCTTATGACGGCAAGCGCGACAACCGCGTGATGCTCGACCTCACCGTGCATTGGGGCGAATGACCATGTTGCGCTGGCGCCACGCCCTGCTTCTGCTGCTCGCCCTGGCCGCACCCGCGGCCGGCGCGGCCGACCGCCTCGCCGCCGTGTCCGGCCCCGTGCCTGCGCGCGCGCCGCTGCCGCCGCTGATCGTGCTGAACTACCACGACGTGCGCGACGACATCCGCGATGCGGGCCGCCGCGATAGCACGGCGATCAGCACCGACCATCTGATCGCCCATTTCGAATGGTTGCGTACCAACGGCTTCCGCATGGTGAGCCTGGACGATGTGATTGCCGCGCGCCGCGGCGAACGCGCCCTGCCCCCGAAGGCCGTACTGCTCACCTTCGACGATGGCTTGATCAGCTTCTACACCCGCGTTTTCCCGCTGCTGCGCGCCTATGGCTACCCGGCGCTGTTTGCGGTGGAGAACTCCTGGATGGATCTGCCGGAAGGCAAGCGCTTCGACTACAACGGCGACAGCTGCGGGCGCGAATGCTTCGTCAGCTGGGCGCAGGTGCAGGAGATGCGCGCCTCCGGCCTGGTGGAAATCGCCTCGCACACCGACGACCTGCACCAGGGCGTGCTCGCCAACCCGCAAGGCAACCTGATGCCGGCGGCGATCAGCCTGGCCTACGACCCGAAGACCGGCTACGAAAGCCCCGAGGCCTACCGCGCGCGCATCCGCGCCGATCTTGCGCACAGCGCCGACGAAATCGCGCAGCACACCGGCCGGCGCCCGCGCGCCATCGTGTGGCCATACGGCGCGTACAACCGCATCGCGCAGTCGGAAGCCGCGGCGCTGGGCATGGATGTCTCGCTCAGCCTGGATGACGAGCCGGTGCAACTGGTGGAAGGAAGCAATATCCCGCGCCTGCTGATCTCCGACGATATCGGCGTGCAAGGCCTGGCCGCACTCATCTATCGCCAGCGTGCGATCGATGCGCAGCGGGTGGTGCAGGTGGACCTGGACTACGTCTACGACCCCGATCCGGCGCAGCAGGAAAAGAACCTCTCCGCCCTGCTCGACCGCATCCGCCGGCTCAAGCCTTCCCAGGTGTGGCTGCAGGCCTATGCCGATCCGGACGGCGATGGCGTGGCCGACGCCGTGTACTTTCCCAACCGCCACCTGCCCATGCGCGCCGACCTGTTCGCCCGCGTGGCCTGGCAGCTGCGCACGCGCTGCGAGGTGGAGGTGTATGCATGGATGCCGGTGCTGGCGTTCCGTTTCCCGCAGGCGAAAGACTTGCCGGCGCTCGGCCGCGGCAAGGATGGCGATCACGATCGGCTGGCGCCGTGGGATCCGCGCGTGCGCGCACTGATCGGCGATGTGTACGAAGACCTCGCCATGCACGGCGGCATGACCGGCCTGCTGTTCTCCGACGACGCCTACCTGCGCGACACCGACATGCTCGGCCCGCTCGCAACCGCCACGCCGGCGCAGCGCACGCAATACCTGATCGACTTCACCCGCGAACTGACCGACCGCGCCCGGCAATGGCGTGCGCAGCTGAAGACCGCGCGCAATCTCTACGCGCGCCCCGTGCTGCAGCCGGCCTCCGAAGCCTGGTTCGCGCAAAGCCTGGCCGCCTTCAACGCCGCCTACGACTACACCGCGCTGATGGCCATGCCGCAGCTCGATAAAGAACCGGCTACCGACGCCTGGTTCAAGCGCCTGGCCGCCGCCGTCGCCGCGCAGCCGCACGGCATGGACCGCACCGTGTTCGAACTGGCCACCGCCGACTGGCGCGCCGGCGGCAAGCCGGTGCCCGCCGCGGTGCTGGGCGCGCGGCTGCGCCTGCTGCAGGCTCAGGGCGCGCGCCACCTCGGCTACTACCCGGACGACTTCGTTGCCGGACGGCCGGCGCTGGAAGCGATCCGGCCGTATATCTCCGCCGCCGAACATCCCTACCGGGAACCGTGAGGCGGCATGCGCGAGATCATGGACGTCCTGCTGGACTACGCCTTCTACTACCCGCTGCTGATGTCCTTCGTATGGATGAGCGGCGGGCTGATCTATTACCTGCGCTGGGAGCGCGGCGAACCGCTGCGCGTGGAACCGCCCGCGCTGCCGCACGCACCCTTCGTCACCCTGATCGTGCCCTGCCATAACGAAGGCGAACAGGTGCGCGAGACCATCGCCCACCTCGATGCGCAGCGCTATCCGCACTTCGAGATCATCGCGGTCAACGACGGCTCCACCGACGACACCGGCGCCCAGCTCGACGAACTGCAGAAGCAGTATCCGCGGCTGCGGGTGATCCATTTCGCCAGCAACCAGGGCAAGGCGATGGGCCTGCGCATGGCGGCGATGGCGGCGCGCGGCGATTTCCTGGTCTGCGTGGATGGCGATGCGCTGCTGGACGACTACGCCACGCACTGGCTGGTCAGCCATATGGTGGGCAGCCCGCGCGTGGGTGCGGTCACCGGCAATCCGCGCATCCGCAACCGCTCCACCCTGCTGGGCAAGCTGCAGGTGGGCGAGTTCTCTTCGATCATCGGGTTGATCAAGCGCGCGCAGCGCGTGTATGGCCGCGTGTTCACGGTGTCCGGCGTGATCGCCTGTTTTCGCCGCAGCGCGCTGCACGATGTCGGCTACTGGAACACCGACATGGTGACCGAGGACATCGACATCAGCTGGCGCCTGCAGATGCGCCACTGGGACATCCGCTACGAGCCGAACGCGCTGTGTTGGATTTTGATGCCGGAAACCCTGCGCGGCCTGTGGAAGCAGCGCCTGCGCTGGGCGCAGGGCGGCGTGGAAGTGACCCTGCGCTACCTGCCGGAGCTGCTGCGCTGGCGCCGCCGCCGCATGTGGCCGGTGGCGCTGGAATACCTGCTGAGCCTGGTGTGGGCCTACGTGATGCTGGCCATCGTGTCGCTGTGGCTGCTGGGCAAGTTCATCGCGCTGCCGGCGGCCCTGCATATCGCCAGCCTGCTGCCGCAATGGCATGGCGTGGTGCTCGGCATCGTGTGCCTGCTGCAGTTCGGCATCAGCACGCTGATCGACCGCCGCTACGAAACACGCGTGGGCCGCAATTACTACTGGATGATCTGGTATCCGCTGACCTACTGGCTGCTGAGCACCGCCACCACCGTGGCGGCCTTGCCGAAGGCGCTGCTCAAACGCAAGGGCACGCGCGCCGTGTGGGTCAGCCCCGACCGAGGCATACGATGAAAGCCGAAGCGATCGTGATCCACCGCCCCGAGCGCCAGCACCCCGCGCGCCGCCTGCTGTTCACCACCGCCACGCTGATGGCGTGGATGGCCTGGATCTCGCTGTGGCTGCCGCTGGCGACCCTGTTGGCATGGGCGCTGGGCGTGCGCCTGGGCTATGTCGAGATGGTGGTGCGCGAGCACGGCCACGGCGGACAGGACCTGGCCAAGCTGCTGTTGCTGGCCGCGCTGTGCGCGGCGGTGATGCTGGCGTGGTCGTCCTACAACTATCTGCGCTTCGCCCATCTGGACCGGCGCCGGCGCAGCCGCGCGGTGGACCGGCGCGCCATGGCCGGCGCACTGGGCGTGCAGCAAGAGACTGCAAGATGGATGCAGCGCGCGCCGCGGATGGTGCTGGAGTTTCCCGATGGCGGCGATGTGATCCACCGCGAAGACGACGACGCGCCGTGCGGGCGCGCCGTCGCCTGCTAAACGCTCAGCGCGCGTCGTGGCCCGCCGCGGACAGCAGCGGCGCGGGACGCTTGGCCGGCGCTTCGAACAAGCGCCACCAGCGTTCGCCCGTATGCGGTGCGGCCAGATCCAGGCGCTCGCCCATGCGCGGAGTCGACAGCGCGACGCCGCGCTCGGCGGCCAGCGCCGTCACCTGTTCGAACGGGTCCTGCCAGCGGTGCATGGCCAGGTCGAAGGTGCCGTTGTGGATCGGCATCATCCAGCGGCCGCGCAAGTCCAGGTGCGCCTGCACCGAGTCGGCCGGCTGCATATGCACGTACGGCCATTGCGCGTCGTAGGCGCCGGTTTCGACGAAGGTCACGTCGAACGGACCCAGCCGCTCGCCGATCGCCTTGAAGCCGTCGAAATAGCCGGTGTCGCCGCTGAAGAACACGCGCAGGTCGCCGTCGATGACGACCCACGAGGCCCATAGCGTCCTGTCGCTGTCGAACAGGCCGCGGCCGGAGAAATGCTGCGCCGGGGTGGCGACGAAGCGCAGTCCGTCCACCTCGGTTTCCTGCCACCAGTCGAGCTGGCGGACCTTGGCCGCATCCACGCCCCAGGACACCAGGCGGTCGCCCACGCCGAGCGGGGTGAGGAACACATCCACGCGTTCGGCGAGGAACTCGATGGTGCCGCGGTCGAGATGGTCGTAGTGGTCGTGCGAGAGCACCACGCCGCGCAGCGGCGGCAGGTCCTGCAGCGCGATCGGCGGCGCGTGGAAACGCTTCGGGCCCATCCAGGAGAACGGCGAGGCGCGTTCGGCGAACACCGGATCGGTGATCCAGAAACCGCCGCGCAGTTTCAGCAGCAGGGTGGAATGGCCGAGGCGATACAGGCTGCGGTCCGGTGCGGCTTCCAGCTGCGCGCGGGTGACGCGCTGCACCGGCAGCGGCGCGTCCGGCACCGCGTCCTTGGGCTTGTACAGCATCATGTTCCACATGATCCGCAGCATCTTGCCCAGGCCTTCCGGCGGGCGCAGACGCGGGTTGCGGAAACGGTCGCCGCCGCGCTGCGGCGAGGCCTCGTAGCCGCCCAGCGCGGCACGCGCGCGGCGGCTGGCCAGCATGGCCAGGATGACAGCGAGGGCGAGCAGGCCCAGCACGATCTTCATAGGGATTCCCGGGTTCAGGGAGCGGGGAAAGGAAACTACACCGAGCAGTGTAATTTCTCCGCGAGGCAAATGTAAACCCAGCAGTGTAAAATCCGGGCATGCCGACCCCGACCCGCCCCACCCGCCTCACCGATCTCAAGCGCGCCGCCATCCTGGAGGCCGCCATCGACGAGTTCCGCTCCGCCGGCTACGAAGCCACCAGCATGGACCGCATCGCCGCCCGCGCCGAAGTCTCCAAACGCACGGTCTACAACCACTTCCCCAGCAAGGAAGTGCTGTTCATCGAGATCATGCATCAGCTGTGGGAGGCGAGCCGGGAGGGCGAGGAACTGACCTACCGCCCCGACCTTCCGCTACGCGACCAGTTGCTGGAACTGGTGGGCCACAAGATGCGCCTGCTGCATGGCGAGGCGTTCGTGTCGCTGGCGCGGGTGGCGATTGCTGCGGCGATTCATTCGCCGGAGCGTGCGCAGGCGATGGTGGCGCGGATGAATGAGCGCGAAGAGGGGCTGACGGTGTGGCTGCGTGCAGCGGCTGCCGATGGGCGCCTGAAGATCGACGATCCAGTGTTTGCCGCGCATCAGTTGCAAGGGCTGGTGAAGACGTTCGCGTTCTGGCCGCAGATCACTCTGGGGCAACCGCCGTTGCGGCCGAAGGAGCGCAAGCGGGTGGCGGAGTCGGCGGTGGATATGTTTCTGGCGCGGTATGCGTGAGGGGCCGGGAGCCACTTCTGTTTGACGCTACTCGTCTATTGTCACGCTGACGGCCACAAGCTCTCCCTCGCCCTATCTCAGCAAATAACTACAACCGCGGAAACCATACACCCCTGTTGGACGGAGCGGCCATATTCGGGATGACATGCCTCTGATCGAGGGTGCTCACATCAACATCAACAATCACTTCCAGCACCTCTCTTTCGCCGAGGACCGGAAAAACATCCTGGGACAGAAAAGCCCACGCGTCATTCATATCGTAAGCGGTGATTCCGCAGCCGATGTTCAGCGCGGACGGCGTGCCGTTGCTAGACAACTTGAACCAAAAGCGACGCAACATATCGAGCCTCGAACTTAGCAACCGACCCTCTTGGGACGCTCAGACTAATGAATACGCCGCGTCACAACTGGATCATAGAAACCCTTCGCATGAACCAGGTAGTAGGCTTCGCTCGGCCTGGATTCTGAAGCACAGCAACCGGATGCCAAGACCTTTAGCTCCTCAACTCCCCACCAGTGGTCGCGCGACCAAACTTGATACTCCTTGACGGACATCACGTCGTCAGGCACGCCCAGCTTCGAGTTGATCTGCCCGATAGTTATATGCGTGAAATCCATCCGCCAAGCGGGTGGAACCTCCCCATATACATGCCGTAAAACTGCCGGATAGCCATACCGACATGTCCCAAAGACGACCAGCAATCCCATCAGCCAAGCGAGCATCTTGTTAGTCATCGATTGCACATGCCCCTCTGACAGGAGCCCGCAGGATAAAGGGCGGGCAGTGACTGGGACCTCCGCTAGAGATGAAGGTATGCCTATCCATTCTGTTTACCAGCGACGCCATTGGATGGCTCGGCCCTAGCTGCTTTTGCAATCCTGATTTTATGAGCGAGAAGTTCAAAACCCTCCTCAAAGACCTCTCTCACAACTGCTATGTCGCTCGCGGACAATTCGACTTTTTGAACACCAACTATTGGCGCGGCCTCACTCTGAGAAAATACCCTCGAGTAAACATCATGATATTCAGAAGAAACTCTTCCTTCACTGCCAAATGTGTGGTTAACATCGATCAACAGATTCCATGTATCTAAAACAAGATTTCCATCAGGAATAACGCCTCGGCCAGCCGCCTCAGCGACTGAGTCAAAATCAAAAAAACTCTCAACCCCTGACTGAACATCGGGAAACACCTTCTTTACTTCCTGTAGCAGCCCGCTCTTGCCGTCACAAGAAAAAATCAGCACCCCTTTTTCGGTCAAAAAGAATTCATGCCCGTCCTCTGGAGAAACCCAGCCGAGCCAAATAACCTCACCCTTCAACGCAATAGCGACCGGAAATACTTCCATCACCTTCTGATCCAAAGAAGTAACAGTTAATTGCCCCATATCCGACCAACTTCATCTGAGAAAGTAAGCCCCGAGGCAATGGCGATGCCTAAGCCGACACAAGGCGCTGTTAACGCGCCCATCCCATAGTTGCTCGCCTGACATCCATCCCATATCAGTGCCTCTGTGCAGGCAAAACAGCGCCTAAGGCAAACAGGGGAAGCCCGTCACCTCAAGCGTCAATCCAGTCTCAGCAAGCAAACGAATGGCGTCCATCGAGAGGGAGACCATAAACGCCGCAACCTCATCTGGTGTGTAGTACACCGCAACACGGAGCTCCCCTCCCTCAGGCACCTCGGTAAGCACAGATTGAAGCGCGCCGACAAAACCTACAATTGCCTGATCGATATCAGATGCTGAAGCGTTGCTGGTCAGCTCTATCGACACACCCAACCGATCAGACCAGGACTCGATCTTAAAAAGCACCCCCAGATTGGAGAATATCGCACTCTCGCCAGGAAAGTTAGCAATAACATTGATTTCCATATTATTAAATACCGAATCGCCTTGGCTTTTGAAAGTCAACGAGCCACCATCTCCAGTTAAAGCTCCACTGAAAAGCATGTCCGATTAAAAACCCCTAGCCTCTTATTCAAAGGTCAGCGCGAATAGCGGTTAACCCCCATCCACCGCGTTGTCACGCAACCAATCCAAACTACTTGCAAGCTCTTCTTCACACTCGGCGGTAGACACGCCTTCGCAACGCTCTACAAATCGGCGAAAGAAATGTCCTGCAATGCGCAATCTCCCGATATTGGCGAAGTGCTCCGCAAAGTCAAACAAAGCGAAATAGCCACCGTCTTGATCGCTCATCAAGACCCTATAGTGCCGCCTAGCCTTCCGCAGTCGCGAATCCATTGGCCGAATCACATCCTCCGAGAAGGCGTCCAACTCCAGAATATTCCCATACAAACGATGCACTTCAGCGTCATAAGGGAACTGACCAAGTAGCGTATCCATGAGGCTATAGGCAGAGGCATATTCGCCGGAGAGACCGGCCATTTTTGCGGCCATAAGGCGCTTATATCTTAGATCGTTTGCCATCGCAGCCCTCCCTCTAAATACTTCCATCGTCGTAAATTACCTTTCCGCCCAGGGCTTCGAACATGTGGCAACTGAATGCATCTCCAGACATCTGGCATTGCTCACCCATTTTCTGTTCGAGGAATTCGAACAAGAGCGGTGGACAATCAGCCTTGAGGAAATTTCTCTTAGCCACTTTTAACCATCCGACAACTTTACGCAGCCGCGCTCCTTTGAGGCTGCCACTCTTCACAGCGTCTCGCGCCGCATTAATAGCGCGATCAATTTCCTTGGGATCAGATTTAGCAGTGAGCCTTGGCATAAGCGGATCGTTGCCACCGATATTCGTGGAACCTTGCACCTTGCTTTCCCCAAGGGGGTCGAAGAAGTTCATCGGACTTCCATCAACATAGGCATACGTAGATGGACCAGATTCAGACTCGATACCCAAGGGATCGCTTTGAACGTAACGTCCACCCGCTGGATCGTAATCTCGTTGAACGTTCTGGTGCAGGCCCGACTCTGCATCGTAATACTGGCCAGGAAAGCGCAGGCTGAGGGTTGTTCCCGTGGCTGAAGGAACCTTTTCGCCGAACGGATTTGCGTCATAGCCCCACCGCCAAACCATAGATCCGGAGCCGTCAGTGACCGCTCGCGGTGTGCCTAGAGCATCCGCATGCACGTAACTCACAGTGCTGGTGACGCCATTGGTATCCACCATAGCCACTGGCAAGTTGTCGAGCCAGACGTAGGTGCGGCTCGTCGTACCGTACTCACCCGCAAGCTGGCTATCTTCGTCGTAGGCGAAGCGCTGATTGGTCGCGGCCTCCTTGGCCACACGCTCCCCCATGGCGTTATAGACGTAGTTCGCAACCGTCTGGCCATTGTGCTGCACCACCGTCATGCGATTGCGGTCGTTGTAGCCATAGCCGAACGTGTCGCCACCCGTCCCATTACCCGTGGTGTTGCCGTTGGCGTCGTATGTGCGTGCGCTGCTTCCGATGCTCGTCAGCCAGTGCGTACCCGCCTGATAACCATAGGTTCCCGTTGCCAGCCCGTTGCTTGCTTTGCTTAGGCGGTCGCCCGTCTTGTTATAGGTGTACGCCTCGATGGCCTGCCCCTGGGCATCCTTAAGTCCCATCAAGCGATAGAGCGGGTCGTAGCTGTAAGTCTCGATGGCTGGATTGGCGCCCGGCGCATTGCCCAGCGCCGTGATGTTGCCCATCGCATCGCGCGCGAAGTGAAGATTCAGCGCCGGACTGACGACATCCGTCATCGCGTAGTTAGCATCGTAGCTACGCGTGATCGTCTGGCCATTACCCAACGTATAACTGGCAATAGGACCGAACGGCAGGTAGCTGACATTGGTTACCACGTTGCCAGCACTGCCCGCACCCGGCAGCTGTGCGGTGACCACATTGATGCGCCCCAAGCCATCGCGGCCGTACTGGATGAATGTTCCATCCGGCGTGCGAGTGCTAGCGAGGCGATCCGCCACGGTATAGGTGTAGCTGACCGTATCGACGTTGGTGCCCTGGGTCTGGCGCTTCTGCACCACATTGCCGCGGAGGTCGTAGCAGTAGACCGTGGTGACCGCTGTCTCCACCATGCTAGTCAGGCGGCCGGCTGGATAGGAGCCCGTGCAACCGGTAACGCTATTGGCTTCGTCATAGTGATAGCTGACGTTGGCGGAGCTGGTCGGATAGGTGGTCGCCGTAACGCGGTTCAGCGCATCGTAGGTGCTGTGACTGACCACGCCCCTCGCATCCGTGGCCTGAATGCGATTACCCGCGGCGTCATAAACGTAGGTGGATGTGCCGGTATCCGGACTGTGTAGACCGGTGGCGTTGCCCAGGCCGTCGTAGTCGTACGTCGTGTTCAAACTATCCGGATCGCTCACGCCCTGCAGCTCGTCGCGCGGGCCATAAGCGAACACACTCTGGGTGTTCTGCGTAGCGGTGTCGGTTCCGTTGTAGTTATCGATCGTGCTGACCAGGCGGTTCAGCGCGTCGTAACCTTGCTTGCGCTGGATGCCCAGCGCATCGGCGCTGCGCACGAGGTTGCCATTGCCGTCATAGCTGTCGCTGAAGCTGGCGTCGAACACCGTGCGATTGAGGCCATCCTTGATGCCGGTCAATTGGCCCAGCGTGTTGTAGCTGCGGGCCAGCGAATGGCGCAGGGTGTTGCTGGCATCGAAGGTTTCTTCCTTGGTCTTGTTACCGGCAGCATCCAGCGTGTAGTGGATGCGGTTGCCCAGGGCGTCCGTGATACCGGTGAGGCGGTGGGCGGCATCATAGGTGTAGGTCACCTGCACGCCGTCCGGGTCCTTGATCGAGGCAACGGCACCGTAAGGCGTGTAGCCGATCTGCGTGACGGCATCGTTCGGTGAGGCACTGCCGTCAGTGTTCGCGCGGACGGTGCGAGTCGACAGCCAGCCGCGCGGCGTGTAGGTCGAATCGGTCAGGACGCCGTTGGCGTCGCGCTGACGGACGACACGGCCATTCTTGTCGTAGGCCACCATAGTGGTGACCTGCCCAATGGCATTGGTGACCTGATAAAGGTCGCCCGCCCGGTGACAGGTGCCGCCTGCTGTGCCGCACCCCGACTCGTCGGCGCTCAGGTAGTAGCCGTAATGGGCCGTGCTAGTGATGTCGGTGCGCGGTCCGGTGATGCTAAGAAGCAGTCCGATGCGGGGGCATTGCGTGCCATCCACGGCATCGCAATACGTATAGGTCCAGCGACGCACGCCAGCAGGAACAGTCCCAGTAGCGGCACAGGTGTAGTTCGCTGCCGTCGAAGCATCGATGTCACAGCGCGCAAGCGCCCATCCGGCGGCGTTGTAAACCCAGCTGGTGCTGGACACGACATTGCTGCCGGCATCGCTGAGCGTCCGCGTCAGAGGTACGCGAAGGGCCGCACTCCACCCGATACTGGCCGTACGCTGCGTCGCCGTCCCTACGCCCTCGACGCGCTGCTGCAGCAAGCCTTTTGCATCGAAAACATAGCTGGTGGTGACACCGTTCCAATCCTTGGCGGTCTTCAGAAAACCATTGGCGTCATAGGTCATGCTCTGGCCCATGCATTCCTTGCATGCGGGCCCACTGACCATCATCAACCGCCGGCCGCCGGCAATGCTTTGGTAGTTATAGCTGCGCTGGGCGCCGAGATTGTCGGTTACGGTGGTTACGTCACCGCTGTAACTCAGCGTGCTCGTGTCCACATTGCCATTGAGCGCGCTGCCGGTCGCCATGCCGGTAGTGCTGTCGTAGGTCCACGTGGCGTAGGTGGAGTTGACCTCATCCACCCAGGCTGTCAAGGCTTGAGGGAAACCCGTGGCCTCATACTTGTAGCCGACCGACTTTCCATCCGCATAGGTCACGGAAGACAGACGGCCGATGCCATCGTACGTGTAGTGCACCGTCGTCTGATCGGGCAAGGTGAGCTGATCGAGCAGCCCGGCGGTGGAGTAGCTGAAGCTCAGTACTCGCCCGTAGCTGTCGGTCACCGAGCTGACCTGGCCCATGTCCGACTTGGGTCCAAATGTCGTCGCAACCGTTCTTGTATAGCCGTCACGCCGGGCGATCTGCAGCAGATTGCCGTTCATGTCGTAACTTTCGACATCGCCATTTTCGGCGGTCAACGTGAATCCGGCACTCGTCGCCGCGAGGGAAATAGCGCTCTGGCCGGCTGATGAACAGGTGCCGTTGTAACAGACGAAGTGGTAATAGCGGCCATCGGGGCGGAAGACGGAAAAAGCAACCGCTGCGTCCGCCATGGGCTTCGAGTACGCCAAAGCCCCAACGGTGTTGAGCACAGAAACCACCGCTCCGTTGGAGAGCTGACACTGACCGCCTCCTGCGTATGTCGCGGTAACGCCGGTGAAGTCAGGATTGGGGGCGCTTCCGCCAATGCCCTGAACGATGTCGCCCATGCCTTGAACGCAAGCCTCTTCCGCCGAACCGTAAACCGAAGAAGTCGACGAAGCGCGAAATGTTACATTCGGTCGAGGCGACTTCAGACTCCTGTTTAAAGGGTAAATGTGTCTGGATGCGTACTCGTTCTGCCAGCCATATCTACCGAGGTCGGGAGTCAGTGGATTGCTGTTGTAGTAGCGGGCATAGGTCAACCCACCATCGCCGTCCATGAAGTCAACGGCCGACTCCGACATGTTCCCGGAGCCCATCTCAATGGGATATTTCGTCGCCGCCCTCCCCTGCTCACATTGGCACTGCCCCTTATCGGCTTCATTGCCCGCCAAAGTGAGGTAGTAACCTTCTCTGCAGAACCATTCCCCGGAAGGCTTGTAGTAGGACCAGACGGAGTTGTTGTCGCAGGTATAGACCTCATACGTAGCCACCGGATAGAGGCTGGCATGACCGGAAGAATCGGTACAACTCGTTTCGCCGATCATGTAGCGCGTGTACTGATGAACGCCATGTGCGGCATTTTCAGGTAGTTCCCTCCATCCGATGGGCACGCAGGTCGGAACCCCATACGGCCAACCCGACGCCAGGTACGGCTGCCAGAACGCACGGGCATCAGCCTCAGACCACATCTGCTTATTGCCGTTACTAGCCTGCGTGCCCAACTTCCACGTATTCCAGTTCTGCGCGTTAGCAACAGACACCAGTCCGAATACGCAGCAAAACACTGTAAGCAGCCAGCGCCTCATACCCATTCCTTCAACCAGGAAAAGTTTTTACCCACAAAAAAACCGAGGCTGCACCGCAACCTCGGCCCTATATCGAAATCTTCTACGACGGCCTCGCCATCGAACGTGATCAAACCCTCATCCATGATTTTCCCTCTCTAGGGATAGTCCTAAAACAATAGCAACTTCAAAGAAATCTTCCCTTTTCTCAACGACTAGCCCCCAACAACCCCACCTTATACCCCGCCTCCCGCAACCGATTCGTGGCCTTCGCATTAAGCACCAGCAACGTAATCAACCCCACCAACGGCACGAACATCAGAATCACCAGGATCACCTTCGTCCCCGTGCCATAGCCCAGCCCGCTGCCGATGCGCAGGATGCCCATCAGCGACAGCACCAACGATGTGATGGCCAGCAAGGCGGCGATGGTTTCTCCCGCGCCGCGCACCAGGATGATCGCCAGGTACACCAGGATCGCGTAGATCACCAGCTTCTGGCCGCTGGCCACCTGCTCGATGCCCGGATCGTTGCGCAGCGTGTCGCCTACCGGCGCCTTGGGCGCCTCGTACGGATTGCTCATGTTGTCCCCCCTGTCGTGGCTGGTCGCCGGATCAGCGCCCTCCCTGTCCCCCAGGGCGCGCGCCGTATCGTGCCGCAAACAGGCGCGCGGCGGGAGTCACCGGGTCGAAGCGGGTTCCTGCGGCGGCGTCAGCATGGCCTGCAGGCCGCGGGTGATCAGCGCGGGGAAGACGGTGAGGTGGTCCTCGTCGCCGATCACCACCGAGCGGATATGCAGGCCGGGGTAATGCCGCGACTTCAGCACGCGCTCGAAGGCCTGCGCATTGCGCACCATGTCGACGGCGTTGTGATAGCGCTTGTCGGGCGAACCGGGATCGACGGTTTCGAAGCCGCCCAGGGCCATGAACACATCCGCCGGCAGGTCCTTGTGGCTGGCGGCGTAGGCGCGTTCGCGCTCGAACATCACCTTGCTGTCGAACTGCAGCGACGGACTGCCGAGGATGTAGTGCTCGAACATGCCCGGCTCGGTCAGCAGCATGTGCACGCCGAGCAGGCCGCCGTAGGAATGGCCGGCGTAGATCTTGTCGTGCATGTCGGCGCGGTAATGGCTGGCGACGAATGGAAACACTTCTTCGACAATAAAGCGCCGGTAGTTTTCCGCTTCGCCATAAAGTGGCGCGCGGCCGGGCATGTCGGATTCTGCGCTGGATGGGCCTTTCGCCGTCGGCGTGTAGTCGCGGTTGCGGCTGTATTTCGGCGTGTCGCCCTTGGCGTAGGAAAGGCCGATCAGGATGAAGTCGCGCAAGCCGTTGCCATGGTCGCCCACGCGCCGGGCGATGCTGCGGATCAGCGGAAACGCGTAGGGCGCGTCGGTGACGAAGACCACCGGATAGTTGCGCTCCGGATGCTCGGCGTAGCCGTCGGGCAGGTAGACGTCGAGCTGGTAATCGCGTCCAAGGATCTTCGACGGCAGGTCGCGCACCTCGGTGCCTTCCAGCACATAAGCCGGCGGCGCCACGGGTGCGGCGGCGACTGCGGGTGCCGTGGATGCGGGCGCCGGTGCGGCTGCCTTGGTCGAGGCGGCAGGCGCGGTGCCATTCGAGCAGGCCGCGAGCAGAACGAGTGCCGCCGTCATGGCGGCCGAACGAAACATCATGAGAATCCCTGGCGAGAGCTGCGGCGAAGAGCGGCGGCCATCGAAACACAAGCGCCGCTCCCTGCCAACGCTGTCATGGCTTCGCCGGCGCCAGCTCCGCCAAGCGCGTCCTGGCGTGCTCGTTGTTCGGGTTGCGCTCCAGCGACAATCGATAATTGGCGACGGCGTGTTCGCGCTCGCCCAATGCCTCCTGGCATTCGGCCAGGCTGTCGTAGGGATTGAAGCTCTGCGGATGCTGCGCCACGTTGTAGGCAAACACCTGCGCCGCATCCTTGGGCCGCTTGTCCTGCTGCAGCAGCCGGTAGCCCAAGCCGTTGAGGTAGTTCTCGCTCAGATGCAGGCCCGGATAGGTGCGCGCCACCTCGGCCACCGTGGCGGCGACATCGCCATAGCCGTGCTCCGCGAACGCCTTCTCCAGCGCCGCCTCCGCGGCCGGCTTGCCGAACACCTGGGCGCGGATGTGATCGGCCGCCATTTGCAGCTGGCCCTGCGTGTTGTTGGCCCTGCGGTTGGCCAGCAGTACCACGCCGTAGCCGGTGCCGGGATAGACCTCCATGAAACTGGCGAAGCCGAAGGTGCCGCCGGAATGCACGAAATGGCGCTGGCCGTCGATCGTGGTGTCGATGATCCAGTTGAAGCCGATCGCGAATTCGCCCGGATCGCCCCATTGCGGCTGGTGCGTGAGCTTCACCGCCAGATCGCTCTCGTCGAGCTGCCGCGCCACGTACTTCGCCATGTCGCGCGAGCTGTAGCGCAGGCCGCCGGCGGCACGCGTCACCGGCGCATCCCATACCGGCGCGACGCGGCCTTCGTTGGTGTAGCCGACGGCCATCTGCGCGGCGCGTGCTTTGTCGATGCCGCTGGCCATGCCGAGCGGGCGCTCGATGCGTTCGGCGAGCAGGGTTTCGAACGGTTTGCCGAGCAGCTTCGCATCGATCAAACCCACCACTTGCGCGGCGACATTCGAATGCGCCGGCGTCTTGCCGGGTTCGCGCTGCAGCTTCGCGCCGTGCAGGTCGGCGAGGAACTGCGGCGGCGTGTAGCGGTTGAGTCCTGCCACGAGCACGAACGGCACCTCGCCCGGCTTGGCTTCCTTCGCGGCGCGGGTCAATGCATCCGGCAGGTTGTCCGGCAGCGCCGAAGTGGTCGACACCAGCTGCTGCAAGGTCACCGGCCGCCCTTCGTAGGCCAGGCCGGGATAATCGCCGGGCGGCAGGTAGCGGCGCATGTCGTCGCCCAGCTGCGGCTTGTGTTCCAGCATGGCCTGCGCCAGCAGCAGGCTGCCGAAGGTCTTGGTGATGGAGCCGATCTCGTAGACGGTGTCGGCGGTGGGCGCGCGCGCCTTGCCGCGCTCGATGGTGCCGAAGTCGTAGAACGAGGCCTTGCCGTCTTTCACCACCGCGATGGAGAGGCCCTCGGCGTTGCCCGCCTCGATAAACGCCTTGCCTTCCTTGCGGGCCGCCTCGTCGAGGCGTTCCTGGGCGGTCTGGGCGGCGTGCGCGCCAGCGGCCCAGAGGGCGGCCGCGGCGATGCAGGCGGCGAGCGTGGCCCTTGCCATGGTGGTTCCCCTTGGATGCGCGGGCGGGGCCACGCGTCCGCCGGACTCTAGTGGCCTCTTCGCCGGCCGGGCTACGTGACTTCCGCCATCCCCGCCCCCATCATCCGGATTCCCGTCCGGATCCGCCCACGCGGCTACGCCCATGACTCACAAAACGCCCGCCGAAACGCACGTCGTCCCCGACCCCGCCGAGAGCACCGACCATCCCGGCATGCATCGCCCGGGGCATACGGTGCTGGATACGGTGGAGACGAGCGAGTTGGATGAACTGCAGCGCGAGGATGCGTTGCGGCATTCGATTCTGCGTACGCCGCGGTAAGCGCGGCGGCCGGTCAGCTCATGCTGTACCAGTTCTCCGTAAGGAACGAGCTGGCTGACATGAAGAGCAGCATCGTGCCGGCACTCGCCACGCCGATGCCGAACAATGCCCAGAGGCCGGCCTTCCTGGCGCCGCCATCATCGCTCGCCGCGCCAGCCACCACCCAAAGCACGACCAAGGCCGCGAGCACCCATCGCGCCAGGGCCAGAAATGGCCCATCCCATGCGGTGTAGTAGGCGTTCGCTACGGTGGCGACGATGACGCCAAGCATCAGGCGCACCGCAATGCCGGAACCTCCGTTGTCGCTCATCGTGTCCTCCCGGTCGTCGCGACATGATTTGTTCTTCAAATTGGATTCTCAATAGGGCGTGGTTTCCCGCCCCCACGCTTTGGTCTCGGCCAGGGCCATCGACCGCCGGCACGACAACGTGGTCATGCCTTCCGCAGCCATCCGGACAAAACCCCCCGGCACGGCTTTAAGAACGAGTCATGTGTGCACTGCAAAACGCGCACATCGGCGCCCTGCTTGAATCGATTCAAATTAGACGCTCCAAATTTTTGCGATGCGCCATAAAGACTCAGGCACTCAATAGCTTAGATGTTGACCACCGTTGTTTAGATCGTGGCAAAAATTCGTTGACAACGTTATCGGGCACGCCTAAGACTGCGCGGCACGCCTCCGTGGAAAGGGAGTGGTTCGACGGAGCGGCCGCGGGACGGTATCGACAGTCGGGGGGACTGACGTACCGGCCGCAAGACGCGCGGCGCAGGAAACCAGGCAATGAGCGGACAGACGCACACGGGCCCCGGGCTCGTGCGGTTTCGTTCGCCCCACGAAAACGAACGGGTGCCCGACACCCGGCACAAATCCCCGATCGGAGGCATCGACCATGGACTACCGCAGAAGCACGCTCGCCGTCAGCATCCTGTCCGCCCTGCTGTGCGCCGGCACGGCGATGGCGCAGGACGCGGGCACGGCTCCCGCCCAGAGCAACGACCCGAACAAGCCGCAAACCCAGCCGCAGACCCAGCAGGGCCAGGCCAAGCAGCTGGAGACCGTCACCGTCAGCGGCATTCGCGCCAGCCTGCAAAAGTCGCTGGACCTGAAGCGCAATTCCGACTCGATCATCGACGCGATCTCCGCCGAGGACGTGGGCAAGTTTCCCGACACCAACGTGGCCGAGTCGTTGTCGCATCTGCCCGGCATCAGCGTGGACCGCAACTTCGGCGAGGGCGACAAGGTCAGCATCCTCGGCACCGATCCGGCACTGAACCGCCTGCTGCTCAACGGCCAGACCGTGGCCTCCACCAACTGGACCAGCGACCCGAACCATCCGGACGGCCGCTCGTTCAACTACAGCCTGCTCACCTCGGAAATCATCGGCACCGCCGAGGTGTACAAGACGCCGCAGGCGCGCATCGACGAAGGCAGCATCGGCGGCACGGTAATCGTCAACACGCGCCGCCCGCTGGACCTGAAGGCCAATACGCTCACCGGCACCGTCAGCTACGGCTACAACGACCGCGCCGACAAGGGCAAGCCGAACGCCTCGGTGCTGTACAGCTGGAAGAACGACGAAGGCACCTTCGGCGTGCTCGGCTCGCTCATGCATTCGGACCGCATCATCCATCGCGAAGGCACCGAGATCTTCGGCTACCAGCGCGCCAACGATCCGAACGATACCGATCCGAATCACCAGTTCCCGGCCAGCGTGGTGCCGCCGGGCAGCAGCTTCACCTACCCCACCGCGATCAACACCGCGCTGTTCACCCAGCACCGCAAGCGCGACGGCGTGGCCACCGGCATCCAGTGGAAGCCGAACCAGTCGTTCGAGCTGAACCTCACTGGCCTGTACGTCACCGAGAAGTTCGACAACTACAACCAGAGCCGCTACGGCGACTGGTCCGGCAGCGCGCCTGCCGCGACTTCGGTCAACGTCGCCAACGGCGTGGCCACCGGCGGCTCGTACGGCGCCAGCGCGCCGACCTATCTGGACGGCTACGAGCGCTTCTCCAAGGTCAACACCGGTGCGCTGCAGCTGCGCGCCGACTGGCACGGCGAAGGCTGGAATGCGTCCAGCCAGATCGGCTACACCAATTCCTCGGGCGGCTCGCAGGGCATCTACAGCCTGCAGTTCCGCGGCTACGGCGGCTACAACTGGAACCTGGCCGGCGAGCATCCGCAGATCAACTACAACACCGACCCCACCGACGCCAGCCAGATGCTCGCCCACGGCGCCGGCTTCAGCCGCGCGCCCAGCTACGACCGCGAGCGCTATTTCCAGGCAGATTTCAGCCACGACGTGGCGCTGGGTCCGTTCAATACGGTGGAGCTGGGCGTCAAGAGCACCAACCACTTCAACGGCCAGACCAACTACGCCGCCAGCATTCCCACGCTCGACAACAGCGGCGTGACGCTCGCCAACCTGCAGGGCGGCATGACCGGCAGCGATTATCTCGATGGCCTGAGCCCCGCCGGCAATATGGCGCGCTGGGTGCAGATCAACAAAGGCGGCCTGAAGAACTACGTCAACTCGCTGTTCACCGACGCACCGATGGACCCGAAGGCCACCTACGCGATCACCGAGCAGAATCGCGCCTTCTATATCCAGGGCGATTTCGGCGGCACCGACTGGCGCGGCAACGTCGGCGCGCGCTACATCCACACGCGCAACGGCATCACCGGCTACAACGTGATCGCCAATAACCAGTACGAGCCGGTCGACCAGAAGAACCGCTACAACGAGTGGCTGCCGTCGTTCAACATCGCCTACGACGTGCGCGACGACCTGACCCTGCGCTTCGCCGCCGCCAAGACCCTGGCCCGCCCGCGCTACCAGGACATGACGCCGTACGTGGCGCTGGACGACCGCACCCACACGGGCTCCTCCGGCAACGTCGACCTCAAGCCCTACAAGTCCACCAACTACGACGCCACCGCCGAGTGGTACTTCGCGGAGAACAGCCTGCTGTCGGCCGAGTTCTTCTTCCGCCGCATCAGCGACTACGTGCTGTACGACACCGTGGCGCGCACCTACTACGACCTGACCGCGCAGCAGAACGCCGTGTACCAGATGGTGACGCCGGTGAACGCGGGCGTGGCGAAGGTCAAGGGCGTGTCGCTGACCTACCAGGCCAGCTTCGGCTACGGCTTCGGCCTGGCGGCGAACTACACCTACTCGGACGACGACACCAGCAACAACTTCCCGCTGCCGTACAACTCGAAGAACTCCTTCACCCTCACGCCGTACTACGAGCAGGGTCCGTGGAGCGCACGCGTCACCTTCAGCCGCCGCTCGCCGTACTTCACCCAGATCGGTGTGCTGGAATCGCAGCAGATCACCGGCCGCTTCCGCCAGCTGGATGCCTCGGTGTCGTACCAGCTCAACGATCACGTGCGGCTGCAGCTCGATGGCACCAACCTGCTGGACGAGACCTACTTCGTCTACAACGGGTCGCCGAGCCAGCCCTATAACGCGTACAAGAACGGCCGCACTTACACCTTGAGCATGAACTTCAAGCTGTAACACCGAGGCGCGGCGTAGGTTGGGGTGAGCGCAAGCGAACCCCAACAAACGTCGCCGCGCATGGCCACGTTGGGGTTCGCTTGCGCTCACCCCAACCTACGCCGGTACGCCGATGCTCCTTCAGGCGTTTGCGGCCTTCACGAAGTCGACGAAAGCACGCAACGGCGCCGGCAGATGCCGCCGCCCGGGGTAGTACAGGAACGGACCGGAGAAGTCCTGCCACCACGCTTGCAGGATCGGTTCCAGCGCGCCGCTGTCCAGATGCGGCCGCAGCAGCTCCTCGTAGAGATGGATCACGCCCAGCCCCGACACCGCGGCGTGGATCTTCAGGTCGAATGCGCCACCGGGGCTCGCCACCATCGGACCGGACGGATCGAGCCGCACGACTTCGCCGTCCCGTTCGAACTCCCACAACGGCATCGCGCCGCTGGCGAAGCGACCGCGCAAGCAGGCGTGTGCGAGCAGCTCACGTGGATGCTGCGGCCGGCCGCGGGCATCCAGGTACGCCGGCGCCGCGGCCGTGGCGAAGCGCTCCACGCGCGGCCCCAGCGGCACCGCGATCATGTCCTGCTCCAGCCGCTCGTCGTAGCGGACACCGGCATCGCAGCCGGCGGACAGCACGTCGACGAAACTGTCCTCGACCACCACTTCCACGCGGATCTCGGGATACTGGCGCATGAAGCCGGTCACCAGCGGCGGCAGCACGGTGCGCGAGACGCCCGCCGGCACGTTGAGCCGCAGCGTGCCACTCGGCTTGTCGCGGAAACCGTTGAGCACGTCCAGCGCCGCTTCCATTTCATGGAGCGCCGGCGCCAGCCGCTCGATCAGGCGCTGGCCCGCCTCGGTTGGCGCGACGCTGCGCGTGGTGCGATTGAGCAGGCGCACACCGAGCTTGGTTTCCAGGCGCCGCACCGCGGTGCTCAGGCCGGAAGCCGACAGCTCGCCCGCGCGCGCCGCGTCGCGGAAACCGCCGGCCCGCACCACCGACACGAACGCCATGAGATCGTTGATCTCGGCCATTGTTCAGTCCTTCGCACAGCCCGTGCACATGGAACCGGATTATCCGCCAGGCCGGCTTTCCTCATAGTGCCCACCGCACCCACTGATGAGGCAACTGCCATGTCCCCGCTCGCTTATTCCTTCGCCGGCCGCAGCATCAACCGCATGGGCTACGGCGCCATGCAGCTCGCCGGTCCCGGTGTGTTCGGCCCGCCCAAGGACTGTGCCGCCGCCGTCGCCGTGCTGCGCGAAGCCGTGGCCGCAGGCGTCGACCATATCGACACCAGCGACTTCTACGGCCCGCACGTCACCAACCAGATCATCCGCGAGGCCTTGTATCCGTATCCGGAGCGCCTGCTGCTGGTCACCAAAGTCGGCGCGGTCCGCGGCGCCGATGCGTCGTGGCTGCCGGCGCAGGAACCGGAAGACCTCGAGCGCGCCGTGCACGACAACCTGCGCAACCTCGGTCTCGATCGGCTGGACGTGGTCAATATGCGCATCGTCGGCGCTACCCATGCGCCGAGCGAAGGTTCGATCGCACGGCAAGTCACCGCGCTGGCCGAACTGCAGCGCCAGGGCCTGATACGGCATCTCGGCCTGAGCAACGTCACCGCGGCGCAGGTGGCGGAAGCGCGCGGCATCGCGCCGATCGTCTGCGTGCAGAACCACTACAACCTGGTGCATCGCCAGGACGACGCCCTGGTCGATGAACTCGCACGGGAAGGCATTGCCTACGTGCCGTTCTTCCCGCTCGGCGGCTTCAGCCCGATCCAGTCCGGCGAGCTTTCCCGCCTGGCATCGGCGCTCCATGCCACGCCGATGCAGGTCGCGCTCGCGTGGCTGCTGCATCGTTCGCCGAATATCCTGCTGATTCCGGGCACGTCGTCGGTCAAGCACCTGCATGAAAACCTGCAGGCCGCGAAGCTGGTGCTGTCCGGCCCCGTGATGGCCGAACTGGACGCGCTCGGCCAAGCGGATTGATGTCCGCAAGAGGGCGATGCCATCAGGCATGCGCCATCCTTCGATACACCGATTAGGATGGCGCACCTCCACGCCCCTCGACACGCATGTCCCGTTCCGTTTTCGCAAGAACACGCGATGGTTTCCCGAGCGCGCCCGCGCTGGGCCGGGCGCTGGCCGAAGCCACGGCCACCCTGCTGGCCGCACTCGCCACCATGCTGTGCGCGCTGGCCGTTGCGCCGGGCCCCGGGCCGGCCACGCTGGCCGTGGTGCTATGTCTTTCGCTCTCGCGCAGCCAGCTCGACCGGGACATGCGCGGACGGCTGGAAGCCGCCCTGGTGCTGCCGCTGATCGGCGTGGTGGCGCTGGGAGTTGGATTGCTGTTGCGCCACCTTCCCTGGGTTGGCGCTGCGGTTTTCGTCGCCGGTATGTTCGTATCGATCTGGCTGCGCCGCTTCGGCCCGATGGCGCAGCGCGCCGGCAGCCTGATCGCGCTGCCTTTCGTGGTGCTGCTGACGGTGCCGCATCTGCGGCCGGCGGCGAACGGCGTGCTGCCGGTGTGGCTGGTGCCGATCGTGGTGGCGCTGCTGGCGCTGTTCTGGGTGACGGTCTTTCATCTGCTGGTGCGCTGGCTGCGTATCCGGCCGCCGGCTGAAGAAGACGATGCGCCCATGACGGCGCCTGCTGCGCAGGACAAGCCCGGCCTGGCGGTGAGCACGCGCATGGCGATCCAGATGGCGGTCGCTCTTGCTGTCGCGTTCGCGGTCGGCTTTTTCTTTTTCCGCGAACGCTGGGGCTGGATCGTGCTGACCGCCTTTATCGTCAACAGCGGCAATCGCGGACGGCTCGACGTCGTCTACAAGAGCGGCATGCGCGTGCTCGGTGCGGCGGCAGGCACGGTGTTCGCGCTGGGCATGGGCCAGCACCTTGGCATCGATCACCGCGCCACCGCCGCGCTGATTCTCACCGCCCTGTTCCTGGGTGTCTGGCTGCGGCCGTTCGGTTACGCGTGGTGGGCGCTTTTCGTCACGGTGGCGCTGGCCTTGCTGCAAGGCTTCGACGGCGGCGAACCCGGCGGCCTGCTGTGGCAGCGCATGGAGGAAATCATCCTGGGTGCGCTGATCGGCATCGCCGCCGCATGGTTCGTGTTGCCGGTGAGTTCCACCGACGTATTGCGCCGGCGGCTGGCCGATGCGCTGGCGGCGTTGAGCGAAGCGCTGGATCCGGCGACGGAGAGGCGCAGCGCGGTGCAGTTCAATGCGGCGCTCAAGCGGGTGGAACAGGTAGCGCCACCCTTCCGTGCCGTCCGCCTGCTTGCACGCCAACGCGCGATGCACCCGGCAGACTGGGCCGACACCTTGCTCGATTGCCGCCAATCGGCGTGCGCGCTGATCGATCGGGGCGCCACGCCTGGGCGGATACGCCAGCTGGTAGGCGCCGCGCGGCGATCGTTGCGCGAGCCCGAAACCTTGGCGCCCGCCTTGCACGAACTGCGCGGCGCCCTACGCGAGATGCAAGCGGCTCAAGCGCCGGCGTGAGCCAGCGCGTAATCGATCGCCGCACCCACCGCCGCCGCCTGCGCCGCATTGCACTGCTCCGGCGTGGCGCGCGGGCTGTCCGGGTAGACCTCGGTGGTGGTCGTGTAATGCGCTGACGTCACGCCCGCGCACAGCCCAAGCTTGCGCAGCGGATAGCGAATGACGCCCGGCGCCACCACGTCCGAACCGATGATTTCGCCCTTGGCGTCCGCCGGCGCGATATGCGTCACCTTGGCCACCGCCTCGATCACCGCTTGCTGGAACGCCGGCTGCGGGTTCTCGCTGTCGTCGACCAGATAGAAGCCATCCGGAATCTCGCCCGGCTCGGAGGGCTTGCCGTCGCGCGCGGCCAGCGCGGGACGGAATTCGCTCTCGTCGGTGTCGGTGGTTTCGTGCAGGTCGATATGCATCAGCACGCGATCGCGATAAGGAGCCACCAGCCGCATCAGCGCCGCGGATTCCCCTGCCGGGCTGTTCTCGCGGAAGGAACGGTTAGGGTCGATCGCGTCGGGATTCCAGCGATGGATGCGCTCATAAGCCCAGGGGCTGATGCACGGTGCGATCAGCAGATTGGCGCGCCCTTCGTAATCAGCTGCGTGAAGGTCGACGAACTGCAACGCGCCGTGCACGCCGCTGGTTTCGTAGCCATGCACGCCGCCGGTGACCAGCACGACGGGAAGATCGTCGCGCCAGCCGCGGCTCCTGATCGCCAGCAGCGGGTAGCTTTCCGCGGCGTAGTCCAGGCGGCCGTATTCGGTCACGTCGAAACGCGAACGCAGCGCGTCGATCTTGCTCTGCACTTCGTCCGCGTAGCTGCGGTGCTTCACCTGGCGCGCCAGCCATGCAGCCTTTTCCGCGGGACCCCAAGGGGTGCCGGGGGTGCCGATCGGATAGGGGGTGGTCATGGCTTGGGTTCGCTCCGCGGGGGTCGGGTGAGGCGGGGAACTTTAGCACCGCTAACTCCGGGGCACCCCGCGTCCGATCCGCTCCAGTTTCCGCGTCATGTCAGCCGGCGGATGCCCATGCAGCAGCGGCATGGTGACGCGCGGGTCGGTGTAGGGCTCGATCCGGCCATCGCGCGCCCAGCCGAAGATCAGCCAGCGCTCGCCCTCCTTCGCCGCCAGCGGCGATGGCGGGCCGCAGGGCGGAAACTCCTTGGGCGTGATCGAGCGGACCAGCACCAGGCCAAGGCCGCTGCCCAGCCACCAGTGCTCCGTGCGGACCGCAGTATCTCGAACCAGGTCGCCGCCTGCATTGCGGTATTCGCTTACCGAAACGATGTCTCCGCTGAAAATCACGAAGCCCGGCGAGGCACTGATACGGGCGTCGCGAATAAAGTCCGCCACCGGATCGGCGTGATAAACCGGCTTGCAGGCCTGTGCCACCGAAGCGCAAGCCAGCCAGCAGCTCGCCGCGATAAACATCGCCAACTTGCGCATGGTCTTTCCCCTTGGTCCGAATGATGGGTCCAACGGACCGGCAGGGAATTCGGGGTTGGCGAGCGTCGGCCCGCTGCGCGACTCAGCGCCGCACCGCCAGCACACCATCCAGCGCCAATTGCGCCTTGAACCCCGCTTTCTCCAGCCGCCGCGCCACTTCCTTCGGCACATCGCGGTCGCTGGTCAGCTTGTTGGGGCTGCCGGTGTAATGGAACATCCGGCCGCCACGGCGGATCACGCGGGCCAGCTGGTCGTAGAACGCCTGCGAATAAAGCTCGCCGGCGATGCCGAAGCGCGGGGGATCGTGCAGCACCGCGTCCACCGACGCATCGGCGACCTCGGCGATCGCCTGCGAGACGTCCGCGTGCGCCAGCTGCAGGCGCCCGCCGGCCGCGGTCGCCTCGGGATCCGGCGACCACGGATTGAGCGTGCGCAGCCACAGCACGTCGGGATTCTTTTCGAACGACTGGATCCGCCCCACGCCCGCGTCCAGGCAGCAGGCCGCGAAATAGCCCAGCCCGCCGCAGGTATCCAGCAACGCCTTGCCGCGCGGCTCCACCAGCGCCACTTTGCGGCGCGCATCGTCCACCGGCGATTCCTTCGAAGTGGGCAGCATCTTGATGCCGTCGATCTCGAAAGTGGGTGCGCCCCATTCGGTGGGCACCAGCTTGATCAGCGAGCCGGAGAAGCGCGAGACGGGCGCGAACTCGTCGCCGTCCCAGTAGTAGATGGTGCGGTCCTTGATCTTGCCGGGGTACGGGTAGCGCTGGTCTTTCCAGAGCCAGCCGTCGGGCTGGAGCGAGGCCGTGCCGTTCGAACGCCCGAGATCGAGCGAGCCGGTCCAGGTGTCCGCACCCGCTGCGTGCGCCTGCTTGAGCGCCTCCGCTGCCGGGAGCGTCAGCAATGGACCGGAATAATGCGGCACGGCGTATTTCCCGCTGGACAAGGCCACCAAGAATATCCGGTTTGGCGCCGGACCTGCCTCAACGCCTGGGAACAGGAATTCCAAATACCTTCCGGTAAATCCGTGGCGCAGGCGTCAGCATCTGCCGGACCCGGTCTTCGGAAAGGCTGCGCCATACCCAGCGGATATCCGGCGGGAACAGCTTATGCGGGTAAAGGCTGGGCGTGGTTCCGTCACCGCCGCCCTGCGCGATGCCCAGAACGAACAGGCCCTCGGAGCTCCGGCAGAGCCAGTTCACATCGATCATCAGGACATCGCCCCAACGGCTGGTCATGCAGCTGGAGCGCCAGCGATGGACGACCAGCAGATTCGAAGCCGGCATCGGTTTGCCATGGACCATGGCCTGCTGGCTCTCGAATGACTTCTCCAGCAGATCCAATGAGCCGTTCCCGCCCCATCCGCAGATACGGTAGATGACGATAAACAACAGCAGCAACAAGACCAGCAGAAGATTGATCCACATGACCGAGGTATCTATCGCCGCATTGACCGCATGCAAGTTCAGACCAACTGATGGCAAAACACCAGCGATGCCGGGAAAAGAGAGCCGGGGAATCGCTCACCCGGCTCGGGACATCCGCTGAAGCGACGCTTCAGCCAAGGCCATTACTGGCCGAAGCGCCACTCCAGCGAGGCCGACGCCATGATCGGGCTGTTGGTGCCCGTGATGAAGCGCTTGGCCTTGGCCTGGTAGCGATCGATGTTCAGGCCCAGGCTGAAGTTCGGGCTGACGTCGTAGGCAATGCCGGCGCCGACATAGACGTTGACGTCATTGTCCGAATTCTCGCCCTGCAGGCCGCCATTGGCGGTGACCTTGGACTTGGAGAAGAACGCGCCCAGGCGCGCGGTGACGTGCCAGGTGTCCGACAGGCGCCAGCGGCCGTTGCCGCCGAGGGTGAAGCCGTTGACGTGCAGCTTCAGGTCGTAGGGGTAGCCGTAATAGTTGCCCTTGGCTTCCGGCTTGCCCAGGTCGACGTAGCCGGCTTCGATACCCCACGTTTCCTGCCAGCGGTAGCCGAAGTTCAGGCCGTAGCCCCAGCTGTTCTTGTCGGTCAGGCCGTCGACGTTGGAGTGCGACATGCCAGCGCTGGTATTGATGAAAAAGCTGTTCGGGTCCGCATTGCCGGCATGGGCGGCGAACGAGCAGGCAGCCAAGGCGGCGCCCAGCGAGGCGGTAAGGAGCAGATGACGCATAAGGACCTATCCCTAGTAAGTGTGAAATGCGCCTGAGAGGCACCCGTACCGGCGCGGCCGGCGGCCTCGGCGAGAGTGGTCAACGCATGGGCCTGAAGGCCCCGTTCGATCCGGTCGGACCGATCTGGAAAGCCATCCCTCTGGCCTGAACCGCGTCCCTGCTCCCCCCGGGAGCGGCTGGCGGGCCCCGGTTCGGGCGCAGACATTAGCAGCAGGTACGGGGGGCGCGCGAGTGAACCGGGACACGGCTGGCGGCATCCGGGCCGCAGAAAGCGGCTAGGCCAACGCATTCCGGGGCGCCGCGGGGCGCGTATCGGAGACGATCTGGCCCAGGTCCAGCGCGATCACCCGGTCCGCCACGTGGAAATAGCGGTCGTCGTGGCTGATCGCGATCACCGTCTTGCCGGCCGCCTTCAGGGCCGGCAGCAGGCTGCGGTAGAAGTAATCGCGGAAATGCACGTCCTGGTCGGCGGCCCATTCGTCGAAAAAGAAAATATCGCGGTCTTCGGCATAGCACTGCAGCAGGGCCAGGCGTTTGCGCTGGCCGGTGGATAAGGCCAGGCGCGACAGCTCGCCAGCGTGCGTCTGCACCTGTTCGCCCAGGTCCAGCACGTCGAGCAGTTGTTCGATGCGTGCATCCGACAACGGATGGCCCTGTGCATCCAGCACGTGGGGAAACAGGAAGAAATCGCCGAACACGCCGGTAAAGCGTTCGCGATAGGCACGCGGATCCTGCCCGACCGGCGCGCCGTCGATGCTGATGCGGCCCTCGCCCGGCGCGATCAGGGAACTGAGCAGGAGCAGCAGCGTGGATTTGCCGCTGCCGTTGCCGCCCACGATAAACACCATCTCACCGCGGGCCAGCGTGAGATCGATCGGGCCCACTGTCGGCCTGGTGCCGGTATGCCCTGGATACCGGTAACACACGCTTTCAACGCGAATCTCGCGCCAGTCGTCCAGCGACACCGATGCCGGCGCGCGCGATGACGGCTCGTCGATCTCTCCGCCCGGATCCAGCCCCACCCGCTCCAGATGCCGCAGACTCGCCGCCCCCACCGCCAGCTGCCGCCCCGCGCTCACCAGAAAACCCACCGGCCCGCCGAGAAATACCGCGCCGATGACGAAGCGGATGATGGTGTTCTGCGTCAGCCCCAGCGACGCATAGCCGAGATACACGATCAGGAAGATCGAGCCGTACAGCACCGCCATCGACCAGGCTTCGTTGAGCCCCAGCCCCGCATGCGCGCGCAGCATCAGGCTGCGCGCGCGGCCGATCGCCGGATTCATCAGCTCGCGCGTGAAATGCCCGGCGCGCGCCTCGTTCAGCGTCATCTCCTTCTTGCCATCGCTGATGAAGCGGAAGTACTCGAACACCTTCTCATTGGCGCGCCGCAGTTCATCCAGTTTGCCGCGCATCACGCGCGCCAGCAGCAGCGAAGCGGCGAAGCTCGCGCACAGGAACAAGCCGAGCATGCCCAGCAGCGGTGGGGACACCGTGGCGAGATAGCCCGCATACAACACCGCGAGCAACAGGTTATAGGCCAGCAGCGGCGCCACCAGGGCGAGCGGTGCGATGTTGGCGACGTCGTCGATCAGCGAACCGAATACCGTGTGCTTCTGGTCCGCCAGCTTTTCGTACTCCAGATCGATAAAGCGGCGCGCCAGCTCCGTGCGCAACTGCGCCACCAACGCAGCGCCCAGCCGCGCCAGCAGCACCTGCGACAAGGCATTGGTCACCAGCAGCGCCAGCAGCCAGCACACGCCCACCGCCAGCGGATGCGCCATCGCCCCGTGCAAACCTTCCGATGCCAAACGGTTGATATGCGACAGCAAGGCCACCGTGCAGCCGGCGCTGGCGCAGGACAGCAGCGCCGCGCCCGCAAGCGAACGGTAATGCCGGCGGAGGAAGCGCTGCAGGATCATGGACGCGCGCCGCTCAGGCGGTCAGCCCTTCCTGTTCGAAGGCGCGGTTGCGCGCGTACTCGCCCAGGCGGGCTTCCATCAGCAGCGGCGAGGGAATATCGCAGTCCGGATGCATGCGCAGCAGCTGGTGGATCGAACCGGAAATGCCGCTCATCAGGCCGGGCGTGAACGCATCCCTGGCCAGGCCGCCGACGATGCCGTGCTCCTCGATGCTCGAAAGAATCACCGCGCTGCCCGGCATCGCCTGCGACGGCAGCAGGTCCGGCACCAGCTTGCTGGCGCGCAGCAGCAGCTCCCACATGCTCAGGTCGCCATGGCATAGCGTGTGGCTGTAGCCCCAGCCGCCGTGCTTGGCAGCCTGCACGGCGCGGCGCAGCGTTTCCAGGTGGCGGTCCTCGCCAGTGCGCAGGTAAAGGTCGCAGGCGGCCAGGCCGATGCCCACGCTGCCGTGGCACCAGGTATTGGGAAACTCGCGGCTGTCCGGCTTGCGCACGTCGAGCCAGTTGCCGAACTCCGGCAGATAGAGCGATTCCTCGAAATCGAAGGCACGCTCGCCGAGCGCCAGCCAGCGTCGGCGGTCTTCGGCGCTGCCTGCACCGCTCAGGCCCAGCCGCGTCAGCACCCAGCCGATGCCGGTGGAACCATGCGCGAAGCCACCCAATGGCTCGTCGTATACCGCCGCCGGCCAGCGCGCACCGCGCGCGTCGACGATCGCCGCCTCTTCCAGCCGCCGCGCCGCCTTTGCGGCCAGCGCCAGCCAGCGCGCATCGCCGGTGGCATCGGCCAGCTGCAGCAGCGGCACGATGGCGCCGGAGACGCCTTCGAGGATGTCGAAATTGCGTTCCTCGCTGAACGCCCGCCGCTCCATCGCCTCGGCACGCGCAATCGCCATGGCAAGGAAATCCGACTGCGGCTGGAACGCGTGCAAGGTGAGCCACGACAGGATCTGCGAACCCACGCCGATAAAACCGCCCACCGCTTCGATGGGACGCGCCCGCTCCGTGCTGCGCATCACCTTGAGCACACCATCCAGCGCTTCCTGCACGCCCGCCACGTCGTCGGCACGCCCCGCGCGCATCTCGCGCACATACGCCGCCAGCGTGATGGCGACGCCGCACAGGCCGACATAGAGATTCGGCTGCAGGCTGCGCATGGCCCAGCCGGCGCGGCCCAGGATGGGGCTGATCCAGGTGACGCTGCCGTCCTCGCCGCGCACAGAGAGTTCGAGCAGTTCCTGCACGGTGAGCGCAGCCATGGTGCGGCGGCGGCGGTCGAGGTCGCGTGCGCTCGGGTCGCTTGGACGCAGATCGTAGGGTGCGCGCTTGTCGTCGTTGAGGCGTCCGTTGAGATGCGCCGTCACCAGCGCGCCGCGGATGGTGAGTTCTTCCAGGTCCAGCCGCATCGCCTGCCAGGCGCCGAAGATCTCGTCGAGCTGGGCCTGATCCAGTTCATTGGCGAATACGGGCACGTCGCCGTAGCGCATGTCGTCGATCTCGGCACGGATCGCCGCGGCATCGCGCGGCGCCACCAGCGAGGCTGCCGAATTCTTCTCCAGCAGGTCGCGCGCGCGTTCGATCGCGGCCGGCTCGTCGTGCAGCGAGGCCGGATGCCACAGCATGCGCATCACCTCGACGTAGATCTGCGTCGGCCGCAGGATCAGCCGGATGCGGCTGCCCAGGAACAGCTTGAGCTTCGGCGCCAGCGCACCGTCGCGATGCAGCGCGGCGAAGCGGCCGGTGAGCTGCTGGAAACCCGCCAGGATGTCCGGCCAGAAGCGCGAGATATCCGGGTTCTCGCACGGGTGATTGCGCGCCATGTCGACGTCGATGCTGACCAGGCCCACGCGCGCGTCGCTGGTGCCGTGGTTGACGATCTCCGGCACGCGGATCTTCGGCTGCTGTCCCGGCAGGGCGCCGATGGCCGAGATATCGACGCCATCCATGCCCAGCGCCGGCGCGCGGAACGGCACCAGGCCCGTGCGCAGCACCGAGGAGCGGATCATCGCGTCGGCGAGGTCCACGGCCTGCCCAAGCTCGGTGGCCTGCGGCGGCGGCTCGGGCACGAACAAGCTTTCCACGTCGACCACGTAGGGCACGGGGCCGCAGGCGATCAGGTTTTCATGATGCACGTCGGTGCCGCCCAGCAGGCGCAGCACGGCGAGCCAATGCCCGATATTGCGGTAGAAGGTTTTCAGTTCGTCCTGGTCGGCGCAGTGGCGATGCTCGACGAAGGCCGTCCAGCCATAGGCGCCGCGATCGAGCACCGCGGGCACGCGGATGCGGTCCGCCGCGCCTTGAAACAGATCGTGGAGAAAGCTTTCCAGCGCCTGGTCGACGCGCACCGAGCGCGGCTTGTACATCAGCCGGCCGCCGCCGAATTCCAGCTGCGCCACGGACTGGCCGCCGTCGTGCACGTCGCCCTGGCCCAGGCTGGCGGCGCGCAATGCGCCTGCGGGCTGGCCGAGCAAGGCAGCGAAGGCGGCGCGGTCGGCGACGATGCGCTGGGCAAGGGTAAGAATGGCTTCGCTCTGCTGGCCGAGTGCGCGATCGAGGCGTTCTTCGAGCACCGGATAGCGGCGGCGCAAGGTTTCCTTGAATGCGTCCTGTCTGGCCAGTTCGAGAAACTGCGCGAACTTGCCGCTTTCGTCGGGCGCCGTGAGCTGGCCGGACAGCTTCGCTGCATGCAGCTCCAGCAGCAGCACGCGGTTGAGCTTGCGTTCCGCGTTGTCGCGCAGCGCCTGGTGCGCCTGCCGTATCAGGATCGCGCTTTCGCCATCGCCGAGTCCCGGCACGGCGCGGATGCGTTCGGCCAGCGAACGCCGGGCATCGGCGGTGAGGTGATCGATGATTCCCAGGAACGTATCGTTCGACGGCGCGTCGCCCATGCTCAACACCCGGTAAGTGAGGAACGGAATTCGTCCGCAGCCGTGGCCAGGCCACGGCTGCGGCGAATCAAATCAACAGCAGAAGCCGGGGCGCGAAGCCGTGCAGCCGCTGCAGCGGGTATCCAGCGCGATTTCCGGGCTGGTCACGGCCGCGATGGTGGCCGCCTGGCCTTCGGTGTACAGCGAGCCCGCCGGATTGGCGTAGCCGTCCACGTTATCGGAGCCCTTCAGCCAGCCTTCCACGATGTGATCGATCTGCATGGGTCGTACTCCTTGATGGTGTGCGCTCGGATAGGACGCGTACGCGTCTACCGCAGTGAGCGCGGCTGCGGTGAAAGCGAATGGGGATCAGGCGGACCGCGCACGAGCGGGAGAGGCATGCCGTGGCGAAGCGTTGCGGCGAAGCGGAAGCAAAGGCGATGTACCGGGCGATGTCATCCGTGGCGACGTCCCTTCCTGTCCTTTCACGCGATGCCCCCTGCATGCGTTGGTGGCCGGCTGCCGCGGCCGTTTCCTTGAAACGCCCTGAAGGGCGCGCCTTTCATGTCCGAATGTTTATCAACCTCCCGTTGACGTGAAGGCAATGTGATTCCGCATGGCATATGGGCTGGCGAGGCAACGCGGTTCTTTGCGTGCTGCGCATGAGCCAGCGAAGTGCGATGACGATCACGTTCCGCCCGGCAGTAATGACTAATGACGGTTATGACGACAGGTTCCCGCGAACGAAGCTAAGCTCCTCCGCTTCCTCGCTCGCAAGGACACCGCATGAGCCGCAGGTCCGCTTCGCATCGCCGACGTGCTTCCCTCCGCTTCGCCATCGCCGCTTGCTCTGCGGCGCTCGCCGCTTCATCGGCGCTTGCCGCAGCGAGCGACGCACCGCCGCCCGCGCGCCAGGCCGATGTGGTCGAACAGGTTTTCGGCAAGACGCTGCACGATCCCTATCGCTGGATGGAAGGCGAGAAGAATGCCGAGTTCCAGAAGTGGCTGGCCGCGCAAGGCGACTACACCCGCGGCAAGCTCGATGCCTTGCCGACGCTGCAGGCCTGGCAGGAAACGCTGCGCAAGACCAGCGGCAACGAGGTGGTCTATCGCGCGCAGCGCTACATCGGCGGCCGCCTGTTCTTTATCCGCCAGGAAGGCCAGGGCACCGGCACGCTGATGGTGCGCGAGGCCGACGGCAAGGAGCGCGTACTGCTCGATCCGGCCACGCTGGCCGGCGAGGGCAGCCATGCTTCGATCACGCTGTACGTGCCCTCGCCCGACGGCAGCAAGGTCGCGGTCGATACCGATCGCGGCGGCGCCGAAGTGACGCGCCTGGAAGTGTTCGACGTGCAGAGCGGCAAGCCCACCGGCGACGCCATGGAGCCGGTCTGGGGCGAGTTCGGCGCCGACTGGCTGCCCGACGGCAGCGGCTTCGCCTATACGCAGATGGCGCCGCCGGACCAGCGCACCAACGGCGACCCGATCCAGGACATGCGCCTGCGCTTCCATCGCCTGGGCACGCCGGCGCAGCAGGATCCGATCCTGTTGCGCGCAGGCACCGGCGAAGGCAGCAATCCCTCGTTCGCGATTCCGTCCAACCGCTTTCCGGAAATCGAATTCCCCACCGGTTCGCGCTGGGCGCTCGCCCGCGCCACCGGTGCGCAGCCGGAGACGCGCTATTGCGTCGCTCCGCAGGCGGAGGCGATCAAGCCAGGAGCGAGCTGGCGCTGCATGACCGAGCTGGCCGACAAGGTGGAAGCCGCGGCCATCCACGGCGATACGCTTTACCTCGTTTCCAGCCGCAAGCATTCCAACGGCGAAGTGCTGGCCATCGATCTGTCGCGGGCGGATGCATCGATCGCACAGGCGCGCTCTGTTCTTCCGCTCGACGACGACCAGATCATCGTCGGCCTCAGCCTGGCCGACACGCAGGAGCTCGCCGCGGCGCGCGATGCGCTGTACGTGAAAGTGTCGAAGAACGGCATCGACGGCATCCGGCGCATCGACTACGCCAGCGGCAAGGCCGATGCCATCGCGATGCCGCTGCCGGGTTCTTCCTCACTGTTCCATGCCGACAGCCACCAGGATGGTTTCCTGCTGGGCCTGCGCGGCTGGACCACGCCGGTCAAGGCCTGGCGCTACGACGCCAAGGACCGCAGCCTGCACACGCTGGGCCAGGACCAGTCCAGCCCGGCCGACTACAGCATGGTCGAGGTCACCGAAACCGAGCTGACCAGCAAGGATGGCACGCGCATTCCGCTCACCATCCTGCACCGCAAGGACGCCGTGCTCGACGGCAGCCATCGCGCCATCCTGTGGGGCTACGGCAGCTACGGGCTTTCGCAGGTGCCCACGTTCAATCCGGTGCGGCTGGAATGGGTGAAGCACGGCAACGTCTTCGCCTATGCACACGTGCGCGGCGGCGGCGAGAAAGGCGAAGCCTGGCATCTGGCCGGCAAGGGGCCGAACAAGCACAAGGGCGTGGAGGATTTCGTCGGCAGCGTGGAAGCGCTGAGCAAGCTCGGCTACAGCCGCCCCGAGCGTACCGGGCTGATCTCCGGCAGCGCCGGCGGCTTGCTGGTCGGCGGCGCGGTCGTGAATTACCCCAAGGCTTTTGGTGCGGCGGTGTTCCGCGTCGCCCTGCTCAATCCCGTGCGGCTGATGCACGCACCCAATGGCGCCAACCAGGTCGGCGAGATGGGCGACCCGCGCAAGGCCGACGAATTCCCCTTTATCCTGGCCATGGATCCATACCAGAACATCAAGCCGCATACGGCCTATCCGGCCGTGATGATGAACGTGGGCCTCAACGACAGCCGCGTCGCGCCCTGGGAGACCGGCAAGTTCGCCGCCAAGCTGCGCGCCGCCAACACTGGTAGCAAGCCGATCTGGATCCGCACCAATGCCAACGGCGGGCACGGCATCCAGGTGTCGCTGGGCGCGGAGGCGACGGAGTTTGCGGACATCTACGCGTTTCTGGATGCGCAGCTGCCGACGCCTTGATGCAGGCGCCGGCGGTCTCCGAGTGCGTGCGCTGCCGCGTCAGCGCACGCGCGTGAAGTAGTTGGTGCGGATGATCGGCGTGCCGTTGTCGCCGAAATAGGTGGCCGTTTCCACCATCGACTTGCCGTCCGGGGAAGCGACGTAGATGCGCGTCGACCCCGGTCTTCTGGCCTTGCTCAACACCATCACCAGCACATTCGGCGCGGGCTGTTTCAACGCCACAGTGTCGGCCTCCATGCCGCCTGTGATGGAACCCGGGACACCATCGATACCCACGGTGGACGTCGAATGGATTCGCACGTCGCCGGCATCGACGATATCGACCTCGGTCTTGAGCTTGTTGCCGCCGACATCGGCGAACGTGAAGGTGACGCTCTTCGGGCGCGCCGCGGCGGCCATGGGCAGGCGCGTGGTGTCCACCGCCCAGGTGCCGAGCAAGGGCGAAGCGGCGGGTGGTGCGGCGAGCGCGGGGGTTCCCTGGATCAGGCCACAAAGCAGCACAACAGCGCAGAACGCTTTCATGGGGGGTACTCCGTGGGGTGGGGTGACGGCAGGGTACGGTAAAAAGCCGTTACCGCGGGATCAGCGGCTCACCGTGCCGATGTCTTCCACGAACACCAGCTCGCACGCGCCATTGCCGGTATCTTCCCGCATCATGGAGGTATGCCAGCGCCAGCCATCCGGCCGGCTGGCGTCGACGAGAAAACCTTGCAGATGGATCACCTGCCCCGGCTGCACCCGCTCCAGCGCGCGGCGCACCGCGTCGTCGGCGGGGATCATGTGCATATTGGCGCTGGAGATTTCGATATCGCGTTGCGGGATGGGGAACTCCTCGACGCGCCAGTAGTAGAAACGGTTGGACTGGCTGATCGAGATCTTCGCCAGCACGGCGCTGTCGGACATCGGGCCCCAGCCGAGCGCCAGATCCACCGGCGCCAGCGAAGCGCCGGCATCGAAGCGGTAATCCTCGCGGGAAAGCACGCGTGCGGTGAGCTCGAAATGAGCGCGCGTGAGCAGACTGACGTCGCCACGCTGCATGACCGTGCCGTTGGCGATGTCGTCCTGAATGGGCGCGGCGGGAGCGAGCTCGCCGGCAGCCGGCACGGACGGACGCTGCCGCGACCAGTGCAGGGCGATCAGCCCAAGCAGCACGAGGACCAGCAGCAAGCCCCATTTACGCATGGATAATGCATTCCCCCTGTTCTTCTAAAAGCATAGCGCAAGCGCCGGCCGCCCGGCCTGCGCTCAGCCGTGGCTGGCCGCGAGCGGAACCCGCGTCATCTGCTCGATCATCCGCCCGAACTCCACCGCCGCCGGCGTCTTGCCGCCGCTGCTCCAGACCAGGGTGAAGTCCACCTTGGACAGCGACGGCAGCCCGTACTGCCCATCGACGATCTTCATGCCCGGCTCCACGTCGTCGCGCGCCAGCACCGTCACCGCCAGCCCCGCGAGTATCGCCGCGCGGATGCCCTGCTGGCTCTGCGAAGTGAACACGACATGCCATGGCACATCCCGCCCCTCCAGCGACGCGATGCCGACCTGGCGGTTGATGCACGGCGAAGGAAAGAACGCGAACGGCAGCGATGCGCCCGCGGGCACGTCGAAGGTCTCCGCGGCCACCCACACGAACTGCGTGCGGCGCAGCGGCGTGCCTTCCTTGTCGTCCGGCGCAGTCATCACCACCGCCAGATCGAGTTCGCCGGCCTTGATCATCGGCATCAGGTCGAGATTCATGCCGACGCTCACATCCAGCCGCACCGACGGAAACGCGCGGCCGAACTGGCACAGCAAGGTGGGCAGGCGGTCGCCGAGGAAGTTCTCCAGCACGCCGAAGCGCACCACGCCGGAAATCGGCGAGGGCCGGAAGCGGCGCGCCATGCTGTCCAGCGTGTCGAGGATCTTCTGCGCGTACTGCAGAAACTCCTCGCCGTCTTCCGTCAGGGTCAGCGCGCGCGTGGTGCGGTAGAGCAGCTGCCGGCCCACCTGTTCTTCCAGGCGCCGGATCTGGTGGCTGATCGCGGACTGGGTCAGGTTCAGGCGCTGGGCGGCGCGGGTGAAGCCGCCGGCCTCTTTCACGGCGACGAAGGCGCGCAGCAGGGCGGGGTCGAAGTCCATGGGCGATTGATGAACAGCCTTAATGGGGGCGACAAAAATAAATCATTTCCATCATGGATGGCGCGTGCCGAAAATAAAGGCCTTCCCCTCTTCCCCCGGCGATGCATAAGCCGCGCGGCCAGCCGCGTGCGGCCGGCGTTTGCCTTTCGAACCGGAGTCCACCGTGGCGCCCTCTCCCACCCATCGAAACGCCGTCGCCGCCGTGGCGATCTGCCTCGCGGCCCTGATGTTCGGCTTGGAAATCTCCAGCGTGCCGGCCGTACTGCCGACCGTGGAAAAACTGCTGCACACCGGCTTCAGCGGCGCGCAGTGGATCATGAATGCCTACACCATCGCCTGCACCACCGTGCTGATGGCCTCCGGCACGCTGGCCGACCGCTACGGGCGCAAGCGCATGCTGCTGCTGAGCGTGGTGGCGTTCGGCATCACGTCGCTGGCCTGCGGACTGGCGCGCGATGCGTCGGTGCTGATCGCCGGCCGCTTCCTGCAGGGCATGAGCGGCGGTGCCATGGTGATCTGCCAGATCGCCGCGCTGTCGCACCAGTTCCAGGAGGGGCCGGCGCGCAGCCGGGCGTTTGCGGCGTGGGGGATCATCTTCGGCGTGGGGCTGGGCTTCGGGCCGATGATCGGCAGCGCGATTGCCGTATGGCTGGACTGGACCTGGGTGTTTCTCATCCAGGTGCCGCTGGCAGTGCTCACGCTGGCGTTGATTGCATGGAGCGTCGACGAATCGCGCGATCCGGAAGCCAAGCATCTGGATCTGGCGGGCATCGTGTCGATGTCGCTGGCGGTATTCGGGCTGACGTATTTCATTACGCAGGGGCCGTCGCTTGGCCTGCATCACCCGCTGGTGCTGATCGCCCTGTTCGGCGCGGTCGCCAGCTTCGCCGTGTTCCTGTACGTGGAGAAAAACCACGCGCATCCGATGTTCGATTTCTCGGTCTTCCGGATCCGCCCGTTTTCCGGCGCGCTGTACGGCTCGATGGGCATGAATTTCAGTTTCTGGCCTTTCATGATCTATCTGCCGATCTATTTCCAGTCGGTGCTGGGCTATGGCGTCGTCACCTCGGGCCTGGCCTTGCTCGCCTACACGCTGCCGACTTTGGTGGTTCCGCCGCTCGCCGAAAAACTGACCGTGCGCTATCAGCCGCGCGCCGTCATTCCCGCCGGCCTGTTCACCATCGGCCTGGGCTTCTTCGTCATGCCGCTGCATGGGCTGCCGGCCTTGCTGATCGGCTGCGTGCTGGCGGGCATCGGCTTGGGGATGACCAATACGCCGGTGTCCAATACCACGACGGGTTCGGTGCCGACGGCGCGGGCCGGCATGGCATCGGGCATCGATATGAGCGCGCGCCTGATCACCCTGGCGATCAATATCGCGCTGATGGGGTTCCTGCTGATCGAAGGGATACTTGCGCACCTGAAACGTGCGGGCCTGGATGCGATGGATGCATCGGCATTACGCGATATCGCCAATCAGATCGCCGCCGGGAATCTGTCCTCCTACGGCGCGCCGGCGCATGACGCGCTGGTCCAGGGCTTCCATTGGGTGATGCTCTATGGCGGCATCGGCGCGTGGGTGCTGGCGGCGGCGAGCTTCGTGACGTTCGGTTCGAAGCCGCAGAAAGCCGCCGCCATCGGCTGTTGCGCGACGGACACCGGCCATCGCAGCTGACGTTATCGCGAGCCGCGCTTGGCGCCGAACACGCCGATGGCCGTGCCCAGGATGATGCCCAAGGCGATCCCAACGGCCAGATTGCCCAGGGCCACGCCCAGGCTGGTGCCGACGGCGATGCCCACGGCGAGGCCGATGCCGACGGTCTTACGCTGGCTGCCCGTGCTCTTGTCCGACATGGAACGCCCTCCTCATCGAATCGCCGGCGTCAGCGCCTTCGCCGCTTCGCCGGCAATCTCATCCTGCACCTTGAGCTTGTCGCCCAAGGGCCGGTCGTACGTCGCCGACCACACCACGAAACCGTCCGCCGCGCGAACCAGCCGCGCCGCCACGCGCATGGTATCGCCCGACTTCCGCACGCTGCCGTCGAGCACGTAGGCGACGCCGAGCGACTTGGCGATATCGGACACCGGCACCTGCTTGTCCTTGTAATAGAACGACGAGGTCGGCGCGGACACCTGCATGCCGGGGAACTTGCTGAGCTTGTCGATCAGCTCCTCGGTCATGCCGTCGGCGAACGGCTCCTCGTTCATCTTGTCGGTGAGGTCGAGGAAGGGCAGCACGGCGATGGAGCGGGCGCCCCGGACGGCCTGTACGGCCTGCGCGGCGGGATGGTCGCGCAGCAGCCAGTAGGCGGAGATGGCACCGCAGGACAACAGGATCACGGCGAGCGCCAGGGCTGAGCCGACCAGCGCGCCTCGCCCCTGCCTCGGAACCCTGAGCGGCTCTGGCTTAGCCGCGCTCGCCGCGGGCGTTTCAACGGACGCGGCCGCCTTGTCCGGCGAGGCCTGCACCGCCGCAATCAGCCGATACCCCCGCCGCGGCACAGTGGCGATATACGCCGGCTGCTTGGGATCGTCCCCCAGCAAGCGCCGCAAGGAAGTCACCGCCTGGTAGACCGAGTCCGGCGTGACGATCACCCCCGCCCATACCTCGTTGAGCAGTTCGTCGATGCTGACCACCTGGCCGGCGCGGTCCGCCAGGCACAGCAGCAGGCGCATGGTGCGGGCTTCGACGCGCAGCACGTTGCCGTCGCGCGACAACTGGTCGGCCATCGGGTCGACGATCCAGTCGCCGATGCGCAGGGTTCCGCGCGTCGAGCGCTCGGGGTCGGAGGGCACGTAACTCACTGTTTATCGCCACCTTGGGGAAAGCCGCCGGATAGTCGCATCAACGTTTGCGGGCCACAACCGAAAGCGGCCCGGCCCTGCTTCAGAAGTCTTCAGGCCAATTCAGACGCCTTTTCAGGACTTCCCGCACGGCCGCCGGCGATGGTGCCGAGGCACGCCGATGCGTGCTGGAGACCCACGATCGGCCCCGCGCCGACCTCAGCCCTGGAGCCCTGCCCATGATCCGCCGTACCGCCTTCGCCCTTGCGCTCGCCCTCGCCGCCTGCCCGCTGTGGGCGGCCACTTATACGCTGGAACCGAACCATTCCATGGGTACCATCCGCTGGAGCCACCTGGACTTCGCCAACCCTACGGCGCAGTTCACCCGGGTCGAGGGCACGCTGGAGTTCAACCCCGCCAAGCCGCGCATGGCCTCGGTGATGGTCACCATTCCCCTGGCCAACCTGAGCAGCGGCATCCCCGACCTGGACGAGAACCTGCGCTCCCCCGCTTTCTTCGACCTGGCCCGCTTCCCCACCGCCACCTTCAAGAGCACCAAGGTCGAGACCACCGCCATGGCCAACCAGCTCAAGGTGACGGGCAACCTCACCGTGCACGGCATCACCAAGCCGGTAACGCTGGATGTCACCATCAACAAGGTGGGCGAGAACGCGCGGCTGAAACTGCCGGCGGTGGGCTTCGAGGCGATGGCGACGCTCAAGCGCTCCGACTTCGGCCTGGGCAAGTTCGTGCCGCAGGTCAGCGACGAGGTGACGCTGCATATCACCACGCAGGCGGATGAAGCGAAGGGGTATGCGGCGTATCTGAAGGCGGATGCGGAAGAGGAAGCGGCGGCCAAGGCGGCGAAGAAGTAATCAGCGCACTGGAGGCAGCCGGCGCGGCTGGCTGCCTCCAGCGGCGTTGGCCGTTCTATTTACGGCGCGGCAACGGGCCCCGTAGTGGCCGGCGCACCCGTCGGCTGCATGCCGGCGGTAATGGTGTCGAACGCGTCCGCATAGCTCTTTACGTGGTCGCCGTAGCCGACAATGCCGCCGTTATAGGCCTTGGCGAAGGCATCGTAATCGCCGTCGTTGAGGTCTTTCTTCATCGACGCATGGGCGCCGATAAAATCGGTCATCGAGGCGAACTGGTTATAGGCGCTGTCCTTCAGCGACTGGTACATCGCATCCGCGGTGGCATAGCCCACGGTGGAATGATTGAAGCCCATCACCTGGCCAGGCCCCATCGAGATCGAAGAAGCGGCGGCCTCGGGGTTCATGCCATAGGCGTAATGGAACGCCGACCAGTTGATGTCCTGGTCCTTGGCGGTGCCGGTCGGATGCAGTGCGTGCCAATCGTCCGGATCGCCCGTGGCATTGAACTTCTGCCCTTTGTAGCCCAGCCCCTGCGCCTGGTTGTACTGGAAGTGCAGATCGAATTCCGGCTGCAAGGAAGGATCGATCGCCTGGTCGAATTTGTGCGCCTCGAAACGGATCGTCATGCGCGCATTCGGATCGATCGCGCCGCCCGTTTCCTGCGTGATGATGCCGAGCACGTCCTTGACCTTGATCCCGGCTTCGTCCGCCAGCCCTTCGATGGCGGCGCCGTATTTGTTATAGGTCTGCGCCACGGTGAGCTGCACGCCGGTGAGCTTGGAGGTATCGATCAGGCCGAGCTTGCCCGGTCCGGATTCGATCGACGGCGGCGCCGTGAGCATGCTCTGCAAGGCCAGCGCCGTGAGATTGGCCTGGCGCAGGTCGGTGGCTTTGACGTCGTAATCCTTGGCGATCGATTCGATCATCTCGCCCGGCATCACCGTGTGTTCCATCACCATGCGAGGGTTGGCTGCGGGAACGGTGAGGCTGACGCCGGCCCATGGCTGCACGTCCTTGACCGCATCCTGGAGTTCGGGCACCGCCGAGGTGAAATCGAAACTCCCGCCCGCCGGCTGCAGCAGATCCGGGTTGGCCGCGCGAATGGCATTGGCGTCGACGTTGTAGCGCGCGGCCAGCGCGTCCACCGTTTCGCCGGGTGCCACGGTATGGCTGAAATCCAGGCCCACCGTCGCCGCGGGAATGCTCAGCGTGGTGCCCGCGACGGCATCCGCCTGCGGCGTGCTGCCATTGGGATTCGCTGCCTGATTGCCGAGCGATTGCGCATTGTTCTGCGAGTCGCTGCCGCCTACGCCGCTGGTCGAAGTCATCGGAGTCGCTCCCTGCCGGAGGCCATGCGCGATAAGGCCGAATGTAGGACTACTCCCCGGGCAGTATTACTAGGGTGTTCCCTAGTTCTGCGTCGTCGAAAAGGCAGCCGCCGACTTTTCGGATGGCTTCCCATGCCACAGGCCGGAACGGCGCCGATCGCTGGATTATTCGAGTAGGGGCCATGACGGGCCGTTCTCTACGTTGTCCTCACCTTTAACAGTGAGGTAACGCATGAGGAAACGCATCATCTCCAGTCTGCTGCTGACAGCAGCCGTTACAGCGACCGCTACGGCCGCTCCCCGCGCGCAGGGGCTTTACGGAACCATCAAGCTGTTCGATGTCGATCGGCAACTCTCGGACATGACCCTCACCAGCCCCCGCGTCACCCATCGCACGCAGGATCCGAAGTCGACTCGTTCGCTCAATGGCTCGCTCGGCCTGGGCTATCAATACCAGTCGCCGTTGCGCATCGAGCTGGAATACACCTTGCCTTCGGACGCGCGCTACGTCGGACGCTGGGCGCCGTTCACCGCCAACGACAACGTGCTGTACACCCGTACGCAGCGGCTCATGCTCAATGGCTACGCGAGCTGGCCCCTGACGCGGAACCTGTCGCTCTACGGCATGCTCGGTGCGGGCGTGGCGGTGACGACGGCGTCCGGCTGGCAGACGCGCCCCGAGCGCGCATTCGAAAGCCACCGGAACCTACGCGCCGCCTATGCCGCGGGCATCGGCGCGGATCTGCGCATCGCGGAGGGCATGCATCTGGAACTGGGCTATCGCCATGTCGACCTGGGGCGCATTTCGACGAACCCCAATCTGTTCGACAACCGCGCCCATGCCCGCGACGAACAGCTGAAGGGGCATCTGCGCGAACACAACGTCTATCTGGGTTTCCGCAAGATGCTTTGATCCTTGCGCGCGAGGCAGGGATGCCTCCACCGCCATGCGGGCAGGGAAATGGAGGCATCCATGCCTCCCTCGCTTCCCCGTCCTTCCCCCTGGCTTTGTCCGGTCAATCGGTTTTCCACATCGAGGGATCGATCATGCAGGACATCCCGGGCTGCAGCCGCATCATCTTCAGCGTGTCCACCAGGCGATCGCGCGCACGCAATTGCCTGTCTCCGTCCATCGGGTCCCACGAGGCGCCGATATCGCTGTCCCTCGTGTGCAGCTTTACCATCACTGGGAACGCCACGTCGGCAATAGTCATGCCGCCCTGCCGCACGATCTGGGGTCCGCGGCCCACCTGGTCGTTCCACCCCAAAAGAGCGCTGGTCTGATACAGCGCCTGGTCGTAACTCAGCTTGTCGGCCATGGATCTCCCCCTGTGCGATTGGAATGGGCGGAGTCTAGGGGGCTGTAGACGGAGACGATTGACCGTCCGTCTCAATCTTCTTCGGTGGAACAATGGCCATCAGCGCCGCGCACATCGGCGAGCTTGTCGAATCAGGCCGAGCGGGAAAGTAATGCCTACTCCTTGCCCGCTCGATCCCTCAGCGCGTTCTCGCCTGGTTGCGTCGACATACCAGCCTAATCGTCAGGGAACGCCTGCCCGCAATGGATGCATTCGCTGGAAAAGAATGCGTTCGAAAAGACCTTGAGGAAGAACAGATTCCCGCATCGAGGGCATGAACTGAGTACGGCGATACCCGTGAAGAGTCCACAGACAAGCATGTAGCCAAAGATAGCCTGAGTCTGGATTGACGATGAGTCCACCAGACTCATCACGGAAATCCCCCATGGCATCCACCCGATGAGAAGGAGGAACGAAATACGCCGCCACATCCGAATCCGCCGCAGCTTCGATTCCAAAGTCCGTGCCTTGTTATCCATCGCGCTCCCTGCTCCCTGCGGACAAGCCAGCCATGGCTTCACCAAAGTGAAAGCGGCGGGTCGGGCGCGACTCTAGCGCAGAAGGCACACGTCGCGGAGCTGGCCGCACACACCACGGCACTATCGACTCAACTTTCCCACCCCCACGCCGATAAGACCCGGACACGGAGCAAGAGGCTCCGTTCCCCGGAGTGAATATGCTGGTCCTGATCGGCGCCGTCGTGGTGCTTGGATGCGTGCTTGGCGGTTTTGTGTTGTCGCATGGGCAGATGCTTGCGCTGTGGCAGCCGTATGAGTTGCTGATCATCGGTGGCGGCGCGCTGGGTGCGTTTCTGTCGGCGAATCCGTCCAAGGTGGTGAAGGCGGCGGCGCGCGATGCGCTGGGGCTGCTGAAAGGGCCGAAGTATCACAAGCAGGATTATGTGGACCTGCTGGCGATGCTCTACGACCTGTTCAGCCTGATGCGCAAGGAAGGGCTGCTCAGCCTGGAGCAGCACGTGGAGGATCCGCAGTCCAGCCCGCTGTTCTCGGCCCACCCGCGCCTGCTGCGCGAGCATCACCTGATCGAGTTCACCACCGACTGCCTGCGCCTGATGGTGGGTGGCAGCATGAATCCGCACGAGCTGGAGCAGTTGCTGGAGGTGGAGCTCGAAGCCCATCACCACGAGGCGGTGGCGCCCGCGCTGGCGGTGACCAAGCTGGCCGACGCCCTGCCGGGCTTCGGCATCGTGGCGGCCGTGCTCGGCATCGTCACTACCATGTCCCAGCTCGACGGCGATACCTCGCGCATCGGCATGCATATCGCCGGCGCGCTGGTCGGCACCTTTCTCGGCATCCTGCTGTGCTACGGCTTTGTCGGTCCGCTCGGTGCCGCGATGGAGAACCGGGTGCAGGAAGACGGCAAGGCGTTCGAGTGCGTGAAGATCGCGCTGCTGGCCAATCTGCGCGGCTACAACCCGAAGGTGGCGGTGGAGTTCGCGCGCAAGTCGCTTTCCACCAACACCCGCCCGGGCTTCCAGGACCTGGAAGATCACCTCAAGGCGCCGCGCGCCAAGGCCACGGCATGAGCGAGCAGGGCCAGCTGCCGCCCATCGTGGTGCGGCGGGTGAAGCGGCGCGGCCATGGCGGCCATCATGGCGGCGCCTGGAAGGTGGCCTACGCCGACTTTGTCACGGCGATGATGGCGTTCTTCCTGGTGATGTGGCTGATCGGTGCGGGTACGCGCGAGCAGCGCGCGGCGATTTCCGAGTACTTCAAGAATCCCAGCATGACGCAGGGCACCGCCACCATGGCGCCGCCCGGTCAAACGGGGCCGGGTGGCGCCAGCACCAGCATGATCAAGCTCGGCGGTGCGAAGGATCTGGCGCGCGCTCCAGGCGGCAAAGCCCAGGGCGGCGCGGCGGCCAGCATCGATCCGAAGGAGATCGAGAGAGAAGCGCGGCGGCAGGAGCGTGCGCGGCTGGAAGACCTGATGCAGCAATTGCAGGCGGCGATCCAGAACAGCCAGGCCCTGGCGCCGTTCAAGGACCAGCTGCTGCTGGACATCACGCCCGAAGGCTTGCGCATCCAGATCGTCGACAAGCAGAACCGCCCCATGTTCGACATGGGCAGCGCGCAGCTGCGGCCTTACACCACGACGATTCTTGAGGAACTGGCGGGCTTTATCGATCGCGTGCCGAACCGGATCAGCCTGTCCGGGCATACCGACGACGCGCCGTACAACAGCGATCACCGCTACAGCAATTGGGAACTGTCGGCCGACCGCGCCAATGCCGCACGCCGCGCCCTGCTCGCCGGCGGCCTGACCGAAGACAAGATCGCCCGCGTGGTAGGCCTGGCCGCCTCGGTGCCGTTCGACCGCAGCAATCCGGCCGATCCGGTCAACCGGCGCATCAGCATCATCGTGATGAACAAGCAGGCGGAGGCGTCCTCGCTGTCGCAGGAGGCCGGGCCGGCGGTGGCCGCCACGGCCGGCGCAACCTTGCCGGATGTCGCGCCTATCGTGCCGGCACCGACGGTGGCGATCGCGATACCCCATGTGCAACCGGCGCGGTGAGCCGCGCCGGTTGCACTGGATGACGCCCGCGGCGCGATGCTTGCCGAGCCTGGCCTGCGCTCATGAGGCGCAGGCGTACTTCTCCAGCGCGCCGTACACCGCCGCCGCGTGCGGAATGGAAGCGATGGCGCCATAGCCGGTGGTCGACAGCGCCGCGGCGACGTTGGCATAGCGCGCCGCGGCCACGGCATCGTCGCCCGCCACCAGCCGCGCGACGAAGGCGCCGCCGAAGCAATCGCCCGCGCCGGTGGCGTCGACCGCATCGACGACGTGCGCCGGCACCAGGGTGCGCTGATGCAAGGAGGCGACATAGCAGCCTTGCGCGCCCATCTTCAGAGCAATCAGCTCGACGCCGTAGCCCAGCAGCGTGTCGACGATGAAGTCGCGGTCGTCGCAGTCCAGCAAGGCGGTGATGTCGTCCCAGCTCGGCAGGCAGACCTCGCACATCCGCAGGGCTTCGCGCATGACGGCGCGGGCCCGCGCCAGCGGCCACAGGCGCAAGCGCAGGTTGGTGTCGAACGAGACCATGACGCCAGCCGCGCGCGCTTCTTCCATCGCCGCCAGGCCGGCATCGCAGGCGCTCTGGCTGATCGCCAGGCTGATGCCCGACAGGTGCAGGGCGCGCGCCGAGGCGATGGCGCGGCGTGGCAGCCGGTCCGGCGTATAGCGGCTGGCGGCGGAACCCGCGCGCAGGTAATCGAAATGGTGCCCCGATGCATCGTGCGACACGAAGTACACGCCGGTCGGCGCCTGCTCGTCGGTCAGCACATGGGTGTGCTCGACCTGCTCCGCTTCCCATAGCTGGCGCAGGCCATCGCCGAAACGGTCCTCGCCGACGGCACCGATATAGCCTGCTTCGGCGCCTTGCCGCGCGGCGGCGATGCAGAAGTTGGAGGTGTCGCCGCCGTAGCCGAGCTGCCATTCGGCGCTGTCCGGCCGGGTCTGGTTGAATTCGGCGAGTGGCTCGCCGAAGGCCAGGATCTGCGTCATTGCTGTTCGTCCTGCCGTCTTAGAAATAGGTCTGCACGATGTCGACCACCCGGCCGGCATCGTCGATCACGGGAATCTGCCGCCACTTGTCGAAGGTCAGGCAGGGGTGGGAGATATCGAAGGCGAGCATGTCGCCGACACGAAGGTCGTCGCCGGCTTCGATCTTCAGATAGGCGTGCTGATCCATCATGCCGGTGATCGCCCAGTGCTCCGGCGCGGCAGCAGGTGCGGAGGCGCCGGGCCTGTAGTGCGCGGCCGGCAGCGGGAAGCCCGCGTCGAACGCGGCATCGCGCTTGCCCAGCGCGACGATGGCCAGCTCCGGCTCCGGCACGGATTGCACATACGCCCATACCTGCAGGGCGGGCAGCAGGCTGGACTGCATGCGCTGCGCAATGGGATTGCTGGCCTGGATGCGTGTCTGCGCGGTGCGGTAGGCACCGACATCGTGGGTGAGATAGCAACCCGGGCGCAGCACCACGTCCAGCGGCATGCCGATCTCGGCCTTGGCGAACTCTTCGGCCACCACGTCGTACCAGGCCGATCCGGCACCGCTCAGCACGGCCGGCATGCGCTGCAAGCGTCCGGCCCGCGCCAGTGCGTGCACTGCCTCGACCCCGCGCTGCAGGAAGGCACGGATCACCGCCTCGTCCTTCAGCACACCCTCGTAGACTTCGACGCCGGCGAGCTTCAATGCGCCCTGTGCCTGCGCCAGCGCCTCCAGCACCGCCTGCCATTGCGCCTCGTCGCGCACACCGGTGCGTCCGCCCTGCACGCCGAGCTCGATCAGCACCTGGATGCTCTGTCCGGCCGCGCCGAAGAACGCAGCGAGCTGCCGCACCTGCTCGGCGCTGTCGACCAGGCAGAAGAATTCGAACGACGGATCGGCCAGCAGCTCGCCAACGATCGCCATATTGCGCCGCCCCACCAGCTGGTTGGCCATCAGCACGCGGCGCACGCCATGCGCATACGCGGCGCGCACCTGCTGCGCCGTCGCCAGCGTGATGCCCCAGGCGCCGGCGTCGAGCTGGCGCGCGAACAGGCGTGGCGCCATGGTGGTCTTGCCGTGCGGCGCGAGCTGCGCGCCGTATTCGGCGGCGAAGCGCTGCATCCACGCGAGATTGTGTTCGAGCCGCGGCTGCGACAGCACCGCAGCGGGCAGGCTCAGGTCTTCCTTGAACAGATTCCAGCCGCGCGCGGCGATGTCTTCCGGCGCACAGGGCGCGTCGAGCGCGCCGATGCCTTTGTCGAGCGGATGGACGGTCGCAGCCATCAGGCCGCTCTGCGACTTTCGATCGGGCATAGGGAATTGTCCTAAATACCGGGGGATGTCACGGAAAAAATTGATCATAGGCGAACGGTCATTGATCTTGAACGCATGCGAACGCCGGCGCCATCGCACCGATCCAATTTTCAGAATTAACCGTCAGATATTTCCATCGCGACTAGCTATCACTGGCCCGCCGGCCCAGACACTTCCTACCGACCGAGGATCGCCATGCAGCACTTTCACACTCTTATCCGCCGCGTCCGCATCGTCGATGGCAGCGGCGCCGACATGGACGACACTTTGTTCGACGTCGCCATCGAAGACGGCCGCATCGCCGAGATCGGCCACGCGCTGGTCAGCCGCTGGCGCGGCATCGATGAAATCGACGGTGCGGGCCTGACGCTCGCCCCCGGCTTTATCGACGTGCACACGCACGACGACCTGCAGCTGATCCGCGAACCGCAGATGCTGCCCAAGCTGTCGCAGGGCGTGACCACGGTGGTGGTCGGCAACTGCGGCATCAGCGCGGCGCCGGTCAGCCTGGATGGCGATCCGCCGGATCCGATGAACCTGCTCGGTCCGGCGGAGGCGTTTACCTATCCGACCTTCGCCGCCTACGTCGAAGCCATCGAACGCGCGCAGCCGGCGGTGAATGTCGCGGCCCTGGTCGGCCATACCTCGCTGCGCCAGAACCATATGGACCGGCTGGACCGCTGCGCCACGCCGCCGGAAATCGACGCCATGCAGCGCCAGCTGCGCGAGGCGCTGCGCCATGGCGCGCTGGGCCTGTCCACCGGACTGGCCTACGGCAATGCGTTTGCCGCCACCACCGACGAAGTGATGGCGCTGGCCGAGCCGCTGGCGGCAGCCGGCGCGATCTACGCGACGCATCTGCGCACCGAGTTCGCCGGCATCCTCGGCGCCATCGACGAAGCCTGCCGCATCGGCCGGTATGCGCAGGCGCCGGTGGTGATTTCGCATCTGAAATGCGCCGGCGCCGCCAACTGGGGGCGCGCTGGTGAGGTGCTGGGCGCCATCGACGCGGCGCAGCGCGATCATGCGGTCGGCTGCGATGCTTATCCGTATATCGCCAGCTCGTCCACGCTCGACCTGAAACAGGTCACCGACGAGTTCGAGATCGACATCACCGCTTCCGTACCGCATCCGGAGATGGCCGGGCATACGCTCAGGCAGGTCGCCGAGCTCTGGGGCATGGATCTGCTGGAGACCGCGCGGCGCCTGCAACCGGCGAATGCCGTCTATCACAACATGTCCGATGCGGACGTCTCGAACATCCTGGCGCACCCCGCCACCACCATCGGCTCCGACGGCCTGCCGCACGACGTGCATCCGCATCCGCGCCTGTGGGGCGCCTTTCCGCGCGTGCTGGGCTACTACAGCCGCGAACGCGGCCTGTTCGACCTGGCCACCGCCGTGCGCAAGATGACCGGGCAGTCCGCGGAACGCTTCGGCCTGGCCGGACGCGGTTTCGTCCGCCCGGGTTACTGGGCCGACCTGGTGCTGTTCGATCCCGCCACGGTGCGCGATACCGCCACCTTCGACCAGCCGCGGCAGCAGGCGGCAGGGATCGAGGCGGTATGGGTGAATGGCGTGCTGTCCTATCGCCAGGGCCGTGCCTTGCCGCAGCGCGCGGGGCGCTACCTTCCCCGGCAGGCGGCTGCGCATACCGCAGCCGCGGCTGTCTGATTTTCGTCAACTCCAACACCTGAGGACTCAAGCATGACCGATCCCATCGTTCGATTCGGCGTCGAAGGCGGCTCCGGCACCGGCGGCCAGCATCTGCCCTTTGCGCGCGCCGCGGGGGCCGACGGCTGGCTGTTCGTATCGGGGCAGACACCGATGGTGGATGGCGAGGTGATCCACGGCGGCATCATCGAGCAGTCGCACCAGACCATCCGCAACCTGATCGCCATTCTCGAAGAAGCCGGCTACGGCACCGAACACGTCGTGCGCTGCGGCGTGTGGCTGGACGACCCGCGCGACTTTCCTTCGTTCAACCGCGTGTTCAAGCAGTACTTCGGCGCGCACCCGCCGGCGCGCGCCTGCGTGGTGTCGAGCATGGTGGTGGACTGCAAGGTCGAGGTCGACTGCGTGGCCTACAAGAAACCGCAGGCGGTGTGATCGACATGCGGAATCTAAGCGTTCGCACCTGAGGTTTCAGACCTGCAGGTAGGAGCTTTCGCAACATCGCAATCCACATCCATAGGAGTCTGCTGAAAACAACGCGCGCAACGCCGATTGCCAACCGATTGGAGCGTTTTGTAAGGCATGTTGAGCCGGTGTCCCGTATCCATCGCGCACCGGTGAGGCAATGAATCCCATACAAACCAACTTTCTGTTGCAAGGCGACGCCTTGCTGCTGGCGGCAACGCTGGCCGTGGCCGTCCTGATCTATCTGATCGCGGCGCTCAAGCTCAATCCCTTCGTCGCCCTGCTGGCCGTGTCGCTCGGCCTGGGCGTAGCGGTCGGCATGCCGATGAAGGGCATCGTCAAGGCATTCGAGACCGGCGCCGGCAATACGCTGGGCCATATCGCGCTGCTGATTGCGCTGGGCACCATGCTCGGCAAGATGATGGCCGAGTCCGGCGGTACCGAACGCATCGCGCATACGCTGATCGCCGCGTTCGGCGAGCGGCGCGCGCACTGGGCCATGATGTTCGTGGCCTTTATCGTCGGCCTGCCGGTGTTCTTCGACGTCGGCTTCGTGCTGCTGATCCCGGTGGCCTTCCATATCGCCCGGCGCGCCGGCCTGCCGCTGCTGCTGATCGGCCTGTCGATGGCGGCCGGCCTTTCGGTGGTGCATGGGCTGGTGCCGCCGCATCCCGCGGCCTTGCTGGCGGTCACCGCGTACAAGGCGGACATCGGCAAGACCATCCTCTATGCGGTACTGGTAGGTCTGCCCGCGGCGATTATCGCCGGGCCTCTGTATGCCCGCTGGATCACGCGCTACGTCGTCGTCGAAGGCGACAATCCGCTGGAGAAGGAATTCGTCGAGATGGACGGCGCGCGCCAACTGCCCAGCTTCGGCATCGCGCTGACCACGCTGCTGCTGCCGGTGCTGCTGATGCTGGTCGGCACCTGGGCGGACCTGCTGACCACGCCGGGCAGCGGCGCCAACCAGCTGCTCGCCTTTCTCGGCAATCCGGTGGTGGCCTTGCTGGTCGCGGTGCTGCTGAGCTTCTACACCTTCGGCAAACGCCGGGGCTTCAGCCGCGAAACCATCCTCGGCTTCACCAACGACTGCCTGGCGCCGACGGCCACCGTCATCCTGGTGGTGGGCGCGGGCGGCGGCTTCGGCCGCATCCTGCTGGATTCCGGCGTTTCCCACGCCATCATCGCCGCGACGCAGTCCTCGCAGATCTCCCCGCTGCTGCTGGGCTGGCTGATCGCCGCCCTGCTGCGCATCGCCACCGGCTCGGCGACGGTCGCCATGGGCACGGCCTGCGGCATCGTCGCGCCGATCGCCGCGGCGGCGAGCAAGGCGGTGCATCCGGAACTGATGGTGCTGGCCACGGGCGCCGGCTCGCTGATCCTGTCGCACGTCAACGATGGCGGCTTCTGGATCGTGAAGCAGTACTTCAACATGACGGTGACGCAGACGCTCAAGACCTGGACCGTGCTGGAAACGCTGATCTCGATCATCGCGCTGCTGCTTACCCTGGGCCTGGCCACGATCGTCGGCTGATGGGCTTGAACGATCCGGGAGCGCGAATGCTCCCGGATCGACCTCATGGCATGCCGACGCGGCCTCGATCGTCAGCTGCGGTGGACCGGCGGCGGCGTGGCCCCCAGCGACATCGAGAAGCGAAAGATCCGGCCTGGGTCGTATTTGTTCTTGGTGGCGACCAGCTCCTTGTACAGCGCCCCGTAATAGAGTTCGCCCCAGTTGTAGTAAGGCTTGGACGGGTCTTCGCCGGCCAGCATGTCGATGTCCGGATAACCGATATAGCAGCCCTCGTAGCGCGATGCCGGCAAGGCCAGCGACTTCGGATACGGCGTGCCGTTATAGCCGTCGAAGCGATGCACTTCGTAGTAAAAGTCGCGCAGCCACTGGATGTGCTTCTCGTCGTTGGCGCTGTCCGTCCAGTAGGTCTGGTACTGCAGCTTCATGATCGAGTTGCGCTGGAACACCGCGGTCCGATTCGCGGCCGGATCGAAGCCGTTGTTCCCCGAGGACTTGCGATTGATGGCGCCGCCGTAGGAATCGACCTGCACCAGCGACTGCGAGAAGTCGCCGTCGCCCTCCTGCACCAGGTACTTGAAGAGCGCGTCGATCTCGTGGTCGGTAAAGACGTCCTTCATGTACGAGGACTTGTACTTGCCGCGCTGGTTGTTGCCCGAACCGTTGACTGTCTGCGTCGCATACAGCCAGTCGTACACGATGGAGCCTTCCGGTAGTTCGCCCGCTGCCTGCCGCGAGACAGGATGCCGCGCAAAAGGAAGCGGCCCCGTGCCCGGCATGTAAGCGGTGTGCGGCGCGCCTTCGGCCACCGAATCCATCGCCTTGATCAGATCGAGCAGCGGCTGGGTATCTTCCAGCTGTCCGTTCTGGTCCGTGTACTGCACCACCAGGCCGATGTTTCCTGCGCTGATATGCGTCAGCTTGAACAAGGTGAACAGGCCATAGGTGCGGGGATCGCCGTCGGCCCGCTTCATGTAGTTGGCATAGGCCTGCAGGAAGGCCTTGAACCTGGGCTTGTCGTTCGCGAACTGCGACCACGGATACTGCTTCACCAGCAGCGCCACCTTGGCGGGCGCCTTGGGCAGCGGGTCGAAGTGATAGCTGGTGATGATGCCGGCGTTGCCGCCGCCACCGCCGCGGCAGAGCTTGAACAGATCCGGATCGTTGGTGGCGTCGACCAGGCGGCGCTCGACCGCCCCGTTCTTGCCCACGGTCAGCAGCTCCACCGCCTTGAGCCAGTCCACGGTCAGGCCGTGCATGCGCGACATCAGCCCGTAGCCGCCGGCCACCACATGGCCGCCCACGCCGACCGAATAGCACGAGCCGCCCGGCGGCAGGCTGCCGGTGAGCTTGAACAGGTTGACGTAGCCGTCCCAGTTCTGCGTGCCGGCGCCGACGCGGTAGGTACTGTCGTCGACGCTCAGCTCGGTCAGCTGGCCGATGTCGATGATGACGCCGCCGGAATTGTTGGATACGAATCCTTCGTAGCAATGCCCGCCGCTGCGGACGGTGGGGCGCAGCCCCTGGTTCACGGCGTTCTGCAGGGCGCGTTCGGCATCTTCCACGGTGCGGCAGACGTAGATCGCGCCGGCGTCCTGGCCGGGGGACGGCCAGCGCTGGTTGAAGCCCTTCTTCAGGGTTTCGTAGCGGGAATCTTCTTTTCCAATCGAAATGTATGACATGGCAAACCCTCGCCTGATTGATGATCCATGGCGCTTCGGTGTCGAAGCTGGGGGAACACGGAGTGGCAGCCGTTGTGCCGGAAAGGTCGATCGCCCGTCCCGGGCCGCGCTGCGGGCGTCTCCGTGGCGATCATCTTTGCCGAGGCCCCGTGGGAACGGCGTGGTTTGGGCGGGAGATTCGGAGCGCATCCCGCGCATCCAGTATTTGTACGAAATTGGCGGCTTGATCGATCGAAACCTGCGCCGCGGAAAACCCTTAGGCGTGATGGCGGCGTATTCGAAGCGCCAGCCCCCGGCGACCTTAGTTTTTTCTTAGCCGGTACCGGCTGTTTCCCGCGGGCATGGGCCTGCTAGCATGCCGGGCACTCCGTTCACCGTGCCTCTTATGCGCATATTGCTAGTCGAAGACGATCCGCTGGTGGCCGATGGCATCGTCCGTGGCCTCACCGGCGAGGGCTATGTGGTCGACCACGTGGGCACCGCCGAACCGGTCTCCGGGATGATGGACAGCGCCCACTACGACATGGCCATCATCGACTTAGGGCTGCCCGGCGAGGACGGCCTGAGCCTGGTGCGCCGCCTGCGCCGCTCCGGCCAGGGCCTGCCGCTGCTGATCGTCACCGCGCGCGACGGCCTGGACGACCGCGTCAGCACGCTGGACCTGGGCGCCGACGACTACCTGGTGAAGCCCTTCGCCCTGCCGGAACTGGCCGCGCGCTGCCGCGCCCTGATCCGCCGGGCCAGCGCCGCCAGCGCCAACGAGCTTACCGTCGGCGGCCTGCGCATCGACCTGGCCGGCCGCCGCGCCATCAATGCCGCCGGCGAGGCGCTGGAACTGACCCGCCGCGAATGGTCCATCCTCGAATGCCTGGCGCACCACAGCGGCAAGGTGGTGAGCAAGGAGCGCCTGACCCAGGCCATCGCCGGCTGGAGCGAGGACATCTCCGGCAACGCCATCGAAGTGCACGTGTCGCGCCTGCGCAGCAAGCTGGGCGACTCGGCCTCGATCCGCGGCATCCGCGGCCTCGGCTACCGGCTCGAGGACGGCTGACATCAAACCGCGGCGCCCCAGCGTCCGCCGCCGTCTGCTGGGCTATCTGCTGGCCCCGCTGACGGTGATGCTGGTGGTCGGCGTGGCGATCGACCATCACTCGATCGTGTCGCCGATCTACGCCTCGTTCGACCGCTCGCTGGCGCGCGCCGTGCTGGCGATCGCCGCGCAGATCCACCGCCAGCCCGGCGGCCAGTTCGACATCATGCTGCCGGACCATCCGCCGCCGCCGCTGCGCGCGCTGCCGGAAGAACGTTTCTTCTATCGCGTCAGCAATGCGCAGGGCTCGACCTACGCCGGCTCCGAAGACCTGCCGATCGTGCCGGCCGAGAAGGACGACGAATTCGCCTACGCCGACACGCGCTACCAGGGCCTGCAGTTGCGGCTGGTGAGCTATCGCGTGATCGAAGGCGGCGAGCCGCTGGTCATTACCGTCGGCGAGACGCCGCTGCGCCGCGACATGGCGGTGCAGCGGATGGATCTGTCCTTCGGCGTCAACGACAGCATCCAGATGCTGCTGGTGTTCGGCATCGCCCTGTTCGGCATCAGCGTGGCGCTGCGCCCGCTGCAGCGGCTGCGCGACCAGATCGCCAACCGCCCCTCGCACAACTTCACCGCCCTGCCCACCGACAACGTGCCCAGCGAAGTGCTGCCGCTGGTCGAATCGCTCAATGCGCTGCTGGGCACGGTGCGCGACTCCGCGCTGTCGCAGCAGCATTTCCTCGCCAATGCCGCGCACCAGCTGCGCACGCCGCTCACCGGAGTGAAGGCCCAGCTCGAAGTGCTGGCGCGCGACACCGCCGGCACGCCGCTGCACGAACGCATCGCCCTGCTGCACGGCGGCGTTGACCGGCTGGCGCATACCGCCAACCAGCTGCTGGCGCTGGCCCGCGCCGAACCCTCGGCGCACGGCTCCAGCCGCTTTCTGCCGGTGGACCTGAGCAAGCTGATCACCCAGGTGGTCAGCGCCTCGCTGGACCGCGCCCTGGCGCACGACATCGACCTGGGCGCCGACTGCCAGCCGGCGCGCGTGGCCGGCGTGTACTGGGTGCTGCACGAGCTGCTGATCAACCTGGTCGACAACGCCATCCGCCACACACCGGCCGGCGGCCACGTCACCCTGCGCTGCGGCGTGGAGGGCGGGCGGCCGTTCCTGGAAGTGGACGACACCGGCAGCGGCATCCCGCCGGCCGACCGCGAAAAGGTGAAGGAACGCTTCTACCGCGGCCCCAGCAGCGACGGCGACAGCTGCGGCCTGGGCCTGGCCATCGTCGAGGAATCGGCCCGCGCCCATGGCGCCAGCTTCAGCATCCTCGACGGCCGCTGCGGGCGCGGCGCCCGCATGCGCATCGATTTCCCGGTTCGCGCACCGGATGCCGGGCGGCCGTCGCCGGGCGGCTGAGCACGACTCAGTACTCATGCTTGGATCCTTCTCCCTCCGGGAGAAGGTGGCGGCAGCCGGATGAGGGTCCGGCCGGAGCGGTGCACATCACTCTTGCGCTCCGCCCGCACCCTCACCCCAACCCCTCTCCCAAGGGGAGAGGGGCTTTATGTAATGCGGCACTTTGAAAATCGCCCGATCACCCCCACAGTGCTGCGATTCCCGCGAAGGAGCCGATCGTGTCCATACCCAGTGCCGTCAAGAGCACGCCCATTGGCGACCGCCAGCAGCTGGTCGACTACCTCGCCGCCGGCGAGAAGCCGCGCGAAGCCTGGCGCATCGGCACCGAGCACGAGAAATTCGGCTTCCTCACCGACGACCTGCGCCCGCCCACCTTCGAAGGCGAGCGCGGCATCCGCGTGCTGCTGGAGCGCCTGGCCGAACGCTACGGCTGGGACATCGCGCGCGAAGGCGACACGCCGGTGGCGCTGTCGCGCGACAAGGCCTCGGTGACCCTGGAGCCGGCCGGCCAGCTGGAGCTCTCCGGTGCGCCGCTGGAGAACATCCACCAGACCTGTTGCGAAGTGAATACGCACTTGAACGAAGTGCGCTCGATCGCCGACGACCTCGGCATCGGCTTCCTCGGCATGGGCTTCCAGCCGAAGTGGCGCCGCGATGAGATGCCGTGGATGCCCAAGGGCCGCTACAAGATCATGCGCGAATACATGCCCAAGGTCGGCTCGCTCGGCCTGGACATGATGACGCGCACCTGCACCGTGCAGGTCAATCTCGACTTCGAAACCGAAGCCGACATGGTGCGCAAGTTCCGCACCAGCCTCGCGCTGCAGCCGATCGCCACCGCGCTGTTCGCCGATTCGCCGTTCACCGACGGCCGTCCGAACGGGTATCTCTCGTACCGCTCGCACGTGTGGACGGATACCGACCCGCACCGCACCGGCATGCTGGATTTCGTGTTCGAGGACGGCTTCGGCTACGAACGCTACGTCGACTACATCCTCGACGTGCCGATGTACTTCAGCTACCAGGACGGCCGCTACATCGACCTGGCCGGCCAGGACTTCAAGCGCTTCCTGCGCGGCGAACTGCCGGCCCTGCCCGGCACGCACGCCACCATGAAGGACTGGGCCGACCATCTCACCACCGCCTTCCCGGAAGTGCGCCTGAAGCAGTACCTGGAAATGCGCGGCGCCGACGGTGGCCCGTGGAACCGCCTGTGCGCGCTGCCGGCGCTGTGGGTAGGCCTGCTGTACGACGACGAGGCGCTGAGCGCGGCCTGGGATCTGGTCAAGGATTTCAGCCGCGAGGAACGCCACGCCCTGCGCGACGGCGTGCCGAAGCAGGCGCTGAAGCTGCCGTTCCGCGGCCATTCGGTGCGCGAGCTGGCGGCCGAGACACTGAAGATCGCCGCGCACGGCCTCAAGCGCCGCGCCCGCCTCAACCGCAACGGCGCCGACGAGAGCATCTTCCTGGAGCCGCTGCTGGAGATCGTCGAAGCGAACCAGACGCCGGCCGAGCGCAAGCTCGAGCTGTTCAACGGGGCGTGGAACGGCAGCGTGGATCCGGTGTTCCGCGAATTCGCCTACTGAGCTGCCCTGCACGGCGGCGACATCGGCGAGGCGCGGCATCCACCGCGCCTCGTGCGTTTCAGTCCCGCGCGCGGATGCCCAGCCAGCGCGCCAGCAAGGTATCCAGGCTCGCCTTGCCCGGGCCGGCCATCAGCAGCCAGAACAGAATCAGGATGTAGGTGAACTCGGAGCTCTCGACGTATTCGTCCAGGCCCGAGATATCGCGCGACACCACCAGCGTCAACGCGACGATCATATTGATCAGCATCGGCACGCTGATCAGGCGCGTGCACAGGCCCAGCATCAGCAGGGCGCCGCCGATCAGGTCGGTCCAGGCCGATACCGTGGCGCTCAGCAGCGGAAACGGAATGTTCCAGCTGGCGAAGCGCTCGGCGAAGCCGTCCACGTGCTGCACCTTGGCGATGCCCGTCTCCAGCCAGAAGTAGCCGAAGCCCAGGCGCATGACCAAGGGCCCCAGCCAGCGCCCGGCATGCAGCAGATCGAGCAGGCGCGAGGCCTGGGCAGCAAGGAAAGTACGCATCGCAGTGGTCCGGTCGAGGAAAGTGGGCGGCATCTTCGGCCGCGCCCGGCGGCCCCGCCATGCCCGGGCGTCCACGCTTTCTTGCCCGGGGTCCGGCATCGCCGACGTTCGGCGCGACCGGACGATCGGGCATGAACCACGGATACCAGGACACATTCGCCCCCGCCCCGGGGCGCGCAGAATGCCCGGCGTCGAGACCGACCCGCGCCACCGGCGCACGGACTGGACATCACCGCCGCCCCGGGCGGCACCCACACCTCGAGAGGGAGTTGAACCATGAAGAAGACTCTGCAGAGCGGCGCGATGGCCGCGATGGTCGCCGGCCTGTTCGCCATGACCGCGGCCTCCGCCGCCATGGCCGACAACGCCAAGGGCGACAAGGCCCAGGGCGCGACGGCGTCGGTCAAGTGCATGAACTCCTCGGCCTGCAAGGGCCACGGCGCATGCAAGCAGGCGAGCAATGCCTGTAAGGGCCAGAATGCGTGCAAGGGCCAGGGCTTCACCATGCAGAAGAGCCAGGCGGACTGCGAGAAGGCGCAGGCCGAGAACAAGGCCTGATGCTTTAAAGCCCCTCTCCCATCGGGAGAGGGGTTGGGGTGAGGGTTCGGCCGGAGCACAAGAGTGATGTGCACCGCTCCGGCCGTACCCTCATCCGGCTGCCGCCACCTTCTCTCCCACGGGGACTACCTTCGGGTCGCCGCCGGGAGAAGGATTCACTCTTGAAGATTGAGGAGGTAACGCGCGATGAGCCATGTCGATAACGAGCGCCCGCCCTACCTCGGCTACGGCCTCGGCCTGCGCGTGGAGTACTACCAGGAACTGCTCGACCACCCGCAAAGTGTCGACTGGCTGGAGATCGTCTCCGAGAACTACATGGTCCCCGGCGGCCTGCCGCTCGTGTGGCTTGAACGTTTCCGCGCGCGCTTTCCGCTGGCGATGCACGGCGTGTCGCTGTCGATCGGCGGCACCGATCCGCTGGACGAGGGTTATCTCGCGCGCCTGGACGCGCTGGCCCGGCGCATCGAGCCGGCCTGGGTGTCCGACCATCTGTGCTGGACCGGCGTGCAGGGCGTGAACCTGCACGACCTGATGCCGCTGCCGTATACCGAGGAAGCGCTGGACCACGTGGTCGCGCGCGTGCGCCAGGTGCAGGAGCGGCTGCGGCGGCGCATCCTGCTGGAGAACGTCTCCAGCTATATCCGTTTCGCCGATGCGCAGCTGGAGGAATGGGAATTCCTCGCCGAAGTGGCGCGGCGCGCGGACTGCCTGATCCTGCTGGACATCAACAACGTCTACGTCAGCGCGCGCAATCACGGCTTCGATGCGCTGCGCTATCTCGACGGCATCCCGGTCGAACGCGTGCAGCAGTTCCATCTCGCCGGCCACGAACACGGCGAGGCGCTGCTGGTGGATACGCACGACGCGCCGGTGCCCACGCCGGTGTGGACGCTGTACGAGGCGGCGGTGCGCCGCTTCGGCGCCGTATCGACCATGATCGAACGCGACGACCACATGCCGCCCCTGAGCGAGCTATTGGCCGAGCTGGAACACGCGCGCCGGCTGGCCGCCCCCTTGGCGAAGGCGGCCGCATGAGCGAGCTGCAGGCCTTGCAGCTGCGCCTGCAGCGGGCCGTGATGGCCTCGGCCGCGACGCCCATGTCCGAGCTGGTCGGCGACGGCATCGCCGATGCGAAAAGCCGGCTCGCCATCTACCGCCACGGCTACCGCGCGCGCCTGCGCGAAGCGCTCGGCAACGAATTCCCCACCCTCGCCAGCCTGGCCGGGCGCCGTTTCAACGCGCTGCTCGACCGCTATATCGACGCCTGCCCCTCCGAGCACTACAACCTGCGCTGGCACGGCGCGGGACTGGCCGCCTTCCTGCGCTACGCGCTGCCCTGGCGCGACCGGCCGGCGTTCGCCGAAGCGGCCGAGCTGGACTGGGCGATCTCCACCTGTTTCGACGCCGCGGACGAACCGGTCATCGGCGCCGAGGCGCTGGCCGCCGTCGCGCCGCAGGACTGGGCCGCGCTGCGCCTGCTGCCGCAGCAGCACCTGCAGTGGCTGGCGCTGTCCACCAATGTCGACGCCTTCCGCACCGCCGTGGACGCTGGCGCGGCGCGCCCGCATCTGCGCCGGCGCGCGCGGCCGCGGCGCCTGCTGGTGTGGCGCCAGGAACTGAGCGTGCGCTACCGCGCGGTGGAGCCGGCCGAAGCCGCCCTGCTGGCCGCGGCGGCGCGGGGCGAACCGTTCGCCGTGCTGTGCGAGCTGGCCGCGGCCGATGCGCCGCCGGAGCAGGCGCTGGCCCGCCTCGCCACCCTGCTGCGCCAGTGGGTCGACGCGGGCCTGATCCGCGAGCTGCAGGCCGGCGGCATGTAACCGCCGGCCCCTCCGCACCGAAGCTTTGGGCGAACCGCTGCGAAAGGAACGCCCATGTCCGCCCTGCCCAGCTCCATCCCGGGCCAGCCCGTGCCAGGTCAAACCGGCCCAGCCCAGCCCTGCGCCGTGTCGCCCGCGCTGGAAGCCCTGCTGCTCCAGTCGAACCTGCGCGTCGATATCGTGGCCGAGCTGCAGTACTGCGGCTCCTGGTTCCTGGAGGAACCGCGCTACCACTGCGGCCTGTTCCACCTGGTCGGCGCCGGCCACTGCCGCGTGGAAAGCAAGGCGATCGGCCTGCGCATGGAGCTGGCCGCGGGCGACCTGGTGGTGCTGCCGCATGGCGATCCGCACCGCCTGCGCGGCGCCGGCCACGACGATGACGCGACCAGCCTGATCTGCGGCGAGCTGCATTTCCCCGCGCATGCGCGGCACCCCTTGAGCCACGCCTTGCCACCCTGCTTCGCGGTGCGTTCCAGCGAGGCCGGCAGCATGTTCCGCCAGCTCGCCGAGATGATGGTGCAGGTCTCGCAGTCGCGGCAGGCCGGCCGCCAGGTGCTGCTCAACAAGCTGGCCGACACGCTGTTCGCGCTGGCCGTATGCGACTACGCCAGCCGCAGCGCGGAACGCCAGGGCCTGTTCGCCGCGCTGGCCGACGCGCGCATCTGCAAGGTGCTGCATGCCGTGCACGAGAAACCCGGCGAACCCTGGACCATGCCCTCGATGGCTTCACTGGCCTGCATGTCGCGCTCGGCTTTCGCCGAACGCTTCACCCAGCTGATGCACATGCCGCCGATGCAATACGTCACGCAGTGGCGGGTGAGCGTGGCGGAGCAGTTGCTGCGCGAACGCCAGCTGTCGGTGGCGGCGATCGCCGAACGCCTGGGCTATGCCAGCGAAGCCGCGTTCCGCCGGCTGTTCAAGCGGGTGAGCGGCACCAGCCCCGGTGCGGTGCGCGCGGACGCGCTGGCGGCATGAAAAAGAAGGGCCGGCACAGGCCGGCCCTTTCCGATCGAAAACCTGCGCCGGCTCAGATGTCGCCGGCCGTACCGTTGCAGACCGCACCGGCCGAAGCATCGCCGATATAGGCGCCGGTCGCGTCCTGCACCGTGACCTTCATGATGATGTGGTCGTTGTACGGCTGCAGGCACTGGAAGGTGCACTGCGCCTTGTGGCCCAGCAGGCCGCTGTTGTTGCAGTGGAACGGCGCGGACAGATGCGCGGTGCCGGTGAACGACCAGTTGTAGACGAACGGCGTGGGCGAACCCGGGCTGGTCGCGGTGGCGTCGCAGACATTGACGCCGCACGACAAGGCCACGCCGGCGGATTGCGCGTGCGCCGCGGGTGCGGCGGCGAACAGGCCGAACGCGGCCGACAGAACGACAGATGCAAGCATGGACGGCAGTTTTTGCATGACCTTCTCCGTAAGTGAATGCGAAAAACGTTTCCTTTCCGTACAACCATTGCTGCAGAACGCGTCCCGTCTTTCCGGCAGGACGCCGTGCGGCGTGGCGGCGCATCGTCCGATGCACCGCCGCGCCGCGACACCGGGATTACTTCTTGGCCGCCTCCGCCTTCAGGCCGCGGTCGATCAGCATCGGCTCCACGCTGGGGTCCTTGCCGCGCCAGTCGCGATACAGCTTGCCCAGCTCCACCGTATTGCCGCGCGACAGGATCATGGCGCGGAAGCGGTCGCCGTTCTCGCGGGTCAGGCCGCCGTGCTCCTTGAACCATTCGAAGCCGTCGTCGGCCAGCATCTGCGTCCACAGGTAGGCGTAGTAGCCGGCGGCGTAGCCATTGCCCCAGATGTGCTGGAAATAGCTGGAGCGGTAGCGCGGCGGCACGTAGCTGAGGTCGATCTTGTCCTTCTTCAGCGCCTCGGCCTCGAACTTGTCGGCGTCCTGCTTGGGTGCGTCGGCGCCCAGGCTGTGCCAGTTCATGTCGAGCAGCGCGGCGGCGACCAGCTCGGTCATGTCGTAGCCCTTGTTGAAGGTGCCGGCCTTCTTGATCTTGTCCACCAGCGCCTGCGGCATCGGCTCGCCGGTCTGATAGTGCTTGGCGTAGTGGGCGAAGATCTTCGGATCGGTGCCCCAGTGCTCGTTGAACTGCGAGGGGAATTCGACGAAGTCGCGCGCGGTGTTGGCGCCGGACAGCGTGGGGTACTGCGAGTCGGCGAACATGCCGTGCAGCGCGTGGCCGAACTCGTGGAACATGGTGGTGACGTCGTCGAACGACAGCAGGGCCGGCTGGCCCGGCGCGGGCTTGGTGAAGTTGGCGACGTTGTAGACCACCGGCTTGGCGCCCAGCAGCTTGGACTGGTCGACGAAGTTGCTCATCCAGGCGCCGCCGCCCTTGTTGTCGCGCTTGAAGTAGTCGCAATAGAACAGCGCCATCGAGGTGCCGTCCTTGTCGAACACTTCGAACACGCGCACGTCCGGCTGGTAGACCGGGATGTCCTTGCGCTCCTTGAAGGTCAGGCCGTAGAGCTGGTTGGCGGCGTAGAACACGCCGTTCTGCAGCACGTTGTCCAGCTCGAAGTACGGCTTGATCTGGGTCTCGTCCAGGTCGTACTTGGCCTTGCGCACCTGCTCGGCGTAGCGGCTCCAGTCCCAGGCTTCGAGCTTGAAGCCGCCCTTCTGCTGGTCGATCACCGCCTGGATGTCCTTGGCTTCGGACTGCGCGCGCGCGGTGGCCGGCTGCACCAGGTTGTGCATGAAGCTCAGCGCCGCATCGGGCGTCTTGGCCATCTGGTCTTCCAGCTGCCACGCCGCGTAATTCGGGAAGCCCAGCAGCTTGGCCTGCTCGGCGCGCAATTGAGCGATGCGCTCGATCTGGCCGCGGGTGTCGTTGTCGTCGCCGTGCTCGGCGCGGTCCCACGAGGCCTTGAACAGCGCCTCGCGCGTGGCGCGGTCGCTCAGGCTCTGCAGCTGCGGCTGCTGCGTGGTGTTCTGCAGCGGCAGCACCCACTTGCCGTCGAGCTTGCGCTCCTTGGCGTCCTGCGCGGCGGCGGCGATATCGCCGTCGGAAAGGCCGGCCAGCTTGGCCTTGTCGTCCACCACCAGCGCGCCGGCCTTGGTGGCGGCGAGCAACTTGTTGGTGAACTGCGTGCTGAGGGTGGACTCTTCTTTATTGAGCTCCTTCAGCTTGGCCTTGTCCGCCTCGGACAGCTTGGCGCCGTGGTGCACGAAGTTCTTGTAGACCACCTCGACCAGGCGCTGCGATTCATCATCGAGCTTCAGCGTCGCGCGCTGCTGGTACACCGCTTCGACACGCTTGAACAGCTTGTCGTTGAGGTAGATCGCGTCCTGGTGCGCGGCGAGCTTGGGCGCTTCGTCTTCCTGCACCTTCTGCAGCGCGTCGCTGGTGTTGGCGCCGGTGACGGCGTCGAAGGCGTGGTTGACGCGGGTGAGCAGCGCGCCGGCCTTTTCCATCGCCACGTAGGTGTTGTCGAAGCTCGGCGCTTCGGGATTGTTGGCGATCTGCTCGATCTCGGCGAGGTGCTGCTTCATGCCCTCTTCGATCGCCGGCTGGTAGTCGCTCTCCTTGATCTTGTCGAACGGCGGCGCGCCGAACGGCAGCGTGCTGGCGGCGAAGAACGGATTGGCCGACGGCGCCTCGGCGGTGGCCGGCGCAGAGGCGGCGGCAGCCGGGTGATCGGCGGTCTTGGCCGCATCGTTGGACGGCTGCGAGCAGGCGGCGAGGGCGAGCGAGGTGGCGATCGCCAGGGCGCGGAGAGGCGGCATGGAATTTCCTTGGTGCATGAAAAAACCGACTGTAACCACAGCCGGCGCACGCGTCCAAGGGCCGGAAGTCAGCGCGCCGCGGCGCCGCGGCGCGCCAGGGCGTTACGCCGCGCGCATGTCGCGCAGCTTCCAGCTCGGACCGATCAGCAGATTCAGACGATGCCGCACGATGCTCATCGGCAGGTCGGTGATCAGATCCACCTCCGTGTGCAGGTCGGCGACCTGCGCATGTACTTGCGCCGACGGGTCGGTCTTGCCCAGCGCGGGATCGACTTCGTCAGGCTCCTCCTGCATCGCGCGCCAGCGCTCGAACAGGCCCGGCTCGCGCAGCGCCTGTTGCAGCGCCGCAGCGAAGTCGTTGGGGCCGGCGCCTTCGTAGCTCAGGCTGGGCTCGGGCCCGCGGGCGTGGCCGAGATCGTCGATGGAGAGATAGAAGTGGCTGCGGCTGGCCATGCGGAACTCCTTGTGCGGTACCTGCGGGCAAGCATGCCCCAGCGTGCGTCAAGCAATGATCGACTTCACGTTCAAGTGGCGCGCGGCGAGCGCGGGTTCCACTTCGCCATGCGGCAGCACACCCAGGCAAGGCGCATGCAGCAGGGTGCGCAGCGTGGCGAGGTTTTCCTCAGTCGCATCCATGGCCGGGTCGATGCGGTTGGCGATCCAGCCGGCCAGCCGGCAGCCGTCGGCCACGATGGCGCGCGCGGTCAGCAGCGCGTGGCTGAGACAACCCAGGCGCAGGCCGACCACCAGGATCACCGGCAGCTGCCAGGCCTTGGCGATATCCGAGGCGAACAGGCCCGGCGCCAGCGGCACCAGCCAGCCGCCGACGCCTTCCACCACCACGCGGTCGTGGCTGGCCTGCAAGGCATCGAAGGCTTCGCGCAGCGGCGGCAGCGCGATGGTGACGCCTTCGTGCGCGGCGGCCAGGTGCGGCGACAGCGGCTCGCGCAGTGCGATGGGATTCACCAGCTCGTACGGCAGCGGCACGCTGCCCGCGGCGAGCAGGGCGAGTGCGTCTTCGTTGCGGCGCCCGTCCGGCGTATCCATGCAGCCGCTCGCCACCGGCTTCATGCCGCAGGCCGATTCGCCCGCTTCGCGCAACGCGTGCAGCAGCGCGCAGGCGGCGTGGGTCTTGCCGATGCCGGTATCGGTGCCGGCGACGAATACGGCGGGCAGGCTCATGCGGCGTTCCTGTGGGAAGTGGGCGCATAATACGGACTTTGCCGCCGGATCCGCCGCCATGTTCGAAGTCGCCACCGCTACGTACGCCAGCAAGCAGGAACACTATGCGGACCTGTGCGAACAGATGCGCGGCATGCTCGCCGGAGAGCCGGATCTGATCGCCAACGCGGCGAATTTCTCGGCCCTGGTGTTCCACAGCCTGCCGGACTTCAACTGGGCCGGCTTCTATCTGTACGACGGCAACGAGCTGGTGGTCGGTCCGTTCCAGGGCAAGCCGGCGTGCATCCGCATCGCCATCGGCCGTGGCGTCTGCGGCACCGCGGCGCAGACGCGCGAGACCCAGCTGGTGCGCGACGTGCACGCCTTCGCCGGGCATATCGCCTGCGATGCGGCGTCCAACTCGGAGATCGTGGTGCCGCTGGTGCGCAAAGACGGCAGCCTGCTCGGCGTATGGGACGTGGACAGCCCCCTGGTCGCGCGCTTCGACGACGAAGACCGCGCCGGCATGGAGGCGCTGTGCGCGGTCTTCATGGAAGCGGTGGACAGCGCCGCGCGCTGAGCGCCTACGCGCTGAGCGGGTTGTTGCGCTCGCGGTGCAGCAGCTCCATCACCGCGGCCCGTCCCTCGTCCACGCCGGTGCCTTCCGAGGAAGAAAACACCTGCGCCGTGGCCGCCTGCAGCCCCTCGGCCTCGAACTGCTTGCGCATCGCCGCCAGCGCCTGCGCGGCCTGGTTGCGCGAAAGCTTGTCGGCCTTGGTCAGCAGCACGTGGCAGGGCAGCGCGGTGTCCTGGCAGAAGGCCAGCATCATCCGGTCGAATTCCTTCAGCGGATGGCGGATGTCCACGATCAGCACCACCCCGCGCAGGCTCTGGCGGCGGTGCAGATAGGCGTCGATCTCGCGCTTCCAGTGCTCGCGCAGCGGCTCAGGCACCTTGGCGTAGCCGTAGCCGGGCAGGTCGATCAGGCGCGCGTCCAGCGGCGCGGCGCCTTCGCCCTGCGCCAGCGGCGGCAGCGCGAACGCCACCATCTGCTGGGTGCGGCCCGGCGTCTTGGAGGTACGCGCCAGGCCGTGATGGCCGGTGAGCTTGTTGAGCGCGCTGGACTTGCCGGCGTTGGAGCGGCCGGCGAACGCGACCTCGGCGCCGTTGTCCATGGGAAGTTGGTCGATACGGTGAGCAGCCAGCACGAAGCGGGCGCCCTGGAGCGGATTGGGGGCCATGTACTTGATGATTCTGATGGTTTGACCGACCCCGGTGGGGCAGGGATAATTCCAAGGTTTCTGCCAGTTACGGGTGCGATTCCATGCGCGCCGTGCAGCCATAGCAGTTCTTCTGGAGACAAGTGTATGAGTTTTCGGCCCGCTGGTTCCCGGCCCGCTGTACTCGGTTGTGCCGTAGCCCTGGTCTTTGCGCTGTCCGCCAGCCTCGCGGCGGCACAGGACGCCAAGCCCGCCGCCGCCTCGTCGGCCAAGCCGGCGGCCGCGGCCTCCGCCGCCGCGCCTGCCGCCGCCGAGAAGCCCGCCGCCGCCGAAGCCGCCCATAGCGGCGTGAAGCTCGGCGACGCCACCGCCGGCCAGGGCAAGGCCGCCGCCTGCGGCGCCTGCCACGGCATGGACGGCAACTCCAGCGACGCGCAGTACCCCAAGCTGGCCGGCCAGAGCGAGCAGTACATCGTCCAGCAGCTGACCAACTTCAAGTCCGGCAAGCGCCAGAACCCGATCATGATGGGCATGGCCGCGCCTCTGTCCGAGCAGGACATGCACGACATCGGCGCCTACTTCGCCGGCAAGAGCGCCTTGCCGGGCGTGGCCGACCAGGCCCTGGTCCAGCGCGGCGAGCAGCTGTACCGCCAGGGCGACGCCGCCAAGGGCGTGCCGGCCTGCATGGCCTGCCACAGCATCGACGGCCGCGGCAATCCGGGCGCCATGTATCCGCAGCTCACCAGCCAGCATGCGCAGTACATCCAGGCCACGCTGAAGGCCATGCACGACGGCACCAGCTGGGGCGACGACGCGCACGCCAAGATCATGCCGAGCATCGCGCAGAAGCTCGACGAGAAGGACATCGCCGCGGTGGCCAGCTATGTCGAAGGCCTGCATGCCACGGAAAGCGCGGCGGCCAAGCCCGCCACGCCCTGATCGATCCGATCGACGACGCCGGCCACTGGCCGGCGTTCTTGTCTCCCCTCCCCGTTATCTGAGGTTTCCCATGCGCAAGCGCCTGCCGTTCCTGTTCGTTTCGATGCTGGCGATCGCCGCCTGCAGCCAGGGCAACGACAACGGCACCGCCGCCCAGCAGCCCGCCGCGCCGGCTTCCGCGGCCGCGCCCGCTGCGGCCGCCAGCGCCCCCGCGCAGCAGCCGGCACCGGCGGCCACCGCCGCCGCTCCGGCCGCCGCCAGCACCGCCAGCACCGCCGGCGACAGCGCCAAGACCGAGACGCCCGCCCCGGCCGCGGCGCCGGTGCCCGCGGGCGCGGCTCAGGCCTTCGTCGACGACGGCAAGTGGGTGGAAGGCAAGAACTACTTCCGCATCGAGCCGGCGCAGCCGAAGGTCAGCAACACCGACAAGATCGAAGTGACCGAGGTGTTCTCCTACGGCTGCCCCGCCTGCAACCAGTTCCGCCCGACCATGAAGAAGCTGGTCGAGCAGCTGCCGGCCGGCACCCAGGTGGCCTACCTGCCGGTGTCGTTCAATTCGGCCGAGAACTTCCCGATGTTCCAGCGCGCCTACTACGCCGCCGAGGCGCTGGGCGTGGCCGAGAAGTCGCACGAGGCGATCTTCAACGCCGTGTGGGACACCCGCGAGCTCACCTCCTACAACGCCGCCGGCACCGGCCTGCGTCCGAGCAGCGACCTGCCGACCATCGACGACGCCGCCAAGGTCTACGCCAAGTTCGGCGCCGACCCGAAGGAATTCGTCGCGGTGGCCAACTCCTTCAGCATCAACACCAAGATCAAGCGTGCCGACGAACTCGTGCGCACCTACGGCGTCGAATCCACGCCGACCATGGTGATCGACGGCAAGTACCGCTTCACCGCGCAGAGCGCCGGCGGCTACGACCAGTCGATCGACCTGGCCAAGTGGCTGGTGGCGAAGGAAGCGGCCGGAAAGTAAGCGCCGACCAGGTAAGACCCGTCACAGAAGCGCGCTACAAAGGTCGGGTACAAAAGCCGGCCATCACGATTCGTCACGGCGGCCACGGCCGCCGGTTTCGCGGAGAGACCCCATGTTCAAGCGTATTGCCCGTCTGCGCGTCGCCGCCCTGCTGGCCGGCCTGGTCCTGACCAGCGCCTGCACGGCGTCCAATTCCAATGCCGCCGCGCCGTATACGGAAGGCAAGGAATACGTCGCCCTGGCCGCCCCCGCCCAGCGCTACAGCGCCGACGGCAAGGTGGAAGTGGTCGAGGTGTTCTCCTACGGCTGCGTCCACTGCGCGCATTTCGCGCCGAAGGCCGAGGAACTGCGCAAGCAGCTGCCGCCGGGCGTGAAGTTCAAGCTGCTGCCGGCCGCCTTCAGCGACGCCTGGCTGCCCTACGCCCGCGCCTACTACGCGGCCGAGAAGCTGGGCGTGGCCGACAAGACCCACCTGGACCTGTTCGCCAAGAAGTTCGACCAGCACTACCCGATCTCCACCCTGGACGAGCTGGCCGACTACTACGCCACCCAGGGCGTGGACCGCGCCAAGTTCCTGGCCATCGCCACCTCGCCCGAGGTGACCCAGCAGATCAAGAAGGACCTGGAGCTGATCCAGAAGTGGGGCGTGGACGGCACGCCGACCATCGTGGTCGACGGCAAGTACCGCAGCAACGAAGTGAAGACGCTCGACCAGCTCTCGGCCCTGGCCCAGTGGCTGGCCCAGCGCGAGCTGTCCGGCGCCAAGTGATGCGCCTGCCGCGCGGAGCCGCCCGGCGGCTCCGCGTTCACGTCCGGGCGGTCATGCTTGCCGGGTTTTTCCGATCCACCGCCCCCATGTCGTCACGATGACTGCCGCCGCGCCCGCCCCTGCCGCCGCCGAACGCCGCCTCCGGCTGCTGAGCTGCAACATCCTGGCGGGCGCCAGCGTGCAGCGCTACAGCGAATACATCACGCGCAGCTTCAACGCCGTGCTGCCCGGCCGCAGCAAGCTGGACAACCTCGACCGCCTGGCCGAAGTACTGCCGCAGTTCGACGTGATCGGCCTGCAGGAAGCCGATGCCGGCAGCCTCCGCTCGGGCTTCCTCAACCAGACGCGCTACCTGGCCGAAACCTCCGGCATGCCGTTCTGGAGCCACCAGCCGAACCGCCCGATGGCGCGGCTGGCGCATACCGCCAACGGCCTGATCAGCCGGCTGGAACCGCACAGCGTGCTCGATTACCAGCTGCCCAGCCGCATCCCCGGCCGCGGCGCCCTGCTGGCGCGCTTCGGCGAGGGCCAGGATGCGCTGGCGGTGATGATCGCCCACCTCTCGCTGAGCGCCACGGCGCGCGCGAAACAGCTGGGCTTTATCGCCGAGGTGCTGCAGGAATTCCCGCACGCGGTGCTGATGGGCGACCTCAACACCGACGCCAACAGCACCGAGATGCGCCACCTGTTCGCCAAGTGCAGCCTGGTGCCGCCGGCGCAGGCCACGCCCACCTTCCCCAGCTGGCGGCCGCGCAAGGCGCTGGACCATATCCTCACCTCCGAGGCGCTGCGGCTGGAGAAGCTGTGGGCGCTGCCGCAGGCGTTTTCGGATCATTTGCCGGTTGCGGCGGAAATCCGCCTCCCCCAGCATGTCGCGCCGCGACCTCACAAACTCCGCCGATGAACTTCCTGCGCCTGTCCCTGCCCTGGCTGCTGCTGGCCCTGATCGCCGCGCTCGCGGCGTGGATCCGCTACGGCCTGATCGAACCAGCCGCCATCGGCCACCTGTGCGAAGCCGCTGCCACCGCGCCGGCCTGGTGCCAGGGGCGGCAGATGCTGGTGCTGGGCTTTCTCAGTTATGGCTACGGCTGGGCCGCGCTGGCCTTCGCCGCCCTGGCCCTGGTGTGGAAACACCCGGCCAGCGCCTGGCTGGCCGCGGCCGGCGGCGTGCTGGCGCTGCAGCTGTATTGCTTCGAAGCGGGCGCGTTCGCGCTGCTGGTAGGTTGCTTACGCCTGGTTCGATTCCAGGCCGGCCGCTTGCAGGCGGATGCGGCGCCAGCCGATCAGAACGGGAACCGCGATCGCCAGGTTCAGGCCCAGCCATAGCCAGGTCACCGGATTGAGGCCGATGTCCTGCGCCACCACCGCGGCCGCGAGCAGCGGCACCAGGATGGCGAGGCAGCGTTCTTCCACGCGCAGGCCGGCGGTCTGCGTCCAGCCGCTGAGCCAGCCGGCCAGGCCGTAGCCCACGCAGGGCAGCAGCGCCAGGCCGAGCGGGAAGTCGCGATAGCGGCCGTCGAACACCAGCAGCAGACCTTCCAGCGCAAGCAGGAACAGCCAGGCGAAACGCAGCCAGCTGCCGGGCAACACAGCCGACGCCACGCCGCCGATACGCGCGGCAAGCCAGCGCGCCAATACGATCGCGGTGACCAGCCCGCCGGCGCAACCAGCCCAGGACAGCGCCCATTCGAGCTGATCGCGACAGGCGTAAAGCATCTGCCGGTACTGCCACGCCAGCGCAGTGCCGGTGGCGAAACCCGCGAGCAGCAGCACGCCCCAGCCCGCCATGCCGCGCCATTCGCGACGCAACGCTCCAGCGACGACGAACAGCAGCGCACCCGCGCCGCCAGCCAGCCAACCCAGCCACCAGCGCGGCTCTTCAACCACCGGACCCTGCATGGCGAACTTCGGCCGCGCATGCACGTCGTAGATGCCCCAGTAGCCGCCGGTGGTGCCTTCCTGCGCGCGCTTCCACGGCTGGTCGAAGGCTTCGATCACGTTGTACGGCATGGCCACGCTGCCGGCGTAGTCGAGGAATTCGCGCAGATAGCGCGCCTCGTTCACCACGCTGGCGCGCGCCGCGCGGCGCGGCTTGCCGGCGCTGGGCCAGCCTGTTTCGCCGATCATCACCTCGCGGCCGGGGAAGGCCCGCTTCACCTGCTGGTAGACCTCGGCCACGTGGCGCACGGCGTGTTCCGGCGGCACGGGTTCGTCTTCCCAGTACGGCAGGATGTGGATGGTGAGGTAGTCCACCGACTTGGCCATCTCCGGATAGCGCAGCCAGAACTCCCACACATCCGCATAGGTGACCGGCACCGACGTGGGAATCGCCGCGCGCACCTGCCGCGCATACTCGGCCAGCGCCTTCGGCGACTGCTCGCCGCGCAGCAGCACCTCGTTGCCGACCACCACGCCGCGCAGCACGTCCGGATGCGCCTTCGCCTCGGCGATGCCCAGCTCCACCTGCCTGGCATTGGCGACCGGATCGCGGCCCAGCCAGATGCCCATGATCACCTTCATGCCGTAGCGCCCGGCAATCTCCGGCACCGCGCTCAGGCCCTGGCCCTGCGAGTAGGTGCGCACGCAGTCGAAGCGCTGCGACAGCGCGCGCAGATCCGCGTCGATGCGTTCGGGGCTGATGAAGGCCTTGAGGTCGTACGGTGTCTCGCCCGGTTCGCGGAACGGCGCGTAGGACACGCAGGCGATGCGCGCGGACGGTGCGTCCGGCAGCGCCACCGGCCGCCCCAGCAGCCACCACCACAACGCACCAGCGAAGGCGCAGAACGCCAGCACCAGCCAGAGCAGAAGACGCGCGCGGGACGAAAGCGACGGCGTGGACGACATGCGCTACCTGTGGAATCGCGCCGGCCGTGGCGCCTTGGAAGCGGGCAAGTCTAGCAGGGGCATGGCGCTGCCCGACGGTGTGAAGACGCGCTTTAACGTAGGACTCAGCCGAGTTTTGACATTCTGCCGGGCTGGTCCGAGGCCGCGACTAGGAATCGTCCGGCCTACACTGCGCAATCGATCGGCTGCTTCGTCTAGATAAGCCATCGCACAAGGAGTTTTCATGCCTGTTCACGCAGCGCCGCGGCGTCTCGCCCATTCCCTGCTCGCTCTTGCCGCCGGCCTGTTGCTGGCCGGCTTCGCGCACGCCGCCGAACCTACCGACGCGCAGCGCGCCGCCTTCAAGCAGGCTTATGCCACCGCGCAGCAAGGCGGCGATGCCTGGCGCGCGCAGGCGCAGAACCTCGCGGACTATCCGCTGTATCCGTACCTGGAAGCCGCCGCGCTCACGCACGACCTGCGCCAGCTCGACCGCGCGCCGGTGGATGCGTATCTCAAGCGCTATCCCGACCTGATCCCCGCCAGCGACCTGCGCCGCGACTATCTGCTGGAACTGGCGCGCCGCAAGGACTGGACCACCTTCCAGTCGCTGTACCAGCCGGGCCTGGGCGATGCGCTGAGCTGCGACGCGCTGCAGGCGCGGCTGGCGCAGACGCAGCCCGCATCGGCGCAGTCGGGCCAGGCCGCGCAGGGCGCCGCGCTGGATTTCCAGCGCGACCTCGCCACGCTGTGGAACAAGCCCAACCTGCCCAATGCCTGCGACCCGGTGATCGCCGCCGCGCGCGAGCAGGGCCTGCTCACCGCGCAGCGCCTGTGGGACCGCATCGACCGCGCCGCCGACGCCAACCAGGCCGGCACCGTGGCCGCGCTTGCGGCGTGGCTGCCGGGCGACGACGCACAGGCCGGCCAGCGCATCGCCATGGCGCTGCGCGATCCGGGCGGCGCTGCGGCGAAAGCCAGCACCTGGCCCGACACGCCGCGCAGCCGGCAGGCCGCGATGCTGGCGCTGGAACGGCTGGCGCGGCGGCAGTCCAGCGTCGCCGACAACTATTGGGAACAGCTGCGCGGCCATTTCAAGTTCACCCAGGAACAGCAGCGCCGCATTCTTTCCGCGCTCGCGCTGTTCCACGCCACCGACTTCAACGACGACGCCCTGCAGCGCCTCGCCTCGCTGCCGCCGCAGGCGCAGACCGACGCCACCCGCGAGTGGCGCGTGCGCGTGGCGCTGGAACAGCAGAACTGGCAGGCCGCGCTGAGCGCGATCGACGCGCTGACGCCGGAGCAGAAGCAGGACGGCGAATGGCGCTGGTTCCGCGCGCGCGCGCTCACCGCGCTGGGCCGCGACGGCGAAGCGCGCAAGCTGCTGGCGCCGCTGTCGGAAGAACCGACCTTCTTCGGCTTCATGGCCGCCGACAAACTCGACGTGCCGTATTCGATCTGCCCGCTGACCTTGCCGCCGGATCCGCCGCGCGAACAGGCCGTGCTCGCCAATGCCGGCCTGCAGCGCGCATTCGAGCTGTACGCGGTGGGCCTGCCGCGGCAGGCGCGGCGCGAATGGGGCAAGGCGCTGGACGGCGCCGACATGGCCACGCTGAAACTCGCCGTGGACCTGGCCTATCGCCGCGGCTGGTACGACCGTGCCGTGTTCACCTTCAACAAGGGCGAGGTGCTGCGCTACTACGAGCAGCGCTTCCCGCTGGCCAGCCAGGACGGGCTGGTGCCGCAGGCCGAACAAGCCGGCATCGATCCGACCTGGGCCTACGCGATCCTGCGCGCGGAAAGCGCCTGGGCCGCCGATGCGCGCTCCGGCGCGAATGCACGCGGGCTGATGCAGCTGCTGCCGGATACCGCGGCGATGGTCGCGCGGCGCAACGGGCTGAACTGGGCCGGCGCCGATTCGCTGTACGACCCGGTGACCAATATCGTGCTGGGCACGCGTTATCTCGCGCAGATGGCCGAACGCTTCAACGGCGCGCCATGGCTGGCCAGCGCCGCCTACAACGCCGGCCCCGCCCGCCTGGACCAGTGGCTGGCCGCGCGCGGCACGCTGCCGCCGGACCTGTTCGTGGCCAGTATGCCGTTCAAGGAAACCCGCGAATACGTGGCGCGCGTGATGTCCTTCGCGGTGATCTACGACTGGCGCCTCAACGGCAACGCCACGCCGCTGGCGTCGCGCCTGACCGCGATCGGCCAGGCCTATGCGCTGCCCGACCGCAACACGCCGCGCCGCCCGGTGAGCTGCCCGGCGCCCGCCGCGGCCATCGCGCCGGCGGAGGCGGCCACGGTGCCCGCGCCGCCGGCCGGCGATGCCACGAACAGTCCTTCGCAGTGAGGTTTCCGTCATGAGCGCCAAGCGTCTGGTCATTCTCGGCGGCACCGGTTTCGTCGGCAGCTATCTGGTGCCGCGGCTGGCCATGGACGGGCACCGCATCGTGCTGCTGTCGCGCAATCGCGAGCGGCGCCGCGCGCTGGCGGTGGTGCCGGGCGTGGAGATCCACAGCACCGACGTCTACGACGGCAATGCGCTGCGCCGGCAGTTCGAAGGCGCCGATGCGGTGATCCATATGATCGGCTCGCTGCATCCGGCCGGCGGGCGTTCGCTGCAGGAAATCCATGTGGAACTCACGCGCCGGGTCACCGGCGCCTGCCAGGCCGCCGGCGTCGGCAGGCTGCATCTGATGAGCGCCTTGAAAGCCGGCCAGGGCCTGTCGCGCTATCTGAAGACGCGCGGCGAAGCCGAGGCGGTGGTGCGCCAGTCCGGCCTGGACTGGACCATCTATCAGTCCAGCGTGATGTTCGGCGCCGGCGACGGCCTGGTCTCGCGTTTCGCCGCGCTGCTGCGCCTCATGCCGGTGCTGCCGCTGGCGCGCGCCGGCTCGCGGCTGGCGCCGACCTATGCGGGCGACGTGGCGGAAGCCTTCGCGCGCTGCATCGCGGACGACCGGCTCAGCATCGACCGCACGTTCGAGCTGTACGGCCCCGAAGTGCTGACCCTGGGCGAGATCGTGCACCGCATCCGCGACACACTGGGCCTGCGCACGCACATCCTGCCCCTACCCGATGCGCTGGGCCGCATCCAGGCGCGCCTGGCCGAACTGCTGCCGGGCAAGCCGTTCTCCTACGACAACTTCCTGACCCTGCGCACCGACTCGGTGGGCAAGCAGGACGGCTATGCCGCGCTGGGCATCCGCGCCGAGCCGCTGACGCCATGGCTGCCGACGCTGCTGCAGGGCTCGCCGCGCCAGCGGCGGCTGGACCGCTACCGCGCCATGCGCTGAGCCGCGGCGCCGCGCATGGCAGAATCGCGGCCATGCGTATCTATCTAGTCGGCGGCGCCGTCCGCGATCGCTTGCTGCAGCGTCCCGTCAGCGACCACGACCACGTGGTGGTCGGCGCCACGCCGGAGCAGCTGCTTGCGCTCGGCTACAAGCCGGTGGGCAAGGATTTCCCGGTATTCCTGCATCCGGACACCGGCGAGGAGTACGCGCTGGCGCGCACCGAGCGCAAGACCGGCCGCGGCTACCACGGCTTCGCCGTGCACGCGGACCCGGCGGTGACGCTGGAGCAGGACCTGGAGCGGCGCGACCTCACCATCAATGCCATCGCCATGGACGAGGCCGGCGGCCTGGTCGATCCGTTCGGCGGCGCGCGCGATATCGAGCAGCGCGTGCTGCGCCACGTCTCGCCCGCCTTCGTCGAAGACCCGGTGCGCCTGCTGCGCGTGGCGCGCTTCGCCGCGCGCTTCGCGCCGCTGGGCTTTACCGTGGCCGAGGAAACCATGGAGCTGATGCGCCGCATGGTGCGCGAAGGCGAAGTGGACCATCTGGTGCCCGAGCGCGTGTGGCAGGAAACGCGCCGCGCGCTGGGCGAGCCGCGCCCGTCGGCCTTTCTGCGCGTGCTGCGCGCCAGCGGTGCGCTGGCCGTGCTGTTTCCGGAAATCGATGCGCTGTACGGCGTGCCGCAGCGCGCCGAATACCATCCGGAGATCGACACCGGCATCCATATCGAGATGGTGCTGGACATGGCTGCGCGCATCGCGCCGGGCAACGAGCTGGTCGGCTTCTGCGCGCTCACGCACGACCTCGGCAAGGCGCTGACGCCGGCCGACGTGCTGCCGCGCCATATCGGCCACGAGGAGGCCGGCGTCGAACCGCTGCGCCAGCTGTGCGCGCGCCTGCGCGTGCCCACCGAATACGCCGCGCTGGCCGAGCAGGTCTGCCGCGAACACCTGAACGCGCATCGCGCCTTCGAGCTCAAGCCCTCCACCGTGCTGCGCGTGCTCGGCGCGCTGGACGCGCTGCGCCGCCCGGAACGGCTGGAGGTGTTCCTGGCCGCCTGCGAAGCCGACAAGCGCGGCCGCCTGGGCCTGGAGCACAGCGATTACCCGCAAGCCGCCTATCTGCGCGCCGCGCGCGCCGCCGCCGCGGCGATCGGCGCCGGTGCCTTCGTGGCGCAGGGGCTGCAGGGGCCGGCGGTGGGCGCGGCGATGGAAAAGGCCCGTATCGAGGCTATTGCGGCCCTGCGCGGAAGCTACGGCTAAGCCATTCCGTTGTATAACGCCCGGGATGCCTGTCTCCGTCCTGCGACGACGGGCACCCACACGATTTCTGGAGCCGCCCCTTGTCAGCCGCCGATTCCTCCGCTTCGCCCCTGCGCCAGCGTTTCCGCCCCCTGTGGTGGCTGGCCTTCGCCTACGTGGCGATCGGCGCGATCACGCGCGTGGCCCTGCTCGTGATGTCGGGCAAGGGCGTGCCGCACAGCCCGCTGTACTGGGCTTACGCCTTCGGCGTGGGCCTGCTGTACGACCTGATCACCTACATCTACATCGCCTGGCCGATGGTGCTGTTCCTGTGGCTGATGCCGCGGCGCGCCTACGTGTCGCGCACGGGCCAGTGGGCGCTGTATCTGCTGGCGGCGCTGATGCTGTACTGGCTGATGTTCGTGGGCGCGTCGGAGCTGGTGTTCTGGAACGAGTTCGGCACGCGCTTCAACTTCATCGCGGTGGATTACCTGGTCTACACCACCGAGGTGATCGGCAATATCCGTGAGTCGTACCCGCTGGGCCGCTGGCTGAGCCTGCTGGCGCTGGCCGTGCTGATCGCCCTGCTGGTGAGCCGCCGCGGGCTGCGCACGCGCGACGCCGGCACGCGCTTCTGGCAGCGCGCCAAGGTGGCGCTGGTGTGGCTGGTGCTGACCGTGGTGACCGTGGCCGCGTTCAAGGGCACCTTGAAGGACCGCACCGACAACAACTTCGTCAACGAACTCTCGGGCAACGGCATCTACGAGTTCTTCGCCGCGTTCCGCAGCAGCCACCTGGAATACTCGCGCTTCTACACCACCCTGCCGGACGAGCGCGCCTTCCGCGACGTGCGCACCATGCTGAAGACGCCCGAGGCCACGTATGTCAGCAACGACCCGCGCGACCTCACCCGCGAGATCCGCCACGAAGGGCCGGAGAAGCGCCTGAACGTGGTGCTGATCAGCATCGAGAGCTTCTCGGCCGACTTCATGCAGACCTTCGGCGACGACCGCGGCATCACGCCGAACCTCGACAAGCTGGTCGACCAGAGCCTGTTCTTCGACAACCTCTACGCCAACGGCACGCGCACCGTGCGCGGCCTGGAGGCGCTGTCGCTGGCCATTCCGCCGACGCCGGGCGATTCGCTGATCAAGGCGCACAACAACGAAGACCTGTTCTCGGTGGCCAACGTGTTCAATGCGCGCGGCTACCAGTCGGACTTCGTCTACGGCGGCTACGGCTACTTCGACAACATGAATTACTTCTTCAACCACAACGGGTACCGGGCGGTCGACCGCAACGACATCAACAAGGACGACCCGATCCATCACGAGAACGTGTGGGGCGTGGCGGACGAAGACCTGTACACCCTGGCGATGCGCCAGATGGACAGCATCCACGCCGAAGGCAAGCCGTTCTTCCTGCACATCATGACCACCTCGAACCACCGCCCCTTCACCGTGCCGGCCGGCCGCGTGAAGGAGAAGAACGGCACGCGCGAGGCGGCGGTGGCCTACACCGACTGGTCGATCGCCGACTTCCTCAAGCGCGCCGCCAGCAAGCCGTACTTCGACGACACCATCTTCGTGATCACCGCGGACCACTGCGCCTCCAGCGCGGGCCGCACCAGCGTGCCGATCAACCGCTATCACATCCCGCTGTGGATCTATGCGCCCAAGCACATCCCGCCGCAGCGCGTGCACCGGCTGATGGCGCAGATCGACATCATGCCCACGGTGCTGGGCATGCTGAATTTCAGCTACCGCAGCCGCTTCTTCGGCTACGACCTGTTCCAGCTGGAACCCGGCCGCGAGCGCGCCTTCCCCGCCACCTACGAGAAGCTGGGCTATCTGCGCGACGACGTGCTGACCGTGCTGGAGCCGCAGCGCAAGCTCGAACAGATGCGCCCGGACTACGACACCGGCGACGGCGTGCCGGTGCAGCCGGTGGACCGCACCAAGGTGGACGAGGCGACGGCGTACTACCAGGTGGCGGCGGAGCTGTACAAGGCACGCCAGCTCGGCAAGCGGCCCGACGACAACACGCCGGTGAAGCCCTTGCAGGCGGAACAGGGATCGGCGGGCGCGGCGCCCGTCCTGCATTGACGTACTGCCGTCGCCCGCAGCGGCGACGGCGCGCCCTTACAGCCGGTCGCCCTGATCGGCTTCGAGCAGATCGGCCGGCAGCGGCACCACGTCCATGCCGCGCGCCAGCACCATCGCCTGGAAGCGTTCGCCCATCTGGTCCGGCAAGGTGAGCTTCTTCACCTGCTGGGCGAGGCGGTAGCGCGCCGCTTCGTCCGGCGCTTCGGCATAGGCGTCTTCGAAGGCCTGCTGCAGGCCGGCAGCGATCAGGAACTGCGCCTGCGGCAGATACGCCGCCACGCCGAAACCGGCCTGGTTGCCGGCTTCGGCCAGCGCGGTGAAATCCACCGAGGCGGTGAGGTCGTTGAGGCCGGGCAGGAACAGCGGATCGGCGTGCGCGTGGTGGCGGTAATGCGCCATCAGCGTGCCGTCGCTGCGGCCGGGCTGGTAGTACTCGCGGCGCACGTAGCCGTAGTCGACGAACAGCATCACGCCAGCGACGAGCGAGCCGGCGATGGCCTGCATCCAGTACGGCAGCTGCGGCAGCACTTCGGAGCGGTAGCCGTCGGCGAAGCTGCTTTCGGTATCGCGCTCCAGATGGCGCACGGCGCCGGAGACCAGCGCATCCGCGGGACGATCGACGCGCATCAGCCGGCCTTCGCCGTCGAGCGCGACGTATTCCTCGTAGACCTCGCCGGCGCGCAGGGTGAAGCGCGTGGTGGGCAGGGCGTCGATCACTTCGTTGGCGAACAGCGCACCGCGCCATTCCTCTTCCGGCGGACGATCCAGCCATTGCACGCGCGCGAACAGAGCCGGCGGCAGCGCCGCGGCGAGGCGGTCGCGCTGGCGTTCGCGCAGGTCGGCGCTGGGTTCCAGGATCAGATAGCGGCGCGGCATTTGCGCGTTGGCGTGGAAGGCCAGCAGCGCGGATTCGGCGAAAGAGCCGCTGCCGCCGCCGAGTTCGAGCACGTCGGCTTCGTCGCCAAGCAGTTCGAGCACCGGCCCAATCACCTTCGCCACGCAGCGCGCGAACAGATCGCCCAGTTCCGGCGCGGTGATGAAGTCGCCGGCCGCGCCGAACTTGGTGGCGCCGGCGCTGTAGTAGCCCAGGCCCGGTTCGTACAGGCAGCGACCCATGTATTCGGCGAAGGGCATGGGGCCGTGCGCGGCGATGTGTTCGCGCAGGCGCGCCAGCAGATGGTCGGAATGGGCGCGCTCGTCGGCGCCGGGCTCGGGAAGGCGGGAAAAGCTGGGATTCATCGCGCAAGGATAGCGCTCGCCGCGCCCTTGCGGGCGCGGCGTTGGTGCATCGTGCCGCTTAGAAGTCCTTCTGCACCGTGGCATACAGCCCGCGGCGCGGACCGAACTGCGGCGCGCCCACGCCGATACCGGTGCCGTCGCGCAGCTCGTAGGTGCGGTCCAGCGCGTTGATCACGGCCAGCTGGGTGTGCAGCTTGCCGGTGCTCTGGAACTCGAAGTCGTGCGACAGGCTGAGGTTGAGCTGGAAGTAGGCCGGCATCGAGGCGCCGTTCGGCACCGTGCCGTCGCGGCGCAGGCCGCTGCCGAACAGGTAGTTGGCGCCGACGCGGGTGGCCGGGTCGATGGCGTAGCTCACGCCGCCGGAGGAGGCGATCTTCTGGTCGTGGTCCAGGTGGATGTAGTGATTGGCCACGTAGGCCAGGTCGTCCGGCGCGAAGTTGTACTGGCTGGTGATCACCCGCTCGCCCATCGCCTGCGACAGCGCGACGTTGAAGTAGGCCGACCACGGACCGTTGTCGTAGTCGGCGGTGAATTCCACGCCGCGGATGCGGCCCTTGGCGTAGTTGAAGGTGGAATACACCAGCGCGGCGCCGAACTGGCCTTCGTCCTGCAGGCGGCGCACCTTGCGGTAGTACGCGTCCAGGCCCAGGGTCAGCGAGGAACCGATGCGCTGCTGGATGCCGACGTCGAAATAATCGCTGCGCTCGGCCAGCGGCGTGTTGCTGCCGTTATCCGGCAGCGCATTGGTGGTGCCGTCGAACTTCTGGATATTGGTGGTGGTGATCGCTTCGGTCGCCGGCGGCGTGAAGTAGCGCGAATAACCCGCATGCAGGGTGGTGTCGTCGCTGGCCTGGTAGACCGCGCCCAGGCGCGGGCTGAGCTGGCTTTCGGTGCGGAAGGCCTTGTACACGTCGCCGCGCAGGCCGTAGTTCACGGTGAGCTTTTCGCCGATGCTCCACTCGTCCTGCACGTAGCCGGACCAGGTCTTGGCGGTGAGGCGGTTGCCGTCGAGGATATTGACCGGCGTGGTGCTGGACTGGTTGCCGCCGGCGTCGACCGGGAACACCCAGGCGCTGGTGCTGCTGGGCGCACGCTCGAAGCTGCCGTAGACGCCGTAGCGCAGCGTGTGGGTGTCGCCCAGCGGCGTGGCGAAATCGGCCTGCAGGGTGCTGGCGCGGTTGCTGCGGTTGATGCTGGAAGCGACGCCGTTGAACATCAGGTCGCCGATCATGTCCGGCGTGAACGCAAGGCTGGAATAGCGCTGGCCGATCGACACCTGGTAGTCGGTGGCGCCGAGCTTGCCCTGCAGGGCGAGCACGCCGAAGCGGGTGTTTTCGCGCTGCTGTTCGTTGAGCCTGGCCGAGTCGAAATCGGTCACGTCCAGATAGCCGAAGGTGGGTGTCTGGCCGGGGTTGTTCGGGATCTGGAAGCGGCTGTTGGCCATGCCGAACAGGAAGCTCAGGCGGGTCTGGTTGTCGATCAGGTACGAGATATCGCCGAACGCCTTCACCTGGTTGGTGTGGTCGTGGATCGGCTTGCGGCTCGGCGTGGGGTTTTCGATGCCGACGTCGCTTTCCAGGTAGTTGGCGGTGAGGAAGTAGCTCCAGCGGTCGGTGGTGCCCCACAGCGACGCATTCGGATTGAGCGTGCCGAACGAGCCGCCGGTGATGCCGACGCTGCCGCCGTTGCCCAGGTCGTGGCCGCTCTTGGTGCTGATGTCGACCACCGCGGCGGTGCGCAGGCCGTACTGCGCGGGCAGCGCGCCGTCGAGCAGCTTCACGCTCTTGATGGTGCGGGTGTCGAGGGTCTGGCCGAAGCCGGAGATCGATTCGGGAATGATCACGCCGTCGATGCGGTATTGCAGGTTGGCGTGGTCGCCGCGTACGTGCAGGCCGCCGTAGGAGTCCTGCACCACGCCCGGCGCCTGCAGCAGCACCTGGTTCACCGGCGTGCTGTCGCCGAGCGGCAGCTGCGCGATGGCTTTCTGGTCGATCACGTACTGGCTGCTGCCGGTATCCGGCGACAGCGCGTTGCGCGAGATATCCAGCGCGGCGCTCACATCGATCGCCCCCAGCTGCTGCACCTTGGCCGGCGGCTTGTTGCGTGTGGCGCCGTTGCTGTTGGTGTCCGTGCCGGTGGTGTCGGTGTCGGCGGCCTGGGCGGAGGCGGCGAACAAGGCGGCGGCAAGGCTGATGGCGAGCAGGGTGTGCTTCATCGGGTCACTCGGGGAGTAGGTGGAGGGCGGCTGTGTTTCGATACGTTATAACGTTGCCAGTCCTACCTTTCATTTACCTGCCCCGAAAGTCATGCCTTCGACCGCAATATTTTGCGGGAACAAGCGGTTGCAGCCGCGCCGGCAGCTGGCGGCGCAGCGTTCGCAACGGCTTCATCCACAAAGCCTAGACTCCACCCGCGACCAGGAACCCCAGCCCCCGAGGCCCGCATGAGCGACGACCGCAAGCAACTCCCCGCCGTGATCACCGCGGAAGACCACAGCCGCGTGACCCGGGCGATCCTGGACTTTGTCAGCGATATCCCGGGCAGCAAGGTCGGCCCCAGCGGCGAGCCGGAGACCGAGGCGCGCCGCATCGCCAACCGCGCCGCACAGCGCGCCGCGCTCACCGCCGGTTCGCTGGCGCTGCCGCCGGGGCCGCTGGGCTGGCTTACCGTGCTGCCGGAGCTGATCGCGATCTGGAAGATCCAGGCGCAGATGGTCAGCGACATCGCCGCCGCCTACGGCCGCCACGCGGAACTGGGCCGCGAACAGATGCTGTGGTGCCTGTTCCGCCACACCGCCGCGCAGGCGTTCCGCGACCTGGTGGTGCGCATGGGCGACCGCCTGCTGTTCCGCCGCATGTCGTACGCGGTGGCCGAGCGCGTGGCCAAGCGCGTCGGCGTGAAGATCACCCAGCGCACGGTAGGCAAAGGCCTGTCGCGCTGGCTGCCGGTGGTGGGTGCGCTCGGCGTCGGCGCTTACGCGTATTACGACACCGGACAAGTAGCGAGCACCGCCATCTCGATGTTCGGCGGAGATTTCGACTTCGAAGGCGGCGGCGAAGACGCACGCCTCGCTGCTGCCGCCGAACGCCAACCCGGCGCCGTGCGCCGCGCGCGCAATGCCGTGGTGGAAAAAACCGCCACCGGCGCCGCACGCGTGATGGCGCGCGTGACGCGTTCGCGCAACGACAAGCACCATCCGCCGAAATAGAAAACCGCGCGGCGCGGGATGACCTCCCGCACGCTTTCCGGCAAGCTGCCGGCTGTTTCGCCCGCAGGAGCCGCGCATGCCGCCACGCCAGGATCGTCCCGTCGCCTTGATCACCGGCGGCGTCAAGCGCGTCGGTGCGCAGATTGCGCGCACGCTGCATGCGGCCGGCTACGACCTCGTCCTGCATTTCCGCAGCTCGGCCAATGAAGCCGCTGCGCTGGTGGCCGAACTGGAAAAGCAGCGCGCGGGCAGCACGCTGGCCATCCAGGGCGAACTGGCGGATCTCGACCGCTTGCCCGCGATGATCGAACAGGCGCTGCAGCATTACGGCCGCCTCGACGCCCTCGTCAACAACGCCTCCGCCTTCTTTCCCACGGCGGTCGGCAGCGCCACCACCGCGCAATGGAACGAGCTGTTCGCTTCGAACGCGCAGGCCCCGTTCTTCCTCGCCCAAGCCGCCACCCCGGCGCTGCGCGAAACACACGGCGCCATCGTCAACCTGGTCGACGTCTACGCCGAACGCCCGCTCGCCAACCACCCCATCTACTGCATGGCCAAAGCCGCGCTCGCCGCGATGACGCGCTCGCTGGCGCTCGATCTCGGCCCCGACATCCGCGTCAACGGCATCGCCCCCGGCGCGGTGATGTGGCCCAGCGACGGCAAGCCCTACGACGATCAGCAGGCCATGCTCGCGCGCACGCCGCTGCAGCGCGCCGGTTCGCCGCAGGACGTGGCCGGCGCCGTGCTGTGGCTGCTGCGCGACGCGCCTTTCGTCACCGGCCAGATCATCCGCATCGACGGCGGCCGCTCGCTGTCGATCTGATGCCATAAAAAAAGGGCGGCATCGCTGCCGCCCTTCCGGATACGCACTACCGCGCGCATCAGTTCTTGGTGCGGAACGCCTGCTCCAGCAGCGCTTGGTCGAAACCTCCGCCGACCTTGCCCTCTTCGGCGTACTGGTACAGCGCCGCCGAATAGATGCCCTGCAGCGAAGCCTGCACCAGCGCCAGCACGATCAGGCTCACCACCGCCACCGCGATGGCGGCCACGATCAGCGGCAGCGACTCCGTCGTAAGCGCACCGACCACCAGGGCGCCCATGACTACGATCAACACGAAGCTCAGCAGCCCGAACACCACGCCGATCCCGGCGTTGCCGATCAGGTTCTCGCCCCAGGTGCGCTTGAGCAGTTCCACGCTGCGCTTCACCGCTTCCATCGGGCCGATCTCCTCGCTGGCCAGCACCGGCACCACCAGGAAAGTGGCCACCGTCCAGGCCAGGCCGAGCAGGCCGGCCACGATGCGGCCGACGAAACCCAGCCGCTCCTGCAGCGCGCGCAGGAACAGGCCCACCGTGGCGGCGATCAGCGCATAGCCGAAGATCGCGCCGACGCGCGACTTGGCGATGGCGAAACCGGCCGACAGGCTGGTCTCTTCGCCGCGCAGGCGCTGCAGCGCCGCGCCGGCCAGCGCGGTGTTGAAGAAGATGATCACGAAGTACTGCACCAGGTAGAACGCGAACGTCGCCACGTACCAGCCGATCGGCAGCTTGTCGCGGCTCACGTGCTCCATGCCCGCCGCCGCGACGGCAATGGGGATGATGAAGCTTGCCGCCACCAGCAGGCAGCACAGTCCCGACAGCAGCGGGAACATCATCAATGCCTTGTCCGAACGCAACACCGCCGCGCTCGCCTTCATCAGATTCCAACTGCGCGCAAACTTGCCTGCCATATCCCCTACCTCGTCCCTTGGTGAAAGTTGCGCCGCGATTTCTAGCATCTGCGCCGGAAACGCGACAGTGCGTCCTTACAGCGGCTCGACCGTCAGCGGCTCGCTCGCCACGGGAAAAGCCGCCCACAGCTCGGCCATGCTTCGGCCGTCGACAGGGTGGCGCAAGCCTGGCGCGATGTCGGCGACCGGCCGCAGCACGAAGGCGTGCTTGAGTTCTTTACGCGGAATGTCCAGGTGCCCTTCGCCCTGCCGCACCAGGTCGCCGTACAGCACGATGTCCACATCCAGCGTGCGGTCGGAATAGCGCGGCACGTCGCGGCGGCGCCCGTGGCGGTCTTCCAGCGCGTGCAGCCAGTCGTTGAGCGCTTCCGGCGCCAGCTCGGTATCCAGGCCCACCGCCAAGTTGACGAAGTCCGGCCCGTCGAAACCCACCGCCTTGCTGCGGTAGGCCGGCGACACTTCGATGGCGCCGAAGCGCGCGCGCAGTTCGTCCAGCGCGGCGCGCAGATACTGCTGCGGCTGCTGATTGGAGCCCAGGCTCAGGTAAACGCGTGCCATGCCGCCGCTCAGCCCGGACGCACGCCGCGTTCGATGCGCACGCCCACCGAACGGGCGCCGCGCACCGCGCCGGGCTTGGACAGCTTCAGCCGCACCCAGGCCACGCCGAATTCCTCGCGCACGATCGCCGCGCAGCGCTCGGCCAGCGTCTCGACCAGGCCGAAGCTGGAGGCTTCCACGTATTCGATCAGGCGCTTGGACACGTCCTTGTAGTTGAGCGTGTCGGCGATGTCGTCGCTGGCCGCGGGCCGGGTGTTGTCGAAGGCCATTTCCAGGTCGAACGACAGCGTCTGCCGCACGCGGCGCTCCCAGTCGTAGATGCCGATGACGGTGTCGATGCGCAGATCTTCGATAAAAACGATGTCCATGGCCGTGCCGAACGGTAGAAAGACGACAAGCCTAACGCGTCGTCACACCGCCGGCAGGGTTTCCAGGTCCCAGCGCGGAAAGACCTGCACGCTTTCGTCCTGCTGCTGCCCGGCGGCGAGGCGGATCGCGCCGGCCAGGGCGATCATCGCGCCGTTGTCGGTGCAGAAGGCCAGGCGCGGGAAATACACGCGGAACCCTTCCTTGGCGCCGGCCTCGGCCAGCTCCGCGCGCAGGCGCTTGTTGGCGCCCACGCCGCCGGCGATCACCAGCCGTTTGGCGCCGGCGGCCTGCAGGGCGCGGCGGCATTTGATCGCCAGGGTGTCGACAATGGCTTCCTCGAAGGCGCGGGCGACGTCGGCGCGGGTCTGCTCGGACTGGTCCGACTGCTGCCACGCCAGCAGCACCTGGGTCTTCAGGCCCGAGAAGCTGAAATCCAGGCCGGGCCGGTCGGTCATCGGCCGCGAGAAGCGGAACACGCCCGCCCGCCCCTGCTGGGCCAGCGCGGCCAGCGCCGGGCCGCCGGGATACGGCAGGCCCATCAGCTTGGCGGTCTTGTCGAAGGCTTCGCCGGCGGCGTCGTCCAGGGTGTCGCCCAGAATCTTGTAGCGGCCGATGCCCTGCACCTCCACCAGCATGGAATGCCCGCCCGAGACCAGCAGGGCCACGAACGGCGGCTCTGGCGGGTCTTCCTCCAGCAGCGGGGCCAGCAGGTGGCCTTCCATGTGGTGCACGCCGATGGCCGGCACGCCCAGCGCCCAGGCCATGGCCCGGGCGGCGGAGGCGCCCACCAGCAGGGCGCCGACCAGGCCGGGGCCGGCGGTATAGGCCACCCCGCCCAGGTCCTGCGGGGTCAGGCCGGCCTCGGCCAGGGCCTCGCGCACCAGCGGCAGCAGCTTGCGCACGTGGTCGCGGCTGGCCAGTTCCGGCACCACGCCGCCGTAGTCGGCATGCAGCTTGATCTGGCTGTACAGGGCGTGGGACAGCAGGCCGCGGCCCGGCGCGGCGGGCTCCCAGCGCAGCAGGGCCACCCCGGTCTCGTCGCAGGAGGTTTCGATGCCCAGCACAGGCTTTGAAAATTGCTTCGTGTCCACGCTATACTTCGCGGCTCGCCCGATCAGACGGGCAAGTTTACCACTCGGAGTTTCCATGCCCAGCGTAAAAGTCCGCGAGAACGAGCCGTTCGAGCTTGCCCTGCGTCGCTTCAAGCGTACTTGTGAAAAGGCCGGCGTCCTGGCCGAGACCCGCAAGCGCGAGTTCTACGAAAAGCCGACCCAGGAGCGTAAGCGCAAGCGCGCCGCCGCGGTGAAGCGTCACCTGCGCCGCCTCTCGCGCGACACCTCGCGTCGTACGCGCCTGTACTGAGGCTGCCGTCCGCCCTTCGGCGGACGCAAAGGTCACGGCCTGGCGCCCACGGCGCCGCCTGCCACCTTTCATGCCACGGTAGCCGGCGCGTGCATCCGCAGCCGCTGCCTTATCGCTCCAGCATCGGCCGGCGTTGCCTCAGGCAACGCCGGCTTTATGCGTTTCCTTCACGCCAACAGCCCCTCTCCGGAGAGTGACATGTCCCTCAGGCAACAGCTCCAAGAAGACATGAAGAACGCCATGCGCGGCGGCGACAAGGCCCGCCTCGCCGTGATCCGCCTGATCCTCGCCTCGATCAAGCAGCGCGAAGTGGATGAGCGCATCGAGCTGGACGACGTGCAGACCCTGGCCGTGCTGGAAAAGATGCTCAAGCAGCGCCGCGATTCGATCACCCAGTTCGACGCCGCCCAGCGCCAGGACCTGGCCGATGCCGAGCGCGCCGAAGTCGCCGTGATCGAGACCTACCTGCCGGCCAAGCTCAGCGAGGCGGAGATCGACGAGCTGATCACCGCCGCCATCGCCAGCACCGGCGCCAGCTCCGCCCGCGACATGGGCAAGGTGGTCACCGCGGTGAAGCAGCAGTCCGCCGGCCGCGCCGACATGGCCGTGGTCTCGGCCCGCGTGAAGGCGCGCCTCGCCTAAGGCCTGCTCGCCTAAGGCCTGCTCGCCTAAGGCCTGCTCGCCTAAGGCCTGCTCGCCTAAGGCCGGCTCGCCCAAGGCTAAGGCAGGTGGTGGCCCAGGCCGCCCGCCGTCCGCAGCCAGAACAGCAGCAGCACCAGCGCAATAACAGCCACCACCATCACCCATGCGTGGTGGCGGCGCTGGCCGCTCACCTGCTCCCAGCGCTCGCGGTCCAGGAAATAGCGCCCCTCGCCCGGGCAGCGCAGCACGCCGCGCTCCACCAGCTGGTACCAGGCGATGCCCGGCGTCAGTTTCAGCTCCTCGACGCCGCGCGCCGATTCCCTACTCGTCGCGCCCGCTTCCTCGAAGCGCTGCACGATCGCGCGCTGTGCGCGCAACATCATCGCCGTCAACATGGCGTTATCTCCGAACTAAACCGTGTCCAACGCGGCGTTAAAGCCGCGTCGCGGCATGACGCCGCCCACGCATTATCCAGCCAAGCCCTTCACACCGGCACGCCCACCCTCGCGGAAGCCGCTGCCGCGGCCTACGGAAGGAGAGACGCATGCTCAAGTGGGCCATCATCTTCGCCATCGTTTCGCTGGTCACCGGCTGGCTGGGTTTCTACTCGGTCTCCGGCGTTACCGGCACCATCGCCAAGGTCCTGTTCGCGATCTTCGTGATCCTGTTCCTGATCGCGGTGCTGGCCGTGGTCGGCATCTTTCATATCGTCTAAGCGCAGTCGTCTAGGACCACCGCTCCATGCGCCGATGCGGGGGCACCTGTCCCCGCGCATCGGCCAGGCTCGAAGCCCGCTCCCCCGTCACCGCAAAGCCGCAGCGCTCATACAGCGCCTGCGCGCGCGGATTGGTCGCCGCCACATCCAGCGCCAGCGGCACGCGCCCCAAAGCAGCAGCTTGCCCGGCCAGATGCTCGACCAGCGCCGCGCCGATGCCGCGCCCGCGCAGGGCCGGCTCCACGCCCAGATGGGCCAGATAATGCATCTGCCCCGACGGCGGCCTGATCACCCCCTCCACCCGCAGGCCACGCGCAATCACGCCGCCCGCATGCCGCCAGCCGAAGAAACCCAGGATCTGCCGCGCCGCCGCCAGCGTGAACGCCCACTGCGTCGACGCCCCATAGCCGGCGCCGACCGCCACCACCCGCCCGTGCAATTCCCCCACGCAGTGGTTGCGCCAGCCGAATTCGCCGGCGCCGTCGGCAAAAGCGTGGCGCAGGAAGGCCTGCGCATCGCTGCGTCCCGGCACCGCGAACACGTATTCGAACGCCCCCGGCCCGGAGCTGTGGATCAGCGGCACCGCCGCGGCCACATCTCCCGCCGCGGCGGGCCTGAAACGCACCTGTGCACTTGCCGCCATGCCCGCCTCCCCCGACCATGAGCCGCCAGCATAAGCCCCGGCCCCAGCCCTTGACCGCCCCCGTACACTAGAGAGCTTATGCGCGGCCGTATCCCCGACACCTTCATCGACGAACTGCTCTCCCGCGTCGACATCGTCGACGTGATCGAGCGGCGCGTGCCGTTGAAGAAGGCCGGGCGCGAATGGACCGCCTGCTGCCCGTTCCACAACGAGCGCTCGCCCTCGTTCTACGTCAGCCCGGCCAAGCAGTTCTTCCACTGCTTCGGCTGCGGCGCGCACGGCAGCGCGATCAAGTTCCTGATGGACTACGACCGCCTGGAATTCCCCGACGCGGTGGAGGAACTGGCGCAGTCGGTCGGCCTGAAGGTGCCTTTCGAGGGCGGCCGCGACAACGCCCCGCGCGAAGACAAGACCGATCTCTACAGCCTGCTCGACAGCGCCGCGCGCTGGTACGAAGGCCAGCTGCCGCACAACCCCGACGCGCAGGCCTACTGCAAGAAGCGCGGCCTCGACGCCGACACCATCGCGCGCTTCCGCATCGGCTGGGCGCCGGCCGGCTTCGACGGCGTGCTGAAGGCGCTGGGCACCGATCCCAAGCGCATGCAGTTGCTCAACGACGCCGGCATGGTCGCCAGCAACGAGCGCGGCAACAAATACGACCGCTTCCGCGAACGCCTGATGTTCCCCATCCTGGACCGCCGCGGCCGCGTGATTGCCTTCGGCGGCCGCGTGCTGCAGTCCGAGCAGGGGCCCAAATACCTCAACTCGCCCGAGACCGCGCTGTTCCACAAAGGCCGCGAGCTGTTCGCGCTGTGGCAGGTGAAGCAGGCCAACAGCAACCTGGCGCGCATCGTGGTGGTCGAGGGCTATATGGACGTGATCGCCATGCACCAGGCTGGCCTGCCGATCGCAGTGGCCACCCTGGGCACGGCGACTACGCCGGACCATACCGAAGTGCTGTTCCGCGCCGCGCCCGACGTGGTGTTCTGCTTCGACGGCGACCGCGCCGGCCGCGCCGCCGCATGGAAGGCGCTGGAAGCCGCGCTGCCGCGCCTGCGCGATGGCCGCCAGGCGTATTTCCTGTTCCTGCCCGACGGCGAAGACCCGGACACCTTGATCCGCAAGGAAGGCAAGCAGGGCTTCGAGCAGCGCCTGAAGAACGCCACGCCGCTGTCGGAATATTTCTTCGGCGAACTCGCCCACGAAGTGGACATCGGCAGCCTCGACGGCCGCGCCCGCCTGGCCGAACGTGCCCGCCCGCTGATCGCCCGCCTGCCCGACGGCGCCTTCCGCGACCTGATGGCGCAAGACCTGGAACGCCGCACCGGCGCCCGCGCCGTGCTGCAGCCCGATACCGCCGCGCGCCGTCCCGCGCAGCAGCCGGTGGCGGTGCAGCGCAGCCTGGTGCGCAGCGCCATCGCACTGTTGCTGGTCCAGCCTGGCATGGCCGATCAGGTCGAGCGTCCGTACGGCTTCCTGCGCCTGGACAAACCCGGCATCGAGCTGCTCGCCGAATTGATCGATCTGGCGCGCGCCCGGCCCGGCATCAATCCCATGGTGCTGGTGGAACACTTCGCCGAGCGGCCCGAGTATTCCGCACTGCAAAAATTGATGGCCGCCACCGTGCCGGGCGAGCCGGAGGATCTGCTGATCGCGTTTCTCAACGCGCTGCGCCGCCTGGAGCAGGAGGCCACGGCGCAACGCCGCGCCTTCCTCTCGGCCAAGCAGCAGCAGGGTCCGCTCGACGACGCGGAGAAGGCCGAGCTGCGCGAACTGCTCGCGACCAAACCCCCCTCCTTCTCGGGTTGACGGTACATGCGGTTATCCTCCTCCGCTTCGCACCCGCTGGCCGGCGCCCATGGATTGGCCCGCCTGTGGGATCATCGCCCCTCGCTTTCCGCCGGGGCTCGACCAGGCAAGGACGTCGATGGATCTGCTTGAACGACTCGTCACGCTGTTCGCCGAGAACGGCTACGCCGCCGTCTTCATCGCACTGCTGCTGTGCGGTGCCGGCGCGCCGTTGCCGGAGGACATCACCCTGGTCGCCGGCGGCGTCATCACGGGCCTGGGCTACGGCAACGTGCACATCATGTTCGCGGTGTCGATGGTCGGCGTGCTGCTGGGCGACGCGGGCATGTTCCTGCTGGGGCACCACTACGGCGCGCGCATCCTGCAATGGCGCGTGGTCGCGCGCGTGCTCACGCCAGAGCGCTATGCCAAGGTGCAGGAGAAGTTCGAGCGCTACGGCAACCGCCTGATGTTCATCGCGCGCTTCCTGCCCGGCATGCGCACCGCGGTGTACATCACCGCCGGCACCACACACCGCGTGTCGTTCATGCGCTTCTTTCTGCTGGACGGCCTGGCCGCGCTGATCAGCGTGCCGATCTGGGTGTACCTGGGCTATTTCGGCGCCAACAATCACGAGTGGCTGGTGATGTGGATCCGCCGCGGCCAGAGCAGCCTGTGGGCGCTGGGCGGCATCATCCTGGCGGTGGTGCTGGTGCTGTGGTGGCGGCACCGCCGCCGCGTGGCGCGCGAGAAGGCGGAGTCCTAGCGCCGTGGCCGGCAGCCCGTTCGAGCAGCGCGAGTACAGCGGACAGCACTTCCGCGGCCTGCAGCTCGGGGGCGCCATGCTGGAGGACCTGCGCTTCGAAGACTGCCGCTTCGAGCACTGCGATTTCACCGCGGCCACCGTGCGCAACTGCCGCCTGCGCGACTGCGAATTCACCGACTGCAACCTGGCCCTGGTCCGCCTCACCGGCAGCCAGGTCGAGGCGCGCTTCCTCGACAGCAAGCTGGTCGGCATCGACTGGACCCACGCCCACTGGCCCACCGTGCGCCTGGGCGCGATGCTGGCGTTCGAGCGCTGCGCGCTGCACGACAGCAGCTTCTTCGGCCTGTCGCTGCGCGAGCTGCAGCTGCTCGAATGCCGCACGGGCGAGACGGATTTCACCGAAGCCGACCTGGAAGACGCCGACTTCCGCCACAGCGACCTCGACGGCGCCATCTTCCGCCGCACCCGGCTGGCCCGCGCGGATTTCCGCGAAGCGCGCAACTACCGCATCGATGTGTTCCTCAACGACATCAAGCGCGCGAAGTTCTCCCTGCCCGAGGCGGCCGCCCTGCTGGACAGCCTCGATATCGAACTGAACGACTGAGGCCCCGCCGTGCCCGAACCCGTCATCGTCCGCCCCATCCGCCGCAGCGACCTTGCCGCCTGGACCCCGCTGTGGGACGGCTACAACGCCTTCTACGGCCGCTCCGGCCCCACCGCGCTGCCGGATGAGATCACCCGCACCACCTGGGAGCGCTTCTTCGACGAAGGCGAACCGGTGCATGCGCTGGTGGCCGAAAGCGGCGGCGCGCTGCTGGGGCTGGTGCACTACCTGTTCCACCGCAGCACCACCGCGATCGGCCTGAACTGCTATCTGCAGGATCTGTTCACCGTCGAGGCCGCCCGCGGCCGCGGCGTGGGCAAGGCGCTGATCGAGGCCGTCTACGCGCAGGCCCGCCAGGCCGGCTCGCCGCGGGTGTACTGGCAGACCCACCACACCAATGCCACCGCCATGCGGCTGTACGACCAGGTGGCCGAGCATTCCGGCTTCGTGGTCTACCGCAAGCTGTTCTGAGCGGGCCCAGCCAGGCACCCGCCTCGGCTTTCGTGCTGCGCCGCACGAAAATTGCCCCATCCGGGTCCCCGCCCCGGCTAAAATGCCGGACCCAGGAGCCCCATTGCTTCAGGACGAACAGGGAACCCATGCACCTCGACACCACGCCGCCGACCCCGCCGGGTCGCAGCGCGGGCCATGCCTTGGCCCGCCTCTCCGCCTGCGCGCTCGCCGCCGCGCTGAGCCTGGCCGCCGGCCTGCCCGCGCAGGCGCTGCCGCGCGCGGCCGCCGTCACGCCGTCCACCCTGCAGAAGGCGCTGGACGAACTGCAGGCGAAGTCCACGCTGCCGGGCTATTGCGTCGCCGTCGTCGACCGCGCCGGCGTGCGCTACGCCAAGGGCTTCGGCTATGCGGACCTTGCCAGCAAGCGCCCGTATACGCCGGACACCGTGCAGCCCGTGGCCTCGATCGCCAAGCCGGTGCTGGCGGTGGCGCTGATGCAGCAGGTACAGATCGGCGCGCTGTCGCTGGATACCGACATCAGCCGCCAGCTGCCGTTCGACGTGCACAACCCGCACTACGCCTCCAACGCCATCACCCTGCGCCAGCTCGCCACGCACAGCTCCGGCATCGTCGACCGCGAGCCGTTCTACACGCAGAGCTACGGCAAGGGCGCGCCCTCCTCGTTCGACACGCGCGGCCTGCTCAAGGCCTATCTCGAACCGATGGGCGCCAGCTACAACGAGGCCAACTTCGCCAAGACCGCGCCCGGCAGCACCTACCGCTACAGCAACCTCGGCTCGGCCCTGGTCGCGCTGGCGGTGGAATACAAGGCCGGCAGCCCGTACCGCATGCTCACGCGCGAACGCATCTTCCAGAAGCTCGGCATGAACGCCACCGGCTGGACGCCGTCCGACACGCAGGGCCCGCAGGCCACGCTGTACGACAAGAACAAGAAGCCGCTGGCGCCGTACAGCTTCCCGTCCTACGCGGCCAGCGGCCTGTATTCCTCCTGCAACGACGTGGGCAAGTTCCTGGCCGAGATGATCAGCGGCTACGGCGGCCGCGCCGGCCTGCTGTCGGCGGCGTCGTACAAGACCATGTTCGGCCCCGCCTGGCCCAAGGGCGAGCAGCCCAAGGGCGTGCGCGCGGGCGATGGCCTGGATCAGGGCCTGTTCTGGCAGCGCACCGTCAGCGGCGAGCTGGGCCATAACGGCGGCGATGCCGGCGTCACCGTGCAGATGTCGTTCAACCCCACCACCGGCACCGGCCGGGTGCTGATCACCAACATCAGCGACGGCGATCGCGCCGACGTGGCGCGCGAGCTGGCCAACCTGTGGCAGGTGCTGGGCAAGTTCGAGCAGAACCCCGACCCCTGAAAGCGTGCGCGCGCCGCTCGCATCGGCGTGGTGAACCGGTTACAAGGGACGTTCCCGTCGTTCGGACGTCCAAACGGAACCACGCCGTGCCAGCCTTCCGTACCCTGCTGCTCGCTCTTGTCCTGATCGCACCCGCCGTTTCGGCACAGGACCATGCCGTGCCTGACCACGCGGTGCCTGATCACGCGGTGCCTAATCACCCCATCGCCCCCGAAGCGATCGACCCGCTTTTCACCGCCGCGCCCTCCTCGCTTACACCGGACGACGTCGCCTCGCTGCAGCAGCGCCTGGCCGACTGGCCGCAGCTCTCGCGCTACCGCGAAGCCAATGCCCATCTCGAAGCCCTCAAGCCCGGCGAGCGGCGCGTGGTGTTCTACGGCGACTCCATCACCGACAACTGGGGCCGCCAGCCGGACACCACGTTCTTTCCCGGCAAGCCCTACGTGAACCGCGGCATCGCCGGCCAGACCACGCCGCAGATGCTGGTGCGCTTCCGCCAGGACGTGATCGACCTCAAGCCCGCGGCCGTGCTGATCCTGGCCGGCACCAACGACATCGCCGGCAACAGCGGCGTGAGCACGCCGGAGATGATCGAGGACAACCTGCGCTCGATGGCGGAGCTGGCGCGCGCCCACCATATCCGCGTGATCCTCGCCTCCATTCTTCCGGTCAGCGACTACCCCTGGCGCCGCGGCCTGCAGCCGGCGGACAAGGTGCGTGCGCTGAATGCATGGATCAAGCAGTACGCCGCCGCCAACGGCGCCGTCTATCTGGACTACTACGGCGCCATGGCCAACCAGGACGGCGGCCTCGACGCGGAACTGGCCGGCGACGGCGTGCATCCCACGCCCGCCGGCTATGCGCGCATGGCGCCGCTGGCGCAGCAAGCGATCGAGCGCGCGCTGTCGCACTGACGCGCGCTTCACGTGCCACAAGGCATCCCGACAAGCCGCGCGGCGATCCGCTAGCATCGCCGCTCCGGAGCGCGGAGTGCGTTCCTTTACCGTGATTGCGGGGGCTTCCATGGCAGGCAAGGTCTGGTTCATCACCGGCGCATCGAGCGGTTTCGGCGATGCCTTCGCGCGCTACGCGCTGGGCCGCGGCGACAGCGTCGTCGCCACCGCGCGCGACACCGCGCGCCTGGCTCCGCTGGTGAAGCTGGCGCCGGACCGCGTGCTGGCGCAGCGCCTGGACGTGGCCCAGCCGGACGAGGCCGACCCCGCGATCATGGCCGGCGTCGAGCGCTTCGGCCGCCTGGATATCGTGATCAACAACGCCGGCTACAGCGTGGTCGGCGCGGTGGAAGAAACCCCCGACGCCGAACTGCGCGCGCTGATGGACACCAATTTCTTCGGCGCCGCCGGCGTGATCCGCGCCGCGCTGCCGCTGCTGCGCGCGCAGCGCAGCGGCGCCATCGTCAATATCACCAGCCTGGGCGGGCAGCTCTCGTTCGCCGGCTTCAGCGCCTACTCCGCCAGCAAGTTCGCGCTGGAAGGCCTGTCCGAAGCGCTGGCCGGCGAAGTGGCGCCGTTCGGCATCAAGGTGCTGATCGTGGAACCCGGGCAATTCCGCACCAACCTGGCCGGCGGCGGCATGCGCTACATGCCGGAACTGCCGGCCTATGCCGACACCGTGGGTGCCACGCGCCAGTTCGCACACGGCATGCACCAGACCCAGGAAGGCGACCCGCTCAAGGCCGCCGCCGCCATCGCCAAGGCGCTGGAAGCCGACGACACCCCGCTGCGCCTGGCGCTGGGCCGCGATGCGGTCGATGCGATCCGCGGGCATGCGCAGAAGATGCTGGTGGATATCGATACGTGGGAAGCGGTGTCGGTCGATACGCGCATCGATTGAGCGCACGGCCATCGCGTCGGTTGGGGTGACCCCCAACGAGACGGACAGCACGATCGCCACGTTGGGGTTCGCTATGCTCACCCCAACCTACCCCGATCGCCAACGCGAGAACTTCCCCGCATGTCCGCCACCGACCCGCTCGACACCCGCGCCGGCGCCGCCGTCTATTCGCCGTTCGTGCTCAGGCTCTACGACGCCTACGTGCTCGGCTTCTCCAACCGCTGCGCCTGGCGCTGCCCCACCGGCAGCGTGCTGCTGCCGTTCTATCGCGAGCACCTGGGCAAGCGGCACCTGGATGTCGGCGTGGGCACCGGCTATTACCTCGCGCATGCGGGCTTCGGCGCGGACCAGCAGGTCTCCCTGCTCGATCTCAACGAAACCAGCCTGCGCACCGCCGCGCAGCGCATGGGCCGCCCGCATCAGGCCCTGTACGCCACCGACGCGATGCAGCCGCTCGATCTGCCCGGCGCGCCCGTGTTCGATTCCATCGCGCTGTTCTATCTGCTGCATTGCCTGCCCGGCAGCATGGCGGAGAAGGCGCGCGTGTTCGCGCATCTGAAACCGTATCTGGCACCTGATGGCGTGCTGTACGGCGCCACCATCCTCGGGGACGGCGCCGGCCACAATCCGCTGGGCCGCAAGCTGATGGAGGTCTACAACCGCCGCGGCATCTTCGGCAATGCGGGCGATACGCTGGAGCAACTGCAGGCCTCGCTGCGGCAGCACTTCGCGCAGGTGAACGTGCGCCAGCATGGTGTCGTAGCGCTGTTCAGCGCGAGAGCTTGAGCCCCTCTCCCTCCGGGAGAGGGGTTGGGGTGAGGGTTGGGGTGAGGGTTCGGCCGGAGCGAAACGCCCCGCCCCGCCCGTACCCTCATCCGGCTGCCGCCACCTTCTCCCGGAGGGAGAAGGGTTTCACCTTGAAAGGAATGTGCATTCCCCACTCCCGGAATTTCTAATGCAAAAACAGACCGTCCGCATCGGCGAATCCCCGCTCGCCGCCACCCTGCACCTCCCCGAGCAGCCCGGCCCGCACGCCGCCGTGCTGCTCTGCCACGGCTTCTGCGGCACCCAGCCGCTGCTGCTGCCGGCTTTCGCCGCAGCCTTCGCGCAGGCCGGCTATGTCGCCGTCACCTTCGACTACCGCGGCTTCGGCGAAAGCGGCGGCGAGCGTGGGCGGCTGGTGCCGTCGATGCAGATCGACGACATCCTCGCCGTGCTCGGCTGGCTCAAGGCGCACGACCAGGTGGACGCGCAGCGCATCGGCCTGTGGGGCACCTCGCTGGGCGGCGGCCATGTGATGGGCGCGGCCGCGCGCGACGCCGGCGTGCGCTGCGTGGTCAGCCAGCTGGCCTTCGCCGACGGCGAGGAAGTGATCGCCGGCCATATGTCGGCCGAAGAAAAGCAGGCCTTTCTCGCCACGCTGGCCAAGATGGAAGAGCGCAAGCAGGCCGGCAAGGAGATGTTCGTGCCGGTGACGCGCGTGCTGGGCGACCCGGAATCCAAGGCCTTCTTCGAGAAGCACAAGGATCATTTCCCGGACCTCAGCATCAAGATCCCGATGCTGACGGTGAAGGAGATGTTCCACTACAAGCCGGCCGCCAATGCGGCCCAGGTTACCTGCCCCACCCTGGTGGTGGTGGCCGGCGACGACGGCGTGAATCCGCCCGCGCAGGGCACGGCGCTGTTCGAAGCCGTCGGCGCACCGACCAAGCAGCTGCACGTGCAGGAAGGCGCCAAGCACTACGACGCCTACGAAGGCCCGCACTTCGAACAGGTGGTGCAGCGCCAGCTGGCCTGGTACGGCCAGCACCTCTGACAAGCATGGCGGCGGAAGGCCACGAGGCCTTCCGCCGCCCGCGCTTTACTTACTGCGCCTTCACACTCACATCGTCGATAACCAACGAGGTCTGCGTGGTGCTGGCCTCGACGCCGTAGAAGTTAATCTGGATGGTCTGGCCGATATACGCCGACAAATCCACCGTGTGCTCCTGGTAGCCCGACGCGGCATTCATGTTCGACCAGCTCGCCAGCGTCACGTACTTGCCGGCCGAGGTGATCACCTGCACGCTCAGCGTGTCGTACGACGTGGTGGTGGGCTCGGCCGTGTCGATATGCATGAAGAAATCCAGCGTGGCCTTGCTTGCCGTGGCCGGGATGGAGATGGACTGGCGCACGTAGTCGGTATGCGCGGAACCATAGCCATTGAGCCATGCCTTGTAGCTTCCGGCATGCGCCGCTTCGCCGCTGTCGTTGTTGATCACGCCGCTGGTCTGCGTCCACGAGGTGGCGCCGCTCTCGAAGCCGCCGTTCTTCACCAGCTCGGTGGCGGTGCCGCCGCCGTTGGACACGCTGAAGCTCACCGTCGAACTGGTGCCGACGTTGTTGGCTGCGTCGTAGGCCTTGGCCACCAGGCTGTGGCTGCCGTTGGCTAGCGTGGTGGAATCGAGCGTCGCGGTATACGGCGAGGCGGTGTCGGTGGCCTTGAGCGTGCCGTCGACATAGAACTCCACCTTGCTCACGCCCACGTTGTCGCTGGCCGTGGCCGACAAGGTGATGGTGCCGGAGCTGCCGCTTTCCGAAGCGCTTACCGTCGGCGGCGTGGTGTCACCACCGCTGCTGTTGGACACGCTGAAGCTCACCGTCGAGCTGGTGCCGACATTGCCGGCCGCGTCATACGCCTTCGCCACCAGGCTGTGCGAGCCGTTGGCCAGCGTGGTCGAATCGACCGTGGCCGTGTACGGCGTGGCGGTGTCGGTGGCCTTCAGTGCGCCGTCGACATAGAACTCCACCTTGCTCACGCCCACGTTGTCGCTAGCCGTAGCCGACAGCGTGATGGTGCCGGAGCTGCCGCTTTCCGAAGCGCTCACCGTCGGCGGCGTGGTGTCGCCGCCGCCCGCGCCCTGGGTCACCCATACCGGCGCCGACCACAGCTGCTTGCCGTCGTCCTGGGTGATCTTGGCGTAGTAGAAGTGATCGCCATTGGCCGGCGTGATGGTGGTGGTGGCGGTGCTGGAAGTGGTCGCCACGGTGCCGTTGCTGCCCGGCACGCCTTCGAACACTTGCACGCGCTGCACGGTGTGGCCGGCGGTGCTGGCGTAGTTCACCGTGAGCGTCAGCGCGCCGCTGTTGCTGAAGCGCTCGCCCATCAGATGGCCGTTCGCGGTGAGCACGATCTGGCCGGTCTTGTCTTCGGTGGCGAACACGTGGCGGGCACGGATCGCGTCGAGGAAGGCGTTGAGGCTCAGCGTCGTGCCATTGGGAATCAGCACGCCGGTGCGGTTGGTGTAGCTGGCGCCCCAGTTGGCGCAGTGGTTGTCCTGATCCGAGCTGGGCGCCACGTGGTAGCCGCGCTCCAGGAAGATATTGAACGCGCTTTCGTAGCTGGTGCGGCTGGTCTCGGTCTCGGTGGTGTTGTGTGAGAAAGCCGAGCTGTTGAGCACTTCGGCCAGCACCATCACCTGGTCGCCGTCGGCGGTATAGCCCAGGTCCTGGCCGCCGGCATTGAACTGGCCGCTGGTGGACGGATGGTTGAACTGGCCGACCCAGCCGTTGGTCTTCATCAGCGTGTACAGCGAGGCGTAGTCGCTCTTGGCGGTGAACACGTCGCCGATCAGCTGGTTGGAGCTGTTGTATTCCCACTCCAGCAGGCTGGGCGAGTTGAAGATGTTCAGATGGCCGCCGTTGCTGATCACGCCCCACTCCAGGCCGTAGATGGCCAGGAAGTTGGCGTGCGCGGCGTTGAACGTGTTCGCCGCCTGCAGGCCGGACTGATACAGATTGTGCGCGGTGGTCGGGCTGGCCGAGGCGTTGGTGCCGGTCGAGCCGTCGTACATGTGGTTGTGCTCGGACGTCATCAGGATGTCCAGGCCGTCGTTCAGCGCGTACTGGTAGGCGTCGGCCGGGCCGTAGGGCGCGCTCTGCGGATTCTGCGCGTCCACGCAGGTGGAGACGTCGCCGCCGCCATCGCTGTGGTTGGTCTGGCTATGCAGATCGCCGTAGTAAATGGTGTACGGCAGGCTGCCCGTCGCGCCCACCGACTGCGGCTGCACGATCGCGGAAGACATCGTCGCCGGCGCGCTGCTGCGACTGGTGTGGCGCAGCGCGGTGAAGGCCGGCATCTGCGGCTTGGCCAGGCTGCCGACCAGCACGTCGTAGCGCTGCTCTTCCACCAGCTGCGGCGCCTTGGCGCTCGCCGCCGCCAGCGCGCTGGACGGCAGGCCGGTGCCGATGCGCTGCACGGCGTCGTTGTCCAGCGCGATCGCGCGCAGGCGCACCGTGTAGAAACCCGGGCTCAACGTGGCGCCCGCGGCGCCCAGGCCGTCCCAGCTCACCTTGGCCTGCGTGCCGCCGGCACGCAGCGCGCTCTGGCCCTGCCAGTTGCGCAGCACGCGGCCCTGCGCATCGAGCAGGTCCACCGACCACGCCACCGGCGTGCCCTGCACGGCACCCGGATAAGAGAAATGCAGCAGGGCCGTACGCGCACCCGTCCCCTGGAAGGGCACGTACAAGCCGGTTTCGAATTCCTCGTGATCAGGCAGGGTGCCGGCCAGTACAGGCAACGCGAACACCATGCCGGCAGTCATCAGACTGCCAGTGAGCAACTTCTTCCACTCCATGTCTACCCACCCTCTTTGGTTGTGAGATTCCCCTGCCGGGACATCATCCAGTCCCAGACGACAAGGGTATGACTGATGGCATGGTCGCGAGTGACACAGCGCACATAAAAGGCCCTGCACAGTCGAAAGTTATTGCGTAAGCCACGCGCAAGCATGAATCGTATGGACGTCTAAACGTCCATACGATCAAAGTCATCAACGCGAGCCGACCACCTCACCGGCATCGTCGCGATGCCACCAGCCGCCGCCCGCCGCCTGGAACAGCGCCACCGTATCGGCGTAGCGCCCGGCCTGGGCCTGCACCAGGGCGATCCGCGCCTGCTGCCACGCCAGCTGCGCATTGAGCAGCGCGCTTTCGCTGATATCCCCCAGCGCCAACTGCTTCCGTGCAATGTCCAGGCTGCGCGCGGCGGCCTGCTCCGCACGTTGCGCCGCCTGCAACGCCCTCGCGTCCGCTTCCACGGCATGCAGCGCATCGGCCACGTTCTGCAGGGCCGCGATCACCGTCCCGCGATACTCCGCCACCGCCTGCCGATAGCCGGCCTCGGCCGCACGCTGCTTGTGCTTGAGCGAGCCGCCGTCGAACAGCGGCTGGGTGATGCTGGCACCGAGGTTCCAGAAGCCGCCGCCCGCGTCGAACAGCGCGCTCGCCTTGCCGGCCGCGCGGCCGAAGCTGGCATTGATCTGCACATTGGGCAGGCGCGCGGCGATGGCGACGCCGACCGCCGCGCTGGCGGCGTGCAGCTGTTCTTCCGCGGCACGCACGTCGGGGCGTTGCTCCACCAATTGCGCCGGCAGGCTCAGCGGCAGTTCGACTGGCAGCTGCAGGCTGTCCAGGGTGAACTGCGCGCCGAGATCTTCATCCGGCGTCCGCCCGCTCAACGCCGCCAGCAGATCGCGCTGCTGCGCCAGCTGCTTCTCCAGCGGCGGCAGGCCGGCGCGGCTCTGCTCCAGCGCGGCCTGCTGCGCCGCCACGGCAGCTTCGGCGACGTCGCCCAGCGCCTGCTGGCGCTGCAGGGTGGCGAGGATCGTCGACTGCGCATCGACGATCTCCCGCGTGGCGTCGATCTGCGCGCGCAGCGAGGCTTCTGTGATCGCCGCGTTCACCAGGTTGCTGGTGAGGGTGAGATAGGTCGCCTCCAGCTGGAAGCGCTGCGCATGCGCGGTCGCCACCAGCGATTCCACCTGGCGCCGCGTGCCGCCCCACAGATCCGGCGCGTAGGAAACGCTGACCTGCGCCGTGGTCAGGCTGTACAGGCTGGCGCCCGACTGCGCGGGGCTGGCCAGATCCTTGGCGATGTCCTGCCGCGTCGGGTTGTAGCCTGCGTTCGCCTGCGGGAAGTACGCACCGCGCTGCGCATAGACGTTCTCCCACGCCGCCTGCAGCGCCGCATGCGCGGCTTCCGCGTCGGCGTTGCGGCGTAGCGCGTCGGCGATCAGCGTATCCAGCGGCGCGCAGTGGAACAGCGTCCACCATTGGCCGGGGATATCCATCGAGGCGACGATACGCTGCGTGTCGCCGCCGGGCAGCGACGGCGCCTCGATCGGCGCCTTGGGCGCTTCAGGACGCTGGAAGTCCGGCCCGACGGCGCAACCGGCGAGGCCTAGGGCGAGCGCGCAGCCCGCGTACCTGGTAATGAGCTGGCGCATGATCAGATCTCCTTCGCCGGATGCACGCGGCGCGCACGGCGCTCGACAAAACGTTCGAGCGCGTCGTAGAACGCCGGCAGGATGAACAAGGTAAGCAGGGTGGCGATCACCAGTCCGCCGACTACCACCGTGGCCAGGCCGCGCTGCACGTCGGTGCCGATGCCGGTGGCCAGTGCGGCCGGCAGCATGCCGACGCTGGCCACCGTGGCGGTCATCAGCACGGGGCGGAAGCGCTCGGTGGCGCCCAGCAGCACCGCGTCGCGCACGCCGTGGCCTTCGCGGCGCATGCGGTTGAAGTTGGCCACCATGATGATGCCGTTCTGCACGGCCACGCCGAACAGCGCGATAAAGCCCACTGCCGTGGCGATATTCAGCGTCTCGCCCTTCACATGCAGCGAGATCAGCCCGCCCAGCGTCGCCAGCGGCACCACCGCCAGCACCAGCAGCGCCTGGCGCAGATTGCCGAACTCGGCGAACAGCAGCACCGCCATCACCGCCAGCACCAGCAGCATCACCACCACCAGGCGCGCCTGCGCGCGCTGCTGGTTCTCGAACTGGCCAGCCCATTCCAGGCGGTATTTGTGCGCGTCGAACTTCACCTTGTCGCCGATGCGCGCCTGCGCCTCGGCCAGATAGTCCGACAGCGCGCGGTCGCGGTTGTCGATGCGCACGGTGAGCTGGCGCTCGGTGCCCTCGTGGGCAATGGTGCTTTCGCCGGTCTGCTGCACGATGCGCGTCACCATCGCCAGCGGCACGCGCGCGCCGGAGGGCGCGGTCAGCACCAGGCCGCCGAGCGCGGCGGGGCTGGCCGCGACCTGGTGCGGCACCCGCGCGGTGACGTTGTAGACGCGGTCCTCCACATAGGCCTGGGTGATCGCCGCGCCGCCCACGCCGGTCTGGATCAGCGTATTGATATCGGCCACGTTGATGCCGTAGCGCGCCGCCGCATCGCGGTCCACCGTCACGGTCAGCTGCGGAATCGGCGGCTCCTGGAAGATCGACGCATCCGCGGTGCCGCGCACGTCCTTGAGCACGCCCACGATCTCGCCGCCGATGCGGCGCAGCTCCTTGAAGTCCTCGCCGTAGATGCGCAGCACCAGCGGGCTGTGCGCGCCGCCGACCATATCGTTCTCGCCGTCGATGATCGGCTGGCTGATGCCGACGCTGATGCCCGGCAACTGCTGCAGCCGCGCATTGAGCCGGTTGACGAACTGCGCCTTGGTCTCGCCACTCGGCCACTGCGCATACGGCTTCAGCCCCACGCCGGATTCGATATGCGAAGGCGTCCACGGATCGCTGCCGGTGTCGTTGCGGCCGAGCTGGGTGACCACGTAGCTCACCTCGGGAAACTCGCCCACCACGCGGCGGTATTCGCTGGCCATCTCGCTGGCCTTCTCCAGCGACAAGCCGCTGGGCAGCTGCACCTGCACCCACAGCGAGCCTTCGTCGAGGTCGGGCAGGAACTCGCGGCCGATGCTCGCACCCAGCGCCAGCACCGCGGCCAACGCGGCGCCGGCGATCGCATAGGCGATGCGCGGACGGCGCAGCAGCCGCTCCAGCAGGCTGCGATAGCCGCTCTGCAGACGCTCCAGCGGCTTGTTGTGGAACATCTTGCGCGGCTTGCGCAGCGCCAGCCAGGCCAGCGCCGGCACCAGGGTGATCGCGCACAGCAACGCACCCAGCAGCGCATAGCCGACGGTATGCGCCATCGGCGCGAACAGCTTGCCCTCGGCACGCTCGAAGGCCAGCAGCGGTGCGTAGGCGGTGATGATGATCAGGGTGGCGAAGAAGATCGGCCGCGCCACCTGCTTGGTCGCGCTCAGCACGTCCGCTTCGTGCAGATAGGCGTCGGGCCGCGCCTCGCGCTTGCGCAGGATCGCCTCGGTCACCACGATCGCCCCGTCCACGATCACGCCGAAGTCGATCGCGCCCAGCGAGAACAGATTCGCCGGCATGCCGGTGAAGTGCATCACGATAAACGTGGTCACCAGCGCGAACGGAATCGCCACCGCCGCCACCAGCGCGCTGCGCGGGCTGCCCAGGAACAGGATCAGCACCACGCAGACCAGGGCCACGCCCTCCAGCACGGTATGCCCGACCTTGCTCACCGTGGCCTGCACCAGCTCGTCGCGGTCGAGGAAGGGCACGATGCGCACGTCCATCGGCGCGAGCTGGCGATTGAGCTCGTCGACTTTGGCGTGGATGCCCTGCAGCACCTTCGACGGATTCTCGCCCAGCAGCAGATCGACAATGCCTTCGATGGTGTCGGGGTTGCCGTCCTTGCCGAGAATGCCCTCGCGGATCTGGTGCCCGTACTGCAGCTTGCCCAGGTCGCGGATGCGCACCGGGTTGCCGCCGTGCTGCACTACCACGATATCGCCCATGTCCTTGAGCGAACGCATCAGCCCTTCGCCGCGGATCACGTACGACTGCTCGCCGCGCGTGACCCGGCCGCCGCCGGCATTGGTGTTGTTGGCGCTGAGCGCGGCGATCACATCGTTCATGCCCACGCCGAACTGCAGCAGCTTCTGCGGATCGACTTCGAGCTGGAACTCCTTGGTGAAGCCGCCGAAGTTGTCCACGTTGGCCACGCCGGGCACCTGCTGCAGCGCGGGGATCACCTTCCAGCGCTGCAGCTCCGACAACTCCATCAGGTTGCGCGTGTCCGATGCCAGCGTGTAGCGGTAGATCTCGCCGGCTGGGCCGGAGACCGGATCGAGCCCGGGCGTGACGCCTTGCGGCAGGGTGACGCCGGCGATGCGCTCAGTGACGCGCTGACGCGACCAGTAGATTTCCGCGCCGTCGCGGAACACCAGGGTGATCAGCGACAGGCCGAAGGTGCTGCTCGAACGCATCGAAGCCAGCCCCGGTGTGCCGGCCAGCGCGCGCTCCAGCGGCGTGGTGATCTGCTGTTCGATTTCCTCGGCGGCGAGGCCGGGCACCTGGGTGGTCACCTGCACGGTGACGTCGCTCAGTTCCGGATACGCCTCCACCGACAGCCGCGTCCACGCGTAGTGGCCGTAGATCGCCAGCAGCACCGCGATGCCGAAGACGAGCCCGCGCTTGTGCAGGCACCAGGCGATGATCTTGTCAATCATTGATCAGCACTCCGCCCGCCACCACCACGCGCTCGCCGGGCGCCAGGCCCTTGAGCACGCGCGCGTCGCCGCCTTCGTCCTGGCCCAGCTCCACCGTGCGGCGCACGAAGGCCCACGGCGACACTTCGACGAAGACGGTGACGCTATCGTTGTTCATCAGCAGCGCCGACTGCGGCACCAGCAGCGTGCGCGGCTGCGGCACGCGGAACGTGGCGGTGGCGAACATGTTGGCCTTCAGCGCGCCGTCCGCGTTGGCGACCACGATGCGCGCCTTGACCCGGCGCGAATCGGCATCGAGCACGTCGCTCACCGACTGCACCACGCCGTCGAAATGCCGGCCCGGCCAGGCCGGCAACACCACTTCGGCGGACTGGCCCGGCGCCACCTGCGCGGCCTCGTCCTCGGCGACGTTGGCGGTCACCCAGACATGGCCCAGGTCCGTGATGGTCATCAGCGCGGCATTGGCGTCGTTGGCGAACGCGCCCACGGCCGCGGTCAGCGAGGTCACGCTGCCGTCGGTAGGCGAACGCACCGCCATGCCGCGCGCATCGCCCTCGCCCAGCGCGGCAAGCCGAGCCTGCGTGCGCGCCAGTTCGGCCTGCGCCTGCGCATAGCCGCTGCGCGCGGCTTCCAGATCCTTCTGCGCCGCGCCGCCAGCCTGCTGCACGGCTTGCGCGCGGTCCAGCGTCTGCTTCGCCAGCGCCTGTGCGTCCGCCGCCTTGCGCTGGTCGGCCACGGCCTGCGCGTAGTCGCCGGACGCGATCAGCGCCAGCATCTGGCCGCGCGTGACACGGTCGCCCAGCTTCACGCGCAGCTCGGCCACGCGGCCGGTGACCGGAGCGAGCACGTTCACCGTGTGGCTGGGATCGGCTTCGATCATGGCCGGCGCCACCAGGGCATGCGGCAGCGCGCGCTGTTCCACGGCGCGCACTTTCAGGCGCTCGCGCAGCGGCGAGTTGGCGGGGATGCGCAGGACGCCGGCGTCGTTGACGACGACCGGCGCGGGAGCTGGCGCCTGCTCCGTGCGCGAACAGGCGGCGAGCGCGAACAGCAGAACGACGGAAGAGTGCTTGATGCGGAACGACATGAGTTTTCCCGAGGCATGGGCGTGCGCCGTCCTGGCCAAAGCGACCATGACGACAGGCTGGCGGCGGGAAACGGGCAGCGCGTGGCGCTGCCGGTAGCCCGGACGCGGTCGGAGCACCGTCCGCCGCGTCCGGGCCACGCGCTCAGGCGTGGACGGGAGACGGCGTCAGTGCAGCGCTAGGTGACTAGACGGGTCTGGGTCCAAGTGCGGGGTTCTCCGATATTCAAAACTTCAAAAGAGATCGGCGTAGGTTGGGGTGAGCCAGAGGCGAACCCCAACACCGCCACCTCCAGGCGCATCGCAACGTTGGGGTTCGCCTGCGGCTCACCCCAACCTACGCCTGCTACGCCTGCGCTTTCGACAAGGGCTCGTTCACCAGCCTGCCCTGCAGCAATCCCGCACGCTCCAGCGGCAGATAAGCCAGCGCCGCCAGATGCGAATGAATGCGCTTGAGATCGCGCAGGATGCGCAGGTACACATCCCCGCCCCCACCGCCGTCGCGGCGTTCGCGCAGCGCGCGGATATGCCGCTCGGAGGCTTCGTTCTCCAGGCGCCAGATCGCTTCCTTGCGCGACACCAGCTGCTGCGCCGCGCGCAGGTCGCCGCGCATGAACACGGCCAGCCCCAGGCGCAGGCTTTCCATCACCTGGCCGTGCATGGCGGCCAGGTCCTGGATGTCGTCGGCGCTGAAGTCCTGTCCGCGCTGGGCTTTCTTGGCGGCGAACTCCATCAGGTTGTTGGCGGTGATGTCGCCGATATGCTCGATATTGATCACGAAGGCGAGGATCTCCTGGCTGCGCTCGCCGTCTTCCTCGTTCAGCGCTTCGCCGCCCAGGTCCGCCAGGTATTCGCGGATCGCCACGCCCAGGCGGTCCAGCCACGGGTCCATGCGGCTGATCGCGGCGGCGCGCACGCTGTCGTCCTTGCCGAACACTTCGACCAGGCCCTTGAGCATGCCCTCGACCATGTCGGCCATGCGCATCGATTCGCGTGCGGCATTGGCCAGCGCCACGTTGGCGGAATCCAGCGCGCCCTCGTCCAGGTACTGCGGCACGCCCGGATCGTCCGGCCGCGGCGGATCCGGCAGCATCCGCACCAGCAGCTGCGCCATGCGCTCCACCGGCAGGATGAACAGCACGGCCAGGCCGAGATTGAACGCGGTATGGAAGTTCACCGCGATGCGCGCCGGCGACTCGCCCAGCGGCGCCAGCCACGCGGCCAGCGGATGCAGCAGCGGCAGGCACAGCACGCAGCCGAACGCGCGCACCAGCAGATTGCCCAGCGGCAGCCGGCGCGCCACCGGCGTGTGCGCTTCGAGCAGGGCCGGCAAGGTGCCGCCCAGGTTCGCGCCCAGCACCAGGGCCAGCGCGCCCGGTCCATCCACCACGCCGGCGTTGGCCAGCGAGGCCACCAGCAGCACCATCGCCACGCTGGAATGAAACAGCCAGGTCATCAGCGCCGCCACCAGCACCGCCAGCACCGGCTCGCTGGCCAGGCTCTGCAGCACAGCGCGCAGCGCCTGCGCGTTCTCCACCGGCGCCAGCGACAGCACCAGCAGGTGCAGCGACAGCAGCATGAGGCCTAAGCCGATGCATACGCGGCCGAGGTTTTCGTAGCGCGCGTCGTCGCTGCGGCGGTGGATGGTGAAGCCGGCCAGCACCAGCACCGGCGCGATCACCGAGATGTCGAACGACATCACCTGCACGATCAGCGTGGTGCCCACGTTGGCGCCGAGCATCACCGCCAGCCCCGGCGCCAGGCCGAGGAAGCCGCTGGCGGCGAACGAGGTGGCCATCAGGCCGGCCGCGGTACTGCTCTGCAGCAGCGCGGTGATGCAGATGCCGAACGCGAACGCGGTGGGCCGGTGGCCGAGATAACGGCCCAGCCAGCGGCGCAGCGCGCTGCCGTAGCCGCGCAGCACGCCGCTGGTGACCATGTGCGTGCCCCACAGCAGCAGGGCGACGTAGCCGGCGATATCGAGCAGAGCGAAGGTGCCTTTCATGGCTTGGTCCTCCTTCGTCGAGGGATCAGGGAATGGGGATCGGGGAACGGGCAAAGCGGAGAACCGCGGTTCCCCGTTTCCCGTTCCCTGTTCCCCTCACATCAGAGCCAGCGGCCGTAGCGCCGGATGTAAAGCAGCTTCACCAGCTGCGTCAGCACGCAATAGGTCAGCACCGTCAGCGCGATCCAGCCGAAGTACACCGGCGGCAGCGGCACCATGCCGATCTTGGCGCCCAGGCCCGTATACGGCACCAGCAGGCCGATCGCGATGATCGCCGTGGTCAGGCCCAGTACCGGCGCCGCGGCCACGCTCTGCAGGAACGGAATGCGCTTGGTGCGGATCATGTGCACGATCAGGGTCTGCGTCAGCAGGCTTTCCACGAACCAGCCGGACTGGAAGAACGACTGGTGCGCGTTGCTGTTGGCGCCGAACACGTACCACAGCAGCAAGAAGGTGGTGATGTCGAAGATCGAGCTGACCGGCCCGATCCACACCATGAAGCGGCCGATGTCGCTGGCGTCCCACTTGCGCGGCTTGCGCAGGTAGTCGTCGTCCATGCGGTCGAACGGGATCGACAGCTGCGAGATGTCGTACAGCAGGTTCAGCACCAGGATCTGCAGGGGCAGCATCGGCAGGAACGGCAGGAACGCGCTCGCCACCAGCACCGAGAACATGTTGCCGAAGTTGGAGCTGGCGGTCATCTTGATGTACTTGATGATGTTACCGAAGGTGATGCGCCCTTCGATCACACCCTCCTCCAGCACCATCAGGTTCTTTTCCAGCAGGATGATGTCGGCCGATTCCTTGGCGATGTCGGTGGCGGTATCCACCGAGATGCCCACGTCCGCCTCGCGCAGCGCCGGCGCATCGTTGATGCCGTCGCCGAGGAAGCCCACGGTATGGCCCTGGCGCTGCAGCGACTTCACCACGCGCGCCTTCTGCAGCGGCGACATCTTGGCGAACACGGTGGTGCGCTTGACCAGCGCGTCGAGCTCTTCGTCGTTGAGCGGCTCGATGTGCTTGCCCTGCGCGGAGTGCTGCACGTCCAGGCCCACCTCGCGGCAGATCTTGCGCGTCACCGCCTCGTTGTCGCCGGTGATGACCTTCACTTCCACGCCGTGGGTGTGCAGCGCGGCGATGGCGGTGGCGGCCGAATCCTTCGGTGGATCGAGGAAGGCCAGGCAGCCCACCGCGGTGAGGCCGGCTTCGTCGGCCACGCCATAGGCGCGCCCCGCCGGCGGCTGGTGCTTCACCGCCACCACCAGTACGCGCAGGCCGTCCTCGTTGAGGCCGCGGGTCATCGCCTTGATGTCCGCGCGCATCTCGTCGGTCACCGGCAGGATCTCATCGCCCGCCTTGGCGTAGGCGCAGATCGACAGCATCTCCTCCACCGCGCCCTTGCACACCAGCAGCTCGTCGCCCTCGCCGTGGCGCACCACCACCGACATGCGGCGGCGCTGGAAGTCGAACGGAATCTCGTCGACGATGCGGTACTGCTGCGCCACCGTCTCCAGGTCGCGGTGCTCCAGCACCGCCTTGTCCATCAGGTTCTTCAGGCCCGTCTGGAAGCGGCTGTTGAGATAGCCGTATTCCAGCGCCTCGTCCGACTCCTCGCCGTAAAGGTCGAGGTGGCGTTCCAGCACGATCTTGTCCAGGGTCAGCGTGCCGGTCTTGTCGGTGCACAGCACGTCCATCGCGCCGAAGTTCTGGATCGCGTTCAGGCGCTTCACCACCACCTTGCGCTTGGACATGGCCAAGGCGCCCTTGCCCAGGTTCGCGGTGACGATCAGCGGCAGCATTTCCGGAGTCAGGCCCACCGCGACCGACAGCGCGAACAGGAAGGCCTGCAGCCAGTCGTGCTTGTCCAGGCCGTTGATCAGGAAAACGATCGGCACCATCACCGCCATGAAGCGGATCAGCAGCCAGCTGACGCTGTTCACGCCGCGGTCGAAGCTGGTGCGCACGCGCTGGCCCACGATGGTGTGCGCGAGCGAACCCAGGTAGGTGCGCGAACCGGTCGCCACCACCACCGCGCTGGCGCTGCCGCTGACCACGTTGGTGCCCATGTAGCAGACGGTGGGCAGGTCCAGCGGGTTGTCGCCCTGCGTGGAGGCTTCGGACACCTGCGCCGGCGTCGGCGCGGATTTCTCCACCGGCAGCGATTCGCCAGTGAGGATGGCCTGGCTGATGAACAGATCCTTGGCGCTGAACAGGCGCAGGTCCGCCGGCACCATGTCGCCCGCGGCCAGATGCACGATGTCGCCCGCCACCAGCTCGCCTACCGGCACTTCGATGCGCTCGCTGTGGCCGTCCTCGGCGCGCCGCGTGACGGTGGCGGTGTTGCGCACCATCGCCTTGAGCTTCTCGGCCGCCTTGGACGAGCGGAATTCCTGGGTGAAGCTCAGCAGCACGCTGATGCCCACCATCACCGCGATGATGATCGGGCCGGCCAGGTCGTCGCCGTCGGTCGCCAGCTGCACCACCGCCAGCACCAGCAGCACGATGATGAAGGGGTTCTTGAACGCGCGCAGCAGCTGGTGCGACCAGTGCGGCGGCTTCTCGTGCGAGACCTCGTTGACGCCATCGCGGTCCAGCCGCTCGGCGATCTGCTCGGCGTCCAGGCCGGCCGCGCTGGTATCGAGCGCGGCGAACAGCGCCTCGTTGTGGCGGAACGCCTCGAGCGCGACCGCGACGCGCACGGGCGCACCGGCGCCCTTGCCGGACGCCTTGCCGGCGACGGTTTGGGTGGAATGCTTGATCATGACTCGCTTCCGGGGAATGCGTGGTAACAGGGCAAACCAGCGAGTCGGCGGACCTTGAAGTCCGCGTGCACTGAATGCCCGCGCTAGGGCCGCTGCAGCGGCCAGCGCCCGCGGCCTGGCGGGGGCCAGCCTTTGCGGAGCACGGTGCGCTTCATAGCGTCAAAGCCCTTAGCGCTGAGATACCAGCTGAAGATGACCGAGTGCTTTCGGCGCGGTGCGGCGCATGGCCGGACGGGTGCGGGCGGACTCGGGCTTGCTGTGCATGGCGACGGTGACCGGTTCACGCACGGCCACGGCCTGCGGCGCGGGCACGGTGACGGTCCAGGTACGGCGAACGGCGCGGCGGCCCAGCAAGGAACGGCCCGCGGCGGGCAGACGGAAAAAATCGCGAAGGAGCTTCATAGCCCATCTCCTCGTTACGGCCTGGGGCGGCCGTCAGGAGTGGGCCGGTCTTCCCTAGTCGAGGAAAGCGCCGGCCGACCGCAGGCGGTCGCCGCAGATCATCAGCTTGTTATGCGACGCCGGCACCCGATGCTCGCGGATGTCGACGTTGCGACTAGGGTAAACGTCCATATGCCTTGGTTGGTCGGACAGGGATGCCGTCGGGCGCAGCGCGCCGGAGGGCGCGCGAATTGTCTTGCTGCGGTGCGGGAGTGTCAACCACAAATGGCTGAATCGCGAACGAAAGTTTTTACGCGATACGCTCGGGGTAGGTTGGGGTGAGCGCAGCGAACCCCAACAGGCCTCAGCGCATCGCAACGTTGGGGTTACTGGCTGCGTCAGCAGCCAGCCCTTTGGGCCATCCGCTACGCGGATGTTCGCTACGGCATCCTGCCTTCGCAGTCGCCTTGCGGCTCACCCCAACCTACGCCGCACGTTGAAGTACGAAACCCTGCCCCTGCTGCAGCAGCGGCTCCACCAGCCAGTGGTCGGCCAGCAGGAAGGCGAACAGGGCCATCAGGTACACGATGGAGTAGTTGAACACCTTCATCGCGAAGAACTCATCCGGCGGATTGAGCAGCCTTACCGCGTAATAGAGGAAGCCCGCGCCCAGCACCACCGCGCCGCCGAGATAGACCAGCCCGCTGTAGCCGGTCAGCGAGGGCAGCAGGGTCACCAGGAACAGCAGCACCGTGTAGAACAGCACGTGCCAGCGCGTGTACACCACGCCGTGGGTCACCGGCAGCATCGGCACCTGGGCCCGCGAATAGTCGTCGCGGCGGAAGATCGCCAGCGCCCAGAAATGCGGCGGCGTCCACACGAAGATGATCAGGCACAGCTGCAGCGCGAACGCATGCAGCTCGCCGGTGACCGCGGTCCAGCCCAGCACCGGCGGAATCGCGCCGGCCAGGCCGCCGATCACGATGTTCTGCGGCGTGGCGCGCTTCAGATACGCCGTGTACACCACCGCGTAGCCGATCAGCCCGCCGAAGGTGAGCAGCGCGGTGAGCGGATTGACCAGCAGCACCAGCACCAGCATCGACAGCACGCCCAGCGACAGCGCGAACACCGCCACCTGGCGCGGCGTGAGATGGCCGGTGGCCAGCGGGCGATGCGCGGTGCGCGCCATCAGCTTGTCGATGCGCTGGTCGATCAGGTGATTGAACGCGGCGGCCGAGGCCGAGGCCAGCCAGATGCCCAGCGTGCCAAACACCAGCGCGCGCCACGGCGGGATGCCGGGCACCGCCAGGAACATGCCGATCACGGCGCAGAACACCAGCAGCGCGACGACGCGCGGCTTGGTCAGTTCCATGTATTCGTTGACGCGGCTCATGCTCAACCCAGCCCCTGAAAGATGCCATCGTCCTGCCGCCGCTGCGTGCGCGCCAGTGTCGCCAGCAGCACGAACAGCAGCAGCGCCGCCACGCCGTTGTGCAAGGTGGCCACCGGCAGCGGCAGGCCGAAATGCACGTTGCTGATGCCCAGCAGCACCTGCGCTACCAGCACCACCGCGATGGCCAGGCCGTGGCCGCGCAGGCCGCGGCGGGTGGCGCGCAGCGCCAGCCACGCCAGGTAGCAGAACACCACCAGGGCGCCGATGCGATGGGCGATCTGGATCGCGCTGCGCGCGGCCATGTCCAGCACGCCGCCTTCGTAGTTCACGCCGACGCCGCGCCACAGCACGAAGCCCTGCGGGAAATCGGTCGGCGGCACCCACTGGCCCAGGCACTTGGGGAAATCCGTGCCGCAGGCGAGCGCCGCGTAGTTGGCGGACGTCCAGCCGCCCAGCGCGATCTGCGCCAGCAGCAGCACGATGCCGATCACCACCAGCCGGCGCAGCGGCGCATAGCTGCCGTCGCGCGCGCCGACGCCGGCAAAGCGCAGCGCCGCATAAGCCAGCAAGGCGAAGGTGGTAATGCCGCCGAGCAGATGACCCATCACCACGATGGGCTTCAGCAGCAGGGTCACCGTCCACATGCCCAGCATGGCCTGGAAGATGATTACGCCGAAGGCCAGCACGCTGATGCGCCACGCGCCGGGGCGGTCCAGCGCCAGCGCCGCCAGCAGCGGCAGGCCGATGGCGAAGGCCGAGACGATCGAAGAAATGCTGTGCTCGCCGCGCATGTACATGGTGACGCCGACCGCAGCGAGGATCGCCGACACGATCACCGCATAGCGCGCCCACGGCCGCCGCCAGCTCGCGATCAAGGCCAGCGCGAACACCAGCATGCCCAGCGTGCCGGCCAGGAAGCGGTGCACCTGCTCGCGCCAGGCCTTGTGCGTTTCGTAGGGGCGGTCGGGGAAGGCCTGGTTGGCCTGCGCGATCTCGTGCTGGTGTTCCGGCCAGGTGGCCTTGCCGTAGCAGGTCGGCCAGTCCGGACAAGACAGGCCGGCATTGGACAGCCGCACGAAGGCGCCGAACATCACCACGCCAAAGGCGAACACGGCGGCGAGCAGGGCCAGGCCGCGCAGGATTTTCACGGAACGCGAGGACATCAGCGGATCACCTTCTGCAGGTCCTTGCGCAGGCCGGTCGGGTCGAAGCCTTCCGGATAGTGCGCCAGCGCGGTGCCATTGGATTCGACCAGCAGCGCGGCCACTCTGCCCGGCGTGGCGGCGCGCCACGGCGCCAGCTTGCCGTCGGCGTCGCTGCCGAGCTGCCAGCGGAAATCGGCATTGGTATCGGGCTGCCACACGCCGTTCTCCACCTTGCCCACCGCCGGCGCCGCCGACAGCAGCAACAGGCGCAGGCGCGGCGCATTGCGGTTCAAGGTGACGCGCGCGGCGGCGATCTTGTTGAGCGTTTCCACGCAGGTCGCGGCGCAGTCAGCAGCAGGCAGCGCGACCAGGGTGAGCTTCGGCTCGTCCGCGCGCCAGGCCCAGTCCTTGCCGTCCGGCAGCTGTACGCGCACGGCCTCCTGCGCGAAGTTGCGCTGCGGCGTGATCGGCAGGCCGTTGCCCTTGCCGCTGGGCTGGTAGCCGCCGACGGTGAGCAGGCCAGCGGCAACGATCGGTGCGGCGAAGATCGCCATGATCAGCAGCAGTTTCAGGCGGCCGGCGCGCTGTGCGGGCGGCACGGCATGTTGGGTTTGGCTCATCGCAAGTCCCCTTGTCTGACTTTGCGCTTGCGGTGCAGGAACAGGAACATCACCACCGCCACCACGGCGAAGGTGAACCACTGGAAGGCATAGGCGCGATGGCGCGCCGGCGGCATCGAACTGAAGTCGGGCGTATGCTCGCGCATGTAGATCGAGGCCGGTTCCGCTTCCAGCGCGAGCACGCGCGGATAGACGGTGGCGCCGAGATCCTTGGCGACCTGCGCCAGATCGAAATAGATCGTGGTCTTCGGCCAATGCGCCTGGCCGGCCAGTGCATCGCCGCCCATCTCGAAGCCCACGCCGGGCGGCGGCTGATAGAAGCCGCTGAGTTCGACCGTGCCCTGCGGCAGCGGCGGCAGCTGCGGCGGCTGGTCGGTGCCGTTGCCGGGCAGGAAGCCCAGGTCGACCAGCAGCAGGCGCTCCTTGCCCTGCGGCTGCAGCGGCACGAACACTTCCACGCCGCCGCGCTGGTCGTGCTTGGGGTTATCCAGCAGATAGACGCGATCGGCGAGGTATCGGCCGCTCACCCGCACGCGCGGAAACGCGTCCGCCGGCGGCGCTTCGCCCACCGCGGCAAATTCGCGCACGGGCTCCTGCGCCGCTGCGGCATAGCGACGCAGAAGTGCTTCCTTCTCGTCGGCGCGATGCAGCTGCCATTGGCCCAGGTGTACGAAAAGCAGCACTCCGGCCACGGTCAGCACCACCGCCCACCAGCGCGGACGCCGCAGGAAGCTCATACGGAGCCGCCACGGGGCAAGGCTATACTGCGGATGTCATCGTGCTTCGGGCCAATCACGTGGAAACCATCTACAAATATGCGCTGGTGATCCTGCTGCTGGTGGTGCTGTTCAACCTCGGCCAGGCGCTGTTCTTCATGATGACCGACAAGGACGGCAGCAAGCGCACGGTGTGGGCGTTGACGCGCCGTATCGGACTCTCGGTGCTGCTCATCCTGATGGTGGTGCTGGGCATCTGGATGGGCTGGCTGCATCCGCACGGCGTAGGTCGCTGAATTAAAGAAGCAATTGTAGCGGCCCGCCGGGGACCGCGCCGCTCCCGCGACATTCCGGCCAGGCCCCTTCCCGGACGAAACCCGGCCCAAAGAAAAAGCCCGCCTTCTGGCGGGCTTTTTCGTTTCCGGGCGCGGAGGCCTCGGAGACCGATCTATCAAAGAATGTAGACGAACATGAACAGGCCGAGCCACACCACGTCCACGAAGTGCCAGTACCAGGCCACGGCTTCGAAGCCGAAGTGGTGGTCCTTGCTGAAATGGCCCTTGGCGCAGCGGAAGAAGATGATCGCCAGCATGATCGTGCCCAGGGTCACGTGCATGCCGTGGAAGCCGGTGAGCATGAAGAAGGTCGAACCGTACACGCCGCTCTGCAGCGTCAGGTTGAGCTCCTGGTAGGCTTCCATGTACTCGTGCGCCTGGAAGTACAGGAAGGTCGCGCCGAGCAGCACGGTCAGGCCCAGGAACACCAGCAGCTTGCCGCGGTGGCCGGCCTTCAGCGCGTGGTGCGCGATGGTGACGGTGATGCTGGAGGTGAGCAGGATCAGCGTGTTCAGCAGCGGCAGGCCCCACGGCGCCACCGTCTGGAAGTCGCCGCCGATGCGCGCCGGACCGCCGCCGCCATTGGCGCCCCACGCAGCCGCGTAGTCGCCCCACAGGAACTGGTGGGTCAGCACACCGTGGCCATCGCCGCCCAGCCACGGCACCGAGAACATGCGGGCATAGAACAGCGCGCCGAAGAAGGCGCCGAAGAACATCACTTCGGAGAAGATGAACCACATCATGCCCATGCGGAACGAGGTGTCCACCTGGGCGTTGTAGCTGCCGGCCAGCGATTCGCGGATCACCGAGCGGAACCAGCCGAAGAACATGGCCAGGATGCCGACGAAGCCAACCGTCAGCAGCGTCTTGCCGAAGCTGGCCTCGCCGGGCTGCGCGTTCAGCCAGTGCGCGGCACCGAGCACGGTGACGAACATGACGACCGCGGCCACGATCGGCCACGAGCTCTTGGACGGTACGAAATAAGCGCCTTGCTGCTGACCCATGGTGAGGTTCCCGTGGATTTCTTCGTTTACTTCCACCCGCCGGACTGCACGGGGTTGCGAAACCGGTACCGCGTTACTTCGAGATCCACAGCATCTGCAGGATCGAGAACAGGAAGACCGCCACCGCGATCGCCGCGACCGCGTAAGCGGTGCGCCTGGCGCGCTTGAGCCGCGCCGCCTGTTCGGTTTCCGTCAGTTGCTGGTTCATCGGAACGCCGTCTTTCATCGGATATTGCCGGCGCCCGCCACGCTGCCGCGGCAGGCGCCTTTCATCGTCAGTCTTCCACGTGGCCGTGGGCGAGCTCTTCGTCGTGGATCACCGGCGGCAGCTCGAAGGTGTGGTACGGCGCCGGCGACGGCACGGTCCACTCCAGGCCCTTGGCGCCTTCCCACACGCGGTCGGTGGCCTTCTTCTTGGAGAACCACACGGCATGCACGATCACGCCCAGGAAGATCAGCTGCGAGGCGCCGAACAGGAAACCGCCGATCGAGCTGATCATGTTGAAGTTGGCGAACGCGACGTTGTAGTCCGGGATGCGGCGCGGCATGCCGGCCAGCCCCAGGAAGTGCTGCGGGAAGAACAGCACGTTCACCCAGATCACGCTGTTCCAGAAGTGCACCTTGCCCCAGAACTCGCTGTACATGTGGCCGGTCCACTTCGGCAGCCAGTAGTACGTCGCCGCGATGATGGCGAAGATCGCGCCGGTCACCAGCACGTAGTGGAAGTGCGCCACCACGAAGTAGGAGTCGTGGTACTGGAAGTCGGCCGGCACCAGGGCCAGCATCAGGCCGGAGAAGCCGCCGATGGTGAACAGGATCACGAAGGCGATCGCGAACAGCATCGGGGTCTCGAAGGTCATCGAGCCGCCCCACATGGTGCTGACCCAGTTGAACACCTTCACGCCGGTGGGCACCGCGATCAGCATCGTGGCGTACATGAAGAATATCTCGGCGCCCAGCGGCAGGCCGACCGCGAACATGTGGTGCGCCCACACGATGAACGACAGGAAGGCGATCGAGGCGATCGCGAACACCATCGCCTTGTAGCCGAAGATCGGCTTGCGCGAGAAGGTCGGGATGATTTCCGAGATGATCCCGAACGCCGGCAGGATCATGATGTAGACCTCGGGGTGCCCGAAGAACCAGAAGATGTGCTGGAACAGCACCGGGTCGCCACCGCCGCCGGCATTGAAGAAGCTGGTGCCGAAGTACTTGTCGGTGAGCAGCATGGTCACCGCGCCGGCCAGCACCGGCATCACTGCGATCAGCAGGAACGCCGTGATCAGCCAGCTCCACACGAACACCGGCATCTTCAGCAGGTCCATGCCCGGGGCGCGCATGTTGAGGATGGTCGCGATGATGTTGATCGCGCCCATGATCGAGCTGATGCCCATCAGGTGGACGGCGAACACCACGTAGGCCAGCGAGTCGGTCTGCAGCGACAGCGGCGGGTACAGGGTCCAGCCGCCGGCCGGGCCGCCGCCCGCCATGAACAGGGTGGACAGCAGCAGCGCGAAGGCGAACGGCAGGATCCAGAACGACAGGTTGTTCATGCGCGGCAGCGCCATGTCCGGCGCACCGATCATCAGCGGGATCATCCAGTTGCCCAGGCCCACGAAGGCCGGCATCACCGCGCCGAAGATCATGACCAGCGCATGCATCGTGGTCATTTCATTGAAGAAGTACGGCTGCACCAGCTGCATGCCGGGCTTGAACAGCTCGGCGCGGATCACCATCGCGAAGCTGCCGCCGATGAAGAACATCAGCAGCGAGAACACGAGGTACAGCGTGCCGATGTCCTTGTGGTTGGTGGACATGCACCAGCGCACGAAGAAGTTCTTCGGCGCGCCGTGATGGTCGTCGTGGTGATCGTGGGTGGCTGCGTGGGCCATGGCCTTGCACCTCTACCTAAACAGAATGCTGTGGGACGGCGTGTGGCCGAAGGATCAACCCTGGTGGCTGTTCGCCGGAGCGGCCGCCTGCGCGGTGCTCGGCGCGGCGGCGCTGGCGGCCGGAGCCGGAGCGGCCGGCGGCGCGGCAGGCTGCGGCTGCGCCGCCTGCTGCTTCTGCGCCAGCCACTGCTCGAACTCGGCCTTGGGCACGGCCTTCACCACGATCGGCATGAAGCCGTGGTCCTGGCCGCACAGCTCGGCGCACTGGCCGCGGTACACGCCCGGTTCCTTGATGTTGGTCCAGGCCGCGTTGACGATGCCGGGGATGGCGTCGATCTTCCAGCCCAGCGCCGGCACCCACCAGGAGTGGATCACGTCGCCGGCGGTGATCACGAAGCGGATCTTGGTGCCGACCGGAACGACCAGCGGCTCGTCCACATTGATGAGATAGGTGTTGTAGCCGTCCACCTTGACCGCGTTCGGGTCCAGGCCGGACTTCAGCTGGCGGGTCTCGTCGCTCTCGCGGTCCAGCTTGGACATGAAGCCGACCTTCTCGAGCGGCTTGCCCTGGTAGTCGACGTAGTCGTAGCGCCACTTCCACTGGTAACCGGTGATCTTCACGGTCATCTGCGAGCCGGTGGTGTCGGCGAAGGTCTTCAGGCCGCCGGTGGCCAGGTAGGCCAGCACGATCAGGATCAGCACCGGGATGGTGGTCCAGACGATTTCCAGCGTGGTGTTGTGCGACCACTTCTCGGCCACCGCGCCGCGCGATTTGCGGAAGCGGAACATCGCCACGAACATCGCGCCGAACACCACGATGCCGATGACGACGCAGACACCCAGGGCGACGTTATTGAGGAAGTAAGGCTCGGAGGACCATTCGGTCACGCCGCGCGTCATGTTCAGCTGACCGGGTTCCGGGTTGGACCACGCCGCGCCAGCAAACAGCGCGCAGATCGTTGCCACCCATGCCTTGATCCTGATGCCGCCAGATGTCATGTCTTGCACCCTTGTTGAACCTACCTGCGCGGCTGGGGATGAAGGTCCGCCAGCAGCACCATGAGTTTCCTCGACAGCTCGGCGCGCTCCTCGTCGGTGAGGAATGCCCCGATCTCCAGCTCGCGCCCGTGCGACGTCAGCAGCAGACGATGGCGTCCCGCCCCCTCCCCCAGCCGCACGCGCACCCAGTAGGACTGGAAGCGCGCACTGCGCCGGCCCGGCAGGGATTGCACCTCCAGCGACGTGGTGTCGAGGGTGATGCGCTCGCTGCGGTCGCCGGCCCGCCAGGCTACGCCCAGGGCGAGAGCCACCGCGGAGGATTCGACCAGCGCGAACAGCGGAGCGAATACATTGCCCTGCCATGCGCCGAGTCCGGCCGTCGTCAGCGCCAAAGCCGCCAGTACCCCAATCCATCGACGCAGATCACGCCGGCTGAGGGCGCGATTAGGCTTGAGCCAAATCGTCGCGCACGGCAGGCCGGCGGCAGCTGGTCGAAGCACGATCATGGAATAACCGGCGTGCCTGGAACCCGCGAATCATAGGCCGCGGCGTCCGCACGGGCAAGAATGACGCAGGGGCTTGACGCGGGCTTCGCGATGCGGTGCGCCGAAATGAAGCCCCTCTCCCACTGGGAGAGGGGTTGGGGTGAGGGTACGGGCGGAGCGCAAGAATGATGTGCACCGCTCCGGCCGTACCCTCATCCGGCTGCCGCCACCTTCTCTCCCACAGGGACTACCTTCGGGTCGCCGGCGGGAGAAGGACTCGCTCTTGAAGCCTGAGGGGGCATACGGATGCGTCCGTTCTCCCACACCACGTACAATTGCGGAATTCCCTGCGCTTCCCCGGCCCATCGACATCCCGTGACCCAGCCCATCCTCAGCCCCGAACTCCCGACCGGCGCGGAACCGGCCCGCGCGCGCATTACCGCCGCCTGGCTGCGCGACGAGACCGAAGCGGTCAACGACCTGCTCGTGCAGGCCAGCCTGCCGCCCACCGAGCGCGAAAAGGTCATCGACCTCGCCGCCGACCTGGTCACCCGCGTGCGTGCGCGCGCCAAGGACCAGAGCGCGGTCGAATCCTTCATGCGCCAGTACGACCTCTCCAGCGAGGAAGGCGTGCTGCTGATGTGCGTGGCCGAGGCCCTGCTGCGCATCCCCGACAAGGCCACCGCCGACAAGCTGATCCGCGACAAGCTCGGCGACGCCAACTGGAAGAAGCACCTGGGCCAGAGCGAGTCGCTGTTCGTCAACGCCTCCACCTGGGGCCTGATGCTCACCGGCAAGCTGGTCAACCTGGCCGAGGACACCCGCCACGACTTCACCGGCGCCCTGCGCCGCCTGGTCGGCCGCGCGGGCGAGCCGGCGATCCGCCTGGCCGTGCGCCAGGCCATGCGCATCATGGGCCACCAGTTCGTGATGGGCCGCACCATCAACGAGGCGCTGGACCGCTGCGCGCAGAAGGAATACGCGGTCTACCGCTATTCCTACGACATGCTCGGCGAATCGGCCCTCACCGGCGAGACCGCCGAGCGCTATCAGCAGGACTACCGCAACGCCATCGCCGCCATCGGCGCGCGCGGGCCCTTTGCGAACCACACCGACGCGCCGTCGATCTCGGTCAAGCTCTCGGCCCTGCATCCGCGCTACGAAGTGGCCAAGCGCGAGCTGGCCCGCCGCGACCTCACCGCCAAGCTGCTGGAACTCTCCCAGCTGGCCATGAAGCACGGCATCGCGCTGTCGGTGGACGCGGAAGAAGCCGACCGCCTGGAACTGTCGCTGGACATCCTGGGCGACGTCTTCGCGCATCCCTCGCTGGCCGGCTGGAACGGCCTCGGCATCGTGGTGCAGGCCTACTCCAAGCGCACCCCGTTCGTGATCGACTGGCTGATCGAGACCGCCCGCGGCTCCGGCCGCCGCTGGTACGTGCGCCTGGTCAAGGGCGCCTACTGGGACGCCGAAGTGAAGCGCGCGCAGGAGAACGGCCTGCCGGGCTACCCGGTGTATACGCGCAAGCCCAATACCGACGTCTCCTACCTGGCCTGCGCGCGCAAGCTGTTCGATGCCGGCGCGGAACTGATCTATCCGCAGTTCGCCACGCACAACGCGCACAGCATCGCCGCCATCCATCACCTGGCCAAGGGCCGCCCGTACGAGTACCAGCGCCTGCACGGCATGGGCACCGACCTGTACGCCGAAGTGATCGGCGCGCAGAACCTCAACGTGCCCTGCCGCGTCTACGCGCCGGTCGGCACCCACGAGGACCTGCTGCCCTACCTGGTGCGCCGCCTGCTGGAGAACGGCGCCAACACCAGCTTCGTCAACCGCGTGGTGGACGAAAGCCTGCCGGTGCGCGAGCTGGTCGCCGATCCCTGCGAAACGGTGCGCTCGTTCGCATCCATTCCCCACCCGCGCATCCCGCTGCCGGTGAATCTCTACGGTGAACTTCGGAAGAATTCCATGGGCGTCAATTTCTCCAACGACAACGAACTGAAGGCCCTCGCCGAGACCGTCAACGCGAAGTCCGGCCCCTGGACCGCCACCCCGCTCGTGCCGGGCGCCACCAGCGCCGGCGCCACCGTGCAGGTGACCAACCCGGCCGACCGCCGCCAGGTGGTGGGCAGCTACGTCAGCGCCGACAGCGCCACGGTGGAGAAGGCCCTGGCCAACGCCGTCGCCGCGCAGCACGGCTGGGACCGCCTGCCGGCCGCCAGCCGCGCCGCCATCCTGGAGCACGCCGCCGAGCAGCTCGAAGCGCGCCGCGGCGAGTTCATCGCCCTGTGCGTGCGCGAAGCCGGCAAGGGCCTGCCCGACGCCATCGCCGAAATCCGCGAGGCCGCCGACTTCCTGCGCTACTACGCCACCATGGCGCGCCGCTACTTCGGCCAGCCCGAGCAGCTGCCCGGCCCCACCGGCGAGAGCAACCAGCTGTTCTTGAACGGCCGCGGCGTGTTCGTCTGCATCAGCCCGTGGAACTTTCCGTTGGCCATCTTCCTGGGCCAGGTCGCCGCCGCGCTCGCCGCCGGCAACAGCGTGATCGCCAAGCCCGCCGAGCAGACCAGCCTGATCGGCCATGCCGCCGTGCAGCTGCTGCACGAAGCCGGCGTGCCGGCCGACGTGCTGCAGTACCTGCCGGGCGACGGCGCCACCGTCGGCGCCGCGCTCACCCGCGACCCGCGCGTGGCCGGCGTGGCCTTCACCGGCTCCACCGAAACCGCCTGGGCGATCAACCGCGCCCTGGCCGCGCGCAACGCGCCGATCGCCGCGCTGATCGCCGAGACCGGCGGCCAGAACGCGATGATCGCCGACTCCTCCGCCCTGCCCGAGCAGATCGTCAAGGACGCCATCTCCTCCGCCTTCCAGTCCGCCGGCCAGCGCTGCTCCGCCGCGCGCGTGCTGTACGTGCAGGAAGACATCGCCGACAAGGTCTGCGCCATGCTGGCCGGCGCCATGGCCGAGCTGAAGGTGGGCGACCCCTCGCAGCTGTCCACCGACGTGGGCCCGGTGATCGACGAGGACGCCAAGAAGATTCTGGTCGACCACGCCGCACGCATGGACAAGGAAGCGAAGAAGATCGGCGAAGTCGCACTCGACCCCGCCACCACCGCCAACGGCACCTTCTTCGCCCCGCGCGCCTACGAGATCCCGGGCCTGGCCACGCTCACCCGCGAAATCTTCGGCCCCGTGCTGCACGTGATCCGCTGGAAGGGCAGCGAGCTGGACAAGGTGGTCGACCAGATCAACGCCACCGGCTACGGCCTCACGCTCGGCATCCACAGCCGCATCGACGACACCGTGGAGTTCATCCAGACCCGCGCCCGCGTCGGCAACTGCTACGTCAACCGCAACCAGATCGGCGCGGTGGTCGGCGTACAGCCCTTCGGCGGCGAAGGCCTGTCCGGCACCGGCCCCAAGGCCGGCGGCCCGCACTACCTGTTCCGCTTTGCGGGAGAGCGCACGCTCACCATCAACACCACGGCGGCAGGCGGCAATGCGTCGCTGCTGACGATCGGCGAGTAACACATGCGATGGCCTGACGCAGGGATGCGTCAGGTGTCGTCGTCGCTGCTGTCGGAGAAATGCGGGTCCTTGCGAGGATAGAAGCCCGCCGGCGGACGGGCTCGGGTAAAGCTCCCCTTGCCCAGGGCGCGCCGCGCGGTATTCGGAGTTTCGGCCATCAGAAAACGCGGCGGTTGCCGCTCGTCGCCCACGAAGCCTTCGTGGAACGACAAGTCGCCGGCTTCCACCGCGCGCAGCACGGAACGCCCGTGCTTGCTCGAACCGCCCACGCGCTCCGGCTCCGAGATCGTCATGATCGCCATGAACTTGGCGGCGGCATTCGACTGACGTCCATCGGCGATCGCTCCGTCAGCCGGCCGCTTGCCGGTCTTGATCGCACCCAGCAGTTCGCGCGCCACCGCCTGCTCGCGCGCCTTGCGCCCGCCCGCGGCCGTATCGCCGACGAAGGCGTCGACCAGCTCAGAATATTTATGGCCCACTGAGGCGTTGCCATAGTCCCCCTTGGTCGTGCTGATCTTCGGCCCGCGGTCGCGCGTCGGAAACTTGGAAAGGGTGACCGGGCCATAGGGCGTGTCCACGGAAACGGACGCCTTGTTCTCACTGTTGCGCCACGCCCTGCGCATGTTGCGCGCCTGGCGTTCGAACGCGTGCACGGATTTGCCGATCGTCCCGGCGCCAGCGCGGGCCTCATCGCGTTCCGCGGCGTCCCGATAACGCCCACCGGTGCTGCGCGGCGCGAAGGTGGCCACCACCGGATCGAGCGGACGCTTGGGCAGCTTGCGCCGCGTAGCCGGCAGCTTTGCCGCCGGTGGGATGCCGCCGTCAGCGGCGGCCGCCGGCCTCCTCGACCCAGCCCGCCAAGGGGACAGCTTCCTGGCAACCTTCTTGGTGGCCTTCTTGCTCGCCGCCGCCATGCTCGAATTGACCGTCGGCACCATGGTCGATGCCTTCTTGGTCGTCGGGAGCATCACGGACAGCTCGTCCGGCTTGCGCTTGACCACCGACGCCGCCGGCTTCGATGAACTGGACGAGGACGCCGGCTGCGCGGCGGTCGGCTTGCGCGGAATCTTGCGGGTGAACATCGGCTTTGCGGCTGCAACTGCGCCCGGCGGCGTTGCGGCTGCCGTTGCCGTTACCGGTGCGAGGGTTGGCTTTGCCGCCGGCGGGCTGTGCAGCTTCGTGATCGTTTGCGCCGCCGCTGCCCGCGTTGCCGCCGGTGACGCGGATACCTTGGCCATCGGCTTCACGCCGACCGGCGGCGCCAGCACCGCCGGCTTCCTCACCCCGCTCTTCAAAGGGCCGAGCTTGACCAACTCGGACTTTCTAGCCCAGTCCGGAGCCGCGCGCAGGCCGCCCTTCTGCATGGACGAAAGCGCCTTGCCCTGGCGATCTACGCGCTTGCCCAAGACGCCTCCTCCCTGATGCGCGATGCGGTTGTCAGCGTGTCTTCAAACGCGGATCGCGCGCGCTCGTCAATAAGGCGCCTGCTCAATCAAAGCATGTTCCGCCGCACACTGCCCGCCATCCACCGGCGTGCCCGCCGCACGCAACGCCGCCAGCTCTTCCCGCGCCGCCGCCATATCCGCCTGAAACGCCGGCTCCGCATGCAGCCGCGCCACGATGGCCGAGCCATTGATCTGCCCCGCCTGGATCGCACTGAGGTTATGCGCGCCGCACACCACGCGGCTGTCGGCGAAGGAGCGGGCGCGCAGCAGCACGTCGTTGGCGCGGTCCGGTGCCAGTTCGGTGAGGATCAGGCCCACCGTCCAGCCCCAGGTGGAATGGCCGGACGGATAGTCGAAGCTGCGGCGCAGGCGGTCCTTGGATTGGCAGACGGCGCCTTCGTCGATCAGGAACGGGCGCTGGCGCTGGTTGGCTTTCTTGGCCGGGTCGGTGATGCGCACGCCATCCTCGTCGACCCGCTTGAGCAGGGCCGCCAGGCGCGGCAGACGCGCGGGGTCCATCGTCACGCCCATCGCGCAGCTGAAGTCGCGCAGCATGTCGGGCACTTCGAGGTTGACGTCGCTGGTGGCCAGCGCCCAGCGCGGCGTGCCTTCGAGCTTGCGTGTCTCGCGGAATACCTGGCGGTCCGCCTCGTAGCGTGCGGAGCCGGCTTTCGGTGCGGCCGGCAATACCTCGGCCATATGCAGCGCGGTGGGATCGGCCAGATAGCCCTTCGCAGGCTTCGCCGCCGCGGTGTTGGAGGAACCGCCGGCAGCGGTTGGCATCGAGGTTTTCGCGGCGGGCGCGGCGCAACCGGCGAGTGCGGCGGCGAACAGCCAGACGGCGTGGCGGGCATAAGAATGAGGCAGGTGCATGCTCGGCTCCGGTAGCGGCAAGCGCCCATCACACCGCCGTTGGCGCCTCAGCTCAATAGGCGGGCCGCACTTGCCGTTTGTGCATCGCGCAAACACACACCTGCCGTGCGTGCTATAGAAACGCCTTTCGCGCCGGCCAACGCCGGCAACCGTGGGGAGCACGAGGCACGATGGCACGTCCCGCCACCCTGGCCGGCCTGGCGCCGTCCGCGGCGCATCCGCTGCTGGCGGACGATCCGCGCTACACGGCCGCCGAGTTCCCGCCGAACAAGCTGCTTTACCTGGCGCAGATGGCCGACGCCCTGGGCGTGGACAGCCGCCCCTGGTTCGCCGGCCTGGCGCTCAGCCGCACCCAGATCGCCGACCCCGCACTGCGCGTCTCCTACCGCCAGGCCAGCCTGTTCGCCCGGCGCGCGCTGCAAGCGCTGGACGTGCCCGACGCCGGTCTGCGCATCGGCCGCGAAGGCACCATCGGCGGCTTCGGCCTGCTCGGCCTGGCCATGATGACCTCGCACACGCTGGGCGACGCCATGCTCGCCGGCATCGCCCACCACAAGATCTGCGGCTGCCTGCTCGAACTCAACCTGGAGCCGCTGAGCGAGCGCGAAGTGGCGCTGGTGGCGTGGCCGCGCTTCGGCGACACCGAACTGCTGCCGTTCTTCTGCGAAGAACTGTTCGCCAGCTGTTTGATGATTGCGCGCGAACTGGTTGGCCCCGAACTGCGCCCGGTGCGCGTGGAGTTCGGCTATCCGCGCCCCGCTTATGCGCGCGCCTACGAAGAACTGTTCGAATGCGAAGTGCGCTTCGGCACGCCGCAATGCCGCCTGCTGATCGGCACGCCGTGGTTGGCGCGCACCCTGCCCGGCCACAATCCGCTGACCGCGAAGCAGGCGCTCGCGTTGTGCGCGCAGCAGATGACGCCCGATGGCGGCGAGCCGCACCAGGAGATCGTCGCCGCGGTGGAACGCCTGCTGCGCAGCCGCCTGCGTCAGCAGCCGCGTTTGCTGGACGTAGCGCGCACGCTCAACCTCAGCGAACGGTCGCTACGCCGCAAGCTGGCCGAGAGCGGGCGCATCTTCCGCGAGATCCACGACCGCGTGCGCGCCGAACGCGCACTGGAACTGCTGCGCGCCGGCCAGTTGAGCGTGGCGGAGATCGGTTCGGAAATCGGCTTCAGCGACCCGCGCGAATTCAGGCGTGCGTTTAAACGCTGGACCGGCATGCCGCCGCAGAACGCACGCCACGCCGGCGACTGAGCTGCGCGGGGGGCAAGTCGGACAAGTGCGGGGGGCAATCCAGCCGACCTGCTCGATTTTCACGCAATCTTGCTTGTGGCGTGCAGCCGCAAGGCGTCTGCTCCGTCGATCGGGCCAGGGGAGCATGGCCCGTACCGGTGAACCACCGGGCATTACGCGATCGTGACCCACGTATCTCGTGCCGATTGGATTCGGAGGAGCCGACATGTCCCTACGCCGCACATCCTTGGCTGCCCTGCTGGGCGGCTTTCTGCTTTGCAATGCCGCGCCTGTACTGCACGCCGAAGAGGGCGATTACACGCCGCTGCAGGTGCTGCTCAATCTGATCAGCCCGCCGAAGGCCGATCATCCGGTGACGCCGGATCAACGATTGGGGCCTTACCCGTTATTGAGCAACCCCGCGGGTTTTGCCGATGGCTTCAAACCCGGTGCTTACGATCAATGGCAGACCATTCAACTGGCGCCGGAAACCGGGGCGATCTGCGGCAATGGTTCGCCCTATAAATTCTTCCTGCTGCGCAGTGCGCAGACCACCAATACCGTGGTCTATATGGAAGGCGGCGGCGCGTGCTGGGATTACGGCAGTTGCACCGGCCAGTCGGGTATTCGCGGTGCGCGCAATCCCAATGGCATTCCCGATAACTACATGACCATCAGCAACCCCGGCGCGCTGCTGGTCAGCCCGTTCGTGGGGCGGCTCAATCTGCTGGACCTGGTGAACCTGCTCAATGGCGAGCTGCCGCAATTGCAGCCGCTGAAGACACAGCAGTGGAATATCGTCTACGCGCCGTATTGCACCGGCGATATCTATTCGGGCGATCGCGTGGCGGTGTATCCGGATCCGAGCGGGCAGCATGAGCCGTTGATCTGGCATCACAACGGCCTGCGCAATGAGCGCGCGATGCTTGCCTGGTTGAAGGACAACCTGCCGCGGCCTGGGCAGATGCTTTCCACCGGCTGCAGCGCAGGCGGCACCGGCAGCCTTACGAACTATGCGGCGCGGCGCAAGGATATGGGTTCGCCGCGTTCGTTCCTGCTCGATGATTCAGGACCGATCTTCTCCGCGCCGACGGGCGGCAGCTCGGCGGATTATCCATCCGCACCGCTGTTCGCGCAGATCCGCCAGGCCTGGGGCCTGGATGCAGCGAACGGGCCGTTGAATACGCTGCAGCATTACCTGCCCACGTTCGATCGCAGCGATATGGGCAGCATCTATCCAGCGCTGTCGGCGGAGTTTCCGAACGACCGCCTGGGCCATACGCATTTCTGGCAGGACCTCAATTACTCCAGCTATTCGTATGAGCGCTTCTATCCGGAGATCGCCAATGCACCGGACGAGGCCACCAAGGAGCGGCTGATTCACCAGCTGTGGGCAATCGACACCAACCGCCTGCGCCAGACCACCGATGGCTTGAATAATTTCGGCGGTTATTTCCCGCAGTACCGTTCGCTCAACGAGAGCCACTGCACCACCATCGTCGATCTGCGCAATGGCGATATCCAGGATCAGCATCTGGAGCTGATCGACTTTATCAACAACGTGCTGGATGGACAGGGGCGCGTTCTGCATGCCTCGGAGGCCAGCGATGCGGCCGATCGGGCGAAGCCGGTGAATCCGCTGTATGTGCTGGTGAATCAGTTGCTCAGTAACGGGTTGTGAGGCGCGACGGATGAAACCTGTGGTTGCCATTGCGGTTGTCTGTGGCCTCGGCTTGGGCGGGCTTTGGCTTGCCTGGCCGGGGCCGCATCCGGCGGCGCCGGTGCGTGCCGCTGCGACGATGGCTGCGCCGCCACCGGTGGCAGCAACGGCGGACAGTGCGGCGGTGCGTGAGTATCGGGAGCGCGAGCGTTTTGGCGCTGACGTGCACGACTTCTTCGCTCGCGCACGTTCGCTGGATCCGGTGGCACGCCAGCGCCAGGCGGATGCCTTGCGCGAGGAGTTACGCCAGCGCGAGGCGGATCGTTCGATCAGCGCGGGCGAGTCGATGAATCTGCAGATCGCCCTGGTGCGGGCGACGGTGGACGATCCGCAGGAACAAGCCGGTGCGCTCAACGCGCTGGGCGAGCAGTTCCGCGCGCAGGCGGATCAGGCGAACCAGGCGTGGTTGCAGCAGCTGGCGGCCGATCCGCAGTTTCAGCGCTACAAGCAGGATGAGCGGCGCATCGTGGAGGCGGTGATGGCGATGCCGGTGATCCCCGGGGGCATGAGCCGCGATGTGTATCTGCGTGAGCAGTTGCAGCAGGCGCGTGAGGCGGCGTATCGCCAGTGAAGCGTGATGTGCCGCACTCGGCGCAATTATCGGATTCTCCCTACAGACAACCCTAAATTGCTCTGCTAGCGTGTTTGCGTTGCCCGCGCTGTGGTTTCGATGCGCGTCGCGGGCAACCATGGCAGCAATGTCGTGAGAGCGCGGGCCAAGGGTGTCTCACCACCCATGGCCCGCTAACCACAACCAATTGGCTACGGAATTGATCATGGCTAACTCAGATCATACGGGATTCGCGCGCTCGCCGATCCCCAGGGCGACACACCCTCCGACTCATCGGGCCGTCCGCTTCTACCGCGGGCACGGTTGAAGAACCGCGACCTAAGAGTTATCGCAGGTAATAAATCCTAGCCGCGAAACCCGGCGCGTTGCCTCGTGCAACGGCGATAGCGACTGAAGCCGCAACCCACTTCATCAATCAAGCCGCCCGGCGCCCATGCTTTGGGCTGTCGGTCAATCCCGAGTCCGTATGGTCGCGGCACGCCGTGCTGTTCTGGCGACGTGCCGTTCTCGGAACGGGAGCGGCGCATGGCAAGGAGTTGCTTATGAACGACGTTTTCGGCGAACCGTGGATGGTCCGCCATACCGCTTATTACTCCGACCCCGACGCCGGGCCGGACGCTTTGTTGAACGACGCCACGGAGTGGCTGCAGTACGCATACAACGCCATCCGGGTGCTGGCCGGGATGGTGCGCGAAGGCGGCGAAGTCGATACGGAGCATTTGCCGGTGATGCTGGAAGGCATCGCCACGTTTATCGACATGGGCACGCGTTGCGCGATGCTGGCGCATGGCCGGGTGCAGTGGTTGCAGTTGCAGCACGAAACCACACAACCGCCAGCGTAGGTTGGGGTGAGCAAAGCGAACCCCAACAATGCGACCGGTCAGACCGCCGCCATGTTGGGGTTCCCTCAGCCTTACCTACCTGCCGGATTGATACGAAATCCTGAAGAACTGATTGAGCACCCGGAAATTCCCGCCACTCGCATCCGGCATGATCAGAAAGCTGGAGAAGAAGTGCAGCAGCTGCTGATTCACCAGCATGTACCCCTCCACAAAGATGCAGACCCCGCCATTCACGCTCGGCTGCGATTCGATATTGGCCAGATCATAAGTCGCCGCGGGAAGGGACTGAAGTTTCTGGACGATCCCGGCAACTCCTTCGAATGCATCTCCCTCAAAGCTAAGCAGGGAGCTGTCGCTGTAGAGCGTCGACAACGCTTGCGGGTTCGATTGGAGAAGGTAGTAGTAGTGCAGGCAATAATCCTTAGCTATCGCTCCTGTATCACCGCTCATGAGTGCATTCCCCTGTGTGATGTTAGCCCTGGTGTACTACTGAAGGGCGCAGCTTATGGGACTGGGCGCTAGCGAACTAGCGCGGGCTAGATCGCGATCGATGAGGAGCACGTGCCGGCGAACTCACCCTTCGCAAGCACTTTATTGACGCCCCCTTTCACCCCCTCCTACCATCACGCGAGGAGCCTGGATTCACTGAAGGAAGAGGGATATGAAGGCGATCACCGGCGCGCAACTGCATAATCTCAATAGCGCCTTGCTACTGGTTACGCTTGCCCTTTCCATCATTGCCCCATTTGAGACCCTGCTGGTCTCTTATGCTGTACTGGGACCACTTCACTACCTGACGGAAATGTCCTGGCTGCATGACAGGAAGTATTTCCTTCAGCAGCAGCTGTCGCGTTGGCTCTTGATCGGTGGCTTGATCCTTCTGCTGCCGTTCGCGATTGGCCTGGGCAAGCTCCCTGGCGTCGCGCTGCTCGAACCCTATCGAGTACTGCTGCTTTTTCTGGTCTTTGGCGGAGCCGCCGTACTTGCGCTGGCTCGCACCTGGGTACATCGGCTATTGGGCGTCCTCGTCCTTGCTGCAACATGGGCCTTACTTCGTGGCCGTCTGCTCGATGCCCTGGTCGGCGTATACCTCGTGACCGTCATTCACGTATTCGTATTCACTGCGGTATTCGTGTGGAATGGCATTCGTCGCCAACCGAACCGGGAGGGTGCGCTGTTCCTTGCTCTATTCATCATGTGCCCTCTCATTTGCTTCGGAGCACCAGCGTCCTGGAGCACCTCCCCAGCCTCGTGGACCATGACGAGCTACCAGCTAGCGTTTTCAAAGCTCAATCAGACGGCCTTCTCCATAAATGGATACGCGCTGACTCCCGAAGCCGTATTCTCATCCCCCTGGAGCATGCGTTTGACGCGCTTCTTTGCGCTCGCATACACCTATCACTACCTCAACTGGTTCTCCAAGCCGACGGTCATTCCTTGGCATCGCATGTCCAGCACACGCTGGGCCGCCATCATCAGTCTGTGGATCGCATCCATCGCAATCTATCTTTACGACTATGCGGCGGGCTTCTTGCTTCTGCTAACTCTCAGCTTTGCCCACGTCGTGCTTGAGTTCCCGCTTAACCATCTTGCGTTCAAGCAGCTATTGCTGGGCAATGCCACTGCTCGAACCAACCCAGCACTCGTGCAGCAGCCCCATGAAACGGGCGCGGGGACTGCCTGATGTTACTGATGGCGTAGCGGTGACGCGGAAGATTTAGCGCCACCATCCCCGCTGCCTTTGCCCCAAGCCGCCCACCATTCTTCAGCGGCCCCCAGCTTCGATATCACCGAATCGGCAACCGCGCCCACCGATTCGCAGTCAAAGCGGAACCAGCAGTCCGTTCCTCCACCGGCCTTCGGCTGAATACGATGGCGCTGGTCAGGATGCACGTCCCAAGCCCTCGCTTTACCAGGCGGAATGAGAGCTCCCCAATGCGTAGCGCTGTCACCTGCCCTGTGATGCCCCATGCCCGACATCATCCTTCAGGCTTCAATTTCTTCAACTCACGTATCGCATCAGGATCATTCTGCGCGGCTGACTTTCGGAGCCAGAAGACGGCCCTCTTCTTATCGTCAGCGCTGCTGCTGCGATCATCACTCAATTGAACCCATGCGTTGTACTGCGCCACCGCATTGCCATTCTCGGCCGCGATGATCGTCCAATACTCCGCCCTGTCAAAATCGAGCCTCACACTGCCGTAGTACAAGGAAAGCCTGAGAGCCGCCTCTCCGGAACCATTCCATCCCTCGTCCGAGAGTCGGATCACTTCGTCAGGGCGCAGAGTCAAGTCTCCTACGCCCGAGATAATTTGGTCCAAACTCTTGGGACTCTGCGATTGGGCGAAAGCAGAGAACCCGACGGACAGAGCAAACAGGAGTGCGATCATCTTCATATGACAGTCCTTCGGGGGCATGGAGCAGACTTGACGTCACCCGTCCCCATTGCGCTCACAATCCCAGCACTCATGACCTCGACACGACGTCTGAATATGGCAGAAGCAGTAAGCTGGTCATAGCGACGGTATTGACGACGCAGAGAAAAAAAATCAGCGCTGGGATTTTTGCCGCACCCCATCCCTTCCGCTTTATCAAGAACGCGAGCACCGCCATCATTATGAAAGTCAGCATGAAGTAGAGGCACACACCGACCCACCCGAAACTGATCAAATGCGGCATGCCTCCTCCCGCCTTATCAATCACCGCAACCAAGTGAAAGATCTGGCCCGACACATATAACGATTGAATGCCGGCCGCCACGGCGAATGACAACAGCATCACACCAATGATGAATGAGCGCATGCCTTTACCCTCCGAGTTCATGGGACAACCTCCAACTTCCCGTAGTAAGTAACCGGCGTCCCTACGGGGGGACCCCACCGCCACGGGTGCGGCCCCGTTCTGAATGACCGCTGCGACTGATCAGTTACCGTCATCGTTTGCGTGTGATCGATCAGATCGCGAATGTTCTGATACAGATCGTTGTATGCCTTCGAATCCCTATTGATCGTTATGCATCCGAGACTACGAGTTCCCGGATGGAGACGAAAAGCCCCGCGCCCGGTTGCATCGTCGACATCGTCGAACCGATGCGCGTCGACCGGATCGAGCCGATACCACCCCGGATTTCTCGCACCCAGTATGTCGTAAATGCCTACGGTAATCGCAGTGCCATCGGGACTGAAGCCTCCGTCCGCACTGAATCTTCCACCCGTACCGGCGAAAGTGGAATAAACATCCCTGGGATTCTTTGTGTCGAAGAACGTCAACAATCCAGTGGCAAGGGAATAGGTTCCGCGAACATAAAGTCCGTATGGATCCACAAACTTCAGTGGATCACTTTCTGCGTAGGCATACGTGCTCACGCTCGCATCCAATCCCAAAGGATCGCTTTGCAAGTAGCGCGCAGTCGCGGGGTCGAAGAAACGATGAATGTTGTAGAAGCCACCGGACTCTGCGTCGTAGTATTGACCCGGAAAGCGCAGATTGAGTGCATAGCCGCTCACCGAAGTGGGCTGTTTCTCACCGAATACATTGCCCTGATAAAGCCATTGCCACTGCACAAGTCCAGAATCATCCCTTACCACCCGCGGCGTGCCTAATCCATCCGAAATCACATAACTCGTCTTGGCTGCCGCCCCAACACCATCGACAACCGCCACCGGCAAACCATCCATCGTGATGTAGTCACGATTCGTCGTACCGTACTCGCTCAGCAGCTGGCTACCTTCGTCATACGCAAAGCGCTCGCTCACCACCTGCGGCGCCGTCGCCGCCTTGGCCACACGCTGCCCCATCGCGTTGTAACTGTAGTTGGCGACAGTCTGGCCATTCCGCTGCACCACCGTCATCCGGTTGCGCCCGTTATAGCCATAGCCAAACGCATCGCCGCCGGTGGAGTTCCCGGTGGTATTGCCGTTGGCGTCATAGGTGCGTGCGCTGCTGCCGATGCTGGTAAGCCAATGCGTACCGCTCTGGTACCCATAGGTGCCGGTAGCGAGACCACTGGCGCTCTTGCTCAGGCGGTCACCCGTCTTGTTATAGGTGTAGGCCTCGATCGCCGTGCCGGTGGCATCGTTGATGGCGTTCAGCCGATACAGCGCGTCATAGCGATACGTCTCCGTAGCCGGACTGGCTCCCGCCACATCGCCAAGCGCCGTGATATTACCCATCACGTCCCTGGCGAAATGCAGGTTGAGCGGCGCACTCACCAGATCGGTCAATGCGTAGTTCGCATCGTAGGTGCGCGTGACCTGCTTGCTGAAGCCAATCTGCCCCAGCATGTAACTCGTGATGGGACCGAGCGGCATATAGCTGACTGAGTCGACGATCGTGTTCGTCGTGCCAGCGGCCGTCAGCGCCACCGACTGCACCCTTCCGACGAGATCCCGCGTATAGGTGACCACCACGCCACTGGGATAAGTGAGCGTCGCCAGCCGATCGGCGAGGGTATAGGTATAAGCCACCACGTCCGTCTGCGTGCCCTGCGTCTGACTCTTGCGCACCACATTGCCGCGCACGTCGTAGCAGTAGATCGTGGTGACGTTGGCCTCCACGACCCGGGTCAAGCGCCCAATGGGATACGAACCCGTGCAGCCCGTGACGCTGTCAGCCTCGTCGTAGTACCAGGCAACATTGTCAGCCGCTTGCGGGTACGTCGCCGAAGTGCGCCGGTCCAACGCATCGAACGTCTGGCTGACCTGGACGCCACGCGCATCGGTCATCGAAATGGCGTTACCCGCCTTATCGACGATGGCGCTGGAACTACCCGTATCCGGGCTATGCAATCCGACCTGATCGCCAAACGCGTTATGGTCGTACAGCGTATTGAGCGCATCCGGATCGCCAACGCCTGCCATCCGGCCGAGTGCGTCGTATTGGTACACGGTCTGCGCATTGCGCGTCGCCTGATCGCTGCCGTTGAAATCCTCGGTCGCACCCACCACGCGATTCAAAGCGTCATAGTCGCGCTTGAGCTGGACATTCAAGCCGTCGGCCGCATGCACCAGATTGCCGTTGGCGTCGTAGCTGTCCGTATACGTCGCGCTCATGACGCTGCGATTGAGCGCATCCTGCACACCCGTGAGCTGCCCCAACGTGTTGTACGAGCGGGTGAGGCTCCGCGTCACGACCCCGTTGTTGGCATTGGCCACCTGCTCCTTGATGCGATTGCCCGCCGCATCCAGCGTGAAGCTCACATACTCGCCATTGCCGTTGCGGATCATCGTCAGGCGGTGCGCGGGGTCATAGCCGTAAGTGATGGTGTCATTGTCAGGATCGGTCACCGTGGTGACGTTTCCGGCATTGCTGTAGCCGTACTGGGTGACGGCATCCTTCGCGGACGCGGAGCCATTGGCATTGGCGCGCACCGTGCGGCTGAGCAACCACCCGCGCGGCTTGTAGGTCAGATCGGTGATGACCCCATTCGGATCGACCGTCCGTGTGGGCCGCCCGTTCTTGTCATAGGCGGCAAAGGTAATGACCTGGCCCAGCGCATTCGTCACCGACTTGAGGTCGCCGTGCTGCCACAGCGTGCCGTCGGTGAGGTAGTACTGATAGGTCGTGGTCTGCGCGATATCGGTACGCGGGCCGGTGGCGCTGAGCATCAGGCCGACCAGCGGGCACTGCACCGCATCCACGGCCGTGCAATAGGTGTAGGTGGTACGTCGCACGCCTTCGGGCGCCGTGCCGGTATTCGAGCAGGTGTAACCCGCGGCAGAGGCGGCGCCCGGGTCGATCTCGCAATAGGCCAGCACCTGGCCTGTCGCGTTGTATACCCAGCCGGTGGACGCCACAGCGTGGCCCTGGTTATCCAGAACACTCCGGCTCAACGGGCGCCGGAGCTGGTTGTCCCACACCGTGGTCGTGGTGCGCTGGTCGCTGGCGCCCACCGCTTCGACGGTCTGCAGCAGCAAGCCGTACTGGTCGTAAGTGACCTGCGTGGTGACGCCCTTGAAGTCCACATACGTCGCCGGAAAACCACGGCTGTCGTAAGTGCGGCTCTTCCAGCGCTGCCCGCAATCGGGGCCGCACGGGGCATCCATGGAGCTGACGCGCGACAGCCCGGCGACCGAGGAAATACCGAGCTTGACCGTATTGCCCAGCGGATAGGTGATCGAAGAGGAGCCGTCGCTGTTGTAAGCGATCTTGGTCAGGCCCACGCCGCCAACGAAGGTGGACGACGTCGCCCGGCCCGCGTTGTCATAAGTGATGGTCTCGTAGCGCGCGCCGTTCTCGTCCTGGATGCCGGTCATCGCATTGGGCAGGCTGGTCTGCCCGATGTAGGCGGCTTCGTTGAAGCCATAAAGACGATAATTTGAATCGGGATACGTCACCTGGGCGATATTGCTGGTGGCCGCGACGTAGTAGTAACTAAGCGTCTTGCTGTCCGGCAAAGTGATGGAGTTCAAGCGCGCGGAGCTGTCGTAGAAGAACGTCAGCTTTCTGCCCTTGGCATCCGTGACGGTTTTCAACAGGCCCAGGCGCGGGTAGTACGTCGACGTCGTCGTGCTGTACGCCAGCGTGATGCCCTGGCCGTCCTGTCCGAGCACCTGGACCAGCTTGCCGGTGCTGTCATAGGTTTCGGTTTCGCGGCTGCCGCCGATAAACACCGAATAGCCGGTAAGCACGCCCTGGCCGTCGCGGATTTCGGCCAGCTGGTCGACCGGAAGATCCGTCGCCCAGGCGCTGCCCGACTTGGTGAACGTCTCCTGCTTGCCGTCCGGCCGCAGCATGATGATGGTCGCCACCGGCGTGCCGATCAGGCGCAGCGAGCGGTCGAAGCTATGGCGCCAGCGGAAACCGAGATTGGCTGGCGCTACCGCGCCGCTGCTGTTGTAGAAGCGGCGGAAGGTCAGCCAGTAGCTGGCGGTGTAGTCGTCTTCCTGCAGGTAGTAGCTGCCCGTGCCGGCATCGATCGGATCGCCAACCTTGGCCGCCCCCATGGTTTCGGCGCAGGAGGAGCCATCGGCATTGCCGTTCGCTCCGCCGCCGCTTCCACTGCCACTCTTCGCCGAGCCCAGGCCGCCATCGCAAGCTGCGCCGCTGCCGAGATTCCTGGCCACATCCCCACCGAAGCGGGTAGCGCTGACGGTACCCGGCTTGCAACCTGTCGCCGCCGTCCACGTACCGCTGAAGCTCGCGCCATCGGGCGTCAGAGTGACGACGGTGGTGTCCTGGCAAGGCGTATTCGTGCCGCTGCCCCGCGAGATCACGGCCGTGTCGTTCAAGGTCAGGGTGTTGCCGGAGACCGTGCCCGTCACCGACCAGATGTACCAGTTGGTCGCGCCATTGCTTTGCGGCACCGTCTTGCGGGTGCCGGTGACATTGCCGCTGTCGTCCTGGCGCAGGTCGAATTCCTCTTCCCACGCCGCAGCGGTTGCATCGCCGGGGGCTTGCAGGTTGCCATGCCACAACCCGGTCACATTGACTGTCGCAGTCGCGGCAGCGCTGGCAACAGCCTGCCGCTGCGCCAGCCTCGGCGCCACGGCGGGGCCTCCGCTGTAGTCCTGGGCGTGCGCCGCGGAGACGGCAAGCATGGCTATGCAACCGAGCGCCAAGGCCGGTTGCTTGAAGAGGCGGTACAGGCGCTCGCGAACCGAGCGTATCGAGATGGCGCGCAGACGCGCGCGGGCAAGGCTATTCACCCCATCACTCCTTTGACGGTCAAGCGTTCCAATCGCATGTGGTCGAGCTGCTGGCGCCCTTGTGCAACTCGGGGAAGGGCGCTCGCGAAGCCTACTCAAGAATGTCGAAGGTTTGCAAAGACCGCGTGAAGGATCGGTGGTGATCCCAGCTTCCGGCCTTCGCCCTCGGCGATCGCGCCAAGGCCAGATATCACCCGGGGCCGCAGCTCCAGGTTGGCCGCTTTGCCCCCCACCCCCTGGCCGTTCCCCCCTCCCCCCGCCGTAAGCCTTGCGCAACAGTAGCCCGTCGATTCGGTTTCCTGGGGAGGCTCACCGGACATGCGCAAGTTGCTACTCACGGTCGCGCTCGGCGCGGCCCTCGCCGCGTGCAGCGGCCACGATCAGTCCACCGCTCAGGGCGAAGGCGCCGATGCCTTCCAGGCCAAGCTCCAGCAGCAGTTGCTGGATGCCAAGGCGGGCAGCGTGATCGAGATTCCGGCGGGGCATTACCACCTCAATCGCGGCCTCAGCCTGCGCACGGACGGCGTGACCATCCGCGGCGCCGGCAAGGACAAGACGATCCTGTCGTTCAAGGGCCAGGTGGTGGGGCCCGAAGGCCTGCTGGTGAATGCCAACGACTTCACCATCGAGAACCTGTCGCTGGAAGACACCAAGGGCGACGCGCTGAAGATCAACCAGGGCAAGAACATCACCATCCGCGGCGTGCGCGTGGCATGGACCGATGGCCCCAAGACCACCAACGGCGCCTACGGCCTGTATCCGGTGAAGACCGAGAACGTGCTGATCGAGGACTCCTCGGTCACCGGCGCCTCCGATGCCGGCATCTACGTGGGCCAGTCGAAGAACATCGTGGTGCGGCGCAACCGCGCCGAGCAGAACGTGGCCGGCATCGAGATCGAAAACTCGATCGATGCGGACGTCTACGACAACGTCGCCACCGGCAACACCGGCGGCATCCTGGTCTTCAACATGCCCAACCTGTCGCAGGCCGGCAAGGCCACGCGCGTGTTCAAGAACCAGGTCAATGCCAACAACCTCGACAACTTCGCCGCCAAGGGCGCGGCGGTGGCGAGCGTGCCGGCCGGTTCCGGCGTGGTGGTCAACTCCAATGACAAGGTGGAGATCTTCGACAACGACATCGCCGACCACCGCACGGCGAACGTGATCATCTCCAGCTACTTCTCCACCAACTACTACAACACCAAGGGCGTGGCGGCCGACTACAACCCGTATCCGAAGGGCATCTTCGTCTACGGCAACCGCTTCAAGGGCGGCGGCGAATCGCCCGACGGCATGAAGCTGAAAGTGTTGAAGAGCGCCGTGTACGGCATGAGCGGCCGCTTCCCGGACGTGCTGTGGGACGGCTATGCCGACACCAAGCATGGCCCGGTCGGCGCGGACGACCGCATCTGCATCGCCGGCGCCAACGGCGTGCTCAATGCCGACGGCCCGAACGACTACAAGAACCCCAGCACCGACACCAAGCCCTACGAGTGCACCTTGCCGAAGCTCCCGCCGGTCGTGCTCGACGCGGCCAAGTCCTGAGGCGGTGGCGATGCGCAAGCGGTTTCTGCAAGGCGCCTTCGCGCTGCTGGCAGCTGTTGTGCTTGCCGGTTGCCAGCAGGGCATGGCGCCGGTGGCGTTTCACGCGGACGGCCGTCCGCCGAAGCTGAGCGACTGGCATGTGGTGGAAGCACGCGGCGGCAAGCTGATGCTCAACCAGGGCGTGGCGCCGTACGACCTCAACACGCCGCTGTTCACCGACTATGCGCACAAGCTGCGCACGATCTGGATGCCCAAGGGCACGGCGGCGAAGTACGACGCCACCGACACCTTCGACTTCCCGGTCGGCACGGTGATCAGCAAGACCTTCTATTACCCGAAGACGGCGGACGGCAAGGCCGGCGACGTGGCGCGCACCTACGACAGCTCGCACGACTTCGCGGGCGAAGGGCTGGACCTGGCCAAGGTGCACCTAGTGGAAACGCGCATCCTGGTGCACCGCGCGGAGGGCTGGGCGGCGATTCCCTATGTATGGAACGACGCGCAGACCGAAGCCAACCTCGCCCGCACCGGCGCGGTGCTGCCGCTCACCCTGGTGGCGGATGACAAGTCGCGCGAAGACTTCAACTACGTGGTGCCCGACGAAAGCCAGTGCTCAAGCTGCCATGCGCAGGACTGGGTGTCGCGCAAGATCCACCCGATCGGCCCGAAGGCACGGCATCTCAACCGCGACTACCACTATGCGGATGGCACGCAGAATCAGCTCGATCATTTGACCAGGCTTGGCTATCTCACCGGTGCACCCGCCAGCGCACAGGCGCCGCGCAATGCCAACTGGATGGACGAGCACGCCGCGCTCGATGCCCGCGCACGCGCTTATCTCGACATCAATTGCGGCCATTGCCACAACGCCAAGGGCGCGGCCAACACCACCGGCCTGACGCTGGAAGCCAGCGCGCCGGAAGACCGCCACCTCGGCATCTGCAAACCGCCCGTCGCCGCGGGACGCGGCACCGGCGACCACCTGTTCGACATCGTGCCCGGCCAGCCGGACGACTCGATCATCGCCTACCGCATGGCCTCGGCCGACCCGGGCGAGATGATGCCGGAACTGGGCCGCAGCACCGTGCACCGGGAGGGCGTGGCGCTGATCAAGGCCTGGATCGCGGCGCAGCAAGGGGGCTGCGTCACGGTGCGCTGAACACACACAAGAACCAGCACGGCGACCGCGTGGGGACGCGGCGCCGTCCATGAGGGGAGAACCGCCGATGAGCATCCGTCCACGTCCGCTGTCCGCCGCGCTGCGCCAACTGCTGGGAGGCACCGCCCTGCTGCTGTGCGCGCAGATCGTCCACGCCGACGACCAGAACGCCGCACCCGCCGCGCAGGACCAGGCCGATCCGAACAAGGCCAAGCTGCTGGACAACATCACGGTGACGGCGCAGAGCCGCAGCCAGGAAATGCAGTCGGTGCCGATCCCGCTGCAGATCGTCACCGCCAAGCAGGTGGATACGCTGGCGGCGACGGATCTCAGCAAGATGGACATGTTCGTGCCGGGCCTGGTGATCTCGCAGAACCAGCCGACCCAGCCGAATTACCAATTGCGCGGCATCGCCACCAGCGACTTCGGCATCGGTACGGAGCCGGCAGTGGGCGTGTACATCAATGGCGTGTACGCCGCGCGTTCCGGCGGCGCCCTGCTCGCGTTCAACGATCTCGCGCGTGTCGAAGTGTTGAAGGGCCCTCAGGGCACCTTGTTCGGCCGCAACGCGGCGGCCGGCGCCATCTCGATCATCACCAACGAGCCGACCGACCGCTTCGAAGGCAAGGCGCGCCTGCGCGTCGGCAACTACGGCAAGATCTACGGCGATGCGCTGCTGAACCTGCCGATCAACAAGGACATGGCGCTGCGCGTCAGCGCGTACGACAACCAGAGCGACGGCTGGGTCAAGGACGCCGCCAGCGGCAAGCGCTACGGCGAGGACAACGACTGGGGCACGCGCGCAGTGTTCCGCTGGAACCTCACGCCCGACACGCGCATGTTGCTGTCCTGGGATCACGAGAAGCTCAACCAGCCGCCGCATCCGGCCTTCGGCCTGGTGCCGCTGTCCAACGACACCAACCAGCGCCCGCCCTTCCCGCCCGACCCCACCACCTATCTCAATCCGCTGCACGCACCGCTGTACAACGACTCGGTCGGTGGCCGCGAAACGCGCACGTTCGACGGCGTGACGCTGAGCTTCGACCACTCCTTCAGCTGGGGCAGCCTGGTGTCCACCACCGCGTGGCGCGGCTTCGACACGTTCAACCGCGGCGACTACGACGGCACCAACCATATCGTCAGCTATCTCGATACCACCAATATCGAGCACAACAACAGCTGGTACCAGGAGTTCAAGCTGTCCGGCACCACCGGCATCGCCGACTGGGTCGGCGGCGTGAGCTACTACCAGGAGCAGGCGCGGCAGACCAGCCAGACCAATATCTTTACCGACAGCCTCGACACGCTCGCCAGCAACATCATGGGCGTGGGCACGCCGCTGACCGACATCAGCAATGCGCTGGCGGGTTTTGGCTTGCCCTACACCTTGCTCGGCGATCCGTGGCACGAGGCGATCAGCAACGTCGGCAAGTTCAAGGCGTATGCGGCGTTCGGCGACGTGATCTGGCACGTCAGCGACCGCTTCAACATCACTACCGGCATCCGCTACACGCGCGACCAGAAAACCTTCTCCTGGTACAACATGCCGCGCAGCGCGCCGGAGTTCGACGGCACCGTGCAGGCGCTGGACCAGGCCGGCGTGCTGGCCATGCTGCCGCCGGAGGCGCAGATGGCGCTGGCGGCGTTCGGCAACAACGTGATCTTTACCGACGCCGTGGGCGTGCCGGTGCGCTTCCACAACACCTGGAACAACGTCAGCCCGCGCCTGGTGCTGGATTACAAGTTCGCGCCGGACGTGATGGGCTACGCCTCGGTGACCAAGGGCTACAAGGCCGGCGGCTACAACAGCGTGCAGGTGGGTTCGCGCTTCGCGCCGGAGAAGGTGATCAACTACGAAGCCGGCCTGAAGACCACCTTCCCCGAGCACAACCTGATGCTCAACGGCTCGGTGTACTACTACCGCTACGACAACAAGCAGTCGCTGAGCCTGGACCCGAACAGCGCCGGCTCCGGCGTGCCGCGCTACCTGGTCAACAGCACCGACCAGGAAGCCAAGGGCCTGGAGTTCGAAGCGCTGTGGCAACCGGTGCGCGACCTGCGGCTGAATTTCACCGGCGCCTATATCGATGCCACCTACCGCAAGGCGGTGGCCGATTCCGGCGCGGTGCTGACAGGCCAGCCCACCGGCGAGCCGCGCTTCTCCTACACGGCAGGCCTGGCCTACACGTGGCACAACGTCGCCAGCGGCCAGCTAGAGTTCAATCTGAACTACGCTTACCGCGGCAAGACCCGCTGCAACGACGACTCGCGCCTGCAGGGCGAATGCGTGATCAGCCCCAACTTCAAGGTGGGTGAAGCGCAGAAACGCACCGACGCACGCCTGGACTGGCATGCGCCGGGCGACCGCTGGGGCGTCGCACTGTATGCGAGCAACCTGTTCAACGACCGCTACGTGACCGGTGTGGATAACATCACGGCCACCGTATTCGGCACCCCGTACGCCAGCATCACGCCGCCGCGCATGTGGGGCGTGGAATTCCGCGCCAAGTTCTAGACCGATGACCACCGAACCGCTCGACCTGAAGCTTCAACTCCAGCGCATGCGCGAAGCCCATGCACGCGAGCCCGCGCCGGGCTGGTCCGAGCGCGCCGCGCGCCTGCGTGCCTTGAGCGAATTGATCACGCAGCACCGGGGCGATATCGCGGATGCCATCCACCAGGATTTCGGCGGCCGGCCGGCGCAGGAGACCGATCTGCTGGAGGTGTTTCCCAGCCTGTCGGCGATCCGCCACGCGCTGGCGCATGGCAAACGTTGGATGAAGCCGAAGCGTAGTTGGCCGGGCTTGTTGTTCCTGCCGGCGCGCAACGAGATCCGGCCGCAGCCCTTGGGTGTGGTGGGCATCATCGTGCCGTGGAATTACCCGCTGTTTCTCGCTGCCGGCCCGATGGTGGATGCGCTGGCGGCCGGCAACCGGGTGATGGTGAAGATGAGCGAGTACACGCCGCATTTCTCGGCACTGTTCGCGCAATTGGCGCTGCGGTATTTCAAGCCGGAGGACGTGTGCGTGGTGACGGGCGATGCGGATGTCGCGCAGGCGTTCTCCGCGTTGCCGTTCGATCATCTATTGTTTACCGGATCCACGGCCGTCGGACGCCATGTGATGCGCGCGGCTTCCGCCAATCTCACGCCGGTAACGTTGGAGCTGGGTGGCAAGTCGCCGGCGATCGTCGGGCCGGGTGCGCGCTTCGAAAATGCAGTGGAACGCATCCTGGTAGGCAAGCTGTTCAATGCGGGGCAGACCTGCATTGCGCCGGATTATGTGTTGCTGCCGCGCGGGCGCGTCGACGAATTTGTCACTGCGGCGCGTGCCGTGGCGGCGCGGCTGTATCCCACGCCGGTGCGTAACGAACAGTACGCCAGCATCATTTCGGAACGCCAGTACCAGCGCCTTGCCGCGTTGCGCGATGACGCGAAGCGCGATGGCGCCACGATCACATCATTGGGCGACGACACCGACGACGTATCGCGGCGGCGCATGACGCCCGCCCTGCTCACCGGCGTCAGCGAAAGCATGACGGTGATGCAGGAGGAGATCTTCGGCCCGCTGTTGCCCCTGGTGCCTTACGACGACATCGACCAGGCCATCGCCTACGTCGCCGCCCATCCGCACCCGCTGGCGCTCTACCTGTTCGAGGAAGACGGCGCCCTGGTCGACCGCGTGCTCGCGCGCACCACGGCCGGCGGCGTGACCATCAACGACACGCTCTACCACATCGCCCAGCACGAACTGCCGTTCGGCGGCGTGGGCCCTTCCGGCAGCGGCGGCTATCACGGCGAGGCGGGCTTCCGCACGTTCTCGCATATGAAGTCGGTGTTCCGGCAGGCGCGAGTCAATGGTGCGGGCTTGCTCAATCCGCCGTATGGCGAACGCTTCAGGAAGATGCTGGCGCTGATGCTCAAGCGCGGCTGACGTAGGTTGGGGTGAGCCAAAGGCGAACCCCAACAGAGGTGCGGGCTATCGCAACGTTGGGGTTCGCCTGGGGCTCACCCCAACCTACGCCAAGCTCCTGCCCATAAAAAAACCTCCCCGCTCGCGCGGGGAGGTTTTCATCTTTCCGCTTACCGCACTACTTTCCGCTTACCGCACTACTTAGAACTTGTACTGCGCCGACAGGCTCAGCAGGTTGCCGTAGTCGTCGGAGCTGCCGGTCAGCACGTCGTTGGTCGCGCTGATGGCGCCGTTCATGTGCGCTTCGTTGACGAAGATGTGCGTGTAGCCGGCATTGATCTCGAAGTGCTCGCTGGCCTTGTAGCCCACGCCGAACGAGAGGAACTTGCGGGTCGAGTCCGGCACGCGCGGGCTGCGGGTGGCGGCGTAGGTCGGGGTGGTGTCCACCGAGACGCCGGCGCGCAGGGTCAGCTTGTCGTTGACGTAGTAGTCGCCACCGACGGCGGCGTACCAGGTGTTGCGCCAGCTGTAATTTTCCACGCTCGGCGGCTGCGCCGGGTTGCCGTAGTTGACGCGCAGCTGCTTGAACACGTCCCACTTGGTCCAGGCCAGGTCGAAGCCGATGCCGAACTTCTCGTCCTGGTGCCACACGCTGGCGGTGGCGGTGGCCGGGGTGGTGAAGTCGGCGGTGCCGGTGGTGTGGGTGAACGGCACGCCGCCGGCGCCGGCCAGCAGCGCGGCCACGGTCGGGTTGGCCAGCAGGGCCTGCACGTTGGTCGGGACGGTGAAGTTGCCCGTGCCTTCCAGCTTGTGGTCGATCTTGGCGCGGTAGTTGAAGGCGATGCGGTCGTTCGGGGTCAGCTTCCAGTAGCCGCCCAGCTGCCAGCCGTAGCCCCAGTCGTCACCCTTGATGCGGGCCAGGCCGTCGCTGCCCGGGGGCACCACCAGGCCGACCTGCTGGCCCAGGGCCGCCGCCTGCGCCGGCGAGATGGCGCCGGCCTGCGCGGCCTGCTGCACCAGGCCCAGGCCCACGGCGTTGAAGTTGATCGCGCTGGTCAGCTCGGCGCTGGTGCGCTGGGCGATGAAGCTGGCGCCCACGGCGAAGTTGTCCGTCACGTCGAAGGAGGCGGACAGCGTGCCGTCCAGCGACTCGAACTTCGACTTGATGCCGTTGTAGCGGCCGACCCAGTTGCGGTCGTATTCGGTGAGGAAGCCGAACGGCACCGAGAAGCCGGCGCCGATGTGCACGCGGTCGCTCACCTGGGTGGCGAAGAACAGCGCGGGCACCGGCATGGTGGTACCGGCGTCGCCGCCGTTGCCGCCGCCGATCGGGCGGCCCAGGGCGTCATGGGCGCTGCCGCTGAACTTGGTGCCGAAATTGATCGCAGTGACGTCGGCCTGGAAATAGGTGCCCTTCAGGTCGGTCATCGCGGCGGGATTGTTGACCACCACCGAGACGTCGCCGCCGGCAGTCGCCGAACCGGCGTAGGCGCGGCCCATCGACTTGGCGCTGTTTTCCTTGAGCTGGAAGGCGCTGGCTTCGGCGCGCTGCGGCGCGACCAGGGCGCCAGCCACGGCCAGGCTCAGGGCGGCGAAGGCGAGCGGGCGGGCCGCGCGCTTGAAGAAGAGAGAATTCGGCATCGGAAGCTCCTGCTTATCGTTAGTCCGGATCGGGGCACACAGTAAGGGGCTGACCGGTAAGAAAATTCATACGCGCGTTTGACATCCCCGGGCGGCACTGTGCCGTCTTAACGAAAGCCTTGCAAGTGCGGTCGCAGCAATGGAAGGTTCAGGTAAGCCGAGGGGGCCGTTCCGGTGTCGATCACGGCTGTTCGGCCATGTATTGCGGGAGATCGTCGCCGTGCGCGTTGACCATCGCGACCAAGGCGCGGACCATGGCGGATTGTCATCACCGGCCCGTCGCCTCGACGCGCCGCCGCTTTCGGGGCACTCCTATGCACTGTTTCGTCTACGCCAGCCTGCGCAAGGCCGATACCTATGTCTGGCTCGCGCGCCAGGGCGACTTCAGCGTGCTGCCGGCTTCGCTCACCCCGATGCTCGGCGAACTGCGCTTCGTGCTCGAGGTCGAACTCGACGCCCAGCGCAAGCTGCCTAAGGAAGATGCCGCCGCGGTGCTGGCGAACCTGCAGGCCCAGGGCTGGCATCTGCAGCTGCCGCCGGCGAACAGCGTCACGGCGCCGCAGCCGGTGCTGAAGGAAACGCCGCTGGACGAACACGACGAGTGAGTGCGCACGCCTTGGGCGTTAACGCCTGATTACCTTCTCTCATTCAGACGATTCCTATACTCCGCGCCCATGTCCTATTCCAAAACGCGCCGCCCGCCGCCTTTCCTGCAGGGTCTGCTCTGGTTCGTGCCCGGCCTGCTCGCGGTCGCCGTCGCGGCGCTGAGCGCCAGCCCGCTCTCGCTGGTCCCCCTGCTGCTCGCCAACGCGCTGACCATGGCCGCGGTCTGCCATGCGATCGGTTTCGATCCGGAGCCGCAGTTCCTGCGCACGGTGCTGCGCCGCGGCGCGGCGCATCTGGTGATGTTCACCGGCTATGTGGTGCTGGTGTTCCTGCTGGTGGCGTGGCCGATGCTGCGGCTGAACCAGGCGCACAGCCTGAGCGCGACCCTGCTGCTGGCCGGCGCGCTGGTGGTGGCGCTGGCGGCGCTGTGGCGGATGTGGCCGGCGTTCGGCCTGGTCTATGTGTGGGACGACGCGTACCCGCCGCAGAGTGATGGCTCGTGGATCTTCACCGCCACCGCGCGCAGCATCGCGTTCGGCCGGCACCTGTCGCGCGAAGAGCGCTTCTTCACTCATTACCTGCCGGCAGTGATCGCGCTGCTGGCGCTGGCCTTCGCGGCGATCGCGCTGGCCGGCCTGTACGGCGTGCTGCCGCCGGAGCTGCGCATCGCGGCGCTGGCCATCTATGGCGTGGTGCTGCTGCCGCTGGGCTGCCTGGTCATTACCAACCGCACCTTGCGCGCACTGCTGTGCGAAGGCCGCCGCCCGGCGCGCGCGTCCGCACCCGCTCGCAGCGAACCGGCCCCGGCGCCCGCGCCGAAGCCCGCGCCGGTGCTCAACGAACAGGAACGCACCGCCGGCACGCCCGAACAGGCGCAGGCGCTGCTGGCCGCCACGCGCGACGGCGATATCGAACGCGCGCTGGCGCTGATCGAAGCCGGCGCCGATCCGAACACCGCGCCGCCCACTGGCGACCGCGACCAGCGCCCCGTGCTGATGCTCGCCGCGCTGCTGCCCGACACGCGCCTGCTGCGCGCGCTGATCGCCAAGGGCGCCGACGTCAACCGCGCCAGCGGCGGCCTCACGCCCTTGCTGGCCGCCACGCGCGACAGCTGGCACGGCCGCCCTGACGCCGTGATGACCCTGCTGGCCAACGGCGCCAGTCCGCTGGCCACCGACGCCGAAGGCAACACCGCGCTGCACGGCGCGGTGCACAGCGGCGAGCCGATCGTGGCCGCGATGCTGCTGGATGCCGGCGCGCCGGTGAACGCGCTCAACCGCGCCCGCGTCAGCGCGCTGGCCACCGCCTGCCGCGCGGCGAACTGGCCGCTGGTGAAGTTCCTGCTGGAGCACGGCGCCAAGCCCACGCCACCGGATGGCGAGCCGGCCCTGGTGGCGGCGTCCGGCATTGCCGAGGACGACGCCGAAGGCGTGCGCCTGCTGCTCAAGCATCGCGCCGCGGTGAATGCGGTGGATTCGCGCCATCGCAGCGCACTGATGGAAGCGGCCGGCGAAGGCCACGAACAGATCAGCCGCGCGCTGCGCAGCGCTGGCGCCGACGTCACCCTGGCCGACCGCCACGGCCGCACCGCGCTGATGGAAGCGGCGCGCGCCGGCAAGGTCGGCATCGTGCAGCTGCTGGCCGAGGCGCAGCCGGATGCGCGCGTGCGCGACGTGCACGGCCGCGACGCGCTCACCCTCGCCTGCCAGTCGCCGCAGGCGCATGCCGAAACCGTGCGCGCCCTGCTCGCACTCGGCGCCGAAGCGAAGACGCCGGGCGCCGACGGCCGCAGCGCGCTGGACCACGCGGCCGCCGCCGGCCGCTGGGACCTGGTCGCCCTGCTCGACCCCGACACGCCGCTGCCCACCAACCTGCGTTTCGACGAAGCGCTGGCCGAAGGCGCCGACACGCCGGCGCATCTGCTCGACGCGCTGCGCTTCGGCCACTGGGCCATCGTGTCCACCTTCACCCAGCGCGTGAAGGAATGGCCGGCGGCGCAGCTCGCACAGCTTTATCTGGATCTGGCCGGCCCCGGCCTGGGTTCGGCCCGCCGCTGGCTGCTGGAACATGCGCTGGCGCCGGAAGCACGCCTGCAACCGCAGCTGGTGGACGACGCCGAAGTGGCCGAGGGCGTCGAAGCCGCGTTGCCGCCGCTGGGCCGCCGCCTGTTCGACGCGCTGCTGCCGCAGCTGCCGGCCGCGGCCGAAGCCATCGAAGACCTGCTCGCCGCCGGCGCCAGTCCGGCCGGCGCCGGCCTGTTCGCGCAGGCGCTGCAGCGGCTGGACGACAGTGCCGCCGCTTCCGCGTTCGCGCTGGGCCTGCTCGAGCGCGGCGCCGATCCGTTCGGCGTCGATGCGCGCGAGCGCACGCCGGTGCACCTGGCTGCCGCGCAAGGCCAGCTGCCGGTGCTGCAGGCGCTGCTGGCGCGCGGCGGCGATCCGAATACGCGCGACACACAGGGTCGCACGCCGCTGTTCGCCGCGCTGGAACATGGCGAGAAAGCGCTGCCGCTGGTGCGCGTGCTGGTCGCCCACGGCGCCGACGCCGAAGCCACCGACGCCAACGGCGAAACGCCGCTGGGCCTGGCCTTCGACCATCCCGAGATCGAGCGCTGGCTGGACTGGGGCGACTGGACGCGTCCGCGCCGCCCGCTGCGCGCCGACGATCTGCCGGCCGCCGCCGCGGCCGGTGCGCTGGCCGCGGTGGAGCGCCTGCTCGATCTCGGCTTCCCGGTGAACACGCAGGACCGCCAGGGCGCCACCGCCCTGCTGCACGCCTGCGGCATGGGCCATCGCGACGTCGCCGCGCGCCTGCTCGATGCCGGCGCCGACAGCTCGCTGGCTGCCGCCAACGGCATGACGCCGCTCGCTGCGGCCGTCGCCGCGCGGCGCGATGCGCTGGTGGCCTTGCTGCTGGAACACGAAGCGAAGGTCGACGCGCGCCTGCCGGGCGACGCCACTGCGCTGATGGTGGCCGCGGCGATGGGTTATCCGGAAATCGCCGAGCAGCTGCTCGACGGCGGCGCCGAGATCAACGCGGTGGATGCGCGCGGCCATGGCGCCCTGCATGCCGCCGCGCAGTTCGGCTTCGAACACAACGACAGCCTGCGCGCGCGCCGGCTGTTCGATGCGCTGCTCAAGCGCAACGCGGACGTCAACCTGGCCGACAAGGAAGGCATGGCGCCGCTGCAATTGCTGCTCGGCGCGCACCTGCGTCCGGGCAGCCCCTGCGATGCCACGCATATCGGTGCGCTGGTGCCGGTGCTGCTGGATGCCGGCGCGCGCATCGAACACGCCGATCAGCGCGGCGTCACCGCGCTGCATGCCTGTGCGATGCATGCACTGCTGCCGCCGGCACGCGTGCTGCTGGCGCGCGGCGCGGACCGCAGCGCGGCGGATGCGTTCGGCCGCACCGCGGCCGACGTGGCGCGTGCGCTGGGCCTGGTCGATATCGCGCACGAACTGGCCGCGCGTGCCGGCGCCATGCCGAGCGTGCGCCAGACCCTGCGCCAGCCGGCTCAGCCGGCCGAGTAAGCGGCCTGCGCCGGCACCCGTCGCGCCGCCGCGACGGGTACTGCCGGCTCTGCGCGCACAGGCAAGCGCCACCACGCCTGCGCCGCTTCTTCCACGCCGATCCCGTCCACCCGCGGCGTATGCGGCAGGCCGCCCAGCACGGTGACGGCGCTGCCGCCGGCGCTGCGCGGCGCCCACATCGACGGCCAGCGATGGCCGAACAGCACCACCAGCGGACAACCGACCGCCGCGGCCAGATGCGCCGGCCCCGTATCCACCGACACCATGCTGTGTGCGCGCTCCATCAAGCCGCGCAGCAGGCCCAGCGGCAGGCCGCCGGCCGGCGCGATCAGCCGCGGCAGCCCCGCTTCGGCGTGAATCGCCGCGAGATAGCCCGCTTCGGCAGCGCAGCCGCACAGCAGCACGTGCGCCTCCGGTTGCCATTGCAGGATCGCGTGCGCCAGCTGCGCCCAATGCGCCACCGGCCAGGACTTGTCGTCGTCCGCGGCATCGCGCACGCCGTTCCAGCGCATGGTGCGTTTGTTCGCCGGCTGCAGCAGGACCAGCGGCTGCGCCGGATCCACCCCGTGCGCGGCCAGCCACAGGCTGGCATCGGCGCGTTCGTCCGGCGTGGCGTGCAAGGACGGTGCGTGGAGATGCCGCGACGGATCGAGCGCGGGCGTTCCGGCGAATGCCTCCGGCGTGAGGTCGCCGAAGCGCAGCAGCCAGTCGATCCAGTGCTCGCCTTCGCGCAGCGGAATGTCTTCGATAAATACGCACTGCTCTGCGGGAATGCCGGCCAGCGCCAGCATCGGCCGCACCTTGGTGCGCGTGCGCACGTCCGGCTCGCAGATATAGAACGGCGCTTCGCGCATCCCGCGCAGCGCCAGCGCCGCGGCGAGCCTGCGCGGGTTGGTCCACAGCCAGCCATGCTGGCTGGCGAACCAATGCACTTCGGCGACGTCCTCGCTGCTGCCGTACAGCGTGCGCGAGCACTCGCCCAGCGAGACGAGACGGCATGGCGCGCCGTAACGCAGATGCAACTTGCGCAGCAGCGGCGCGAGCAGGACGGTGTCGCCCAGGCGGCCGAAGCGGATCACTACCGGTGAAGCGGCGGGCAAAGCCATGCGGCGGCGGCCTCGGAACACGGCCCGGCGCGGCCCGCCCCGCGGCGGCACGGCTCCAGGCCATGCGCATCTTTCCCGATCGGCGTCGAAATGAGTTGCGCCTGCGAGGGCGCAAGTTCAGGCGTTCAGTGAGGGATGGTGTGTGTGAAAACTTGCTTAGCGTGCGCGCGCATCCGACGCATGATTTTTTCTGCCTCCAAGGGAAAATCCTTCTCCCTCCGGGAGAAGGTGGCGGCAGCCGGATGAGGGTTCGGCCGGAGCGGTGTACATCATTCTTGCGCTCCGCCCGTACCCTCACCCCAACCCCTCTCCCGACGGGAGAGGGGCTCAACCATCAGTTCGAGTCCTGCGCCGGCACCGGCGCCACCGACGCCTCTTCGCGCTCGCGCTTGGCGATCGGATCGTCATCCGCATCGAACAGATGCATCAGGTCGTTGAGCGCTTCCCTCGAGGTCTGCACCAGCCGCGTCTCGTCGTCGTACACCAGGTACTGCGCCTTCAGCAGCTTCATATCGTGCTGGCGGAAACGCTCCACGCGGTCGGCCGCCAGTTCGCTGGACAGCCCCAGCGCCTCCAGCGTCTTGCGCGTCATCTTCAGGCTGGAAGAAAACGTCTCGCGCACCGGTTCTTCCACGCCCAGATCCATCAGGCGGAACACGTGCTGGCGGTTGCGCGCGCGGGCGATGATCTTCAGGTGCGGATACTGTCGGCGCACCAGGCGCGCGATGCGCAGATTCGCTTCCGGGTCGTCGGTGGCCAGCACGAACACTTCGGCCTGGTCCGCCTGCGCGGCGCGCAGCAGGTCGGGACGCGCCGGGTCGCCGAAGAACAGCGAGGTGTTGTTGAAGCGGCGCAGCGTGTCCATCTGCTCCACCGAGGACTCCAGCGCCACGAACGGAATGCGCTGCGCGCGCAGCACGCGGCCGACGATCTGCCCGACGCGGCCGAAGCCGGCGATGATCACGCGCGGCGGCGCGGTCTCGATGGTGTCGTATTCGCGGTCGGGCTTCTTCGCCTTGATGTCCACCGCCTTGGCCACCACCGCCACCACCAGCGGGGTCACCGCCATCGACAAGGTGATCGCCAGCACGATCAGGCCCTGCTGGGTCTCGGTGATCAGGCGCTGCTCGCCGGCCTGCTTCAGCACCACGAAGGCGAACTCGCCGCCGCAGGCCAGCAGCACCACCATGCGCACGGTGTCGGCCCGGTTCAGCGCGCCGACGATGCGGCCCAGCGGCCACAGCAGCATGCCCTTCACCGCCAGCACGCCCAGCGTGATCGCCAGCACCAGCAGCGGCTTGTGCAGCAGCAGGGAGATGTCCATCGACATGCCCACGCTGATGAAGAACAGGCCCAGCAGCAGGCCCTTGAACGGCTCGATATGCGATTCCAGCTCGTGGCGGTATTCCGAATCGGCCAGCAGCACACCGGCAAGGAAGGCGCCGAGCGTGGACGACACGCCCACTTCCTCCATCAGCCAGGCCGTGCCCATCACCACCAGCAGCGCGGTGGCGGTGGAGACTTCCTGCGCGTTGGCGCGCGCCACGAAGCGGAACACCGGACGCAGCAGATAGCGGCCGCCGACCACCACCACCACGATGGCGCCCACCGTGCGCAGGATCGCCTGCGGCTCCACGCCATGCGGCGAGGCGCTGCTGGCCAGCAGGGGCACGGCGGCGATCAGCGGGATCGCGGCCAGGTCCTGGAACAACAACACCGCGAAGGTGATGCGGCCATAGGCCGAACCGGCCTCCTTGCGCTCGGCCAGGATCTGCAGGCCGAACGCGGTGGACGACAGCGCCAGGCTGCCGCCGACGATGGCCGCGGCATTGGCGGTAAAGCCGAACAGGAAATAGCAGGCCATGCCGATGGCCAGGCTGCAGGTGGCCACCTGCAGCAGGCCGGCGCCGAACACCGCGCGGCGCATCACCCACAGGCGCTGCGGCGACAGCTCCAGGCCGATCACGAACAGCATCAGCACCACGCCGAATTCGGAGATGGTGGCCACGCCCTCGGTGTCGCCGACCAGACCCAGCGCCTGCGGGCCGATGACCACGCCGGCAATCAGAAAACCGAGCACGGCGCCGAGGCGGAAGCGCTTGGTCAGCGGCACGGCGATCACCGTTGCCAATAGAAAGACCAGCGCGGTGTTGAGAAAGGAATGGCTGTCCACGAGCGCTGCCGGCAGAGGGGATGCGGACGATTATTTCATGCGACGCGGCATGCGCGAATGACGAAAACGGCCCGACTGCACGCGGCGGCGATGCGCATCACGCGAACGCGGAGAGTCCTTCCAGCCGCTGGCGCAGGATCGCCTCCAGCCGCGCGATCGCCGGCGCCGGTTCCGCCTCGGCGCGATGCAGGTGCAGGCCCAGCAGCGGCAGGCGCGGCAGGCCCGCTTCTTCCGGCGCCAGTGCGCGCACCGAGGGCGGCAGGCCCACGCCGGTGCGCAAGGCCACGCCCAGGCCGGCGGCGACGGCAGCCCAGATGCCGGCGAGGCTGGCGCTGGTAAAGGCGATGCGCCAGGGAATGTTGGCGCGGTCCAGCGCCGTCGCGGCAGCGGTGCGCATCAGGCAGGGCGCGTCGAGCGAGACCAGCGGCAGCGGTTCGCCGCTGTCCGCGCTCCAGTCGAGCAGGTCGGCGGCGGGGCCGATCCAGCGCATCGGGATCTCGCCCAGGCGTTCGGCATGCGGCGTCACGGTCGGCGTGCCGGCATCCCAGGCCAGCGCCAGGTCCAGCCGGCCGCCCGCGACGCGGTCCAGCAGCTCGGCATTGCGCGCGATGCGCGCCTCGATGCGCACCTTGGGATGGGCGCGGGCGAAGCGGCCGAGCACGTCGGGCAGCAGGGCCTCGCCAAAATCCTCCTGCAGGCCCAGCCGGATCCAGCCTTCCAGCTCGCCGCCCTGCAGCGCGGCGGCGGCTTCGTCGTTCAATTCCAGCAGGCGGCGCGCATAGGCCAGCATGGTCTCGCCGGCCTCGGTCAGCGCCATGCCGCGCCCCTGCCGGCGCAGGATCGGCGTGCCGGCCTGTTCTTCCAGTTTCTTGAGCTGCGCGCTCACGGCCGAGGTGGAGCGGCCCAGCCGGTCCGCCGCCTTGGCGAAGCTGCCCAGGTCCACGCCCAGCGCGAAGCTGCGCAGCACATCGAGGTCGAAGTTCACCCGCCGCATGGAGCCGCCTCCGCCATCATCCGGTTTTATCGGACGATCAGTTTTGAATTTCCCGATTTTCAGGACGACTATGTGGCGTTACGGTAGGCTCCGTCAACCGCACGGAGTCCCGCCATGCTGGCCATGCAATACGCCTTCGTCCTGCCCGCCGACTACGACATGGGCATCGTCCGGCGCCGCATCGCCGAGAAGGGTTCGATGCTCGACGACTTCCCGCGCCTGCGCTTCAAGGCCTACCTCAGCGCCGACCGCCGCGGCGCACGCCTGCCGACGCGGCAGAACCTGTATGCGCCGTTTTATCTATGGGACGACGCCGAAGGCATGAACGCGTTTCTCGGCAGCAGCGGCTTCGCCGGCGTGACGCAGGCCTTCGGCTGGCCGGAGGTACGCACCTGGTCGGTGTGGCAGGGCGAGGTGTCGCCGGAAGCCCAGCAGTCGGTATGCGCCTCGCGCGATCTGGAAAGCATCGCGCCGTATACCGACCTGGACGAACTGCGCGAGCGCGAAGCCGACAAAGTCCGTGCCGATCTCGCCGACGGCGCGCTCGCCGCGGTCAGCGCCTTCGACCCGACGCATTGGACCCTGGTGCGCTTCCGCCTCTGGCACGAGCTGCGCCCGGAACTGGCCCGCGATGGCCGCCAGCTTTACGACGTCGGGCATGTGTCCCTGCCCCGCCGCCATCTTTCCCCCGTCACTGCCTGAGGAAACCGCCATGCCCCTGGTCCGCATCGCCCTGCGCCGCGGCAAGTCCGCCGCCTACATCGCCGCCCTGCGCAACGGCATCTATCGCGCCATGCGCGAAGCCTTCGACGTGCCGGAGAACGACCGCTTCATCCTGGTCAGCCAGCATGAGGCGGAGGAGTTCGACTACGACGCCGGTTACCTCGGCATCAACCGCGACGACGATCTGGTGATCGTGCAGATCGCCTGCAACAACACGCGGACGACGGAGAAGAAGCAGGCGTTCTATAAGCGGATGGCGGAGTTGCTGGCGGAAGAGCCGGGGCTGCGGCCGGAGAATCTGCTGATCAATCTGCTGGAGACGGGGAAGGAGAACTGGTCGTTCGGCAATGGGATTGCGCAGTACGTCTAAAGCGCGGCGTAGGTTGGGGTGAGCCGCAGGCGAACCCCAACAAAGCGATGCGCTTAAAACAGGCCAAGTTTGGGTTAGCCTGCGGCTCACCCCAACCAACGTGGGGGACGAGGCGTTATTCGCCGCGCAGCCAGCGCGCCGCGTCGATCGCGTAATAGGTCAGGATCGCATCGGCACCGGCGCGCTTGAACGCCGTCAGCGATTCCAGCACCACCGCCTTCTCGTTGAGCCAGCCGTTCATCGAAGCGGCCTTCAACATCGCGTACTCGCCGCTCACCTGGTACACGAAGGTCGGCATCCCGAACGCATCCTTCACCCGCCGCAGCACGTCCAGATACGGCATGCCGGGCTTCACCATCACCGCGTCGGCGCCTTCGCTGATATCCAGCTCCACTTCGCGCAGCGCTTCGTCGCTGTTGCCCACATCCATCTGGTAGGTGTGCTTGTCGCCCTTGCCCAGATTCGCGGCCGAACCGACCGCATCGCGGAACGGGCCGTAGAACGAAGATGCGTACTTGGCCGAGTAAGCCAGGATGCGCGTGTGGATATGGCCGGCGTCTTCCAGCGCCTCGCGGATGGCGCCGATGCGGCCGTCCATCATGTCCGACGGCGCCACGAAATCCATGCCGGCCTCGGCCTGCGCCAGCGACATCTTGATCAGTGCCTCGACGGTGGGCTCGTTCATCACGTAGCCGTTCTCGTCGATCAGGCCGTCCTGGCCGTGGGTGGTGTAGGGGTCCAGCGCGACGTCGCCGATCAGGCCCAGCTGCGGGTACTTCGCCTTCAGCGCGCGGGTGGCGCGCTGCATCAGGGCGTCGGGGTTCCAGGCTTCGCGGGCGTCTTCGGTCTTTACCTGCTGGCCGGGCGAGGGGAACAGCGCCAGCGCGGGAATCCCAAGGCGCACGCATTCGCCGGCAAGGTCCAGCAGGCCATCGATCGACAGCCGCTCCACACCCGGCATCGACGGCACCGGCTCGCGCTGGCCTTCGCCTTCGATCAGGAACGCGACCATGATCAGGTCGCTGGGCAGCAGGGTGTGCTCGCGCATCAGCGCGCGGGAGAAGGCGTCGCGGCGCATGCGGCGCATGCGGATGGCGGGGAAGCTCATGAGTGGATCTCGTCGGGACGGGAACCCGTACATGTTAGCGCCAGGCGGGAGCAGCGCCTGGGAATCGGTCATTTTGCCGCGCTGCCTACGCGATGCGCGCGCCCTCGCCCCTGGCATCGAAGAAATGCAGCCGCTCCGGCGCGAAGCCGAAGTGCAGCTCGCTGCCGGGCGCCGGCAGTTCGCGCGGCGGCATGCGCGAAACCAGGGCCAGCTCGCCATGGCGCAGGTTGAGGAAGACCTCGTTGCCCACCGGCTCCACCACTTCCAGCTGCGCGCTGAGCGCAGCGCCGTGTGCGCCGGGCTGCAGCAGCAGGTCCTCAGGGCGCAGGCCGACCACCACGTCGCGGTCGCGCCAGGCTTCCAGCACCGCGCCCTGCGGCAGCTCGCCCAGCGCCAGTTCGCCCTGCGGCATGGCCAGCTTCCAGCCGCCGTCGCGGTACAGCACGCCGCGCAGCAGGTTCATCGCCGGGCTGCCGAGGAAGCCGGCCACGAACAGGTTGGCAGGGCGGTCGTACAGGTTCATCGGCGTGTCGATCTGCTGGATCACGCCGCCGCTCAGCACCACGATGCGCTGGCCCAGGGTCATCGCCTCGATCTGGTCGTGGGTGACGTAGACCATCGTGGCCTTCAGCCGCTGGTGGATGCGCGCGATCTCCACGCGCATGGAAAGGCGCAGCTTGGCGTCCAGGTTGGACAGCGGCTCGTCCAGCAGGAACACCTTCGGATCGCGCACCAGCGCGCGGCCCAGCGCCACGCGCTGGCGCTGGCCGCCGGACAGCGCGGCGGGGCGCGCATCCAGGCGCTGTTCCAGTTCCAGCATCCTGGCCGCCTCGGCCACGCGGCGGTCGATCTCGGCCTTGGGCTGGCCACGCAGCTTCAGGCCGAAGCCGAGGTTCTCGGCCACGGTCATGTGCGGGTACAGCGCATAGTTCTGGAACACCATGGCGATGTCGCGGTCCTTCGGCGCCACCTCGTTCACCACCCGCTCGCCGATGCTCAGGGTGCCGCCGCTGATCGATTCCAGCCCCGCGATCATGCGCAGCAAGGTGGTCTTGCCGCAGCCGGAGGGGCCGACCAGCACCAGCAGCTCGCCGTCGGCGATCTCGAAGCTGGCCTCCGCCACGCCGACGTGGCCGTTCGGATAGACCTTGCGCAGCTTGTCCAGGCGAACCTTGGCCATCGATGACGTCTCTCTTCTCTCAAGACACGGCGGATCGAACCATGCGGGCGGGGCGCCGGCCAGCCGGACGGGCTGCACAAGCGGGAAACATTCGGATATTCTCCAATGTAAACGTTTACATCAAGCCGCGATGCGGCATCCGGGACATCCACCATGACCAGCTACCGCTTTCCCGAAGGCTTCCTGTGGGGCGCCGCCACCTCCGCCTACCAGATCGAGGGCTCCCCGCTGGCCGACGGCGCCGGCCCGAGCATCTGGGAACGCTTCGCGCACACCCCCGGGATGATGGTCGGCGGCGACACCGGCGACGTGGCCTGCGACCACTACCGCCGCTACAAGGACGACGTGCAGCTGATGAAGGCGCTGGGCCTGCAGGGCTACCGCTTTTCCATCGCCTGGGCGCGCGTGCTGCCGGAAGGCACCGGCCGGGTCAACCAGAAGGGCCTGGATTTCTACAAGCGCCTGGTCGACGAGCTGCTAGAGCACGGCATCGCGCCAAACGCCACCCTGTTCCACTGGGACATGCCGGCGGCGCTGGACGACCGCGGCGGCTGGCTCAACCGCGACAGCGCGCACTGGTTCGCCGAATACGCCGAAGTGATGTTCAAGGCGCTGGACGGCCGCGTGCGGCGCTGGGCCACGCTCAACGAGCCGTGGGTGGTCACCGACGGCGGCTATCTGCACGGCGCGCTGGCGCCGGGCCATCGCAGCAAATACGAGGCGCCGATCGCCGCGCATAACCTGATGCGCGCCAGCGGCGCCGGCATCCAGGCGTATCGCGCGCACGGCAAGCATGAGATCGGCGTGGTGTTCAACATCGAGCCGAAGTACCCGCACTCGCAAAGCGCCGACGACCTGGCCGCCACCCGCCGCGCGCATGCCTATATGAACGAGCAGTTCGCCGATCCGGCCCTGCTCGGCAGCTATCCGCCGGAGCTGAAGGAAATCTTCGGCGAGGCTTGGCCGGATTTCCCGCAGGACGACTTCAAGTTGACCCGGCAGAAGGTCGACTTCGTCGGCATCAACTACTACACCCGCGCGGTGGTGAAGAACGATCCGGCCCAGTACCCGCTCAAGGCCTCACCGGTGCGCCAGCCCAACAAGACCTATACCGAGACCGGCTGGGAAGTGTTCGAGCAGGGCCTGACCGACACGCTCACCTGGTTCAAGCAGCGCTATGGCGACATCCCGCTGTACATCACCGAGAACGGTTCGGCCTTCTACGACCCACCGGTGGCCGAGGGCGAGGTGCTGGACGATCCGCTGCGCACCGGCTACCTGCGCAAGCACTTGCGCGCGCTGCACAAGGCGATCGAAGCCGGGGTCAACCTCAAGGGCTACTACGCGTGGTCGCTGATGGACAATCTGGAATGGTCCCTGGGTTTCTCCAAGCGCTTTGGCCTGTACCATGTCGATTTCGCCACGCAGAAGCGCACGCCGAAGGCGACCGCGAAACTCTATGCCAGGGTCATCGAGAGCAACGGCGCGGTGCTGGACGATTGAGTCCGCACCCGGCACGCTTTGCGTGATCCGTTGCCAGGACCGTTCATGAGCTCGACTTCCAGCGCCAAGACCCTGCTCGCCGACCTCGGCGGCACCAATGTCCGTTTCGCCCTGGCCGACCCGGCCCTGCCCCAACCCCTGCTGCTGGACAGCGTGCGGCGCTACCGGGTCAAGGATTTCCCGTCGATGGCGGACACCATCCGCCAGTACTTCGCCGACAGCGGGCTCAGCGCCGAGCGCGCGGTGATCGCCGCCGCCGGCCGCATCGTCGACGGCGAGACGGTGAAGGTCACCAACAATCCCTGGCAGGTGTCGGCGCACGGGCTGGCCGCGGAGCTGAAGTTCGACTCGGTGCGCCTGATCAACGACTTCGCCGCCCAGGGCATGGCCGTGCCGCTGCTGGCCGCCGCTGAGCTCACTCCGGTGGGCGCGCCGCAGCCGCCGAAGATCGGCACGCATCACTCGCAGACTTTCGTGGTGGTCGGCCCCGGCACGGGCCTGGGCGTCGCCGGCCTGCTGCTGCGCGACGGCCGCTGGACGGTGCTGGAAACCGAAGGCGGCCACGCCGGCTTCGCCGCGCACACGGCGGAAGACGTGGAGATTCTGCACCGCCTCAACGCGCGCTTCGGCCGCGTCTCGAACGAGCGGATGATCTGCGGCAACGGCCTGGTCAATCTGTATCTGGCCCTGGCCGACATCGAAGGCCTGAAGGCCGAGGAATACACCCCCGAAGACATCACCGCCCACGCCAACGCCGGCACCGACCCGCTGTGCGTGCGCGCGGTGGAGACGCTGGCCGGCATCTTCGGCAGCGTGGCCGGCGACCTGGTGCTGAGCCTGGGCGGCTGGGACGGCGTCTTCCTCACCGGCGGCGTGCTGCCGATCCTGATGCCGTGGCTGCAGCGCGGCGGCTTCCGCGAGCGCTTCGAATCGAAGGGGCGCTTCAAGGAGACCATGGAGCAGGTGCCGACGATTGCGATGGTGCATCCGGAGACGGGGCTGCTGGGGGCGGCGGCGTTTGCGGTGTTGGAGAGCGGCAGGCCGCTGGTTCCCGCAGCAGGCTGAAACGACCCCTCCGGCGTAGGTTGGGGTGAGCCGCAGGCGACTGCGAAGGCAGGATGCCGTAGCGAACATCCGCGTAGCGGATGGCCCGAAGGGCTGGCTGCTGATGC